>JAFQBH010000028.1 GCA_017399765.1 Oscillospiraceae bacterium | reverse complement strand
CCCTTACCCATTTCCTTAGCGAGTTTAATGCCGTAGGCAACGGCGTGGGAACTTTCAATGGCGGGAATGATACCCTCCATTCGGGAAAGCTCGAAGAAAGCGTCAATGGTCTCATCATCGGTCACGACATCGTACTTCACTCTGCCAAGATCGTGCAGAAATGCGTGTTCCGGTCCGCAGGACGGATAATCCAGACCGCTTGCTACGGAATAAACGGGAGCAGGATCACCGTTCTCATCCTTCAGCATAATGCTGTTAAAGCCGTGCATGATGCCTTCTTCGCCGTAGGTAAGGCTTGCAGCATGGTCGCCCATCTTGATACCTCTGCCGAGAGGCTCAACACCATAGATATCAACGGGATCGTTGAGAAAGCCGGAGAAAAGTCCCATAGCATTGGAGCCACCGCCAACGCAGGCAACAACCGCATCGGGAAGTTCTCCCGTCATATCAAGAAACTGTTCTCTTGCTTCAATGCCCACAACACTTTGGAAGTTGCGTACCATCATTGGGAAGGGGTGAGGCCCAACAACCGAACCGATGCAATAGATAGCATCCTTATACTCATTGCAGTAAGCAGCGAAAGCAGCATCAACAGCTTCCTTGAGTGTCTGCAGCCCGTCTGTGACTTCGACAACTCTTGCTCCAAGAATCTTCATTCTTGCTACGTTGGGAGCCTGCTTTTTAATATCCACAGCACCCATATAGATGTCGCATTCCAGACCGAAATAAGCGGCAGCGGTTGCAAGAGCAACACCGTGCTGTCCTGCGCCTGTCTCTGCAATGACCTTTTTCTTACCCATATATTTCGCAAGAAGCACCTCGCCCATGCAATGATTGAGCTTATGTGCGCCGGTATGGTTTAGATCTTCACGTTTAACGTAAAGCTGAACCCCAGTACCGATTTTGTCGGACAGCCTTGCAAGATGGGATATAGGTGTCGGTCTGCCTTGGAATTCCTTACGGATGCGTCGAAGCTCGCTGATAAACTTACGGGATTTGCAGATAGTCTGGTAAGCCTCGCTGATCTCGTTCATAGCGGTCTGCAGTTCAGGTGGGATATAGGAACCGCCGTATTTTCCGAAGTAACCGTTTGCATCAGGGTAGTTTTTGAAGTAGGTGTCGAATTCGATATCGTTAAATTTCATTGTATTTTCCTCCAAATTAAATTCAGTTTAGGTTGGTTTTGGTTTCATGATCGCTTTCAAGTAAATATTTATTATTCGGCGCCCGGAGCGCCACCAACGTTTCGTTAACAGCATGGTGCTTACCTCCTTAATAGGAAAAACTCCTTTGACTTTCTATCTCATGTCAAAGGAGTGTATAGAAAACAAAAACGCCCTTGACAGAAATATACTCTCTGTCAAGGACGAATAACGCATATTGCTTCGCATATGCAACACTTATCCGCGGTGCCACCTTGATTCATAGGAATGACCCTATGCACTTAGCAGGATACCAACATATCCCCGGCAAATGACGTCTGCCTACAACGTCGCAGAATACTTTGGGAATATCCCATTTGACTGCGCCCTCAGCGGTCCATTTGACAACTTGTTTCTTACCTGACTCTCAGCACCACAGGTTCTCTGTAAAGGCATCATTGCCGTTATCTCCGCTTCAACGGTTTGAAGTATTAAATTATTTATTATTATACTCTCGATTACCTGCATTGTCAATAGGTATTTATAGATTGTTACAAATCTTTCATACTCTACTATGTGAAGTGCTTAATCAAGGATTTTATGCTCTGTTACGATTTTGACATCAGTTTGAAAAATTCCAATTTATCGAACGGTTGTGTTCTGTTAATATACTTCCCTCTGTTATTTTGACGGAGGGAAGTTCTTTATATCCCAAATCAGTCCAAAAGGTAAAAGGGAGGAAAAAAGATATGATTTTGTTAACACCTTAACCGAAGAAAAAATGCAGAGGTTAGTACAACATAACCGCAATTGAAAAAAAATTGGGATAAGTTGTGCAAAAAGGTCTTATATTGAAATAAAATTTAGTTATTTATTTAACAAATTTTCATAAAAACTATTGCTTTTTATATATAAAGGGTTTATAATTTAACAGAATTGGGGAGGTAGCTACGCTCAAAGCGGCGCGGGCTCTCTTATT
The DNA here is from genome assembly GCA_017399765.1 of Oscillospiraceae bacterium. Lineage (GTDB taxonomy): Bacteria > Bacillota > Clostridia > Oscillospirales > Ruminococcaceae > UMGS1668. The sequence goes on along the minus strand of JAFQBH010000028.1, from coordinate 133,303 downwards.
TTGTGGATTAGTAATGAAACTCGAAACAAAAAAACAGTTCAAGGGGGAAATCAAAAAATGGCTCATCTCAGCGAAGCCGCTGTCGTTAAGATTAACGAGATCTGCGACAGATACGCAAACGAAAAAACACCGCTCATAATGATCCTCAGCGATATCCAGAAAGAATATGGATATATTCCGCTGGAGGTTCAGGAAATTGTTTCCGAGCGCACCGGAATCTCCGTTGCCGAAATTTACGGAGTAGTAACCTTCTATTCTTTCTTCTCACTCAAGCCGAACGGAAAATACGTTATCGGCTGCTGCCTCGGAACCGCCTGCTACGTAAAAGGCGCACAGCAGATCGTTGACAAATTCTCCGAAATTCTCGGAATCAAACCCGGCGAAACCACCGAAGACGGTCTTTTCACCATCGACGCTCTTCGCTGCATCGGTGCCTGCGCAATTGCACCGGCGGTCACCATCAACGGAAAAGTTTATCCCCATGTTGAAGTAAGCCAGGTTGCGGGAATTATCGATGAATATAAAGCAAAGGAGGCTGCTGAAGCATGATTAGAACACCCGAAGAACTTTACGCAAGAGCAGCCGTCTGCAAGGAAATCCTTGATTCCAAATTCAACGGCTCCGACGGCAAAATCTATCTTATGATCTGCGGCGGCGGCGGATGCGTTGCTTCCGGCGCACTTAAACTTGAAGAGGAATGCAACCGCCTTATCGAAGAAAAAGGTCTTTCCGAAAAAGTTGCGGTCAGAAAAGTAGGCTGCTTCGGACTTTGCTCCCAGGGACCTTTCATCCGCGTTTATCCGAAAGACGTTCTCTATCGCCTTGTAAAACAGGAAGATATCGAAGAGATCATCGAAAAAGACGTTATCGGCGGCGGAATTGTCGAAAGACTTCTTTACGTTGACCCTAAAACCGGCGAAAAAATCGCAAAACAGGAAGAAATTCCTTTCTATAAAAAACAAAAGAAAATTGCTCTCCATGGCTGCGGCGTGATCAACCCCGAAAGCTTTGATGAAGCTCTCGGCTGCGGCGCATATCAGGGTCTTGCAAACGCTCTTAAAATGACTCCCCAGGAAGTTGTTACCACCGTTCTTGAATCCGGACTTCGCGGAAGAGGCGGCGGCGGCTTCCTTACCGGACGCAAATGGCAGTTTGCATATAACCAGGACAGCAAGGAAAAATATGTTGTCTGCAACGGCGATGAAGGCGACCCCGGCGCATTCATGGACCGTTCCATTCTTGAGGATAACCCTCTTTCCGTAATCGAAGGTATGACCATCGCAGGTTACGCAATCGGCGCTTCCGAAGGTTATTTCTATGTTCGTGCCGAATATCCTACCGCAGTAAAACGTCTTCGCCATGCAATCGAAATGGCTGAAGCACAGGGACTTCTCGGCGACGATATCCTCGGTTCCGGATTCTCCTTCCGCGCACATATCCGTCTTGGCGCAGGCGCATTCGTCTGCGGCGAAGAAACCGCTCTTCTCCATTCCATTCAGGGACTTCGCGGTATGCCCAGACCCCGTCCTCCGTTCCCGGCAGTTCGCGGTCTTTGGGACAAACCCACCATTGTTAACAACGTAGAAACCCTTGCAACCGTTCCTTACATACTCAGAAACGGCGTTGAGGAATTTACCAAATACGGCACTACCGGTTCCAAAGGAACCAAAGTTTTCGCACTCGGCGGTAAAGTAAACAACGTCGGTCTTGTTGAAGTTCCCATGGGTACAACCCTTCGCGAACTTGTTTACGATATCGGCGGCGGTATTCCCAATGACAAAAAATTCAAAGCAATCCAGACCGGCGGTCCTTCCGGCGGCTGTATCACTGCTGACGAGCTTGATGTTTCCATCGACTTCGATAACCTTGTTGCTCTCGGTTCCATGATGGGTTCCGGCGGCGCAATCGTTATGGACGAAGATAACTGCATGGTTGACGTTGCAAAATTCTATATGGAATTCATCTGTGACGAATCCTGCGGAAAATGCTCTCCCTGCAGAATCGGTACAAAGAGAATGCTCGAAATTCTCACCAAGATCACTGAAGGCGAAGCAACCATGAAGGATCTTGAAGAACTCGAAACCATCGGCAACGCCTGCCAGACAAACTCCCTTTGCTCCCTTGGTCAGAGCGCCGCAAACCCGGTTATTTCCACCCTTGCTTCCTTCTATGACGAATATCTTGCACATATCCAGGACAAAAAATGTCCCGCACATGTTTGCAAAAACCTTACCGTATATTCCATCGATCCGGAAAAATGCAAACGCTGCAGCCTTTGCGCGAAAAAATGCCCCGTTGGCGCAATTTCCGGTATTGTCGGCAAAACCAATTTCGTTATCGACCCGGATGTTTGCGTAAGATGCGGACTTTGCATCTCTTCCTGCAAATTCGGCGCAATTTCCAAAGATCAGTAAGGAGGGCATAAGAAATGAGCAAAATCAATATTAAAATCGAAGGCCATCCTTATCAGGTTGAAGAAGGCCTTACCGTAATAGATGCCGCAAGATCCTGCGGTTATGAAATTCCTTCCCTTTGCGACTTTAACCACGGCGAATGCAACCAGGGTTCCTGCCGCGTTTGCCTTGTTGAAGTAAAGGGTATGAGAAGCCTTGTTGCTTCCTGCGTTTTCCCGGTTTTTGAAGGTATGGAAATAAGCATTTCCTCCCCGAAAGCAACCGCCGCAAGAAGAACTTCCGTTGAACTTCTTCTTTCCAACCATTCCGTAAACTGCCAGCAGTGCGACAAAAACGGAAAATGCGAACTTCTCCACGTTGCAAAACTCACCGGCGCAAGACCCGATATGTTCAAAGGTTCCCAGACCCCGGTAACCATTGATGAACTCAACCCTTCGATCGTCCGCGATACCAGCAAATGTATCCTTTGCGGAAGATGCGTTGCAAGATGCAAAAACGCCCACGGAAACGGCGTTCTCGGTTATGAAAACCGCGGATTCAACGCAATAGTCGGACCTGCCGGAAACAGAAGTTTTGACAAATCTCCCTGCATCCTTTGCGGACAGTGCGTTTCCGTCTGCCCCACCGGCGCCCTTATGCTTAAATCCGAAGTTGAAAAAGTCGATGAAGCAATGGCCCTCGGACGCCATGTGATCGTTCAGACCGCTCCGGCAGTAAGAGCTGCCCTTGGCGAAGAATTCGGAATGCCTATCGGCACCCCCGTTACCGGAAAAATGGTTGCCGCTCTCAGAAGACTCGGCTTTGAAAAAGTTTATGATACCGACTTCGGCGCAGACCTTACCATTATGGAAGAAGGAACCGAACTTCTCGGCAGAATGAAAAACGGCGGAGTTCTTCCTATGATAACTTCCTGCTCCCCGGGCTGGGTAAACTATTGCGAAACCTATTATGCAGATCAGCTTGACCACCTTTCTTCCTGCAAATCTCCTCATCAGATGCAGGGCGCAATCATCAAGAGCTATTATGCCGAAAAACACGGAATCAACCCGAAAGATATCTTTGTTGTTTCCGTAATGCCCTGCACTGCGAAAAAATTTGAAAAAGAAAGACCCGAAATGGTTAACGGCGAAGGTCTTAAAGACGTTGACGCAGTTATCACAACCCGCGAACTCGGCGATATGATCCGCAGAAGCGGTATCGTATTCACCAAACTTCCGGACGAAGAATTCGACCAGGATATTATGGGCGAAGCTTCCGGCGCAGGTGTAATCTTCGGCGTAACCGGCGGCGTTATGGAAGCTGCTCTCCGTACCGTTTACCACGTTCTTACCGGCAAAGAGCACGGCGCAATTGCCTTTACTTCCGTCCGCGGTTTCGACGGAATCAAAGAATCCCAGATCGAAATCAACGGACAGATCCTCCGTTTTGCCGTTGCCCACGGAATGAAAAACGCAAAAGTTCTTATGGAACAGATCAGAAAAGGCGAAAGTCCTTATCAGTTCATCGAAATCATGGGCTGTCCCGGCGGATGCATCAACGGCGGCGGCCAGCCTTATGTCCGTCCGGTTTTCCTTCCGAACGAAGACCACGATATTCTTGATACCTATATGCAGAAACGCGCTTCCGCTCTTTATTCCGAAGACCAGAGAAACGTTCTTCGCCAGAGCCACAAGAATACCCAGGTTCAGAAACTTTATGAAGAATTCCTCGGCGAGCCGAACTCCCATAAAGCTCATGAGCTTCTCCATACCACTTATAAAGGAAAAGATCCTTTCAGAGATTGATTTCTCCCAACTAATCCAAAAAAATCAAAAGCCCGTGCTCATCTTGAGCACGGGCTTTTGATATATCTTTTTTTGAGCAGAAAACGCGTGCTCAAAAAACTCCGGCGGATTTAAGAAGGAAAGAAGCAACAAAAACGGAAGCGGCGGAAAAAATCGTTGTCCAGACAACAAGCTGGCCGGAAAGAACAGTGTTTCCGCCCATTTCCTGGGCCATAGGAACGCTGGAAACAGCAACAGGCGCAGTGAAAAGCGCCGTTATTGCCGCAAATTGTGCGCCGGTTAAAACTCCGCGAAAAAGGAGAAAGGCCGTTCCGATACCCAAAAGGGGAACGGCGGCGCAGCGCATTGCCGTTCCGAAAACTATTTCTTTCTTGAGGGAGGAAATTGCGGAAAATTCAAAATCCGCCCCAAGAACTATAAGCGAAAGGGGAGTTGCCATTGATGAAATATATCCGACGACCTTTTCGACAGGTTCGATATCATAAAGACGGAAGCCGATTCCGCAGGATATAAATAATTCCCTTATACCAAGGGCCACAAAACCCGCCGCAACCCCCTGGATAAGCGGATTTTTTATGATATCCAAAGCAATCTCTTTAATTCCGGGCTTTTTCCGTTTCCGGAAAAATAAAGAAGTTCCGCAACCGCAAGTACATTGAAAAGCGGGATAACAAAAGCGGAAAGAACCGCGGCGGAAGAAGTTCCTTCCGAACCGAAAAGACTTCCGGCAAGGGGAATTCCGATTAGGGCATAGTTGGAACGGAAAATCCCCTGAACAAGCGAACCGCGGGTTGGACCGTCCTTTGTAACAAAACCGCTTGAAAAAACAGCGGCGGCAAAAATAAGAACCGTCATAACAACGGAATATGCAACATGGAAAAAACCGAAGTTTCCGATATTTTCGATTTTATAAACGTTGCCGAAAAGCATTACCGGAAGAAGAAGCCGGAAAACAAGTCTGTTTCCTGCGGAAGAAAAATCTTTTCCTATGATTTTTGATTTTTTAAGAAAATAACCCGCGGCAACCATAATCACTATCGGCGCAACGGAATTGAACGCAAAAACAAGGGATTCCAAAGAAAAATCCTCCCAAAAGTAAAAGTTTTTTAATATTATATCAAATGGAATTGATTTTGTTTAGTGCTTTTTTAAATCTTTACACAGGAAGAATAAAAAGTTATAATAACAGTATGAAAAAATTTGTTTAGGAGGATAAAAATGCCTGAACTTTCGAATATAAACGTCGTTCGCGAAATTCTCGGCCGCCATGGCTTCAAATTTTCAAAAAGCTTTGGACAAAACTTTATAGTAAACCCTGATCTTTGCCCAAGAATAGCGGAAGAAAGCGGTGTGGGCCCCGGAATCTGTGCTCTTGAAATCGGACCGGGAATGGGCGTGCTCACAAAAGAACTTGCCCTTCGGGCGGAAAAAGTTTTGAGCATCGAAATTGACAAAGCACTTTTGCCCGTGCTCAAAGAAACTCTTGGCGAGTTTGACAATGTAACGATACTCAATGCGGACGTGCTCGAACTGGATCTCAAATCCGTGATCAAGGAAAATTTCGGCGATATGCCTTTTGTCGTCTGCGCTAATCTCCCTTATTATATAACCTCGCCGATTATTATGAAGCTTCTTGAAGAAAATATCGGCGCGGAAAACCTTACCGTAATGGTCCAGAAAGAGGCCGCGGTAAGAATTGCCGCAAAACCCGGAACGAGAGATTGCGGAGCCATTTCCGCCGCGATCAATTATTACAGCGAACCGGAAAAACTTTTCGACGTTTCAAAAGGGAACTTTGTTCCGCCGCCGAACGTAACCTCCGCGGTTATCCGCCTTACTCTCCGAAAAGAACCGCCGGTAAAAGTTGCGGACGAAAAACATTTTTTCAAAATTGTAAAAGCATCTTTCAGCCAAAGGAGAAAAACTCTTACAAACTCTCTTTCTTCCGGTCTTGGAATCGGGAAAGACGAGGTTCTTTCCGCTTTGGAACAATGCGGTCTTGGACCGAACGCAAGGGCGGAAGAACTCTCTCTTGATGAATTTGCCGCCCTTTCTGAAATTCTTTAAATCAGTTCAGCAAGTTTGGAACAGCTTTTTGCCTTGAAGAAGAAGGAAAACGGGAGTATAATTCAGTTGTTGAAAAAATCCGCTTTGCGGAAAATTTTTAAGGAGGAATTTTAAAAATGAAAAAAATCCTTGCAATAATCCTTGCCCTTGTTATGGTTCTTTGCTTTGCCGGCTGCGGCGCAAAACCCACCGCAAAATTTGTAATTTCCGATGCAGTCAACGACGCAGTTCTTTATGAATTCGAAGCGGAACTTTCCGAAGGCGCAACCGCCGGAAGCCTTATTGAAGAATATCTTACAGAAAACGGCGTTGATTACACCGTTTATGACGGCGATATGATCGGAAGCATCGGCGAACTTGAACAGGACGCAGAAAACTGGAGCGTATATTGGGCATGCTATTATAACGGCGAATATGCAACCGTCGGTCTTTGGGGCTATGTTCCCGCCGAAGGCGACCTTATCGAAGTTAAATTCGAAGAATCCACCTGGTAATTTTTTAAAACCGATAAAAATCCCTTCCGGATTTCCGGAAGGGATTTTTTGTTTACTTATTTAACGAAGGGTGATAGAATAAAAGAAATCTTTCCGAGAAGAGGAACAAAAATGAAATATGACCGTAAATTGCTCGAAAAAGCCGTTGAAACATACCCCAAAATCACAAGCAGAAACTTTGTTTTGGCTTCAAAATTAAGCAAAAAACAACTTTCGAACGCAATAAAACATATCGATAAATTCGCAAAACCCGAAGAAATTGTGGCATTTTTGGACAGAACCCTTTTCTCAAGCGGAAAAGACGGAATTCTTCTTACCACAGAAAAAATAGTTTCTTCCGATTCCGTAACCAGCGGCGCATATTTTGAAAAATTTATAAGGGCGGAATCTTCTGTAAATGAACTCACGGTGTTTTATGCGGATAATGCAAGAAGAAAAATAAAAATCAAAACCTATGCGGAGGAAGCTGCTTCGCTTCTCAACACCATTGCAAAACTCCGTGACAAAGCCGAAAAAAAGGAAGGACCGAAACCGGCAGAACGCTCTAAACCGGCTGAAACCGCAAAACCCAAACCGCCGAAGCCTGCTGTAAAGGTCGAATCTCCAAAGCTTTTGACAAAAACCGAATCGGAAATTTCCAAACCTGCGCCTTCAGCCAAGGAAGGTACATACGCATGGTATTTTAAAAAAGCTCTTGCCGGAGATGTCCGTTCAATGCTTGAAATTGCGGATATTTGCGAAAAAGAAGGAGACTATTATTCCGAAGAAAAATTTTACGAAGCGCTTTTCTGGAATCTTCGGGCGGCGGAAGCCGGAAGTCCCTGGGGTGCGGGAAATGTCGGAAAAATGTTTGAAAACGGAATCGGCGTTCCGGCAAACAATGAAATCGCCCTTGAATGGTACCAAAAAAGCCCGTTCCACAGAAATGTGTATGATAATTTAAAAATCTATATTGAAAGCGGCGAGCAAAATGCCGTTTCGTACAGAGATGAATATAATGAATTTGTTCAATGGGCGGGAGATTACGGCGAAATTCTTTATGAAAACGGAATGAATTTTGATGAAAGATTTAAAGGTTATGTCCTCACATATATTTCCGCGATGCTCGGCTGTGCGAAGGCTCAGTCACTGCTTGAGAAAATCTGTGCGGAAAATCCCGAATTCGGAGAATGCAGCCATAAATAATAAAGATAATGTATTCTGAAAGTTTGCGTGGGCGAAGGCAGCGTTGCCGCAAGGCAATCCTTAATTATGCTTTCAATGAATCTGTTTAAAAAAAGAGAGCGGGAAACCGCTCTCTTTTTATATTAATAATTTATACTTGTATATTTAATATTATTTTGTTATAATGTAATTTACGAAAATAGGCTCTGGCGCATATAAAACAAATTCCGAAGCATAATATTAAAAAACTCCGGAGGTTTTATAAAAAATGTCAGAGGAAATAAAAAACTGCCCAGAAGAAGAAAACGAAGAAATTGAAACCCAGACCGACCAGATCATCGAAACCGGCTCGGTCATAAAAACAAAGGGAAAACACTGTATCCACTGTCTTACGATAGTCGGACAGATCGAAGGACATTATATCCTTCCGCCGCAGAACAAAAGCACAAAATATGAGCACGTTATCCCCCAGCTTGTTGCAATTGAGGAAGATCCGGAAATCGAAGGGCTTATCGTGATGCTCAATACCGTCGGCGGCGACGTTGAAGCAGGGCTTGCCATTGCGGAACTTATTTCCGGAATGAAAAAGCCGACTGTTTCCCTTGTTCTCGGCGGCGGACATTCAATCGGTGTTCCTCTTGCCTGTTCCGCAAAGGAATCCTTCATCGTTCCTTCCGCAACCATGACCATTCACCCGGTCAGGATGAACGGGCTTGTTCTCGGCGTTCCACAAACTCTTTCCTATTTTGACAAAATGCAGGAGCGGATAACAAAATTCGTTACCGAAAATTCGAATATAAAGGCCGAACGTTTTCGTGAGCTTATGTTCAACACCGGCGAACTTATCACTGACGTCGGAACGGTTCTCGACGGCGAAGCCGCCGTTTCCGAAGGGCTTATCGATAATCTCGGCGGGCTTTCCGATGCGATAAAATGCCTTTATTCCCAGATAGAAAGGGGAAAGGCGGAATGATGCTTTGGACTATTGAACCTTTCGACCGGATTTTCCCGACGGATATTCCCGAAACGGTTACCATGGATATAAAAGGCGGATTTCTCGAGGGAAGAATGACTCCTTCGGGTTTCACCGTTTCCCGCCTTGTTTCAACAGATTTAAAAAATTATCTTAAAACGGAATACTCCCCCGGCTATATAAGAAAACACTGAACCGCCGCCTTGCGGCTACATATAAAGGAGAAAAAATGAGCATTTTTGACGCAGTAATCCAGGGAATAATCCAGGGACTTACGGAATTTCTTCCGGTTTCCTCCAGCGGACATCTTTCCATTTATCAGCATTTTACCGGAAACAGCGGCGAAGCCGCCGGAATTTATTCCATTCTTCTCCATCTAGGAACCCTTCTTGCGGTTATGATAGCCTTCTGGAAAGATATCCTTGATATGATAAAAGAATTTTTTTCAATGGCAAAAGAAATCGTTACCGGAAAATTCGATAAAGAAAATATGACCGGTTCCAGAAGAATGATTTTTCTTCTTATCATAAGTCTTGTTCCCCTTTGCTTTTTCTATTTCATCTCCGATTTTTATAATTCCCTTTCAACGGATAACGATATAATCGTCGAAGGACTTTGCTTCCTTCTTACTGCTGTTTTGCTTATCGTTTCCGGAAAATGCGTTAAAACCGGCGGAGCCACCGCCGAAAACATGAGCTGGAAGCAGGCTCTCGGAATGGGAATTATGCAGGGAATCGCTCCTCTTCCGGGACTTTCCCGTTCCGGTTCAACAATTTCCACCGGACTTATCCTCGGGGTTTCCCGGGAACAGGCTGTCGCCTTTTCTTTTATAATGGGCGTTCCGGCGGTTCTCGCGGCTAATATCCTCGAAGTTCCGGCGGCAATTTCCGGCGAAGTTGAAATAAACTGGCTTGCCGCAATAATCGGAATGGCCGTTTCCTTAATCGCCGGAATCGGCGCAATAAAAACCGTTAAACTTCTTGTTAAAAACGATAAATTCACAAAGTTCGCTTGGTATCTCGTTCCCCTCGGCGTTATAATCGTCGCAATCGGAATTTTTGAAAAAATCAGCGGAACTGTTATAACGATTTAAGAAAGGCTGTTAAAAATGGCTGCAACAAAAAAGACCACCACAAAAAAAGGAACAAAATCCACCGGGAAAAAACCGACAGCGGCAGAAATTTCTTCCCGCCGCCAGCTTTACGCAATCGGATTTTTTGCTCTTGGAATAATTTTTCTTGCAATGACCCTTATCAAAGGCGAAAGCCTTTGGCAGAGCATGCACTATGCGCTTTTCGGTCTTTTCGGCTGGTGCGCATATCTTATCGGTCCGGTGTTTATCTATCTTGCGGTTATGAACACAATGGAAAAACCGACTTTTTCGACTTCCGCCCAGGGTTACGAAAGCCTTGCGCTGATAATCCTTCTTTCCGGAATCACCACCGTTTTCAGCGAAAACATGGTTCTTGACGGAAGCGTTTTCCAAAAAATCGGTCAGCTTTATACATACGGAAAAGAACTTACCGGCGGCGGCGTTCTTTCGACGATTTATGGTCTTACCGCAATGGCGCTTATGGGAAGGCTTGCGGCAATAATCGTCGGTCTTGTTCTGATTGTTGTTGATCTGATGCTCCTCACCGGAACGACCCTTATCGGAATTGCAAGGGATACAAAAAAAGTCGGCGATAAGGTTAAAACCGTTTATACCGAACAGGTTGAACACCACAAAGCCGCAATGGAAACCAGAAAAATGGCCCAGATCGATATTCCCCTTGATGACGGCCCTAAGTTTGTTTCGAAGGAAACGGAGGATTCTGTAAAACGCTCGAAGGAAAAACTCCTCGGAACAACTGCGGCTCCCGCCGCTCCGGTTTCAAAAATCCCGCCGGTTGACGCAAAACCAAACCAGGTGCCGGCTGAAAAAATAATCGATATCCCTCTCGACGGCGAACCTTCCGTTCCCATTACAACCGTTAAACAGGACAAGCCGGTAATAACCGCGGTAAGGGAAGAACCCATAAACGGCTTCAAAGCCCATATGGAAGTTGAAGTTCCGGATATGGAAAAAATCGAAGAGATAAAACCCGCGAAGGAACAAATGGCGGAAGCCGCCGAAAAAGATCCGAACCTTGAGGAACTCATAAGCAAGGCAATGGTTGATCAGGCCAACGCAAAGAAAATTGAAAAGGCGGAGCTCAAGGTTCTTGCGGACGAGCAGGAAAAGAAAATTACCGAGATCATGAACGACCTTGAAACGATTCCTTATGTTTTCCCGCCCACCGATCTTCTCAAAATGCGCGATAACGATAACGGCGATATCACAGAAGAACTGCGTAAAAACGCCGATACCCTCACCAACACTCTCCAGAGTTTCGGTGTAACCGCAAGGGTTATCGATATAAACCGCGGACCAGCCGTTACAAGATATGAACTTCAGCCCGGAGCGGGAGTTAAGGTCAGCAAAATTGCGAACCTTTCCGATGACCTTGCCCTTAACCTTGCGGCAAAAAGCGTCAGAATCGAAGCTCCGATTCCCGGAAAAGCCGCCGTCGGCGTTGAAGTTCCGAACAAAAACCGCGACATAGTCAATATGCGCGAGCTTATTGAATCCAGAGAATTCCAGGAAGCAAAATCAAAACTCACCGTTGCCCTCGGCCGCGATATAGTCGGCAACATTGTTCTTGCGGACCTTAAGGAAATGCCCCATCTTCTTGTTGCAGGTTCAACCGGTTCCGGTAAATCCGTCTGCATCAACACGATGATAATTTCGCTTCTTTATAAATCCAGCCCGGACGAGGTAAAACTTCTTCTCATCGACCCGAAGGTCGTTGAACTTTCCGTTTATAACGGAATCCCCCATCTTCTTATCCCGGTTGTTACCGACCCGAGAAAAGCCGCGGGCGCTCTTAACTGGGCTGTTTCCGAAATGCTCAAGCGTTACCAGATGTTTGCGGATAATGCCGTTCGCGATATCGACGGTTATAACAAACTTGCGGATTCCCGGGACGATATGCAGAGAATGCCGAAAGTTGTAATCATAATCGACGAGCTTGCGGACCTTATGCTTGTTGCATCAAGCGAAGTTGAGGACGCAATCAACCGCCTTGCGGCCCTTGCAAGAGCGGCGGGAATGCACCTTGTTGTTGCGACCCAGCGTCCTTCCGTTGACGTTATCACCGGCGTTATAAAATCCAACATCGGAAGCCGAATCGCTTTCAAAACCTCTTCCCAGGTTGACAGCCGAACCATTCTTCCGGATGGCTCCGCGGAAAAACTTCTTGGAAAAGGCGACATGCTCTTCTATCCCCAGACCGATATGCGCCGTGTTCAGGGCTGTTTCGTTTCCGACAGAGAAGTTGAGGAAGTTGTCCGCTTTGTCAAAAACGGCGGAACTGCTTCCTATGATGAAGGAATCCTCGACGATATCGAAAAACTTGCGGTTAAGGATAAAACCAAAAAATCCTCCGACGATTATTCTTCCGAAGGCGGCGGATTTGATGACGGCGACGACATGCTCGATGCCGCAATCGAATGCGTTATCGAAATGGGAATGGCTTCAACCTCAATGCTCCAGCGCAAGCTGAAGCTCGGTTACGCCAGAGCCGCAAGAATCATTGACCAGATGGAAGAACGCGGAATCGTCGGTCCTTTTGAAGGAAGCAAACCCCGCCAGGTACTTATCAGCAAGGAGCAGTGGCTTGAAAAACAGCTCCAGAGCGATGAATAAAAGCCTCCCTTGTCAAAGGGAGGGGGACCGCGAAGCGGTGGAGGGATTCATAAATGAATTACCAGCATAATCCAAAGCTTACTGAAAATGCAAAAGCACTTCGAAAAAACATGACCAAAGAAGAAAAACATCTTTGGTATGATTTTCTGAAAGGATATCCCGTCCGTTTTCTTCGCCAGAAAATAATCGATGATTACATTGCCGATTTTTATTGCCACAGAGCAAGGCTTGTAATTGAACTTGACGGAAGTCAGCATTATACAAAGGACGGACTTTTGAAAGATAAAATCCGTACCGAGCATATTGAAAAACGTAATTTGACCGTTTTTAAAATTCCAAACGGTGAGATAAATCATAATTTTGAGGGAATCTGCAGATTCATTGATGAATTTGTAAAGGAATCCCTCCGTCAGCCTTCGGCTGACACCTCCCTTTAGGCAAGGGAGGCTCAATAAAAAGGAGGAACAAACTTTGGGATTTTTCAGCAAAATCAGCGAGGGACTTAAAAAAACAAGAGATTCCCTTAAAGAACGTTTTGATGACGTTTTTTCCGGGGGACACGTTGATGAAGATCTTTTTGATGAACTTGAGGAAGCTCTTGTCCTTGCGGACACCGGTGCGGTAACTGCAGGCGCAATTTGTGAAGAACTTCGCAAAAGAGTTAAAAAAGAAGGAGTTTCCGATCCGGAAAAAGTCCGCGAAATGATGTACGAAGTTGTTGCGGAAATGCTTCGCGGCGGCCAGGAACTCAATATTGAAAATAAACCCGCGATCATTATGATGATCGGAGTAAACGGTGCGGGAAAAACCACCACCATCGGAAAACTTGCAAAAAACTTTATGGATGAAGGCAAAAAAGTTGTTGTTGCCGCGGCGGATACCTTCCGCGCAGCGGCTATCGACCAGCTTGAAGTCTGGACCGACAGATGCGGTGCGGAACTTATAAAACATTCCGAAGGTTCCGACCCGGCTGCAGTCGTTTTTGATGCAATCGCCGCGGGAAAAGCAAGAAAAGCCGACGTTATTATCTGCGACACCGCAGGAAGACTTCAGAACAAAAAAGGTCTTATGGACGAACTTGCAAAAATCGGCAGAGTTATCGAAAGGGAAGCTCCGGAATCCTCCGTTGAAACCCTTCTTGTTCTTGACGGAACCACCGGACAGAATGCCCTTAACCAGGCAAGGGAATTCGGAAACGCATGCCCCATAACCGGAATCGTTCTTACAAAACTCGACGGCACCGCCAGAGGCGGCGTTGTTATCGGAATCCGAAAAGAACTTGATATTCCGATAAAATTCATCGGTGTCGGCGAAAAGGCGGAGGACCTTCAGCCTTTTGATCCGGAAGCTTTTGCAAAAGCTATTTTTGACTAAAACACGAAACCAACAAAAAGTTAATATACAATAAGGAGAAATTTTAATGATCACTACCAAACAGCGCGCCTATCTCCGCAGCCTTGCAAACGGGATCCCCGCAGTTGTAACTGTCGGCAAAGAAGGCGTTACCGAATCCGTAATCGGCAACATTAATGAAGCTCTTGACGCAAGAGAAATCGTAAAAGTTTCCGTTCTCGAAACTTCTCCCGTTTCCTCAAAAGAAGCGATCGAGCTTGTTATGAACGGAATCAAAGGCTGCGAAGCCGTTCAGGTAATCGGCAGAAAATTTGTCGTTTACAAACGCAACCTTAAGGAACCCAAAATCATTCTTCCCTGATTTAAAAAAAGGAGAAACCAATGAGAATCGGTATTTACGGAGGAAGTTTTGACCCGGTCCATGTGGGGCATGTCAATGCCGCGCTGAATTTTAAGGAGGAACTTTCTCTCGATAAGATAATCGTGATTCCGGCCTATCAGCCGCCCCATAAAAAAGGACTTGCAATGACTCCTTCGGAACACAGAATGAATATGTGCAACCTTGCTTTCGGAAAACTCGAAGGCTTCGAAATTTCCGATATCGAAATAAAGCGCGAGGACGAAGGATATATGGCGGATACCATTGCCCAGCTTCGGGAAATCTATCCCGATGACGAATTTTTCCTGCTCATGGGCGGTGATATGCTCCTTTATTTCCGGCGCTGGTATGCCTGGCACAAAATCACCGAGGAAGCCACCCTTGCGGTTGCCGCAAGAAACTGGGAGGATGATTCCGCGCTTGAAGCGGAAGCGGCTGTTCTCCGAAGCTATGGAGCTTCTGTTGTGATAGTGCCGATCGACGTCAAGGAAATTTCATCAACTTCCGTAAGAGAAACTGTCCGGAGAGCGGACGATATTTCCTCAATGGTTCCCGAAGGCGTTGATGATTATATATGGGATCATTATCTTTATTATAACTGACCGAAACCAGGAGGCAAAAAATGCTTAAAAAAACAATGATACTTTTCGCCGCAATGACGGTTCTTGTGGTGCTGATGCTTTCGGCCTGTTCCGGCGGTTGGAGAGAAAGCTATGAAGGTTTTCTTGATGACCTTGTGGGAAAAGTTGACGTGGAAAAACAGCTTAGAAACGTTGACGCGGAAGAAGTTATCCGCGATAAGCTGAACGAATACAGCGAAGGCCAGACCATCTGGTTCCAGTTCGACGATTTTGACGGCGACGGAACATCCGAAGCTTTTGCTTTTTGCGGAAAAGCCGGTGCGGAATATCTTGAGGGCGTCCTTTGGTACGTTAACGAAAACTATGCCGCAGAACTTAAAGAAAGCGGAAAATGGGAAAACCCCGAAATCGTAAACGTTGAAGATGCGGTTTTCCTTTTTGCGGAAAACTATGATGACGGACTTACCTATGTTTTCGGAATTGAAAACAGTAAAGTTTACGAAACCGCTGTTTCCGGAATGTTCAGCAAACTTGAATATCAGGGCGGAACCGATTTTACCGCTGAATTCACCTCTTATGATTATTTTGAGGAAGAGGAACTTGCAAAACAGGAAGAACCCACGACCAAGAAATATTGGTTCTATATCAAAGACGGCGAATTTTACGAATACGGCGCGGACGATTCCCTTCGCCGTGCGGACCTTCGCAAATATGAAGCCGGTTCCGACGTTATGGATATTATCTATAAACAGGGCCTTACCGACGAGCTTCTTGCAAAATATTATCCGAATGCCACCGAAGAAGAACTTGACTTTATAGCGGAAGAAGCCGGATATTTCCACAGCATAATGCTCCGCGAAAACGGAATACTTCACCTTAACTTCTTCGGCGCTTATGAGGACTGTTTCTACATTACTTTTGCAGTAACGGAAACAAGTTCCGAAATTATCGATTGCGGCCGCGGCTTCTATCTTCCGGCAGCGGTCGAGGCCATCGCAACTTATCCTGCGGAAGAAGAGGCGGAATGATGGATACCGAAAAATTCTGCCGCCTTCCGGAAGAAGAACTAAAATCGGTGCTCAAATCAAGAATGAACGAGCACCGATATGCTCATTCCCTGAACGTTGCAAAAAGAGCTGTGTTTCTTGCAAAAAAATACGGTGCAGACCCTAAAAAAGCCGAGTTTGCGGGACTTGTCCACGATATCTGCAAGGGTATACCCAACGAAGAACAACTCTCAATAATCAAAAATGCCGGAATCGAACTTGACGAAGATACCCTTAAATCTCCGGCGCTTTGGCATTCGATTGCCGGAGCGGTATATTGTGAGCACGAACTCGGAGTTACTGATAAAGACGTGCTCAACGCGGTGCGTTACCACACTTCCGGAAGAGGGAATATGAGCATTCTTGAAAAAGTTATATATATGGCAGATTTGACAAGCGCAGAAAGAAACTATCCCGATGCGGAATATACCCGCAATCTTACAGATTTTGACCTTGACCAGGGAATTGCCTATGGCGTCCGCTGGATAGCCGGTGACCTTGAAAGACGCGGTTTTCCGAAAGGAAAGGATACCGAAGCGCTTTTGGAAGAATATAAAAACGTTTTGATAACATTTGAAGAAAGGAAATGACCTAATGGAATCCAGAGAACTTGCACTTAGAATTGCAAAAATCCTTGACAGCAAAAAAGCAATCGGACTTCGCGTGCTCAAAATCGGCGAAATCAGCAGCATCGGCGATTATTTTGTAATTGCTTCTGCAACCAACAAAAGCCACGTCCAGTCCCTTTCCGATGAAATCGATTTCGCACTCGGCCATGAGGACGGAATCGCACCCCAGAGAGTTGAAGGCTATTCTTCCGCAAGCTGGATCCTCATGGACTACGCAAGCGTAATCGTCCATATCTTCAACGACGAAGTCCGCGAATTCTATTCCCTTGAAAGACTTTGGTCCGACGCAAAAATCGAGGAAATCAATTTCGAGGAAGAATAAAATAAGCCTTCCCAGAGGGGAAGGTAGCATTTCCGAAGGAAATGACTGAAGAGGGATTAACAGGTAACCCGAAGGGTCGCTGCGCAAAATTTCAAAAATCCCTTGACAAAGCCCCTTTAATCTTGTTATTATAATTTTAATGTGTTTAAATAGCTTAAATGCTTTGACAAAGAACAAGTAATTTGTTTTTTCAATCAAAGAGAGCCGCAGTTTTGGTGAAATGCGGCATTGAAAAAGCAGATGAACTCACTTTCGAGCAGCCGGAAGAAATTGCGGTTTTCCGCAAAAGTAAAACCGGACGGCGCCGCCGTTATACGGAATTTGAGCCGGGCGCTTTTGCGCCAAAGAAAGTGGTACCGCGGGTAAAATTATGCTCCCGTCTTTCGTTTTGCGAAAGACGGGATTTTTTTATTGCCTCCCTTGTCTAAAGGGAGGGGGACCGTTGCGGTACGCACGGTGGAGGGATTCTGTAAAGATTTCCGCCACAACAAAGAGCTCAGCACAAAAAAGAATCCCCTCGCCACCGCTTACGCGATGTGGCCCTCTCCCCTTTAACAAGGGGCGCATTTTAGTTAAACTGGAGGAACCGAAAAATGAAAGGCTATGATTACGCCGCAATTGAAAAGAAGTGGCAGGACATCTGGGACGAAAAGAAACCCTATGCCGCAACCACCGATTATTCCAAGCCCAAATTTTATGGACTTGTTGAATTCCCCTATCCTTCCGGACAGGGACTTCACGTAGGACATCCCCGTTCCTACACCGCTTTGGATATTGTTTCCAGAAAAAAGAGAATGCAGGGCTATAACGTCCTTTATCCCATGGGCTGGGACGCTTTCGGTCTTCCTACCGAAAACTTTGCAATCAAAAACCACATCCATCCCGAAATTGTAACCAAAAACAACGTTGACCATTTCAAAGCCCAGCTCAAATCCCTCGGACTTTCCTTCGATTGGGACCGCGAAATCAACACCACCGACCCCAACTATTACAGATGGACCCAGTGGATTTTCATCCAGCTTTTCAAACGTGGTCTTGCTTATAAAAAAGAGGCAAACGTAAACTGGTGCACCGGCTGTAAAGTTGTTCTTGCAAACGAAGAAGTTGTAAACGGCGTTTGCGAACGCTGCGGAAGCGAAGTTGTCCACAAAGTCAAATCCCAGTGGATGCTCAAAATCACCGAATATGCCCAGCGCCTTATCGATGACCTCGACGAAGTCGATTACATCGAAAGAGTAAAAACCTCCCAGAAAAACTGGATAGGCCGTTCCACCGGCGCGGAAGTTAACTTCAACACCACCCTCGGCGACGTTCTCACCGTTTATACCACCCGCTGCGACACCCTTTTCGGCGCAACCTATATGGTAATGAGCCCGGAACACGCATATATCGAAAAATGGGCTGATAGACTTGAAAATATCGACGAAGTAAGAGCATATCAGGCAGAAGCCGCGAAAAAATCCGACTTTGAACGTACCGAACTTGCAAAAGACAAAACCGGCGTAATGCTCAAAGGCGTTAAAGGCATCAACCCCGTTACGGGAAAAGAAATCCCGATTTTTATTTCCGACTACGTTCTCACTTCCTACGGAACCGGTGCTATCATGGCCGTTCCGGCACACGATACCCGCGACTGGGAGTTTGCTAAAAAATTCGGTCTTCCGATAATCGAAGTCGTAAAAGGCGGCAACGTTGAGGAAGAAGCATATACCGACTGCAATGAGGGAATCATGGTAAACTCCGGCTTTGAAGACGGAATGACCGTTGAGGAAGCCAAAAAAGCAATGATCGAATACCTTGAAAAAGAAGGCATCGGCCACGCAAAAGTCAACTACAAACTCCGCGACTGGGTATTCAGCCGTCAGAGATATTGGGGCGAGCCCATCCCGATGATCTATTGCGAAAAATGCGGCTGGCAGCCTGTTCCGGAAGACCAGCTTCCTCTTCTCCTTCCGGAAGTTGAATCTTACGAACCCACCGATACCGGCGAAAGCCCTCTTTCCACCATGACCGATTGGGTTGAAACAACCTGTCCCTGCTGCGGCGGCCATGCACACCGCGAAACCGATACCATGCCCCAGTGGGCAGGTTCTTCCTGGTATTTCATCCGCTATTGCGACCCCACCTGCACCACCGGAATTGCTTCCAAAGAAGCTCTTGATTACTGGATGCCTGTAGATTGGTACAACGGAGGTATGGAACACACCACTCTCCACCTGCTTTACAGCCGCTTCTGGCATAAATTCCTTTATGACATTGGCGCAGTTTCCACCAAGGAACCCTATTCCAAACGTACCAGCCACGGAATGATCCTTGGCGAAAACAACGAGAAAATGTCCAAATCCCGCGGAAACGTAGTAAACCCCGATGATGTAATCCGTGATTACGGCGCAGATACCCTCCGCCTTTACGAAATGTTCATCGGCGACTTTGAAAAAGCCGCTCCCTGGAACACCAACTCCATCAAAGGCTGCAAACGCTTCCTCGACAGAGTATGGGCTCTTCAGGATATCATGTCCGGCGAAGGAATCCGCAGCGAACTCGAAAGCAATTTCCACAAGACCATCAAAAAGGTCGGCGAAGACGTTGATAACCTTAAAGCAAACACCGCAATCGCCGCAATGATGAGCCTTATCAACGATATCACCGCCACCGGAAGCATCACCAAAGATGAATACGAACTCTTCCTTACTCTTCTCAATCCCTTTGCACCCCATATCACCGAAGAGCTCTGGGAAGTTCTCGGTCATTCCGAACTCCTCTGTAAACAGGATTGGCCCGCTTACGATGAAGCAAAATGTGTTGACGCAACCATCGAAATGGTAGTTCAGATCTGCGGAAAAATCAAAGCAAGAATGAATGTTGCCGCAGACGCAGATAAAGATACCTGCATCGCAGCAGCAAAAGAAGCCGCCGCAGCAGAACTTGAAGGAAAAACCATTATCAAAGAAATCTGCGTTCCCGGAAAACTCGTCAACTTCGTTGCAAAATAAAATTGCCTTCCCCTTGAGGGGAAGGTGTCAGCCTTTGGCTGACGGATGAGGTGTAGCTGCGAAGCAGCGTTAACACAAAATAAAAAGGCGGGGGCTTGCTCCCGCCGCTTTTTTAAGGAAGGAAATTTATATGAACCAAAAAATGCTTTGGCAATATGCAAGACTTATCGTCGGGGTCGGAATCAACCTCCAAAAAGGCCAGACCCTTGTAATAAACTGCCCCGTTGACCGCGCCGATTTCGGAAGACTTCTCACAACCGCCGCCTATGACCTTGGCGCAAAGGACGTTGTAATGCTCTGGCGAGACGATTACTGCACCCGCGAACATTGGCTCAGAGCCGATGACAGCCTTTTTGACGGCGTTTACAGCTGGGACGCAGAAAGGCTCAACACCCTTGCAAAAGAGGGCGCAGGCTATATTTCCATCGCCGCCGCAGACCCGGAAAATCTTAAAGGAGTTGACCAGGAACGCCAGCGCCGCTACAGCATAGCTTCCAACCGGGACCTCAAGGATTTTTATAACCTCGAAATGACAAACGGATTCCCCTGGTGCGTTGCTTCCGTTCCGATAACCGCTTGGGCGGAAAAAGTTTTTCCGGAACTTAAAGGGGAAGAAGCAAACGAAAAACTTTGGGAAACAATTTTCAAAATGGTCCGCATCACCAAAGACGGCGACGCTGTTGAAGCCTGGAAAGAACATTGCGGAAACCTTGAACGCAGAGCAAATATCCTCAACGAAATGAACCTCGAATCCGTTCATTACAAAAACTCCCTTGGAACCGACCTTGTTGTTGAGCTTCCGGAAAACTGCCGCTGGCTTGCGGGCGGAGATACCTCAAAAGCCGGTTTCAAATTTGTCGCAAATATGCCCACCGAAGAAATTTTTTCCGCACCGAAGCGCGACGGAGTGAACGGCGTTCTTTATTCCGCAAGACCCCTTGTTCTTAACGGAAACATTGTCGATAAAATCCGCTTTGAGTTCGAAAACGGAAAAATCGTAAAAGCAACCGCGGAAAAAGGCGAGGAAGTTCTTAACAAGGCTCTCGATACCGACGAAAACAGCCGCTATCTCGGAGAAATCGCCCTTGTTCCTTATGATTCCCCGATTTCCAACAGCAAAATCACTTTCTTCAACACCCTTTTTGATGAAAACGCTTCCTGCCATTTCGCTTTCGGCGAAGCCTATCCTTCCAGCATTGAAGGCGGCGACGATATGACCGAAGAGGAACTTTTTGAACGAGGAATAAACGCTTCTGCCGGTGTTCACGTTGACTTTATGGTCGGAACCGCAGACCTTTCAATAACCGGAAAGACCCGCGACGGAAAAGAAGTAACCATCTTCGAAAACGGAAACTTTGTGTTCTGATGCTCAAGAATATAAAAAAGACCCCCGTGCTCAAAATTTGAGCACGGGGGTTTCTTTTATGAAAGTGTTATAAATTCGGAAGGGTCGGTGTATTCGCCGTTTATTCGAAGTTCAAAATGAAGATGAATTCCGGTGGAATTTCCGGTTGAACCCATTGTACCGATGATTTCGCCTGCTTTAACTTCCTGCCCAAATTCAACATGGATATCGTGAAGATGAGCGTAAAGAGTCTGAATTCCGCCGCCATGGTTGATGATAACGTGGTAACCGTAGCCGGTGTTGTCCAATTTGACCTTGACAACCTGGCCGTCTGCAACGGCAAGAATTTCGGTGCCGGTTCCGCCTTCGCTTGCAATATCCATTCCGTTATGACCTTTGTAACTTCCGAATTCGGCGGCAATGTAACCGTTTTCAACGGGAGGAACTAATTCAATTTCAGATTCCGAAGAATATTCGTAAGAAGTGTTCGCAAAGGGAAGAAGTTTCATTGGGTCAAGTTGAGATTTGCCCTTGCGAAGTTCAAAATGTAAATGAGGATCGCCGCCGGCTTCGGTCGAGCCTGCTATCGCAATAAGGTCACCGGTTTTTACATGATCAAACTGTTCAACATATATTTCGGAACAACTGCCGTAAAATGTGGAAAAGGTATCACCATGGTCAATTGCAATGGATTTTCCGTAATCGAGGAAATTGTTATCGACCAAAAACACTTCTCCATCAGCTGCGGCATAAATTGCAGTACCTTCTTCGCAGAAAACGTCGATTCCGGGATGCGTTTTGTAACTTTCTGCATCGGAAACGATCCACCCAGAATCAACAGGAGAAACAAACGAGATTTCCGTTTTTTCAAAAGAAGAAATTTTATTGTTTTCTTCTATCGGCTCATCAATAAAGCGAATTTCCTTTGCGTGTTTTTCCCGGGAATACTCTTCGTTTTTGTTCGGCATTCCGAAATAGAAAACCTCTGTGTTTTCGCTGATTATTTCCGTTTCTTCAAGATTGACATGAAGAGAAAGAGAAAATTCCGGAACTTTATCTCCAATGGGTTTTTCTGTTGAAACAACTATCTCGCTGTTGTTATATTCAATTTTAAAACCGCATTCCAGAAGTTCTTTATAATTGCTTATGCCGATGGTTTCGTTATGAGCTTTAAAACACTGAATCCCGGCGGTAACGTTTTCGGAAAAGCCAAGGTCTTTTACGATTATTCTTTCAACAGGAAGGTCTGTAAAATTTGAAGAATAGGAGTAAAATTCATTTTCTTCATCATCGATAATTTTAAAAACTCTTGCATCAAGATTTCCAGATTCAAGGTCGATAACGTACTGGTTTTCCATGGAAAACTGCCAGTTTGCGCTTTCAAGCACTTCGATAAGTTCGCCGAAATCCTTTTTTTCTTCCGGCTCTTTCGGAACAGTTCCGCAGGCGGTCATTATAAAAACGACCGCCCCGAAAACCAGAAAAACGGGTAAAAATTTTGTTTTTTTCTTTTTGTTGTTCATGATAGATGTCACTCTTTCACAAAGCGACGCGGCGCTGAAGAAGTTCAGGGAAAGACTTTCGCGCTCCGCAAAATCAAGGATCGTGTTTGCATAAAAAGCGGCTTTTTCATTCCCAAGTGCCGAAAGAACCCTTTCGTCACAATATCTTTCAATATCGCGGTCAAATAATTTCACCATATACCAGACAGCCGGATTGAACCAGTTGAGCGAAAGGGCAAAAAGCGCAAGTGCCTTAAGCACCGCGTCATGGTCTTTGATATGCGTCTGTTCGTGCATAATGACAAAAGAAAGCTGCTCTTTCGGAATGTTTTCCGGAATGACAATAACCGGGCGGAAAATTCCGAAGCTGAGGGGTGAAGCTGCGGAAGAACTTTTGAAAAATTGAATTCTTCCTTCGGAAAATTCTGCGGGAATATCGTTAGCCGGAACACAGTCCAAAAGGATTTGTTTTGTGTTTTTCCGGTGGCGTAAAGCAAAGGAACCGCCGCAAAAAGCAAACCCCGAAAGCCAAATGAAACGGAGAATAGCTTTTGAAGAGATTTCTGTTTTTTCAGAAACAAAGCTTTCGGAACGGTTTGCAGGTTCCTCTTTCTGAACAAAAAATTCTTTTCCGGAAAATTCTTCCCCAAAAATAAAATCATTTATTTCAAAATTTTCGGTTTCCGGTTCTTTAACGGAAGCATAAATGCTTGCGCCGGAAGAAAATTCAAAAGGAAGAAGAAGCCGGAAAATCACAAGAATCCAAAGCAGCACAAAAACTTTTGAAAAAACTTTGTCTTTCAATAACTTTCGAAGAAAAGCAATGGCAAAAATTGCGGCAAAAGCCGCAATGTTTGAAAAAAGAAGCCCGGTCATTGTTCTTCACCCATGCTTTTTACAAGTTCACGAAGGTTTTTAAGCTGGTCGGGGCTTATCTTTCCGCTTCCGATAAGGGCGGAAACCAAAAGGTCCGGTGAACCTTCAAAAAGCCGGTCAACAAGTTCAAAAGCTTCCGATTCGCGAACTTCGCTTTTTGAAACGGCTGCTTTGCATGAAAATCCCGGGTCGGTGCGGATAACCGCGCCTTTTTCAACGCATTTTTTAATGACGGTATAGGTTGTCGTCTTGCTCCAACCGATGGATTCGGAAAGGGCGGCGGCCAATTCCTTTGCGGTCATTTCGCCGTTTTTCCAAAGAAGTTCCATAACGCGGATTTCTGAAGAAAAAAGTTTTTCGGTCATTTTTGTCACCTCTTGTTCTATTGCAGTAGAATTCTACGATTTCATTCTACTCCGATAGAACAAATTTGTCAAGCCCATTTTTTATCTTCTGTTTATGCGTTAACGGTTGAAATAGGAACCGGTTTGTGCTATAATCGCTTTAACGAATTACAGTATTAAAGAAAAGAGGATTTGCTATGCAGACTGACAGCAAATATATTGAAACCCCAAAACTGGGTTTTGCGGAAAAGCTGGGTTTCGGCACCTTCTCCACAGCCAGCAACGTTGTTTTTAATTTCAAGGATTTGTTCTATCTCTTCTTCCTCACAAATGTAATGGGGATTCGCATTGAACATGCCGGAATGATAACCGCTCTCGGAATAGTCTGGGACGCGGTGAACGATCCGCTTGTCGGTTACTGGGCAGTTAACCATACTTTTAAAAACGGTGAAAAATGCCGTCCTTTTGCGCTCTGGTGCGCGGTTCCCTGGGCTGTAACGGTCGTTCTGATGTTTACCTGCTTCGACGTTGCCTATGGAATGAAGCTTGCAATCGCAATAGCGATTTATTTCCTTTTCGAACTTTTCAACACCTTTGCGGCGATTCCTTATAACAGCATGGGCGGCCTTGCAACAAACCGCGATTCCGACAGAAGAGCAATAAACGTTGCCCGTAACCTTGGCGGATGCGTCGGCAGCGGAATCGGCGGCGTTGCGCTTTATCCGCTTCTCGACCTTTTCGGCGGACTTGATGAAAACGGAAACGTAATGGCAAACGAAGCCGGCCAGACCGCTTTTATCTATGCCGCGGCGGTTATGGGTGCAATTTGCATAATCGGAAGCTTTGCCCATTATTTTACAACAAAAGAAAGAATCCAGCAGGAGGCGGAGGACGATTCCAAACTCGGAATTATCGAAGTTTTCAAAATGCTTCTTTCCTGCAAAAGCTGGGTAATGAACGCCCTTTATATAATCGTTTACGGAATCCTTAACCTTCTCATAATGAGCACCGTAAACTACTATGCAACCTATGTTCTCGGTTCCGCTTCCGCCGGAACCCCGATTATGGCTGTTTTCCTCGCAACTTCCGTTATCGGAACTCTTGCCTGCATTCCGGTCGATAAAAAAATCGGAAGAAGAAACACCATGATCCTCGGTTCCGCAATTTATCTTGTGGGAAAAATCCCGTTCCTTATCAATCCTTATTCCTACGTCACCATTTATATCAACGGAATAACCGTTGCGGTGGCAATGGCTTTTGCATTTGTCCTTTTCAACACAAACCGCAACAACCTTTCCGACCTTATCGAATTCAGAAACGGCAGAAGAATCGACAGCCTTGTTTCGACCTGTGATAACCTTGCGGCAAAACTTTCCAAAGCCGGAGTTAACCTTGCAATGACCGCGGCCCTCGGCGCCGCAGGATTCAATGCGGAACTTGCAACACAGCCCCAAAGCGCAATCGATACCATCTGCGCCCTTCTCGGCTGGGTTCCGATGATTTTCGCCGGAATAATGCTTGTTATCGCAATTTTCCACCCCATTGAAAAAGAAATGGCGGAAATGCGCAAAATTCAGAAAGCAAATTCGGAGGCATAAAAAATGACCTATATAATTTTCGGCGTTCTCGGAATAATCGCCGTTCTTCTGATAATCGCCGTTATCCGGACCCTTTCAATAAAAGCGCCGGCAATCGGCGAATGCAAAACGGAAATCACCGAAGAGGAGATTGAAATTGCCGCAAAAAAACTCGGCGATATGGTAAGAGTTCCGACCGTTTCCAAAAACGAGGACGAGGATCTTTCGGAATTTTACAAATTTCACGAAGTCCTCGAAGAACTTTTCCCGAACGTACATAAGACTTTTGAAAAAAACGTTCTGAACGGAACCCTTCTTTACAGATGGCAGGGAACGGATCCTTCCAGAAAGCCCATTCTTTTCATGGGCCACCAGGACGTTGTTCCCGCAAACGATAACGGCTGGAAATGCCCAGCTTACAGCGGAACAGTAATCGACGGTGATATTTACGGAAGAGGTTCCATGGACTGCAAGAGCACAATGTACGTTGAGCTCCAGGCGATTGAGGAACTTATTGAGGAAGGTTTTGTACCGCCTTGCGATATTTATCTTGAATATGCGATAAATGAAGAAACCGGCGGCAACGGCGCGGCTTCCGCTGTTCGGTATCTTAAGGAAAAAGGCGTTGAGCTTGCGATAGTAATTGACGAAGGCGGCGCCATTGTTGATAAACCCATCGGCGGAATGGATCGCCAGTATGCGGTCATCGGCGTTACCGAAAAAGGTTATATGGACCTTAAAATTTCCGCAAAGGGAAAAGGCGGCCACAGCAGCACCCCACCAAGAAACACCCCCGCCGCAAGACTTTTTGCATTTGCGAACGAAATTGAGAAAAAACGTCCGTTTAAAAAACAGCTTATTCCGGAAGTTTATGAGATGTTTGCCCAAATGGCGCCTTCCTTTAATTTTGGAATGAGAATGCTCCTCGGCAACATCTGGCTTTTCAAACCGCTACTGATAGCTCTTATGCCGAAAGTTTCGCCCTTCGGCGAAGCGATTCTTTCAACAACCTGCTGCTTCACTATGATGAAAGGTTCCGATGCCTGCAACGTAATTCCGAAGGAGCCCTATCTTGTTGCGAACCTTCGCACAAGCGTTCATCAGAACTGTGAGGAAAGCCTTGCGGTGCTCAAAAAATATGCGAAAAAATATGACCTTGAAATCGAGATAATCCAGGCAAGGGACGCTTCGCCCGTTTCCAATATCCATTCAAAGGAATATGCCTATCTTACCGACTGCATCAAAAAGCAGTTCCCGGATATCGGAGTTGCGCCTTATGTCATTATGGGCGGAACGGATTGCCGCCATTTCCATGCCCTTACGGAAAATGCTCTTCGTTTCTGCCCGGTAAGAATGAGCAACGAACAGAACGCCGCCTGCCATGCAGTAAACGAAAACGTAACTCTTTCCGCCCTTGCGGAAGGCGTTCGCTTTTTCAAGGTTTTCCTTAAAGGATACGATTTATAATAAAAAGTTTTCGAAAAAGAGTCACTTCGCAAGGAAGTGTCTCTTTTTTTGTCCAAAGATTTTGAGACCAAATCCACAAATCGGAGTGCAGCAGGGAAATATTTATTCACTGTCAAGATAATAAACGGATTGCCACATCCGCCTGCGGCGGATTCGCAATGACAAATAAATGTCATTCTGTGCGAAGCGAAGAATCCGTTTTTCTTAAAGATTTTTTTGTTTTAAAAATTGACTTTCATTGACTTGATGAACGAAAATTGCTATTATTACCTTGTAAAATTTTTATTGAAAGGAATTGTTTTTTAACATGGAAAACTTTGCTTTTGACAAAATTGAATACGTCCGCCCGGACGTTGATAAAATGGAGGAAACCTGTAAGGAATATACCGCAAAACTCCGCGCGGCAAAAAGTTATGAGGAAGTCAAACAGATAATCCTTGATTATGACAAAGCCGGCGAAGAAGCGGAAACAATGTTCACCGTTGCCCATATCCGCAACACCCTTAACACCACAGATAAATTTTATGAAGAAGAAATGGCTTTTCTTCACCAGCGCCTTCCCGTTGCTCAGGCAACTTTTACCGAATATGCAAAAGCTCTTGCCGAAAGCCCCTTCGCAAAAGAAATTGACGAAGATTTCGGTCCGGAACTTCTTATGAAGGTCCGCCGCGAGCTTGATTCCTTTAAGCCGGAACTTATTCCCTATCTTCAGGAACAGGCAATGCTCACCACCGAATATCAGAAACTTATGGCAACCGCAAACATCGAATTTGACGGAAAAGTTCTCAATCTCTATGGAATCCAGAGCTACTTTGGAAACCCTGACCGCGAAGTTCGTAAGGCTGCTTTCGCAAAATATTCCGAATTTTATGCTTCCAACGAAGAAAAAATGGAAGAAATTTTTGATAAACTCGTAAAATGCCGCACCGCAATGGGAAAAGCTCTTGGCTACGAAACTTTCACTCCCCTCGGTTACATCAACCAGGGCAGAAGCGATTACGGCCAGAAGGAAGTTGCCGCTTTCCGCGAGCAGGTCAAAAACGACCTTGTTCCCCTTTGCGAAGAACTTTATAAAGCCCAGGCAAAACGCATAGGCGTTGATAAAATCATGGCTTATGATGAAAAATTCATCTTCCCGGACGGAAACGCGGAACCCATCGGCGACGCAAAATTCCTTGTTGAACAGGCGAGAAAAATGTACCATGAATTAAGCCCCGAAACCGGCGAATTCATCGATTTTATGATCGACCACAACCTTATGGACCTTGAAAACAAACCCGGAAAAGCTTCCACCGGTTATATGACCAGCCTTAAAAAATATAAAGCGCCCTTTGTTTTCAGCTGCTTCAACCACACAATTTTCGATATGCAGGTTCTTTCCCACGAACTCGGCCACGCCTTTGCAGGTTATTGCGCAATGCGCCACCAGCCGGTTTCCGATTATTTCCACGAAAGCACCGATATTGCGGAGATCCATTCCATGTCCATGGAACAGTTCTGCTATCCCTATGCTGAATACATGTTCGGAGATATGGCGGACAAATACCGTTTTGCACATCTTCAGGAAGCCCTTACCTTCGTTCCTTTCGGCGTAGCTGTTGACGAATTCCAGCATATCATCTATGAAAACCCCGACCTTACCCCGAAGGAAAGAACTTACGAATGGCATAAGCTCGAAGAAAAATATATGCCCTGGAGAGCCTATTCCGACGATGAATTTATGGACCGCGGCGGTTATTGGTACCACAAGCTCCATATCTTCCTCTATCCGTTCTACTACATCAACTACACCCTTACCACCATGGGCGCAATGGAATTCAAAAAACGCTATGCCGAAAACAAAGAGCAGGCATGGAAAGATTACCTTGCACTTTGCAACGCCGGCGGAAGCAAGAGCTATCTCGGCCTTCTCAAAGTTGCAAACCTCCACGTTCCTTTTGAAGATGGCTGCGTAAAAGAATCCATTTCATACGCAAAAGAAATCCTTCTCAAAGCCATTGAAGAAGAACAGAAATAATTAAAAACATAACAAAGGCACTTCGCAATGAAGTGCCTTTGTTTTTTTGAAAAAGCTTTCATAACGTAGGGGCGGATATTATCCGCCCGTTTTAACATAAATGAAACCCCATTTCTTTTGTAACCAAAAGAAACCGGGTTGCACCTGAAAGAAAAGTTCAAACCCCTAACCGCTTGCTCCCGCAAGCGATTCCCCCTTTGAAAAAGGGGGAATAAACTCACCACCGGAAGATTGGAGTTTTCGAATCTCAACCGCCATCGTTCAGGTCGACGGCGGATTTTCATTTTACTTTTTCAGCTCGGTTGTTTTTTGTAAAAAAGCTCCTCCTATCAGTGGAGATGGATTTTGTCCGCAGGACAAAAGACGGAAGGGCGGAAATGCAGGGAACGGTCCTGACCGTTCTATTTTAATACAAATACTTTTCGGCTCTGCTATTTTCTCACTATATTAAAAAAGGAGTGCTTCGCAAAGAAGCACTCCTTTTTGTTTTCTGATTTATTCCGCAACAAGCGGAGAGAAAAATTCGTTTTTATAATCGATATAATGTTCCATAAAATGTTCGGTATCGCCGCGGTGGATTCTGCGGGCAAATTCCTGTTCGGAAAGGGAATTATCCTTGAACTGAAGAGCAAGGGAAACGCCGATTGTGGAACAATGTTTTGCAATTCGCTCAACGTCGATAAGGGTTCCCATAAAGAGAGAACCAGCCTCATAGGAACATTCGCCGTTTTTAAGGCGGTCCATATGGCGGCTTCTGATATGCTCGGTCATTTCGGTAACAACGAAATAGAGAGGTTCGATTTTTGCGTCCGCGCGTTTGTCTTTTGCGTTGGAACCTTCAGCGGCGGTGTTCATAAGGGTGAGCAAAGCCTTGCTGAGAACATCAAATTCGCGTTTTCCCGCCATGGTAAGACCTTTGTTTTTGGAGGACATATCCTCGGCGGTATCGCGGATTTTAAGGCAGTGTTCGGCGATGTGGACGCAGTCGTCGGCTCTTCCGATCATTTCGGTAACGGTTTTTTCCTGGGCGGGAGAAAGGCTTCCTTCCGCAACTTTAAGAAGATAGATTCTGAGATTATCTTCCATTCTTACAATGGCGGTGTTCTGTTCGGAAATTCTTTCACCGAGTTTCGGGTCGCCGCCGTTAAGTTTTTCAAGGGAACATTTTACGCAGTCGGAGGTTACGCCCATAAGCTTTTTAAGGATAAGTTCGGAAGCGGAAATTGCCGCAATGGGGTTGGAAACAAGACCCGGAGCAAGTTCGGAAGTATCGGAATCGATTTCGGTTCCGTCCGCGGGAATTGTTTTCATACAAAGCTTTTCCAAAAGACCGATGAAGGGAAGGAAAAGAACGGTCATTGTTACGTTGAAGATGGTATGGAAGTTCGCGATGCCGGATTTGTTGATCGGGTTATCCCAAAAATCTCCGATTCCCGCCGCCTGAATTGCAAAAACAGCAACGGTAAAAACGATCGTACCGATTACGTTAAAATAAAGATGGGCAATAGCGGTTCTTCTTGCGTTTTTGGAAGCACCGATTACGGAAAGCATTGCGGTAATGGTTGTACCGATGTTCTGACCGAGAATAATCGGAATTGCGGAAGCCCAGGAAATCGCGCCGGTTACGGAAAGAGCCTGGAGAATACCGACGGAAGCAGAAGAACTCTGGATAATTGCGGTAACTCCCGCGCCGACAATAATTCCGAGGATCGGGTTGCTGCCGAATTTTACGAAAAGTTCGCCCATAAGCGGAGATTCACGAAGAGGAGAAAGTGCTCCTTCCATAAGATCCATACCGATGAAGAGCATACCGAAACCGGTGAGGATTTCACCAATGGTTATGGTTTTGGTCTTTTTGGTGAACATTGCAAGGGCCGCACCGATTATTGCACAAACCGGAGCAAAGAAATCCGGTTTAAGGAACTGCATAAGTCCGCTTGTTCCGGAAATTTCGGTAAGGCGGAGAAGGTGGGAAGTTACGGTTGTACCGATGTTGGAACCCATGATGATTCCGATTGCATTGCCAAGCTTTAAAATTCCGGAGTTTACAAGACCGACGGTGATAACCGTTGTTGCGGAAGAGCTTTGAACAAGGGCGGTTATTCCCGCGCCGAGGGCAACGCTTTTCCAGACGCTTCCGGTAAGCTTTTCAAGAATTTTTGTAAGCTTGCTTCCGGACATTTTTTCAAGGCTTGCGCTGAGCATATGCATTCCGTAAAGGAAAAGAGCAAGACCGCCCAGCATTGCAACAATGTCAAAAATAGTTATCAAGAATAATTCCTCCTGATAGTGTCATGATATTTATGTCATCGCAGATTAAGCGTGGTTGTAAAAATATACGATTAAAATGATTATAACCGATTATTAATAAAAATAAAAGAGAAAAGAATAATTTTTTTAACAAAAAGCGGTTTATCTTTCGGATTTTGTGGTAAAATAAAACTGTAAAAATAAATTCAAACGGCGGGGAGGTATTTTTTTGAAAAAAACAAAACTTCTGGCGCTTTTTCTTGCGCTTTGTCTTTTGGTTTCCGGCTGTTCCTTCGGAAAAAAGGAACCCGAAAAAGATGATAATATAATCGAGCGGGAAGAAAACCTTTCCGCAAACATTGAAATAAAGCCGGAAATTCCCGAAAGTTCCGAAAGCAGTTCTTCCGAACCGGAACCGGAAAGCGAACCTGCGGTTGAAAATGAAATCGGCTCTCTTGAAGAACTTTCGCCCTATTTTCAGGAATTTGCAGATCTCGGAAGCGAACAGATTCCCTGGGGACCCGGAACAAATTTTGATGAAACCGGAAAACCCATAGCCTGCGTCGGGCTTCAATCGGAATACGGAAAATGGGATACGGATTTTTACCGCGATGGAGAGGAGCACAAAGGAAAGGTTTATCTCACCTTCGACGAAGGTTATGAAAACGGATATACTCCAAAAATTCTTGACATACTGAAAGAAAAAGGCGTTTCCGCAGTTTTCTTCGTAACTCTTTCCTATGCAAAAGCCGAACCGGAACTTATTCAGCGAATGATCGACGAAGGTCACGTTGTGGGAAACCACAGCTCCCGCCACCCGAATATGACAACCATTACCATGGAAGAAATGTATGCGGAAGTTGCGGATCTGCATAACTATATCTCCGAAAACTTCGGTTACGATATGTATCTTTTCCGCCCGCCGGAAGGCGCTTTTTCCGAAAGAAGCCTTGCTCTTTTGCAAAAAATGGGTTACCGCACCGTTTGCTGGAGTTTTGCTTATGCGGATTGGGATCCGGCAAACCAACCGGAACATCAGAAAGCCTTTGAAAGAGTAACAAGAAGCGTCCACGACGGCGAAGTTTTTCTTCTTCATGCGGTTTCCGAAACCAACACCGCAATTCTCGGTGACGTTATCGACCACGTCCGAAACGAAGGCTTCACCTTTGAAAAATATCTTCCGTAAAACGGATATAAAAAATGAGCACGGCTATGCCGTGCTCATTTTTTTGCGTGCTCAAAAATCATTCCGTTCTTGAAAAAGTTTTTGTTTCCATATCAAAAACAAAAGAAAATTCGTCATATCCTTTTGCTTCAAGGGCGGTGAAGATAAGTTTTTCTTCGGAATAATACATAACGACGTTTTGGATTCTGATTCCGTATGTCGAAACGGGAACTTTTATATCGCTTTCATATTCTTCCAAAAACTCTCCTTCGGGGCTGAGGAACGCAAGAGTATAAACAAGGTCTTCGCCGCTTGCAGCGGTCTTTTCATAACGAAGGACGATAAAGGAAAAATCCTCCGGGTCTCTTCTGAAAGTCAAAATTCCGCTTACGGCGGTATCATAAATTTTACCGAAAGTTTTTTCGGAATCATAACAAAGCTCGTTTGTTCCGGAAAAATAAATTTTTATGGAGCGGTTGTTCATTATATAAACATCGCCGTTTTTAAGAAAACCTTCGGAATGATTTCCGGAAACAGAACCTCCGTTTTCGCAAAGTTCAAAAGTTTTTCCGCTTTGTTCATCTTTCAGAACCACAAGATAGCTTTCGCCGTCGCCTGCGGAATAATTTTCCGCTTTCCAAAGAGAATATTTTTTGTCACCGAAAGCGGCAATTTTTTCTTCAAGGACAAATTTGCTGTAAAGTTGGGAATCATTATAAATTAATTTTCCAAAGTTGAGGTTTTCTTTGTTTCCGTAACCGTCATCTGTCCGGAAGAAAAGCTTTCCGTCATAGAAAAGCGAAATTTCATCGCTTTCAATATCAAAATCGTTGTTTGAAAGATAAATTATTTCCGCAAATCCTTTTTCCTTATGGAAAAGCGCGGCGCATTTTCCGCAATATACGTTTTCGTTACCCCAGGTATCCGTGTAGTAATATTCTAGAAAAATTATATCATAATCGTTATAAGTTAAAGTCTTTCCGAAGTTTACTCTGTAAAAATTTCCGCTGAAAATACCATAGGCAATGTTTCCTGAAACAAGATATTTCCCTTCACCTTTTCCGAGCAATTCGTATTTGATATTGAATTCCGGAAGGGCAAAACCAAGCCAGGCGCCCATATCGACTTTGGCAAGGTTTTGTTCCGACCAAAGTTTTCCGCTTTTATCAAAAATGAATGTTTTCGAATATCCCGAAAGGTTATATGCCGGGGCATAGTAACCGGATTCATCGCAAGAGATTCCAACGGGCCAGAAATCTTCGGGCAATTCGATTTCGGTAAATCCGGAAAAATCATCCGGATCAAAAACCACAGCTTTTTCAAAAAAACAGATGGCGGTGCGGTTTTCACCGGCAAATGAAGCTCCGCCGAAGCTTATTTTTATAAAATCCTCAAAACCGGTATAGTTTTGTTTTTCAAAATTTTCCTTCGCAAAAAGCCATATCCCTTTTACGGGAAAGATTTTTTCGGTTCCGTCTTTTTCAAGAACAAAATCGCAGGAAAATCTTTGATTTTCGGAAACGGAAATATTTTCCGCCCGAAAAGTTATTCCGGAATGTTCAAGAACCTCCGGATTTTTCAGAGTGGTTCTGATTTCATTTTTGAGAACGGATTCAACGCAGGCTTTTATATCTTCAAATTCCGGAAGGGGATAAATTTTTTCTTCTTCGGAAAGTACCGGGGAAGATTCCAAAGGAATTTCCGGCAAAATTTCTTCGGAAGGTTTTTCGCTTTTTGAACAGGAACAAAGAAAAATCGCCGCAATTAAAAAAAGAATAAGTTTTTTCAGATATATTCCCCCTTTTCAGTGCTGTCTATATTAATAGTAACTGAAAAATGCCGTTTTGTTGCAAAAAAAGAAAAAAATTATAAAAAAACGGCGGGTTTTTATACCCGCCGTAATTTTTATTCTTCATTATCCTCTTCGTCAAAATCTTTTTCGCTGAGTTCGTTGATAATCGGAAGGATCATCGGTGAACGCTGGGTTGCGGTATAAAGATAACCGCTTGCCGCGTCGCGGATTTTCGTTTTAAGGTTCTGCCAATCGCGCTTGTTTTCCGCAATTCCGGAAAGAACAGCTTTTTCAACAACTGCTTTGGTGTTTTCAATAAGTTCTTCAGAATCCTTAACATAGACGAAACCGCGGGAAAGAATATCCGGTCCCGCAAGGATTTTTCCTTTGTTGCTCAAAGTTACGGAAACGACCATAAGACCGTCTTCGCCGAGATGTTTTCTGTCCCGGAGGACAACGTTTCCGACATCGCCGACACCGAGTCCGTCAACAAGAACCGCGCCTGCAGTAACGGTGGATTCGGCGGAAATTCCGTGGACAGAAACTTCTATTACCCTTCCGAGTTCAGGGATAAGAACGTTTTCCTCGTGCATTCCCATTTGGAGCGCAAGGTCGCTGTGCTTTTTAAGATGTTTATATTCGCCGTGAACGGGAATAAAATACTGCGGTTTTGTAAGAGCGAGCATAAGTTTCTGCTCGTCCTGGCAGGCGTGACCGGAAACGTGGATCTGGCTGTATTTTTCATAAACTACTTCCGCGCCGAGCTTCATAAGTTCGTTTACGACTTTTCCGACATATTTTTCGTTTCCGGGAATGGGATATGCGGAAATTATAACAAGGTCACGGGAAGTGATGTTAACTTTTCTGTGGTCGCCGGTGGACATTCTTGTAAGAGCGGACATAGGTTCACCCTGGCTTCCGGTGGTGACTATGCAAACTTCGTTTTCCGGAAGTTTGTTGACCGCATCAAGGGAAACAACGGTTCCCGCCGGGGCTTCAAGGTATCCGAGTTCAAGGGCTTTTGCAACGACCTGTTCCATGCTTCTTCCGGAAACGGCAACTTTTCTGCCGAACTTAACGGCGGATTCGATTACCATCTGAACGCGGTGAACGTTGGAAGAAAAAGTTGCAACGATTATGCGCTTATCGGAACCGTTTTTGAAAAGAACGTCAAAGCTTTCGCCAACAACTCTTTCGCTTGGGGTGCTGCCGGGTCTTTCGGCGTTGGTGGAATCGGAAAGAAGGGCAAGAACGCCTTTGTTGCCGAGTTCGCCGAAACGGGCAAGGTCGATTATTCCGCCTCTTGTGGGGGTGTAATCAACTTTATAGTCGCCGGTTTGAATAACAACGCCTGCGGGGGTATGGATTGCAAGAGCGCAGGAATCCGGAATGGAATGGTTTACGTAGATAAATTCAACGCTCATAATTCCGGCGGCAACAATATCGCCGGGTTTTACAACGTTGAGTTTTGCGGAAGAAAGAAGATTTTTTTCCGCAAGTTTGTTTTCGATGAGGGCCATTGAAAAGCGGGTTGCGAAAACCGGAATATTAAGTTTCTGGAGAAGATAGGGCACCGCACCGATATGGTCTTCGTGGCCGTGGGTGATGAAAAGACCTTTGATTTTATCTTTATTTTCCTCAAGATAGGAAAAATCAGGGATAACAAGGTCGATTCCAAGCATTTCCTCATCAGGAAAAGCCATTCCGCAATCAACGATTATGATTTCGTTTTCGTATTCATAAACGGTAAGGTTTTTTCCGATTTCGCCAAGTCCGCCGAGAGGAATTATTTTAAGCGGCGGATTTTTGGAAGCGGAAGTGGGTCTTCCGCGTTTCTTTTTGTTCCAGCTCCAGCCGGTTTTTTCCTCGGAAGAAACTTTTTTCTTTTCCTCTTTTTTCGAAGTTTCCTTTTTCGGGGAAGTTTTTTTGTTTGCGGGCTGCTTTTTTACAGATTCGGCATTTTTTTTGGTTTTGGATTTTTTTGAGGGAACTTCCTCTTCGCTGTGGTCATACTGTGCTTCGGGAAGGCTTGCAAGAATTTTATCAAGTTTATCAAGGTTTGCTTTCTGTTGTTTTGCTCTTAAAATATGGTTCAAAATTCGTCCTCCTTTTCAGAAAAATATTTTTTATGTAATTTTCCGAATTAAAAATCGTAATTAGTAATTTGTTTTACGCAAAAATTCCGTTTTTTCGCGTTTATTCAAATAAAATGCAAACAGAAAAACTCCAAACCGAAAATTCGGCTTGGAATAAACAAAAAATATAAAATTATTCCGGACACATTCGTTGTTATTATTGTAATTATTTTGAATGAAAAAGTCAATAAAAATTCAGTTTATTAAAAATAATTTTAAAAACCTTGCTTTTTTCTTAATATGCCGTTATGATATTTTTCAGAACAGGAAAGAGAGGTGACCGCAAAAAAATGAAAGAGGTCATGATTTTTACAGACGGTGCCTGCTCCGGAAATCCGGGTCCCGGCGGCTGGGGAACGATTCTTCGCTTCGGTGAACATGAAAAGGAACTTTCCGGCGGCGAAGCCGAAACGACCAACAACAGAATGGAACTCACGGCGGTTATAAAAGGCCTTGAAGCGCTTAAAGAACCTTGCAGGGTAACTGTGGTCACGGATTCAAAATACGTTTCAGACGCGGTCACGAAAGGCTGGGCGGAAGGCTGGCGCAAAAAAGGCTGGAAACGCAGCGGCGGCGAACCCACTCTTAACCCCGATCTTTGGGAAAGGCTTCTCGACCTTCTTAAGATACACGAAGTAAAATTCCAATGGATAAAAGGCCATGCCGGCCACCCGGAAAACGAAAGATGTGACGCGATGGCTGTTTCCGAATGGCAGAAATATAAATAAAAAAGAAGGCACCGCTTTGCGGTGCCTTTTGCTTTTTTACATTATTATTCTTCTTCCGCAGAAACTTCTTCGGAAACGGGTTCTTCAATTGCCGGAGCAGGCGGGTTCATGATATCCGCAAATTCCTTGCCGGTAACTTTTTCTTTTTCCATAAGAACAGCGGCGACTGCGTCGAGTTTGTCACGGTGTTCACGAAGAATGGATTCGGTTTTTGCGTAAGCTTCGTCAACGAATCTTCTGATTTCGCTGTCGATATCGGAAGCGATATCATCGGAATAATGTTTGTTCTGACCGTAATCTCTTCCGAGGAAAACTTCGTTTTCGTCGGAACCGTAAACGATCGGGCCGAGTTTTTCGCTGAATCCGTAACGTGTTACCATGTTTCTTGCGATTCTGGTTGCGCGTTCAAGGTCGTTGGAAGCGCCGGTGGAAATATCGCCGAGGACGATAGCTTCCGCAACGCGTCCGCCGAGAAGTGTGCAGAGCTCCTCTTCCATATAACCTTTGGTGACGTAGTTTCTGTCCTCAACGGGAAGGCTCATGGTGTAACCGCCGGCATAGCCGCGGGGTACGATGGAAATTTCGTGGACCGGATCCTGGGTTTCGCAGAAATAAGTTACGACTGCGTGGCCTGCTTCATGATAGGAAGTAAGGCGCTTATCCTTGTCGTTGACTTTTCTGGAACGTTTTTCCGGGCCTGCGACAACTTTTATGGTCGCTTCCTCGATATCCTTCATGGTGATAGCTTTTTTCTTGCGTCTTGCGGCAAGAAGAGCAGCTTCGTTGGTAAGGTTTTCAAGTTCCGCTCCGGTAAAGCCAGCGGTGGATTTTGCGATAACGCCAAGGTCAACGTCGGGACCAAGGGGTTTGTTTCTGGTGTGGATTTTAAGAATTGCTTCGCGTCCTTCAACGTCCGGAGCACCGACTACGATCTGGCGGTCAAAACGGCCGGGACGGAGAAGCGCCGGGTCAAGAATGTCTGCGCGGTTGGTTGCCGCCATAACAATGATTCCGGTGTTGTTGCCGAAACCGTCCATTTCAACAAGAAGCTGGTTAAGGGTCTGTTCACGTTCATCATGACCGCCGCCGAGACCTGCGCCTCTGTGACGGCCGACGGCGTCGATTTCATCGATGAAGATGATTGCGGGAGCGTTTTTCTTTGCCTCGCCGAAAAGGTCGCGAACACGGCTTGCGCCGACGCCGACGAACATTTCGACAAAGTCGGAACCGGAAATGGAGAAGAAAGGAACGCCCGCTTCGCCGGCAACCGCTCTTGCGAGAAGGGTTTTACCGGTACCGGGCTGACCCATAAGGAGAACGCCTTTCGGAATTCTTGCGCCAAGGGCATTGAACTGGTTCGGGTGTTTAAGGAACTGAACGATTTCCTCAAGTTCCTCTTTTTCTTCCTTGCAGCCCGCAACGTCCTTAAAAGTTGTGGGCTTGTCGCCGGCTTTGTCCTTATATTTTGCCCTGGCAAAATCCATTACCTTGCCGCCGCCTTGCTGACGCATCATAAAGAACCAGAAAATTGCCATTGCGCCGATGAGAAGGAGGGTAGGGATCATGGAGATCCACCAGGGAGTTTCCTTTATCGGAAGATAATCCGGCTGCATTTCGGTTGCGGAAAAACCGTTCTGCGCGTTGATATTGTCGATATCGGTGAGGAAAACGGAAACGTTCGGAACAAGATATTCCATGGTTTCGCCTTTGTCTTTTCCTTCGGCGGGTTTTTTATTGATGGTAAGTTCGCCGGTTCCGAGATCAAGCAGATAACTTTCTACTTCAGCGTTTTCAAAAAGCTGAAGTATTTCGTAATATTTAGGTTTAACTTCCTCTTCCTTATTCATAGTGAACATGAAAGAAGTAAGGAAAAGAAGAAGCACAAGCGCTACCGCATAGGTGATTATGGTTTTTATTTTGTTGCTCAAAACATCAACTCCGATTTTATATTATTGCCGTAAAACAGCATATTATTTTTCGTAAATTTCGGGTTTAAGAACGCCGATATAAGGCAGATGACGGTACTGCTGGTCAAAATCAAGACCGTAACCAACAACGAACTCGTCCGGAACGGTGAAGCAGAAATAATCCGCATGAATATCAGCAACTCTGCGTTCGGGTTTATCGAGAAGAGTTGCGATTCTGATGGAAGAAACGTTTCTCTGTTTAAGAAGATTGCTGAGGTAGGAAAGGGTCATTCCGCTGTCAAGGATATCTTCGACGATGAGGATATCTTTTCCGGAAAGATCGTGATCAAGGTCTTTAAGGATTTTTACAACACCGGAAGATTTTGTGCCGCCGCCATAGCTGGAAACGGACATAAAGTCGATGTTGAGCGGAATGGAAATGGATCTCATAAGGTCTGCCATAAAAATTACGGAACCCTTAAGAACGGCAACAAGGAAAAGATTTTTTCCGTCATAGTCCTTGCTTATCTGTTTTCCCATTTTTTTAACAGCTTTTTTGATATCCTTTTCCGAAATAAGGATTCTTTCGATGTCTTCTTCAATAGTATGCATTTTTACGCTTCCTTTTCATCAGAATTCTTATATTTTACGGCAGATTTTTATTGCCGCAACGTTAACTGTTTTTTCTGAAAGCCTTGCGCGCTTTGCCGCGCCAAGGCCTTCGACCCAGACAACGCCTTCCTCATCGGAAATAACCGCCACAGAATTACGTGTTTCAGCGGGGATTTTTTCTTCGATGAAAAGTTTTTTAAGGGTCTTCGTTCCTCCGTGGATATCGGCTTTGTCGCCTTCTTTTCGGGAACGAATTACCGCGTTGCCTTTTATCTTATCAAAATCAAATGTATCTTTTAATACGAAATTATTAAGTTTATATGAATTTTTGAATTCTTCGTATGACAAAATTAGGATTTCGGCCGTTTTTTCGGGAGAAATCAGAAATTCACCTTCGGCAAAAGCCGTTTCTGAAATTTCCGGAGATTTTTTGGTTTTTGCCTCCTTAAAAACGATTCCGCCCTTCTGGACGAGATATTCGTTTTTAGAAAGTTCTTCCTTAAAATCTTCGTTTCCGAACCTTTCCGCAAGGCGAAGGGTCCTTTCAAAATCAAACGAAAAGCCGAAGTTTTCAAGAATCATCGCCGCGGCTCTGTTTTTAAGAGCAGGGTGGGCGTTTTTAAGGATTTTTCCGTCAAATCCGCCTTCGGTTTTTGATTTTTCAAGAAGTTTTTCCGCTTCGGAATCTATAAAATCTCTGGATTCATAAAGATTTTTTGAAAGACGAAGAAAAGCTTTTTCAAAACCGGGGTTAATTTCCTTCATTACCGGAATAACGCCGTGGCGGATTTTGTTGCGGGTATATTCGTCCGTCAGATTGGTGCTGTCGGTGACGTAATCAACGCCGTGCTCATTAGCGTAAGCTTCGATCTGTTCTCTCGAAAATTCGATCAGCGGGCGGATTATTTTTCCGCGGACCGGCGGAATCCCGCAGATTCCGGAAAGGGAAGCGCCCCTTGCTGAATTGAAAATATAGGTTTCGGCGCAGTCCGAAAGGCTGTGGGCGGTGGCAATTTTTGCGTTTTCACAAAGTTCATTTGCGCAGTGCTCTAAAAATTCATAGCGGAGCTTTCTTCCGGCCTCTTCGGTGCTCAAATGGTTCTTTTCGGCATATTCCGTTACGTTTGCGCTTAAAACCCGGCATTCTATCCCGTATTTTTCGCAAAGGGAACGGACAAAAGCTTCGTCCCTGTCGCTTTCACTTCCCCGAAGGTTGTGGTTGATATGTGCACAGATTATTTTAAAACCCATCTCCGTGCTCAGCCGCCAAAGGACATGGAAAAGAACAGAAGAATCGCACCCGCCGGAAATCGCCGCAACAATTCCGCCGCAGTTTTCAAGCATCTTATGGTGCTCGACGACTTTTTTGACCGCTTCAATATCAAGCGGCGCGGTGCTCATCGGTCTTCCTCCAGGGTTGTGAATTTGGTGAACTGGCCGTCCCAGCAAAGGGTTGCTGTTCCGGTTTCGCCGTGGCGGTTTTTCGCAACGATTACCTCGACGGTATCCGCTTCGGGAGTTGCAACGCCTTCCTGCTGCTGATAATAGGATTCGCGGTAAAGGAACATTACGATATCCGCATCCTGCTCGATCGAACCGGATTCACGAAGGTCGGAAAGCATGGGCTTATGGCCCTGTCTGCTTTCGGTTCCACGGGAAAGCTGGGAAAGAACGATTACCGGAACGTTGAGTTCCTTCGCCATGAGTTTAAGGTTTCTTGTCATTTCGGAAACTTCCTGAACGCGGTTGTCGCTTCTTTTTCCGGAGGACATAAGCTGGAGATAGTCAACGATTACGAGGTCGAGGTTTTTAACTCTTCTGAGTTTTGCCTTCATTTCGGAAACGGTGATGCCTGCGGTATCGTCGATAAGGATATTCGCTTTGTTGAGCATCTGCGCCGCTTCCGCAAGCCTTGTCCAGTCGGAAGCTTCGAGAGAACCTATTCGGAGCTTCCAGCTTTCGACCATTGCTTCGCAGGAAAGCATACGGGAAGTTATCTGTTCGGAGCTCATTTCGAGAGAGAAAATCGCAACGTTCTTTTTCTGCTTCATCGCGACTTTTGCGGCAATGTTGAGCGCAAAGCTGGTTTTTCCGAGACCCGGACGGGCCGCAATTATAACAAGGTCGGATTTGTTGAGTCCGCCGAGTTTTCCGTCAACCGCGGAATAGCCGGTTTTCAAACCGAGATATTGTTCTCTGTCTTCGCCGGAAAGCTTGTTGATCCGGTCATAAGCTTCGATAAGGGTGTCGCTTATGGGAACAAGCCCTCTTGCGTCCCTGCCCTGGCGGATATCATAAATTTTCTGCTCCGCGGAATCCAGAAGAAGTTTTCCTTCCGCGCCGCTTTCGCGCGCGTTGTTAAGAATATCGCCGGAAATTTCGATAAGGTTTCTGGTAAGCTGCTTGTCAAGAATGATATCGACATATGCGCCCAGATTTCTTACGGAAGGAACAATTTCCATAAGGCGGGAAAGATAGATTTTTGCTTCCTGTTCGCTTTGGAAAATTTCGTCTTCCTTTGCGGCTTCAAGAAGGGTTATGAAGTCAACGGGTTCACCGGCGGTGAACATCCGCACCATTTCGTTAAAAAGCGCTTTGTGCTGGGGACGATAGAAGGAATCCGGACGGAGCCTTTCGACAAGTTCGGAAAGGCAGCCCGGCTCAACAAGAACCGCACCCAAAACGCTCTGTTCCGCCTCAAGGCTATATGGAAGATCCATTCCGAGCAAAAGCGGATTATCGTTTTCCAATGTTTTCACCTCGCAATAAAGCCTCCCTTGCCTAAAGGGAGGTGTCATCCGCAGGATGACGGAGGGATTTTAAGGTGAATCCCCTCGCCACCGCTTACGCGATGTGGCCCTCTCCCCTTTAACAAGGGGCGCAATTATTATTCAGAAACAAGAACAAAAATCTTTGCGGAAACGCCGTGGCCGAATTTGACTTCCGCATTGAAAGTTCCGTAGGTTTTGATATCGCCTTCAAGGGAAACTTTTTTCTTGTCAACTTCGATTCCAAACTGTTTTTTGATTTCCGCCGCAACGTCTGCCGCGGTGATGGAACCGAAGAGTTTTCCGCCGTTTCCGGCAACGCCGGCAAATTTAACGGTTTTATCCTTGATAACCGCGGCGGAATCCATGGCAGCCTGTTTTTCAAGAGCAAGTTTGCGTTCCTTTGCGGCTTCTTTCTGTTTAAGCTCATTCATTGCCTGGGGGGTTGCTTCCATTGCGAGTTTTTTCGGAAGAAGAAAGTTTCTTGCATAACCGTCGGAAGCGTTTATGAGTTCGCCTTTTTTTCCGGAACCTTTTACGTCTTCGAGAAGAATAACTTTCATATCAAAATATCTCCTTTCGGTGGGGATTTAATTTATTTATTCATCCGCATGTCCTGCGGCTTTTTCATAATAATCATCGATTGCGGCTAGAAGTTTTTCCTTTGCTTCGCCGGGGGTAATATCCGGAATCTGGGCGCCCGCCATGGTTTGGTGACCGCCGCCGCCGAGAGCTTCCATAATGACCTGAACGTTCATTCCGCCAAGGCTTCTTGCAGAGAAGGAAACGCCAACGGGAGTTTTATACATAACAACGGAAGAAGCAACCCCGCGGATAGTAAGAAGTTCGTCCGCCGCCTGGGGCGCAACAATTCCGATATCGTCATAGGATTTTGCAAAGGAAACCGCGCATCCGCGGTAAATTTCCGCGGTGGAAACTATTTTGGAACGGTGCTGATAGCTCTGAAGGCTTCCGCTGAAGAGTTCTTTTACTCTGACGGTGTCGGCGCCCATCTTTTTAAGGTATGCCGCCGCTTCAAAAGTTCTTACGCCGGCACGCATGGAAAAGCTTTTTGTATCAAGCATGATTCCGGCAAGAAGTGCTTCGGCTTCTGCTTTTTTAACTTTGCATCTGCTGTCAAGATACTGAAGAAGCTCTGTTACCATTTCAGAAGCGGAGGAAGCGTAAGGTTCATGAAGGAAAATAACCGCGTTGTCAATGCTTCCCACCATTCTTCTGTGGTGGTCGATAACGACAACGTTGCGGCAGGAAGCGAAAATCTCTTTGGATTCAAGAAGCGCTTCTATATGAGTGTCAACAATGATAAGAAGGGTCTGATCATTGATAAGAGCCTTTCCTTCTTCCGGGGAGATAAAGAGTTCAAGTGTTCCGGCCTTTTCGGTTTTATCAATAAGGGGTTTTGCAAGGCAGGTTTCGCGGTTGACAACGATATGGCAATCCTTTTCCATATCCCGGACGCCCTCCGCCATTCCGATTGCGGCGCCGATGCAGTCAAGGTCGCCGAAGCGGTGACCCATAACAAGGACGTTGGAGCTGGATTCGATAAGATCCGCAAGAGCCGCCGCAACGACCCTTGTTTTTACCTTGGTTCGCTTTTCAACGCCTTTTGCAAAACCGCCGTAAAATTCATATCCGTTTACGGTTTTGACAGCAGCCTGGTCGCCGCCGCGGCCAAGAGCCATTTCAAGGGCCTGAAGAGAAAAATCGTTCAGTTTATCGAGTGAATAATCGCCTCTTGCAACGCCGATGGAAAGAGTTACCGGCTGTTCTTCGCTGGTAAGAATTTTTCTCGCTCTGTCGAGAATCGAAAATCTTTCCGCTTCCATTTTGCGAAGATATTTTTCCTCAACTATAGCAACATATTTTGAACTGGAATTTCGTTTCAAAAATGCGTGGTTTTCCGCAACAAAATCTTCAAAAAGTTTTTCGACCTCGCCCTTGATCCAGCTTTTTTCGCTTTCTTTACAGTTGGCAAAAAGTTCCTCAAGGTTATCAAGGGTTATCGAAAGAACCGCGGGACGGCTTTCTTCATAAAGCTTTTCGACCCTTTTTTCGTTGGTTTTATCAATGAAATAAAAAGCGTAAAGCTTTTCGCCCATTTCCGCGGAACTTGTTGCGCAAACGGAATAGTTTCCGCCGCGGCAGGTTACTTCACAGCCGCCTTGGGAAAAAACTTTTTCAAGGTCGAAATTTTCCGCAAGGCTTTTTACGTTCTTTCCGTAACATTCGTCACCTTTCATAACAAGTTCATGAAAAATGCCGTTCGTCCAAAGAATTTCGCCTTCGCCGTTCGTTACCGCAACGGGAAGGGGGAATTTTATCAAAGCATCGCTTTTTACCGCGCCGAGCCTTCCGCCGATATATTCAAGAAATTTCCTGGAATCGCGCCTTGCGGCAAGAAGCCTCCAGATTCCGAAGGCAAGAGCCGCAACAGTTATGATAAGCTGGAAAGCGAAAACTTTCCGTTCATAACCTGCTGCTA
The DNA here is from genome assembly GCA_017399765.1 of Oscillospiraceae bacterium. GTDB lineage: Bacteria > Bacillota > Clostridia > Oscillospirales > Ruminococcaceae > UMGS1668. The sequence goes on along the minus strand of JAFQBH010000028.1, from coordinate 88,389 downwards.
TGGCGGTGAAAATCACCAGAATCCCTATAAAAGCGATAAGCGTTATTTCAAGAAGGTCTATTTTCTTTTTCATCAAAAATGCCTCCCCAGGGTGTTAAATGGGTATGCTTTTCGAGCATATATATTATTATTATAGCAAAAGGCTGCTGAAGTTTCAATATAAATATAATATTATATAATAAAAAAGCACCGCCGAAGCGGTGCTTTTTCGATTATCGAAGAATTATTTTCCGAAAACGATTTCAACAGTATCCTGTGCAATCATGAGTTCTTCGTTGGTGGGGATTACCCAAGCTTCAACTTTGCTGTCGCCGGTGGAGAATTTTGCTTCTTTGCGGCTTGCGTTGTTGTTGAGTTCTTCGCCAACGGAAAGTCCGAGATATTCCATGTTGGAGCAGATTTCACCGCGCTGTGCTGCAGAGTTTTCGCCGATACCGCCGGTGAAGATGATTGCATCTACGCCGCCCATTGCTGCTGCGTAACCGCCGGCGATTTTCTTGATCTGATAGGTGAACATATCAAGAGCAAGCTGTGCTCTGTGGTTGCCTTCTTTTGCTGCGTTTTCAAGGTCGCGACAGTCGGAGGAAATTCCGGAAATTCCGAGGAAGCCGGATTTTTTGTTCATAAGGTTGCTCATCTGTTCGGGAGTAAGACCTTCTTTGTCCATAACGTAAGTTACAACGGAAGGATCGATTCCGCCGCAGCGGGTTCCCATTACGAAACCATCGAGAGGGGTAAGACCCATGGAAGTGTCGCAAACTTTGCCGTCTTTAACTGCGGAAAGGGAAGAACCGTTACCGAGGTGGCAGATGATAAGTTTGGTTCCTTCGGGATCTTTTCCGGTGATTTCAAAATATCTCTTGGTGATGAAACGGTGGGAAGTTCCGTGGAAGCCATAGCGACGGATGGAATATTTTTCATAGTACTCATAAGGAATACCGAACATATAAGCTTTTTCGGGCATGGTCTGATGGAAGGAGGTATCGAAAACAGCGACCATGGGGGTTTCTTTTCCGAAAACTTCCTGGCAAGCTGCCATTGCAACAGCCTGAGGCGGGTTGTGGAGAGGGCCAAGGTCTTTGAATTTTACGCCGATGTCTTCGATAAGTTCGTCGGTTACGATGGTGGAAGCTTTGTATTTTTCGGAACCGTGGAGAACGCGGTGGCCGATTGCTTTGATTTCGCTGATGCTTTCAACAACTTTGTTTTCGCCTTCGGTAAGGAGTTTAACAAGTTCTTCAAATGCTTCTTTATGGGTGGGGAAGCTTACGTCATATTCAGCTTTGTAACCGGATTCGGTTTTGTGGCTGATTCTGCCGTCGATGCCGATTCTTTCGCAAAGGCCTTTTGCAACGACATCCTGGGTGTCCATCTCGATAAGCTGATACTTAAGAGAGGAGCTGCCTGCGTTAATAACAAGTACTTTCATGTTTTTTCTAACCTCCAAGTATGTTGTCCCGACAAATTTTTCCTTTTGTTTTCGGGCACGGCAATGCCGGCCTTCATTGACATTCGGGTGACAATTATATATTATTACATTAGAACGCAAATTGCAAGGAAATAACGTTAAAAAGTTGATGAAATTGTGCTTTTCTTTGCAAAAACGGAGGAATATTGAATGAAAATTGCAGGAATCATAGCGGAATATGACCCTTTTCACAACGGCCACGCCTATCAGATAAAGAAAACCCGGGAAGCCGGAGCAGAAGCGATTGTTGTTGTGCTGGGCGGAGAATTCACCCAAAGGGGCGAACCTGCCTGGTGCTCAAAATATACAAGAGCAAAAGCCGCCCTTCTTTGCGGTGCGGACCTTGTGCTCGAAATGCCGGTTCCCTATGCCGTCGGTTCCGCGGAAAAATTCGCCGAAGGCGGAATTTCCGTTCTGGATGCTCTTTGCTGTGTCGATGTGCTCAGCTTCGGAAGCGAAAGCGGAGATTCGGAAAAAATTATGGAATTTGCAAGGCTTTTTGAGCGGGAAGATTTTATCGAAGAATATAAAAAAGCCCTTTTTGAAGGGGTTTCTTCCGCTTCTGCAAGGGAAATTGCCGCAAAAAAACTTGCGCCGGAACTTGCTTGTGTTGCGGCAAATCCGAACGATACTCTCGGTGCGGAATACTGCAAATGGCTGCTCCGCCTTAACAGCAAAATAAAACCGAGCACCGTCAAAAGATACGGCGCGGGTCACGGCGAAGCGGCGGTGCTCAAAAGCGGAATGGCTTCCGCAACCTACCTCAGGACTTTTTCCGAACCGGAAGATATTTTTCCCTTTGTTCCGTATAAATGCTATGAGCTTCTGGCGCAGGATTTCCGGGAAGGAAAACTTCCTTTCAGCGAGAAAAAAATCGAACCGGCGGTGCTTGCGGTCCTCAGAACCATGGACGAAGATGATTTCAAAAAAACTCCCGATTGCGCCGCGGAAGGGCTTTATCATCGGGTTTTTGACTGTGTTCAGGAAGCAACGAGCCTTGATGAACTTTATCTTTCGATAAAGACAAAACGCTACGCCATGAGCAGAGTTAAACGCATTGTTGCCGGGGCTTTTTTGGGGCTCGATTCTTCCGTGCTCAAAGAAGCAAAGCTTCCTTATATCCGTGTGCTCGGAATGAACGAAACCGGCGCGGCGGTGCTCAAAGAGGCAAAAACCGCCGGGTGCAGGCTCCCGATTTCCGCTTCTCTTGCTGACCTTGAAAAAACTTCCGAAACAGCGGCGCTTTTTGCAAAGCTTGAATCAAAAGCGGAAAATCTCTGGCAGCTCGGTGTTCCCAAACCGGGAAAATGCGGGATTGCATATACTACAAAAATCATAAAAATATAATTTTAATTTGAAAAAGGCGGGTAATACCCGCCTTTTTTTGCTGTTTTTTGCCTTAAACAGAATCCGCTCCCTCTCTGTAAAGGAAATTTTAAGTATATTTTTAAATATTTTGGAAATATTATCAAATATATATTGCAATTCCTACAAAAATAGTATAATATAAAATCCGGAAGACCGAAAGGTCAAAATTTTTTCAAGGAGGAAAACGAATTTGGAAAAACGTTTTGTCTATGTGGATAACGCCGCAACGACTCCCATCTCCAAAGAAGTTCTCGATGCGATGATGCCCTGGCTTACCGAAGGCTACGGCAACGCTTCCAGCATATATTCAAAAGGCCGCGAGGCAGGTTGGGCTCTTAAAAAAGCTCACGAAGATGTGGCAGCCGTTATCGGCGCAGAACCGAACGAAATTTATTTCACTTCCTGCGGTTCCGAATCCGATAACTGGGCGCTCAAAGGCGCCATGCAGACTCTTTCAAAAAGAGGAAAAAAACATATAATCACTTCCGTTTTTGAACACCACGCAATTCTCCATACCTGCAAGGCTCTTGAAAAACAGGGTTTTGAGGTGACCTATCTTCCGGTTTATGAAAACGGAATCGTAAAACCCGAGGATGTTGAAGCGGCTATCCGTCCGGATACCGGCCTTGTTTCAATTATGTTTGCAAACAACGAAATCGGAACCATTCAGCCCATCGCCGAAATCGGAAAAATCTGCCGCGAACACAAAATCTGGTTCCATACCGACGCTGTTCAGGCCATGGGCCACGTTAAAATCGACGTAAACGAGCTTAACGTTGATATGCTTTCCCTTTCCGGACATAAGATCCACGCCCAGAAAGGCGTCGGAATGCTTTATGTAAGAAAAGGCGTTCTTCTTCCGAACCTTATCGACGGCGGCGGTCAGGAACGTGGTAAACGTGCCGGCACCGAAAACGTTGCGGCAATCATGGGCTTTGCGAAAGCAATGCAGATTGCAAGCGAAAACATTGAAGAACGCGGAGCAAAAACCAAAATCCTCCGTGATAAACTTATCGACAATATCCTTAAAATTGAAAAAACCCGCCTTAACGGCGACAGAGAAAAACGCCTTCCCGGAAACGTAAATATTTCCATTGAGGGAATCGAGGGCGAAAGCCTTCTTCTGAGCCTTGATATGCTCGGAATCTGCGCAAGTTCCGGCTCCGCCTGCACTTCCGGTTCTCTTGATCCGAGCCATGTTCTTCTTGCCCTCGGTCTTGTTCATGAAGTTGCCCATGGTTCTCTCCGAATCAGCCTTTCCGACGAAACCACCGAGGAGGACGTTGATTATATCCTCGAAGTTCTTCCCGGAATTGTTGAAAGACTCCGCGCAATGAGCCCCCTTTGGGAAGCTATGATGAAAGGCGAAAACAAAAAAGTAACCATGATGAAATAAACACCCTTGCATAAAATCGGAGGAAAAGCAAATGTTATATTCTGAAAAAGTATTCGACCATTTTTCAAATCCCCGCAACGTCGGCGAAATTGAAGATGCCAACGGCATCGGCGAAGTCGGCAACGCAAAATGCGGCGATATTATGAAAATGTATCTTAAAATCGAAAACGGTATTATCGTTGACGTAAAATTCAAAACTTTCGGCTGCGGCGCCGCAATTGCGACCAGTTCCATGGCAACCGAAATGATCAAAGGAAAATCCATCGACGATGCTCTTAAACTTACCAACAAAGCGGTTGTTGAAGCTCTCGACGGTCTTCCTGCAGTTAAAATCCATTGCTCTGTTCTTGCGGAACAGGCAGTAAAATCCGCTCTTTCCGATTATTACACCCGCCTCGGCGTAGATCCGCTTCCCATTGTCGGACCCATCGGCGTTGTTGAGTGTGAAGAATAAAAATTTTTTAGTAAAGGAGATTACCCCATGAAAATTTATAAATGCGAAAGCTGCGACAAAATCCTTCTTAACCTTGGCGAACAAAACGGAACTCTTAACAAAACAGAACTTATTCCCGGTTCCGTAGATGCGGCTCTTGAAAAACACGTTCCTGCAGTTGAAGTAAAAGAAAACACTGTTCTTGTAAAAATCGGTGAAGTTACCCACCCGATGCTTCCGGAACACCATATTGAATGGATCCTTCTTGAAACAAAAAAAGGTTTCCAGATCAAATATCTTGAAGCAGGCGAAGCACCCGAAGCAAAATTCGAAGTTGCTGACGATGAACCCGTTGCTGTTTATGAATACTGCAACCTTCATGGCCTTTGGAAAAAAGAACTTTAATTGAATCAAAAACAAAAACAGCCGCCCGATGGGCGGCTGTTTTTTTTATTCATTGAATGAAAGTTTTGCAAGGAATGCCGGTTTTCCGTCGGTGGAACGGATTCCCGCGGCAAGGATTTCACCGTTTTCTTCTTTAAGGCGAAGTTCAACGCTTTCGCCAAGGCGAAGTTCGCCGGTAAAACCGATTTCATAACGGGAAAGATTCCCGAGGTTTGCTCTTGCATCTTCCGAAAGAGCATCGGTTATAAGATCTCCGTAACGGAAATTATTGACGTGACCGAGGGAATCTATCCAGCTTGGCATAACTTTTTGTGTCATAACGACGGGGAAATCGTCGGGTTTGATGCGGATACGGCTTTCCGCTTTAAGAAGTTCCTTTCCGTTTCCGAGCTGATCGACTTTTTCGAGAACTTCGGGGTCGGAACAAAGGCGGCGGGTCTTCATATCAAAAATTGAAGAGAAGGTCGCCGCAACGGCGGCAACGCTTCCGTCCGGATGGCAGATTTCAACTTCTCGGCGGAAATAAACTCCCTTTTTCTCGGTGTGCCAGGTTCGGACAGAAAGTCTTTCGCCGTCACGGATGGGAGATTTTATATCCACGCTTATGGAAAGAAGTATCCAGGAAACGCCGTATTCCCGCATAAGATGCGGAACGTCGAGCCCGATGTTTTCGAGATGTTCTTCGGAAATAACGACGATTATGCGCTGGAGCGCGGAAAGGGTAAGGGCGCGGTTTTCGTTCTGGGTTCCGGTGTCGGTCCGGAAAGTATATGTCTGTTCAAGTTCCATTTTTCATTATGCCTTTTTCCATTTAACGCCCTGGGGAGTATCCTCAAGAACAATTCCCATGGCTTTGAGTTCATCGCGGATTCTGTCCGCTTCCGCCCAGTTGCGCTCTTTTCTTGCGGCCTGGCGAGCGGCGATAAGGTTTTCAACCTCCTCCTCAAGGCTCTCTTTCTTGCGGTTATAAAGGATTCCGAGAACGTTTGTGAGAGCATCGAAAAGTTCTGCAGCTGCTTCAAGGGCAGATTTTGCGTGAGGAGAAGTGATAAAGGTGTTGATTTCGCGGACAAGGTCGAAAATTACAGCAACCGCATCGGCGGTGTTGAGGTCGTCGTCCATGGCGGTGATGAATGCCTGTTTTTTCTCTGCGAGCATTGCGAAGAATTCTTCTTCGCCGCCCTGGTTTTCTGCCGGTGCGTTTTCAATTGCGAAATCGAGGTTGTCGCGGCAGGTGTACATTCTTTCAAGAGAAGCCTTTGCGGATTCGATAACGGTGAGGGTATAGTTAAGGGGCATTCTGTAATGCGCCTGGATCATCATATATTTGATGGGTTCATAACCGTATTTTTCCGCAACGTCACGTACGGTGAAGAAGTTTCCGAGGGATTTGGACATCTTTACGTTATCGACGTTGATATAGCCGTTGTGCATCCAGTAACGGGCATATTCGTGACCGGTGCAGCATTCGCCCTGGGCAATTTCGTTTTCGTGGTGGGGGAAGATAAGGTCCTGACCGCCGCAGTGGATATCAATGGTTTCGCCAAGGTGGTTTTTGATCATTGCGGTGCATTCGATATGCCAGCCGGGTCGGCCTTCGCCCCAGGGAGAAGTCCAGCTCGGTTCGCCGGGTTTTGCGGCTTTCCAAAGGCAGAAATCAAGAGGGTCTTCCTTTTCGGAGTCTGCTTCAATTCTTGCGCCGGATTCAAGGTCGGAAACGTCCTGGTGAGAAAGTTTTCCGTATTCGTCGAATTTGCGGACGCGGAAATAAACGCTGCCGTCGGAAAGGGGATAGGCGTAGCCTTTTTCCACAAGGGTTTCGACAATTTCGATGATTTTTGCCATATTTTCGGTTGCCTTGGGGTGAACGGTTGCGGGTTTTACGCCGAGTCCTTCCGCATCCTTTTTATATTCGGCGATATATTTTTCAGCAACTTCGGCGGAAGTGATTCCTTCTTCGTTTGCGCGTTTGATGATTTTATCGTCAACGTCGGTGAAGTTCTGGACAAAGGTTACTTTGTTGCCGAGGAATTCAAGATAGCGGCGGAGAACGTCGAAAACGCAGATGGGTCTTGCGTTGCCGATGTGGATGAAGTTATAAACGGTGGGTCCGCAGGCATAGATTTTGAATTCGCCGGGAACGAGAGGAACAAGTTCCTCTTTCTGTCTTGTCATTGTGTTGAAAACTTTCATTTCTGGGTCTCCTTTATATCAATCTTGTGTATTGCTTTTTATTTCCGCAAGTTCCGCTTTAAGACGGTCGATTTCCATATAGAGCTTGCAGATTTCCTGGGAAACCGGGTCGGGAATGTGGACCTGGTCGAGTTTTTCCGCAGGAACGACCTTTTTGCCGTGCTGGCGGACAACTCTTGCGGGGACGCCCACGGCGGTTGAATATTCGGGAATGGCATTGAGAACAACGGCATTTGCGGCTATTTTTGCGCCTTCTCCGACGGTAAAAGGTCCAAGGACCTTTGCACCCGCTCCGACGATAACGTTGTTCATAAGGGTCGGGTGGCGTTTTCCGGTTTCTTTTCCTGTACCGCCAAGGGTGACACCCTGATAAATGGTGCAGTTATCGCCGACTTCGGCAGTTTCGCCGATTACAACGCCGGAACCGTGGTCGATTAAAACCCCTCTTCCGATTTTTGCTGCCGGGTGGATTTCAACTCCGGTGCAAAAACGGACGATCTGCGAAAGCGCCCGGGCGGTAAATTTAAAACCGTGGTGCCAGAGCCAGAAAGCCGGCCGGTGCCACATTATTGCATGAAGTCCGGAATAAAGCAGAAAAACTTTGAATGCGGAAGGCGCCGCAGGGTCGCGGTCCCGGACGGCATATATATCTTTTTTAAGGCCTGAAAACATAAATTCACCCCTTAGTAAAGAATAAAAAAACCTCCGTCACAAATTTCTTTGTGACGGAGGCGGTAAAAACAAATCTATCGCGGTTCCACTCCGGTTTATAACTCAAAGGGTCAGGCAACCCTCTGCCGGTAACGGCGGCTTCCGCAAAACGATACTTGCCGTGCTCAAAAAACGGCGTTCCCGTTTTGTGCTCATCGGGTGCATTTCACCGTGCTCAAGCAAGTGAACTTTCAGCTTTGCGTCCACCTCTCTGGTGCTCAAGGGGTTCGGTTACTTCTCCCGGTCATCGCATTTATAATATTGAATTTAATATAACATAATAAAAAGCGGAATGCAAGAGTTTTTTATCTGTCGTGACCAAGCCTTCTGTAATGGCGGTGTTTACGAAGGCGGTTATATTTTCTGATATTATATGCGCGGATTATAAGAATGATGATTGCAAGAGCGGCAAAAATTCCCAAAGGAATTACTATAAAAATCCACCAGCGGAAAGTGCTGTTTTCATTTTTGATTTCCGCATCGGAAGAAATTACGGAAGATTCCTTTACAATATGATATTCCGGAGAAACGGAAAAGGAGGAAGTTGCCATGTTTTCGCTGGTTTTGTTGAAAGAAATATCAAGAGCAACTCCGCTTACTTCGGAAAGCTGGCAGGATTCGGGAATGTTTGCCTTGGCGGAAATGTCGGAAGTGCTCATATCTTCAGTGAGAAGAACGTTTACGGAAGCCATAGGGTAAACGGTCATTTCACCGTAAAGAGAATTTCCGTCATAAACATTGAGTTTGGATTTTTTAACCGTTACGGGGATTTCAACGCTTTTGAAATTGTTGAAGCAATAATCAAGGAGAAGGCGGGAATCCTTATATTTTGCATTTTTGTTTTTGCTTTTCATAACAACGCAGATAAGATCCATTTCGCCGTTGGAAGCGGTGGTAACTGCGGTGTGCATTGCTTCTTCGGTCCAGCCAAGTTTTCCGCCGGTGGCATAATCATAACCGTTGGTCGGATTATACTGGCTTCCGACGATCATGGCATGGTGGGTTCCGAAAGTTCTTTCACCGTTTTTGTTGGTTGCGGGAATGGTCCATTCCCAGGCGGAAAAATAGGTCATGAATCCCGGAACGGAAAGGGCGTATTTTGTGATTATCGCCATATCCCTTGCGGTAGAGTAATGGTTCATTTCCGGCATTCCGGTTGCGTTTGAAAAATGGGAACCGGTGCAGCCGAGTTCCGCAAGTTTTTCGTTCATAAGGCGCACAAAAGCAAGCTGGCTTCCGGCGGAAGCGTCTGCAAGGGCCATTGCGCAGTCATTTGCGGATTCCACCATGGCGCCGTAAAGAAGATCTTCAACGGTACAGGTTTCGCCTTCGGAAAAAGCAAGATGGGTGCTGGCTTTGTCATAACTTGCGGCTTCTTTGGAAAAAGTGTATTCCGCTTTCGGGTCAAGACGTTCAAGAGCCATTGCACAGGTGAGGATTTTTGTTATGGAAGCGGGTTCGCGTTTTGCGTTTTCGTTTCCGCCGATGAGAATCTGTCCGGTTTTGGAATCCATTACGCACCAGGTTTCGGAAATTATTTCCGAAGAAGGCATTGCGGCAAAAGCCGGAACGGCAAGGGAAATTACGGTTATCAAAGAAAGAAACAAAGAAATAAATTTTTTAATCATATAAACAATCCTTTTTGCGGGAAAATTTTTCAACACGTTATTTTTTATAATAACATATAAATCTGTTTGTTGCAAAATACTTTTCGGAATATTAAGGAATATTTAATAAATTTTCGGCAAAAATAGGATTAAAAATAAAAAAAGGAGATGTTTTTATATGGATATGAGCGCTATCACATGGGTGGACAGACTTGCCCTTGCGCTTATCATAATCGGCGGACTTAACTGGGGTCTTATCGGAATTCTTGATTTCGACCTTGTTGCATGGCTTTTCGGAAGTCCGGAAGCAATTTTGAGCCGAATTGTATATACCCTTGTGGGAATCGGTGCGGCATGGGGAATTACTCTTCTCTTCCGGCCGAGAGAGGAAAGAGCAACCTGATGCAAAAACGGGCGGATATTATCCGCCCATACATAAAAACGCTCCCTTACGGGAGCGTTTTTTTATATCAGCCTTCCCGGAGGGAAGGTGGATTTTTGCATTTTTTGCAGAAAGATTTGTTGTCACACCTGTTTATCCAGAATTTCTCTGTATTTCTGATAAAATTCCTCAAAGGTTCCGTTTTCGATTTCCTCACGTATTTTCGCCATCATTTCGTTATAGAACCAAAGGTTATGGAGAACGCAAAGCCGCATTCCAAGACGCTCGTCCGCTTTTAAAAGGTGGCGGATATAGCCTTTGCTGTAACTGCGGCAGGCGGGACAGCCGCAATTTTCGTCAATGGGTGTGCCGTCGAATTTGAATTTTTCCGCAAGGATACGGACTTTTCCGTTCCAAGTAAAAAAGTTTCCGTGCTGGGCGTTCCGAAGGGGAAGAACGCAGTCGAAAAAATCGATTCCCCGGTGAACTCCCTCAAGGATATTGAGCGGAGTTCCGACGCCCATAAGATATCTGGGCTTGTCTTTGGGCATAAAAGGTTCAACGGCATCGATTATCCGGTACATTTCCTCGGCGCTTTCGCCGACGGAAAGTCCGCCGATGGCGTAGCCGTCGAGACCTTCGATTTCTGCGATCTCCTTCATATGTTCAATACGGATATCGTCATAAGTTCCGCCCTGATTGATTCCGAAAAGAAGCTGGCCGGGGTTTATGGTTTCGGGGTTTTCGGCAAGTTTTTTATGTTCCGCAATGCAGCGGCGAAGCCAGCGGGTGGTTCTTGCAACGGATTTTTCAACATAATCACGGGGAGCGGGATTTTCTATGCATTCATCAAAAGCCATTGCGATGTCGCTTCCGAGTTTGGATTGTATCTGCATTGATTCTTCTGGTCCCATGAAAATCTTGCGTCCGTCAATATAGGAAGTGAAATATGCGCCTTCTTCCTTGATTCGGCGGAGATTATGGAGCGAAAAAACCTGGAAGCCGCCGGAATCCGTAAGAACGGGTTTATCCCAGTTCATAAATTTATGAAGTCCGCCGAGCCTTGCGATAAGGTCTTCTCCGGGCTGCATATGAAGATGATAGGTGTTTGAAAGTTCCACAAGGGTGCCGATTTCCCGAAGGTCATCGGTGGAAGCTCCGCCGCGGATCGCTGCAGCGGTTCCGACATTCATAAAAACCGGGGTTTCGATAATGCCATGGGGAGTTTCGAGCCTTGCTCTGCGGGCTTTTCCGCAGGTGGTAATAATTTCGTACATTGTTTTCCTCCGGAAGGATTTATAATAGAAATATAATAACATAAAAAAACGCATAAAAAAAGCCGTTCCCGAAAGAAAAGGAACGGCTTTTTTTATGTTGGGGGTACTTTTTATTTTGCAGGGTCAATGAGGATTTTGATATCGGTTCCGACGCCGGAAGTAAGGTCTTCGAATGCTTTCTGGGTATCATCAAGGCTTACAGTTCGGGTTACGAATTTCATAACGTCGATTTCTTTTGCTTCAAGGCTTTTTACGCCGTTGATAGCTACGCATTTCATAAAAAAATTCCTCCTGATTGACTTTTATTTGACACCAGTGTATCATATTTTTATAATATAGTTCAATCACTTTGTTAAGAATTTGACACTGTTTGAGGTGAAAAGTTTCACATTATGGAGAGAAAAACCTATAAAAACGTTATCGAGAACAAAAAATGCGTTACCTTCGCTCTGGCGGAAATTATGGCGGAAAAACCTTTTCATGAAATTTCGGTAACGGAAGTCTGTAAAAAAGCGGGAGTCAGCAAAAACACTTTTTACCGCCATTTTGAAAATCTTTCGGACGTAATTTATCAGAGCATCAGCGAAGTTAACGAAAAACTTGTTGAAGAGGCTTTTTCTTTCAGAAGTCATCAGGTCGATGATTTTATTATTCATGTATGCAACGGCTGGTGCGAAAACCGCAGGCTTTATAAAGGATTTACCCAGGACGAAACGATATATATAATCCGCAATATGACCCGCAAAGATATAATTTATTTTTTTGAAAAAAACAATATTGACCAGGGAAAAGACGATCTTTTTTTCGAATTTTTTTCCGCCACTTTCTGTATTTTTCTTCGCAGGTGGTGTCTGCATGATTTTGTTCAGACTCCGGAGGAAATTTCCGGAAGAATAAAAAACTATCTTTCCGGAAACGTTTTTGAGGAACTTGAAAAATATCTCTGATTTTTTTCGGAAAGGGAGCTTTTTATGTTTGATTTTTTTGCCGGCGGAACAACCATATTCGGTGGAAATTTTTCCGAACAGCAGGGCGGATTTGTTTTCGGCTTTGCAACGGAACAGGGAATCCATGCTTTTGCAAAACCGAACGGCACCGACACGATACATATTGAATCCGAAGATTTCGGAAGTTTTGATATGGAAATAGGCGACACCGAACCCAGAGCGGAAGAAGCGGAAACTTTTGCCGCCCTTGTTCGAGGAATTATGAACTGCTTTATTGAAAGCGGAAATGTTTTCGGAGGTTTTGACGCAAAAATCAGCTCCGAAATTCCTTCCGGAAGCGGAATTTCCGTCACCGCCGCTTTTGAAATTCTTATCGGAAAAATAATAAGCGGGCTTTTCTTCCAAAACAGCGTTCCGGCTTTGCGCCTTGCGCAATTCGGGCAGATCGCGGAAAGCGATTTTTTCGGAAGACCCTGCGGAATTTCCGAACAGCTTATTTCCACCCTTGGCGGAAACGTTCTTCTGGATTTTTCCGACCCGGAAATTCCGAAGTTCGAAAAAATAGATTTCGATTTTTCAAAAAGCGGTTATACCGCTGCCCTCGTTGACTGCAAAGAGGTTTTTTCGGAAGATTTTTCCGAAATTCTGAAGGATCTGGGTTTTGTTGCCTGGAACATGGGTCACAATTCTCTTTCCGAAGCGGACGAGGCGGAATTTATTGCCCAGTTCCCTATTCTCCGGCAAAAATGCGGCGAAAGGGCGGTTTTCCGCGCCCTGGATTTTTTTGAAGAAAGCAGAAGGGCAAAAGAGGAAGCCGAGGCGCTTGAAAACGGAGATTTTTGCGAATTCCTACGGATTTATGAAGAATCCGGAAAAACAAAGCTGAAATTTATTCAGGAAGAAAAAGCCGCGGAATTTGCGGAAGAAATGGAAAAACAGGGTTTTGGAATTATGTTTGTACTTTGATTTGACCTTTTTCACCATTGATGTTAAAATAAGCTGAATCCTTCCGAAAGGAGATTTTTTAATGGTAATTCCATATTACATTGTTGTGAATATCATCGCTTTTGCGATGTACGGCGCGGATAAATATTTTGCGAAAAAGGATATGTGGCGGATTTCGGAAAAGGCGCTTCTCGGAATTGCTGCAATCGGCGGCGCTTTCGGCGCTTTTTTGGGAATGGAAACTTTCCGCCATAAAACAAAGCACGCAAAATTCACCGTTTTTGTTCCGGTGCTCATGGCTGTCCATCTCGGATTGCTGGTTTATCTTCTGGAGTGAATATGAGTATTTTCAGATGTCCGCTTTGCAAGGCAAAGCTTGAGAAACAGGAACGTTCCCTTCGGTGTGAGCACGGGCACAGTTTTGATGTTTCCGCAGAAGGTTATGTTCACCTTCTTCCGGCGAACAAAATGAATTCAAAAATTCCCGGCGACAGCAAGGAAATGGCGGCTTCCCGTTCTGCATTTCTTGATAAGGGTTATTATGAACCGCTTCTTTCGGAACTTGAAAAAACGGTGCTCGAATTATCTTTCGGCGAAGAACCGGCGGTTCTCGATTGCGGGTGCGGTGAAGGTTATTATACCGCGAACATTGCCAACGAGCTTAAAAACCGCTTTCCAAAGGCAAAAATTGCGGGTTTTGATATAAGCCGGCCTTCGGTAAAAAGGGCCGCAAAAAGAACTAAGGAAGTTGAATTTGCGGTTGCTTCAGTTTTTGATATTCCGGTTGCTGATGAAAGCTTTGATATCCTTCTTAACGTTTTCAGCCCTTTGAGCATTGAAGAATACAAACGCGTGCTCAAGCCCGGCGGATATTACATTTACGTTGTTCCGGCGGCAAGACATCTCTGGCAGCTTAAGGCTGCGATTTATGATGTTCCTTATGAAAACAAGGAGCAGGACGTACCTTACGAAGGTTTTGAGCACGTTATGACAAAGCGTGTCCGGTATGAAACCCTTATAAAAACGAAGGAAGATATTTTCGCCCTTTTTCAGATGACACCTTATTATTGGAAAACTTCGGCAAAAGGTGCGGAAAAGCTTTCCACTTTTGAAAATCTTCTTACAGAAGTTGCCTTTGATATTCACATTTACAAAAAGGAGAAATAAAAATGCATTACGATTACAAAACCGCAGGAACTTGCTCCAAAAAAATCAGCTTTGATATGGACGAAAACGGAATCGTCACCAACATTGTTTTCATCGGCGGCTGCCCCGGAAACCTTCAGGCAATTCCGAAAATTCTTGAAGGCTGGAAAGCGGACGACATTATCGAACGTCTTCTCGGCAATGATTGCGCCGGAAGAGGAACTTCCTGCGCGGACCAGCTTGCAAAAGGTCTTATCTGGGCAAAGGAACAGGCAAACGCCTGATAAAAGAAAAACGCCGCGCTGCGGCGTTTTTTTATTGGTATTAAGTTTAAAAATGTGGTATAATATTTTTCCCAATTTTAAGTTTCAAAGAGGTAATTTATGAATCAGAAAGAACTTAACGAAATCCGCCGCCGCCTTGCCCTTGATAAAAACTGCATAAGCAAAATTTACGGCTGTTTTGTAAACCAGATGAAAGAAATCATCGCATATATTGAAGAACCGGTTGCGGCAATGCCCCAATCCGAAGGTGAAAGATATATGGCGCTTTTTAAAAAAGCTCTTTCCGGTTCGCTTGGGAAAAACCTTATAGATATTGAGTTTTCCACACAGCAGGTCATGGAGGGGGAAGAACATAAGCTTCTTATGGATATCCGCAAGGATATCGGAAATGCCGAGCTCCGCGAAACCCTTTATAAAAAGATAATTCCGGCGGTCAACCTTGACTGCAACTACATAATCCTTCTGGGTGCGGATCATTATGACGTTCCTTTCAAAGGTACCGATGAGCTTTCCGTCGAGGACGCTTCCGAAAGCGTTTTTAACTATTTCATCTGCTCAGTCTGCCCGGTTAACGAAAGTAAAACCGAACTTGGATACGTGATCGACCAGAGCGCTTTCCACAACTGTACTTTTCCCCAGACCGTTGCTGCGCCGGAACTCGGTTTTATGTTCCCTTGTTTTGATGACCGCGCAACCAACATTTACAATGCCCTTTTCTACACCAAAAATACCGACATGATGCAGCAGGAATTTATCGATTCCGTTTTCAAAACGGAAATTCCCATGTCTGCCGGTGAACAGAAGATGACTTTTCAGGAAGTTCTTACCGAAACTCTTGAGGAGGACTGCAGCTTTGATGTGATCCAGTCCGTTCATGAACAGATTTGCGAACGAATCGTTGAACATAAGGAGAGCAAGGATCCCCAGCCCCTTGATTTAAGCACAAGGGAAGTTGGCGACATTCTTGAAAACAGCGGCGTTGCAAAAGAAAAAGTCGAAATTTTCAAAGAAAAAGTTAAAAAACAGTTTGGCGAGGACAAACCCCTTAAGCCGCAGAACATAATCGAAAGCAAAAAATTCGAGGTGGTCACACCGAACATAAAAATTTCCGTCGCTCCGGAATTTTCCTATCTTGTTGAAACAAAGGTTGTTGACGGAAGAAAATATATTATGATACCGGCGGACGAAGGAGTTGAGGTTAACGGAGTTTCCGTCAGGATAAGCGAATAAAAAATAAAAACGGCACAGAATCGAAATTAAAATCGGTTCTGTGCCGTTTTCTGTTATATGCCTTCGGGTTTTCGCTTTTCCTTGTAACGGGGCTTATTCCGTTCCAGTCTTTGCGCCGGATTGCGTTGAGTTCACGCTGCTTTTTCTAGGAAAGTTTTTCAAAAGGGATAAATTTTTTCAATGGTGCTTTTTCTCCGTTTTTGAATTTTATAAACAAAAAAGGCCGTTAACAAAAGTTAACGACCTTTTGGTGCGGTAAATGGGACTTTCGTCGCGCCGAACTGCGCTTTATCGGTGTTTTATCTTCGATAATACACCGAAGCCGCTTCGTTGTCGCTCCTCTCCCCAAAAAATCTTTTTGGATTTTTTGGGGACCCCTTTTGAGATGGGTCGCAATTCCACATTATACAAAAAATAAAGGGGAACAACAAAAGTTGCTCCCCTTTATTTGGTGCGGTAAATGGGACTTGAACCCATACGTCAAAGACACACGCCCCTCAAACGTGCCTGTCTGCCTATTCCAGCACTACCGCATTTCTCGAATGCAAGAGCTATTATATCAAAACCTTTTCCGTTTGTCAACAATTTTTTTAAAATTTTTTTGATTATTTATTTTGGTTTCAGGAAACAATTATTAAATAAAAGGAAAGGAGGATTTTTACGGAAAAAAGGATTGCGGGTTTTCTTTGCGTGTTTGTTGTACTTTTTGGAATTGTTATTTTAAGAATTGCGGAAATTTCTGTTGGAATAACTGTTACCGAAGCCGCTTCTGTTCAAAGCAGAAGAAAGGTGGAACTTTCTGAAACAAGAGCGGGAATTTTTGACAGAAATTTTAAACCCTTTGTAAATAAAAACAACAAGCGGCGGGTACTTGTTTTTCCGGATTTGCTTGACGTTTCAAAAATTTCCGCTTTTACCGACAGAGATACTCTTGCAGCGGTTTTTAATAAAAGAGAACCTTCCGTTATTGATATCGGCGGAAAAATAATAGAAGGCGAAGGAATATATAATTTTTCTTATCCGGAAAGATATGGTGAAAACTGCCTTGCACCACACATAGTTGGGTATGTGAACGGAGGAAAAGGCGTTTCGGGAATTGAAAAAAGTTTCGATAGTTTTCTTTCCGAAAACGGAAAGAAAACAGAGGTTTCATATTACGCAGACGGAACGGGAAGACTTCTTAAAGGTGAAGAAATAATAATTGAAGAGGAAAAAATTTTTGAAAAAAGCGGCGTGGTTCTGACGCTGGATTCGGGAATACAGAAAATTGCTGAAAAAGCTCTTTCGGAAGGAACTGAAAAAGGCGCGGCGGTGGTTATGGATGTTCAAAACGGAGAAATTCTTGCTTCGGCTTCGGTTCCGGATTTTGAACCAAAAAGAATAGCCGACTATCTGAACAAAGAAAATTCGCCGTTTGTAAACAGAGCTTTTTCTGCCTATACCGTCGGTTCAACCTGGAAATTGGTTGTTGCCGCGGCGGCTTTGGAAACGGGAATTTCGCCGGAAAAAACTTTTGAATGTACCGGAAGCGTTGAAGTTGACGAAAGAATCTATAAATGCCATTGGGAAAACGGCCACGGCGAAATCAATATGGAAAAAGCGCTCGAAATTTCCTGTAACCCATATTTTATAAATCTTGCGCTGGAAATCGGCGGAGAAAAAATCCTTGAAACGGCAAAGAACCTCGGCTTCGGAACTCCTTCGGATTTTGGCGAAAATTTTTCGTCTGCGGCAGGAAACCTTCCTTCCGCTTCGGAACTTTCGGCAAAAACCGTTCTTGCAAGTTTTGCGTTTGGGCAAGGAGAACTTATGGCAACTCCGGTGCAGCTTACCTGCCTTGCTTCTGCGGTTGCAAACGGCGGAAAAGCGGTTACGCCGAAACTTGTTCTCGGGACTTTTGATAAAAACGGTGTTTTTACAGAAACAGCGGATTATGCCGAAAACCGCGTGATGAGCCAAAAAACCGCAAATATACTTCGGGAAATGATGATAAACGTTGTGGAAAACGGAAGCGGCGGAAACGCAAAACCAAAAAACGGCGGCGCCGGCGGAAAAACCGCTTCCGCCCAGACCGGACAGTTTGACAGCGAGGGAAATGAAATTATCCATGCGTGGTTTGTCGGTTTTTATCCGGCGGAAAAACCGAAATTTGCCGTTGCGGTTTTTGCGGAAGGAATGGATTCCGGCGGCGATTTTGCCGCGCCGATATTCAAAAAAATTTGCGACGGGATTAATTTGTTAAATTACAATTAATTATTATATTGGCACTTGCCGAAAAGAAAAATATATGTTATTATGTATTGTACAGAAATTTTGAAAGAAGGCGTTTTACGGTGAACGTTGTTACCGCAATTGAAACAATGAGGACTATCGTTGACGCTTATGATAAGTTTGAAGCAAAAAAGCTTAAAATAAAAAGGAAAACCGAAAAGTTTTTGAAAGGTGGTAAAAATATGAAATTTGGTACTGTTATCGGAATTGTTGTTGGCGCTCTTGCCCTTATTGCCGCCGGCGCAGCTGCTGTTTATTTCCTCACCAAGAAAAAAGGCTGCT
This sequence comes from Oscillospiraceae bacterium, assembly GCA_017399765.1. Lineage (GTDB taxonomy): Bacteria > Bacillota > Clostridia > Oscillospirales > Ruminococcaceae > UMGS1668. The sequence continues at coordinate 70,044 of JAFQBH010000028.1, read as the reverse complement.
GCTGCGAAGAAGATTGTTGCTGCGATTGCTGCTGTGATGATGAGCTTTTCGATAAATTCCCGGAAGAGGAAGTTTGCTGCGAAGAACCCATCGAAGAAGTTCCCGCAGAAGAATAAAATACCGAATCCCGATTTTTTCGGAAAAACAAATGACGGCGCGGATCTGCGCTTTGTCATGCGGCATATGGGTCCTGTGCGACAAAAAACCGTGAACCATGTCAGGCGGGGAACCGAGCAGCATTAAGCGGTCTTTTTGGGTGCCGCAGACAAATCTGTGTGCCGTGTGATAAAGCACATATCCGCGTTTTTTATTTGCGCCCCTTGTTAAAGGGGAGAGGGCCACATCGCGTAAGCGGTGGCGAGGGGATTCTTTTGCGGAATTCCGGAAGTTCGAAAGGAGGAAATTTATATGTACCAGGCGCTTTACAGAAAATATCGCCCGAGATTTTTCCGCGACGTTGCGGGACAGGAACACATAACTTCCGTACTTTCAAAAGAGGTTGCCGAAAAAACTTTCGGCCACGCCTATCTTTTTACCGGAAGCCGCGGAATTGGAAAAACCACCTGCGCGAAAATCCTCGCGAAGGCGGTAAACTGCCCTTTTGAAAAAGAAGGCGAACCCTGCGGCGAATGTGAGATCTGCCGCGGGATCGATGACGGCTCGCTTCTCGATATCACCGAGATGGATGCGGCTTCGAACCGCAACATCGACGATATCCGCGATCTTCGTTCCGAAGCGAACTTTACTCCCGCCGTCGCAAAATACCGCGTCTATATCATAGACGAAGCCCACATGCTTACAAAAGAAGCGGCCAACGCCCTTCTTAAAATTATGGAAGAACCGCCGGAGCACGTTATCTTCATTCTTGCGACAACGGAAGTCCACCGCCTTCCCGCGACGATTCTTTCCCGCTGCATGCGTTTTGATTACCGGAGAATGCCGCCGGAAGTTATTGCGGAAAGAGTTAAATTCGTCTGCAAAATGGAACATATCGACATTGACGACGAAGGCGCCATGCTTATCGGAAAACTTGCGGACGGCGGAATGCGCGACGCTCTTTCGCTTCTGGATATCTGCCGTTCCTCGGACGAAACAGTAACAGCCGAGACCGTAAGCAGATGCGCCGGACTTGCCGGAAGGGAATACCTTTTTGAACTTACCGATAAAATTGCGGAGCAGAACATTTCCGAAGTTCTTGGCGCCGTTGATAAACTTTACGAAGGTTCGGCGGACGTTTCGAGAATCTGCGACGAGCTGATAAACCATTTCCGCAATCTTATGATAGTTTCCTGCACGAAGGAAGCTTCCGCAATTCTGAAAGTTATGCCAAACGAAATGCTCCGTATCGAAAAACAGGCGAAAGAATTTTCCCAGCCGGAAATTTTCCATGCGGTTTCCGTTTTGCAGGATACACTTGTTAAAATGTCCAAAAGCGCATCAAAGCGTCTTGAATTTGAACTTGCGCTGGTAAAACTCTGTTCCCCTGCTTTGAATCAAAGCCAGGAAGCCCTTCTTGCAAGGATAGAAAAACTTGAAAAGGAAGTTGTTCTTCTTAAAGCAAGGGGCGCTGCGCCGGCGGTGCAGAATCTTCCGGCAATGGAAGTTGTTCCGAAGGCGGAACCCGCTCCGGTTTATGAAGAAATTCCGGCGGGACCCGCTTTTTCGGTCCAAAGCGCTTCTTCTGAACCGGAATTTCAAAGCTGGGAGGACGTTGTTGAACTTATCAAAGGAAAGAACAGAATGCTCTATTCCTTCCTTGAGGGTTCAAAGGCATATCTTGTCGGCGGAAGAGTTCTTATCGATTCTCCGAACAGCTTTTTTATCGACTATATGCAGAAAAACGACGATTCCAGAGAGGTTATCAAAAACGCCATAACCGAAGTTTGTGGAACAAGATACGGAATCGGACCTTATAAAAAAACAGAAAAAAAGACCGAAGATGACCCTCTTGCCATTCTTGCAAAAAGAGCGGCGGAAAACGGCATAGGCGGGCTTTGATATAAAAAATGACAAAAAATCCGAAATCAGGAGGAATATAATAATGAAAGCAAGACTTCCCCAGGGATACGGCGGCGGCCCTTCCAATATGCAGGGTATGATCAAACAGGCTCAGAAAATGCAGGAACAGATGACCAATCTTCAGGCAGAGCTTGATGAGAAAGAATATGATTTCACCGTTGGCGGCGGAATGCTCACCATTCATATGAACGGCAAGAAAGAGATGCTCGGAATCGAGATCAAACCGGAAGTTGTTGATCCGGACGATATCGAAATGCTCCAGGATCTTATTGTTGCCGGCGTTAACGAGGCTGTTTCCACCATTGAAAAAACCAACAGCGACGCCATGAACGCCATCACCGGAAGCCTTAACATTCCCGGAATGTTCTGATAAATTATGAATTACCGCGTACTTCCGCTTACAAAGCTTACCGAACATTTTGCCCGCCTTCCCGGAATAGGCAAAAAAAGCGCGCAGCGCCTTGCGTTCCATATTCTCCGCATGCCCGAAGAGGAAGCAAAGGCTTTTGCCGAATCCATTCTTGAAGCAAGAGAAAAAATCGGTTACTGCGAAGTTTGCAAGAACATAACAGATGCGCCGCGATGCGCAATTTGCTGTGACGAAACAAGGGACAGAAGCACCATTTGCGTTGTTGAAGACCCAAGGGACGTTATCGCAATCGAGCGCACCAAGGAATATAACGGACTTTACCACGTTCTCGGCGGGCTTATTTCCCCGATGGACGGAGTCGGTCCGGAAAGCCTTTTTATCAAGGAGCTTCTTCTGCGCCTTGAGGACGCAGAGGTAAAAGAGGTAATAATGGCAACAAACCCCACCGTTGAGGGCGAAGCGACAGCGATGTATATTTCCCGCCTGCTGAAACCTCTCGGAGTCATAGTTTCCCGCCTTGCTTACGGAATCCCCGTTGGCGGAAACCTTGAATATGCGGACGAAGTTACCCTTTACCGCGCGATTGAAGGCAGAAGCAGAATGTGAGCACGGGTTTTGAGCACGGTGCTCAAAATTGACTTTTGGAGAAAACCAAACCGTAGGGGCGGATATTATCCGCCCGTTTATATCAGAACGGGGTTACACCTCATCCGTCTTTTTGACAACAAGTTGTCAAAAAGCCACCTTCCCCTCAAGGGGAAGGCTTTGCAGAAAGGAGGCGAAACAAAAGTGGATAAAAAAGAATCAAGAAAAAGCATTGCCAACAACAAAAAAGCATTTCATGACTATTTTGTCGATGACAAATACGAAGCCGGAATCGAACTTTTCGGAACGGAAGTCAAAAGCATCCGAGTCGGTCAGGTCAACCTTAAAGACAGTTGGTGCGACATAAAAAACGGCGAAATTTTTGTCCAGGGAATGCATATAAGCCCTTATGAAAAGGGAAATATCTTCAACCGCGATCCGCTTCGTGTTCGCCGACTTTTAATGCACAAACGCGAAATTATGAAGCTTAATGCGGCGATTCAGCAGCAGGGAATGACCCTTGTTCCGCTGGAACTTTATTTCAGCGGTTCAAGAGTAAAAGTTTCCGTAGGTCTTTGCCGGGGTAAAAAACTTTATGATAAGCGCGATGATGCCGCAAAGCGCGATATGCAAAGGGATATCGAGCGTCATATGAAAGAACAAAGAAGATAAGCGTTTCTCCTTCGGGAGAAACCTTGCCTTATATATGGGGGCGTAAAGGTTTCGACGGGGGTCTTGAAGCATGAATAGCGGGTAGAGGCGCCCAGCCCTCTATAAAATGGGTAAAAACAATAAACGCTAACAATTCTAAATTAGCTTACGCTGCTTAATTAAGCAGCCGTTCTGCCGTTGAGTACCGCGGCTTCGGACAGGGCGTCGATTAGCGGTGAACGACCGGCGGGAGCTTTTTCCGTACCGCCGTTGTATCAGGAAAATACCGGAAAGGGCAGTTTGAATGCTGTCCGCCTTTTTCGGGAAACTTAAACAACGTTCTGCACCCGGAGAAGTTTGTGTGAATGGGCTTTCGGACAGGGGTTCGACTCCCCTCTCCGTGACTGCTCAATAACACGTCCACGATAAAATTATAAAAAACGCCGCTTGGTCAATCTTTACTGGCCAGGCGGCGTATTTGTTTGTGATGGCAAGGAAAGCCATAAACTTATAAAATATTGGATTTTTGATATGTCACCGACCTAGGATAGAGTCGGCGAAAGCGGTGCTCGGGCCATATGACGATGAAATAAAATTTCCGCGTTTTTGGATGGTGGCGGTATTTTGGGGAAATTGCTATTTTGGCGGAGCTGGTGAAGCAACGGAATGGGTTTTCGGGGGTGGAGGGTGCAACCAGAGTAATAGGTGATTGAAATAATGATGGCTCATGCAGGTTGAATTGCTTCTTTAAAATGATATAATTAAATAAAGATGAAGAAATACTGTTGGCGGTGAAAGATGCAAAACAAGAATTATCATAAATAAAATACCGAGTGAGGGATAAACTATGTCCAAGAAGAGCAAACAACACTTTGAATTTTGCGTCGGAACATCAAATAGTCATCGATCTACTGTTTGGAGAATTGTTGTTAACGAAAGCGATATTTACATTATGTCAGAAGCGTATGGACGGTCGGCAAAAATTTCGCTTCATAAATCAGGAGTATGTCAAATAGCTATGACGAGCGAATTAACCCGAGAATTAGGAATTTTGGAAGAAGAACGTCCAAGTGAACGATGGTATTACACTTCCCAAAAAAATACGGGAAACATTGTGTTCACAATTGACATATTAAATCATTTTTTGTCCGACTTTTCTGAAAAAGAAGAAACAAAGCCGGGTGTCAAATATATTGCGCCGCCTGAAGACGGTAGGTTGACAGAAATTTTGTTTTATAAAATCAATACAGATTCTCCGTTTGAAGGAGAAACTCCAGACGGATATAATCATCTTTGTGATTACAAACTTTCAAATGGTGAATATTTTATGGTATGTTATCACTATCCAGAGTTTACTGAACACAATCAAAAAGCATATTCTGATGGATACAATCAAATTATCAAAAAAATGGAATCAGCAAATTTGACTTCTACGGGAATGATTGGGTACATGACGACAGAACCCTTTGATGGGCAGTGCAGATTGATTGAGATTTTTATTTGACAGCTAGGTTTCATAATAAAATTTTTGTAAACAGTTTTGAAAACAGTTGTAAAACCTTGGATAAATGGATATAATAATAAAACAGGCATCAAGTTTCCATACTTAAAACCAAAAGCCCTAAATATGGGGTCGTAATGGTTTCGACGGGGGTCTTGAAGCACGAATAGCGGGTAGAGGCGCCCAGCCCTCTATAAAATGGGTAAAAACAATAAACGCTAACAATTCTAAATTAGCTTACGCTGCTTAATTAAGCAGCCGTTCTGCCGATGAGTACTGCGGCTTCGGACAGGGCGTCGACTAGCAGTGAACGACAGGCGGAAGCTTTTTCCGTACCGCCGTTGTATTAGGAAAATACCGAGCAGACCGGTTTGACTGCTGTCTGGTCTTCTCGGGAATCTTAAACAACTTTCTGCACCCGGAGAAGTTTGTGTGAATGGGCTTTCGGACGGGGGTTCAACTCCCCCCGACTCCACCAGGAAAGCCTTGATGAATGGCATATAAAAGCGGATAGCCAAGAAAAGGCTATCCGCTTTTTTGCTATTCCACCGGAATTTACAGGATAATTTCTTGGATTTCAGGAAAATCGTAATTTTGTCAGAGTAAATGAAACGATATAATGGCTTTCTGTGGGTGGATGGTGTTGCTGGGTTTGACTGGACAAAAATTAAGTGATAAAATAAAATTACATTAAATTAAAAACTTGCGAAATTTATCCTGGAGGGATATTTATAAAAATAATAAATATGAGCGCAGATGGGCTAACGCCCGAAAAAATAATTGAAACAAGAAAAACACTAAATCGGCTAATTAAAAACGCAATGAAAAAAGCCCGACACAAAGAATGTATGTTGTGCGGAAAAAAAGGTGGCTTTTGTGACTCACATACTATCCCCAAATTCTGTCTCAAGAATATTGTATGGAACGGAAAATTAAATTCATTTAATACATTAATTGATTCGAAATTATTAAGTAATGATTCTGGAATCAGTAACGCTGGTATATTTCACATTATTTGCAAAGAGTGTGACGGAAGTGCGTTTCAGGATTATGAAAAAGCAGAAGCATATGAAACGTGTCCTACAGAAAAAATGCTAAATCAAATAGCGTTGAAAACAGCATTAAGAGATATTTATAAACATGAAATCGAAGTGAAATTATTTGAAGAATCAATGCTGGAGATGAAAGAAAAATCTCCGGTATGGTCTTTATTTGCAAATATTATATTTGATGCTCAAATCAGTGCAAGAAAACTCGATGTTCAAGAATGTTATGAAATCTATGATATTTCAAAATCCTTCTTAACAACTTCAGAAAGTTGGATCAAAGTAATTTCTTATGATAGATTAAATTACACTTGTCCTATTGCGTTTCAAGGTATGGTCCCTTTGGTTACCGGTTTGGATGGTGAAATCATTAATGACAATTTTAATTACAACCTAGATTATAAAACAGAGTATCTACATGTTGCTGTTTTTCCGCTAAAAGACGCTACAGCAGTGATTTTATTTGTAAATTCCAAGAGTACAAGATATATGAAATTCGAAGAGCGTATAACCAGAATGACGCAGGAACAACGACTTGAAATTATTAATCGTATCATCTTTCTGTATACGGAAGATTATTATTTGTCAAAACAATTGGATGATGAGACGATTAAAGGATTACAGGAACCGGCAAGATTACTTCAAGATCCGTTTACTATCAATCCCAAACGAAGTACTAGGAATGCCGTTAAGGATTATGATTTAAGAAGAGATATTTGCATACCAAATCTATTTTTGAAAGAATACTCAGTAAAAGCTGAAGAAAAATGAGGGGAAAATATGATAAATTTTACAAATTGTATTCGTTGTGGCAGCAAAAATATCGATAAATTAATGGTTAATACAAGAGTAAGAATTAATTATCCAGAAAAAAGAAATCCCTACACCGGAAGTATAACCCAAGAAGTGCTTGAAGCAACAGATGCTTTGGTATGCAAAGATTGTGGACATATAGAATTTTTTATAGATTGGGAAAAAATCAAAAAAACAAAATGATAGAAACTTATAATTTTAGTTCTGAGTTTTGATTTGTAGATTTTGGTATAAAGGTGACTTTATGGGTTTTGAATATGTTACTCCAGCTATTACTAGATGGAAGCTTGATGAATTTGTGAAAGTTATTGATGAATTCGAAGAAGAATTGAGCGACAAAGTACATCATAAAATGTGCGTAAAAAATGACTATAATACGATACTGTTACATATAGCCGGTAAATCATTGATTACAACTAGAGAAATACTCACCTTATGTTCATTTGGATATACGGATGGTGCATTGTCTTTAGGAAGAAATTTGTATGAGCAGATGATAATTGTAGGCTTTTTTGAAATCCATAAAAAAGACAAGAATTTTCAAGATTATATTGCTGATTTTTTCTTAAGCTACGACGTACAAAGAAATAAGTGCTTGAGAGATATAGAAAAATATGTTCCAGATAGTAAAATTGAAGAACTCAACGAGGAATGGCAAAATTTAAAGAAAAAGGCAAAACATGCAATTCGCAGAGATTATTGGTGGACGGGATATAATAACTTTTCCGAAGTTGTTGATAGTGTAATGGCAGATCAAACTGACGAAGCTATTCGCATTTTTCTGGGAATCCATTATATGAGATATAAGAGAGCTTGTATTTCTTTACATGCAGGATGTATGGGGAATACAATTAGGATTAGTGGTACCGTTGGATTTGATGAAGTTGATACATCTGCAACCTTATATGGACAAAGCACTCCACTAATGTATGCGGTGACATCCTTAATTCCTATTGTTGGAAATATTTGTGATGCTTTTAGTATGGACGGGACAGAATATGTAAAGGAATTAAACTCGTTAGCGTCTTGGTATCAAGAGGAAGAAAAAAGAGAAACAAAAGGTAGTTCTCAATAAAATAAATATATATCATCAAATAGACCCCTGTATAAGGACTTTACCCTATACAGGGGATTTTCTATTTGGAGGTATTAATATGTCAGATGGCAAAGATATGGACAAAAGCAAGGACATTGAGATTTTACTTGAGAAATGCGATTTGCTAAGATTATCCAAAGGGGTGATGCAAATGGCAGAAAACAGTCCCGAAGTTTTGAACACAGTTTACAAAGAAATAAGCGAAAAACTCGGTATGGATACGGCCATGGAGATCTACCGCATGTTTAAAGGACAGCAGATAAGCTTTCCTATTCGTTTTTTTAATCCGGAAATGATAAAAAGAAACATTGTGCAGGAATATGACGGCACAAACATAAGGACATTAGCAATAAAATACAACTATTCGGAAAAATCGGTTAGAAGGATTATAAAAGAGAGTTTAGAGGAAGTGTAAAAATGTTATTGGCTCTGACGATTATTTTTGCATTTATGATATTTTTAGTTTTTCTCAACAAATGCAACATTTTATTTTTAGGGGTGTTTTCGCTGCTTATAATTGTAGCAATCTCTTTGGCGGTGGGTTATGGTATGGCGCTACTGGTAATGTCTTTGGCAGGCCTGTTTTTTAAGATATTATTAATTGCTATTGTGATAGTAGTTGTTATTACTATTATTGCCGGAATTAAATCGAGGTGACTATATGAAAAGATTTGTTGAAAGATATCTTATTATTTTACTTGTTATAGGTATAGCAGGAACAATATGGATGATGATACCAACAATTTTGAAAATTGCAGCAATTGTGTTGTTGATTGCAGCTGTTATCGGAATATTCAAATCAAATTAAAGGGGTGTAAAGGATGGAGTTCAAGCTTTTTGGAGAAATAGTAGGTATATCTGAAGGAAGAAAAAATTATATGAAAGTTTTGACATATTTTAAAGATATGGCAAGGCAGGCAGAAGATGATTTTAGGAAAGAGTATGAAGATAAATTCGGCTTGGTGTTTTTATCTAGCACATATGCTGAAAAATTTGTAAAAACATATGCAAGCGATGATTACATGGATAATATCGTAAAGAGATATGTGGCAAAAACAAGACAGTTTCTCATTAACTACGGAGTATACAACCTTTCTGATTCTGTTATATGGAATGAAGGCATTCTTGCCGAAGACCGAAGCGTGTCCAATCTCCAATATAAATTTAATGAATTTTTCTTTGACATTACAGATGATGATCCTAATGATGATGTTGTTGTTCCTCGAGTAAAAGCAAGATTCAACAGCAACTATTTTCCAACATGTCTTTATAACGATATTATGTCACTTTGTGATTTCGTTTTGCGCTATCTTAATGATAACAATATCGCGACAATTCAATTTGTCTATGAAAAAGATGCAGCAGAGGCAGAGGCGCTCTATGCAAATTTGAAGGACAGTATAATAACAGATGAAGATATTGTAAATGTAATGGCATCTATTCCTTCAAGTATGAGCCAGGATGACTTTGTTGCAGAATATCAAAAAAGACAAAAACCGGAAATTGCCATTGAGAATAGAGAGGAAATGGCTCGCAGACTCATCGAACTTGACCCAAGAAAAGAAGAGTATTATAAATACATTTTTGAAAACTTTCCAAAGGCAAAGTATGAAATTGCGCATATTGCTAAATATTTAAGCGTTGATTTATCTGATCAGATTAACAAGGATATAAACAACTCGTTTAATCTGAAAAAAATAGCAAGCGAAGAAGACGCATTAAAAATGAAAGAAGCACTAGATGAATCAATGTCTAGATATGGCATTACAAAATCGGCAAGAAAAGACGAACTTGATAAAATGCTGACTGATTTTGACATAAAAGCTCGCACTTATGAAGGAAACCTTTATAACACGAGAGAAGAGTGCAATCAAGCTAAAAAAGATGATATGGCTTTATATGACCTCCATGGTGACTTAAAAAATGCATCTAAAGACGAATGTAAATTGTTTTTAATAAAAATATCGGAAACAAGCTTCGGAAAAGCCATCAAGGAAAAACATTGTAATCTTATAAAAGATAGAATTACATGTATAGATAAAGATGTATTTGAAAAAATGCTTGAAGGTCTTGATGAAAAGAATGAAGCAGAATGCAATACGATAAAAACAGAAATTACAAATTATGATGCAGAAGAAGATTTGAAAGAATCATTCTTTGCGCGTATTGATAAGCGCATTAAAAACATTTGGGAAGAAGAGGACTTTAACGAATTCTCAATGTTGTTTATGCAAACCAAGGTTTCGGATTATTTCAACATTAACAAAAATATTGAATACATAAGAGAAAAAGGGCGCACTGAAACCAAAGAAAAATTTATACACGCATTCCTTAAACTTAACGAAGAAGACGTTACTTCCGCAGCTAAATATGTTATTTCCAAAGATGGCGGCATGCTGGCTTCACTTTTCAATATGGGTAAAAAAGACATTTATGAAACGCTTACGTTAAATGAAAGAGTCTTACATCCGAGCATAAATGAAGCTGTAGAAAGAGTAAGAGCTGAAAAAGAAGCGAATAAAGGCAAAGGACTTTTCGGAGCATTTTCTAAAATCAAGGCAGGAGTACAAAGTGCTACAACAGCACCTGTTGCCTCTACAGCACAAAGCTCAACCACAACGGGATTTAAGTTCTGTACTGAATGTGGTAATAAAATTGCCGAGAATTCAAAGTTTTGCCCTAACTGCGGATCCAAACAAGATTAAAAGGAGAAATAAAAAATGTTTTGCGCAAAATGTGGTGCTGAGATTAAGGACAATGCAAAATTCTGTCCTAAATGTGGAATGAGTACGGTGATGGGTGAAGAAACTGTGGTTACTGAAACCCAAGTTTCTAATTTAGGAAGTACTGCAACAATTCCCCCAAAATCATTTATAAATAAAAAAATCATAGTATATGCTACCGGCGTCATATTAGCTGTAATATTGATAATCAGCATGTTCTCATTATTCGGAGGAAAAAGCTATGAGAAATTTGCGGACAAATATGTGGATGCGGCAATGGGCGACAGCGGAAAGGATCTCGTTAACCTTTTCCACAAAAGTACTTTTGAAATATCGGGTGAGAACAAGAAAGAATTAGCAAAAGAATACCAAGAAATATTGGACTATTCACAGGATGTTTATAAAGAGACTTTCGGAAGGAAGTGGAAATACAGCTATGTCATAGATTATGTAGAAACGACCGATGACGAAGAAGATATATACTATGCCCTAGGATATTATTATCCGGATGAGATACTTGGGAAAATAAGTGAAGCAGCTGAAATATCTATGGAAATTAGTGTTTCGGGTAAAGGTGTGGAAGAAGTAGTATCGTATGATACCATTATAATTGCAAAAATATCTGGCAAGTGGTATCTTGCAGATTGTTATTCGTATTAAAAAAAGAAGCGGTTTTGGCCGCTTTTTTTTAGTAAGATTACAAAATTAGAAATTTGAGCACTGTGCTCAAGCTTTTTTGCTCATTTCTCCTTTATCAAATCCTCAAATGGCGCTTCTTCGGAAACAAAAGTATCATAAGCAAATCTTGCCCCGATCTTAAAACCTTGGATAAAGCTGTCAAGGGTTGATTCTCCGTTTACGATGCCCCAGGCATCAACGTATTCAAGGAATCGCTTTTGCGGTTCTCCGGCAAGTTCTTTGAGAAGATAGTCCTCGTTTTCTGATAAGATTTTCATTTCTCTTCGTACCTTCCTGTTTTTCTTGATACTCCTTTCTTGGGGATCGATGTTTCCATAAAACAGTTCTTCAATAAAGTTTGGCATAAATAAACCTCCGTTTCTAACGTAATAATCGAAAATAATCGAACAAAAATATAAGGGAATAAGCGGGAGCATGGCTGCCGCTTATTCCCTTATTATATATAAAAATCCCTTGTTGGGATCGAAAGTGAAGTTGCTGACACTTCTCTCCATAATTTGCATTCCTATCGAAAAATTTCACGTAATTCACGTAATTTGATGAGTTTGGCCGCATAACTCCGCCATAAACAAGCGTAAATTTTCACGTAATTCTTGCGAAAAATTACGTGAAACTTATGTAAAAGATACGTAAATCCGCAAAAAGGAGCGGGTGGACACATTTTTAAACGTTTAAAAACAAAAATCAACTAACAAATTAATAGTGTTAAATTTTAGGGATAAATTCAAAATAGAAAAGAGGTGACACTTATGATGCTGTTCAGGAAGAAATTCAGACTTGCTTTCCCTGATGATAATATTGATTTAAGAGATTACGAGCAGGAAATAGTTGATGCTATAAACAGGGTAGCTCCGGGTAAACACCCAAAGGTGTTCAAGGATCATTATTCAACAGATATGCTTACGCAGTCAGAATCAGTAAGAATCGGGAGAGAACTTGCAGGTATTGATGACCTGAAGAAGCTTGGAAGACAGATTACGACTTTCAGACTTTTTGAAGGTAAACTGTATTCAAGCGAAGATTCCAACATTCCTATCAAAAAGGGAGTAATAAAAAATAACTCCAAAGGGGGTCATTTATAATAAACAAAAACACTACCGTTAAAAGAAAATATCTGAGTATCGAGGACATACAAAAGGAATACCTCCCCATAAGTAAAAAGAAGATACGCACTCTTGCAAAGAAATACTTAAATATAAGGATCATCGGCAACAGAATGTTTGTTGAAAGAGATGAACTTGAAAAGCTTCTTTCTGATGCAGAATGTGAAAGATTTCCATTGGACTGAGGGAGGTGCCTTGCCTTGAAAAAGATAAGAATAATCAAAATCAAGCCTTGCGAGATTCCGGATGCTGCTTACATCTATCCTACTCGTGAGGCTATTCTTTTGTCTGTCGGCGGAGATAAACTCACAAGTGACAACGCGAAGATCAAAAGGATGGACGAAAACGTCTACGCCGTCTATCCTGTTATCCTTGATATGTTTGACCTTGAGTTCAACCGCATGGTGGACGGTACAAATATTTTCGGAACCTTTATCGTTCTTGAAACAGACAGCAAAGGAAAGCCGAAGTCTATGTCAGATGAGAACTTCAAAAAGTATGTTCACAAGCTGTGGGACTATGAAATCATTGATGATGAAACCACTGCAGAATTATATACGGAATTCCTTGCAAACAATTAGTATATTTGAAGTAGTAAAATACAAAAAGTAAAAGAAGGCAACTACCTTAAATGGTGGTTGCCTTCTTTCCATATTCATAGATTTCCTGTCTTCGGACTGTAATAGAAGTGTCAAGATTGGGATATATGTCAAGTCCTGTTTTAAGGATGAATACAAGTGTGTACCTTCCTGCCTCTATGCGGTCTATAAAACTGCGGATGAAAGTTTTGTATTCGGGGTTTGATGGCGTTTTTCTTAGTGCGGCATACTCGGAGAGAATAAGGCCGGTGTCAATCTCTGTGGCTGAATTTTGGGATAAGGAAGCAAGCCTCGACCGTCGGTCTGCAAGTTCCTGTTTTTCTTCCTCAAGTTGGTTAAGACGTTCCACCAAGGCAGAAGAGAGAAGCCCAGCAGCGACTGCATCGGCAATGTTCTTGAGTTCCTCGGCGTTTCTTTCGATATCTGCATCAATCACGGAATAGTCCTGTTTGAGTATGGTTTCTGCAGTGGATGAATATTTAAGGATATCTTTCTTGATTCTTCCGAGAGCCTTGCTGTTGAAAATATGTGTTTCAAGAAGATGAATGGTATATCGTTCAAGATAGTCACGACTGATTTCCTTATTGGAACAGAACCTTCTGTTGGTAGGACAACGATAGGTAACATATTTTTCCTTGTTCCTGCCACTGAACCTCATGTTCCCTGCCATTGAGTGTTTGCAATCCATACAGCGCACTTTCCCCGTCAGCAAATATTGCTCTTTTTCGTGTTTGGAAACACGCCCGCCGCTGTGCTTGTTTTCCTTAATGCGCTTTGCAACAGCTTTGAAAGTTTCCTCGTCAATGATACGAGGACAGCCTCCCTCAACGATGATCATATCTGAAATGTCTTTATAGGTATGGTTGTTTCTTGTTCCGTCCGGAGCCTTGGCTGTTCTTCTATTGTAAACATAGGTACCATTGTATTTCGGGTTGGTGAGAATAGAATAAAACCCTGACTTTGTAAAATGTTTTCCTGTCTTTGTGGTGAATCCTTTGTCGTTGAGTTCGTCCATAATTGCGGAATATCCATACCCTTTTGCATACATGGAGAATATGATTCTTACTGCTTCTGCTTCCTTTTCGTTTATTACATACTTTCTTGTTTCTGGGTCAATGTCGAAGCCTAAAGGGGCTATGCCTCCCGTTGCTTTTGCCTGGAGAGCATTTTCTTTCATTCCTTTTTGTACTTCTCTTGCTAAGTTTTGTGAGTAGTACTCAGCCATTCCTTCAAGTACTGACTGCATCATAATACTTTCAGGACTGTCATCGAGATTTTCAAGAACACTGTAGAGAGTCACGCCGTTCTTGTTTAAAGCCCTTTGATATATAGCATGATCAAAACGATTTCTTGAAAATCTGTCAAGCTTATGTACCAATACCATATCAAACTCATGACTGTTACTGTCAGAAATCATCTGTTGGAATTGCGGGCGTTTATCCGTCGTTGCGGATTTTGCTTCATCGGCATATCTGCTGACAATTATGATATTGTTTCGCTGACAGTACTCTTCCATTGCCCGCATCTGGGCGTCAATTGATTCCTCTCGTTGATTTGCACTTGAGAATCTCGCATAGAGGGTGGCGCGATGATTTGTACGGATCACAGATTCTTTTCACCTCTTTGTATGTTCCTGCCGTTTTTTATACGGCAGGAACAATATTGTTATCGGAGGTGCTTTGTTCCGGAGAGTTTTCTTTCGGGATAAAAGGTTCGAGTACCCAACCGTTTCTTAATGCGGGTGTAAGAGGATGAAGCCCGCTTCTGCCGGTTTCATCTGAGATAACGAAAAGCTTTTCTTTGTATTTCTGAAGAAGATTGATGACTTCAACGGCTCTTCCTTCGATGTTGGCATTACTGTCGGCGCCCTTTCCCCATGCAAGAATGACAAGCTGGCATTCCTCTGCCGCTTTCATAATATAGCTGTCGTTCTGCGTGTCGTTAAGTTCAGCGGGAGAGTTCCATCTGAAATTAAGTTTCGGAGTGAGCTGAGAAAAGAGATTCACGATCTCAACGCCGCCGTAATGTTCGAGCCTTGCGATATTGTTTACAACAAGTGCGGTGGTGGTGTCCACTATGATGTTGTCTGCATGGCAGGGGTTAAGCATTACTACTGCAGCCATGGGCTTGTCTTTATTCCATACACGTTTCCATAAAAAACGGTGCATGCGGTCATCGGAAAACACGGATTCACATTTGATGATATCTTTCTCGGTAATCATAGTTTGGGTTCCTTTCTTAATCGGTTTCAAAAGTTGCGGAAACGAAGTCGTCGCAGTCAAGGATGATATCACTGTTGTAGTACATTTCCTCAGCGAGTTCCAATGCTTCTTCTTCGGATTCGGCTTCGATGTTTACTCTCTGTGCAAGAGTTTCGGTAACGATAACGGAATATTTCATATCAGCATCCCTCCTTTAACGCTTTCAGAATTTCCTGCGGAGCATCATCCCGATGTACCACAAGGACAGTGCAAAACTCGTTATTAGCAAGATAGCAGGCGGAAATGATATGGTTCTCATTTTCCACCACATATTCCGGAATATGTCTTTTGTAATCAAATTTCTGTTTCAGCTCCTTTGTCGGTGTTCCGTATCCTACCACAAGAATAATGCCGTCCTCAAAAGTGCCGGCATCCTCATCAGAAAATGTTTCGGCATTGCGGCGGACTGTTTTCCAGATACTTTCGTCGATAAAGCAGTAATTTTCCATATTCTGAATGGAAGTGATGTTATATACCATTTTGAGCACGCCCCTCTCAAAGTCCAAAGAACTTGAGCATGATGGATTCGGTGACCTCGGTATCTGTGTAATACTCGGGATGCTCAAAAACTTTGTACCAGTGCTCAAACTCTTCGTCAGTTAAAGAACGCATGCCGCCGGAAGGAGTATCTCCAAAAATGTAGAAAACTCCCGCAATGATGTCGTTGCCCATTCTGCGATTTCCGGGCAAGCCGAGGATTTTCCCCTCTTCATGGCAGAGAATCGAACATTTCCTGCCGATGGAAACCATCTCGATAAGGCCTTGCTCCTCGCATCCGATGCTTACTGCTTTCTGAAGAGAGTCTAAATCGGTCTTTAATAACGCTTCTTTGGGTTTTTCTCCGGGTTCGACCATAAGAACGCGGATTTCCTTTGTTTTTTTCATAAATAACATCTCCGATAACGTAAAAAATACCCCATGACGGCATTTTCGCCGCCATGGG
The DNA here is from genome assembly GCA_017399765.1 of Oscillospiraceae bacterium. Taxonomy (GTDB): domain Bacteria; phylum Bacillota; class Clostridia; order Oscillospirales; family Ruminococcaceae; genus UMGS1668. The sequence goes on along the minus strand of JAFQBH010000028.1, from coordinate 53,635 downwards.
GTTCTTAATAATTATATATATTTTAAAAATTAAACAATTCGGCTTAACGATTTTGAAGAATATATGCTTGCTCAACTATATGTCCAATTTTTAGACGAAGTGCTTTTAGATGAGTATCAGTTCCCACTAACATAAGAACAAGGTATCCACTGTATTCGAGAATATCATAACAGTCGTCCTCACCAAGATATTGTCTAAAAATCTCTTTACTGAAGTGAAGACTTTTTGGCGCCACGGGAAGTAATATGACGGAGTTGGATGCTACAAAAATGTCTGGACGTTCAAAAATAATATTTTTTTTAATTTCTTCTTCAATAATTTCACGCAACTTATAACGATTGAAAGGAAGATAAGTGTTTTTCTTAAGTTTAATTATTTTTTTCTCTTCAATTAAAGCTTTTAAAGCACGTGAAACGGCCGGTTGGATATTTTCTCTTGGGTATCCACATTCTTCGGAAACAAAGCTGTTTTTAAAAAGAACGACTTTATCTACAATCTCTTTTTGAGGGATACCATCAAACCTTTCTTTACGAAAGGACTCATAAACATAGAAAAAAGTCATTTCTTTAATGGTGGATTTTTCATTTATTGGGTTGGGAATAACTATCATATGAAACCTCTAAAAATATGTCTTTTGGATATGTCTGAGTTATTCTTGATAAAAACGCCTCAGAACGCCTAATTTATATATATCTTACAACAAATATGTGTATATTTCAAGCATATTAATATTAAAAATGTATAGAAAAACAGCAATTAGACAACATATATGTAGAATGGTATAATGTAAACACAGGAAGACAAAATCCTTCTTCCAAAAAAGTAGAAACAAAACCGGTCGCAGCGTATCTGTGAGGCAAAGGCCAAAACCCAAGAAGGAGGCAAACTCGAAACTCAATCGGTAAACATTTTCATCCTATGCGGAGGGAACAATCCGCAGAAGAACCTTGAAAATAGAATAATATTAAAATGTATGGAGGTTTTGCTATGACTTTTGATATCACCGATATCGTAAAAAAAGCACAGAAAGCCAAAAAAATCGATTCTATTCCGCTTGGAAGGTACGCATGCAGATGTGACAAAGTGGAGTGGGCTCCGAATTTTGAAGTTGGCAGTGCTTTTAAGATGAGCTATACTCTCACCTCATCCGAGGGTGAGGAGTACGTTCACGAGGAACTTTTTTACAATTCCGAAACTGAACGCTCGATAAAGTTTTTCAACTATCTCTTCGATGCTGGAATCAGCAACGTTTTTGACTTCGAAGGCATGGAAGAAGAAATCGTGATTGGTTATAATGTTCGCGGTAGCCACCGTTACACGAGCATTATTTCCCGCAAATTTGTTTCCAAAGAATCTGATTCTGCATGAGTTGGTATCGTAAAGACGGTAAAATATGGGTTGACATGGTGGGTAAAAACCTTCCGCAGGATTTCAAGCCCTTTTGCGATGATTTTTATATCACAAGGAAAAATGTCAACTTGCATGACGGTTCAGAAAACATCGATGTTGTAATTTATAAACCCTATGCTCCAAAGCCATTCAATCTTGAACGCCAGAACCTAACCGCTGTCAAGGTCTTGGGTAAATTCCTTGCCCAAGGCCTCGACATTATTGATTCTGATTCAAATGCAAAAGGTCTTCTCGCATTGATTATTGAAATGGAGAATAGCGCAGCAGTTCAGTTCTTCCATGAGAAAACGGGTTTCACTACCTTAAACAGTGGTGAAACCTGCTTCCTCGGAAGCAACCCAATAGGTTTAGATGGAATCAAAGCCCAGTCAATCCTTATTAAAGATGACGGAATGAAGCCCGCCGGTTCAAAAGGAGCTTTCCGCAGACTGCTTCTCAGCGAAGTTGCGAAAAGGTCAGAACTGTGCATAGCGCTCTCCCTTGCCGTTACAGCTCCTGTTGCACATATGCTCAAAGAGGCGGGCGTCTTTATGGACTTGCCTATATGGGTTTTAGTAGGTCACTCGTCCATCGGGAAATCTTCAAGTCACTACCTGCAGCTAGCCCTCTTCATGAACCCGATGAAGGGCCTTCGCACGTTTAATTCAACGGAAAACGCTTTCTACGCGATGCAAGCAACGCAAAACGGTGTACCGTTCATCGGTGACGACGCTTCAAATATTCCAGGATTTTCGGTGGATTCGCTTCTTTATACTCTCCCGACGGGCCGAAAGAAATCCCGTTGCAATTCCGATGGTTCATTAAAGCCGCAGGTAACTTTTTCTGGCGCGACCATTATGTCGAGCGAGAAATCGCTACTTGATCGAAGCTCAGAAAATGCCGGCGAATACGCTCGCGTGGTTGAATTCTGCTTAAGATGGACCAAGGACGATAAACAGGCCGACAAAATCAAAGAGGTCTGTAGCAAGAACTACGGATGGGGTACCGAACCCATAATATCCCTTCTCATGTCTGAGGGCTTTGATAAGAAGCTCATACGTAAGTTCAAAAAAACATACGAACAGCTTCGCGAAGAAAAAAAGCCCGTTAATGGTGTTGAGGCAAGGCTTCTCCAACGTAAGGCGCTTATCCTCGTTTCACTTTGGGTCGCAGAAAAAGCACTCAAAATCGGTCTTCACCCAGAAAAGGTCAAGCCCATCCTCGATGAAGTTTTTGAAGAGAATCTTCAAGGAACTTCTGTTGAGGTTAGCGACGAGACTGATGAACTCATGGATTATTTACTGTCCGAAATCTCAAAAAATGGTTCAAAGTTTAGGAACGAAACGGACCTTTCTTCCTCAAAATACGATATTACAACATCGGATCTTTGGGGGACTAAAGGTTTTGATGGAAACGATAAAACCCTATGGGTGTTGAGGACAAAGTTCGAAGAAATGATTAAAAAAAGCAAATTCGGACCGAAGACGGCAATTAAAATGCTTGCTTCAAAAAATTTTATTAAAGCATACTCCAAAAATCATTATCTGTACGAAAGAGATGTAGGTTTTGGGAAACAGAAGGGTTATGTTCTTATGCTTCCTAAGGCCCAAACAGCTCTTCAAGAAATTTTTGATATGAATAAAGTCAATAGCATCGTGGATATTGAAAAAAGATTACTCAACGATGATCTTGGAATAAAAAGCAGTTATCATGAAAAAATAAAAAAATTTACTGAAAAAAAGGACGAACCTTTGCTTGCGCTAGGCTTTATCAGACTTGGTGCACAAAATCTCGTTCTTGTACTTAATAAAAGTTTGATAAAAGAACTCGAGATAAACGTTTCCGATGGCTTTTATATCGCACCTATTCCTGCAAAAAATGCTCTGCTTCTCAGTAAAAAAGAGCTTACCAACGACTGTTTGAAAATGTCGCTTCATAAAAGCAAAAAACATACTTGGTGCTCGAATGAACGGAAAAAAGAAGCAATTTTAGAAGTCCTTGGTATCGAGTTACCAGTCCGATATCGCGTGGCCTTCACGGACATAGTCGTTGAGAGGGATGCGTATGGTATCCCTTGTGCAATGGTAAATGCAATGAATGATTTTTGCACCTTTGCCGGCGAAATAAACTCTGTGGAGCCATATGAAATTGATGATTTATATGACCCTGAAGCAAATCTCCTTGGAGAATTGCCTGAAAATATAAAACTTGAAAGGAGGACCTTATAAATGGTTCTTAACGTAAAAGACCTTCTCCAGAAGGCAAAACAAACTGAAAATGTTCCCGTGGCTGTAAAAAATGAGCATAAGGGCGTTTCCAAACCTTCCCTTAGTGTTGTTTATAACAAAAACAGCAAGAGGGTAACACTTACCGCAGGCCTTGCAGATGCACTTAGCCTTGAAGAGTCCGTTGATTTCTTCCCACTTGTTGAAGATGGAATTCTCCTTGTTGCCAAGAAACTTAATCTCGAAAATGTCTCTACCGGCAAAATCAATGATGGGGGAAAAAGAATCTGCTACTCCGAACCCATCTCCGCGATGATAGTTAAAGCATTCAGCCTTGATTACACCAAATGCACCTCTAAGGCATTTGATGAAATCAGCCTCGATGAAATTGACGGCATCAAGGTTGCAGCTGTTAAGATTAAATAACAACCCTCGTAAAGGTGGTGCTCACGCCATGAGCACCACCTTACCCGCCTTAAAATAGCCCGTGCTCAAAGCACATGAAGAAAAAATAAAAGGGTAAATACCCGGAAAGGTGAAAACTATGAACCCTATTTCTAACTACATTATCATAGAACGTCTCCTAACCCTGATCCCAATCCAAGAAGAGAACGAAGAACCCTTCCGTTGGAATCTTGCCTCAAACTGCGCAAGCATAAATAAAGAAATTTTTGACTATTACGGACTTGACCTTGCAAACCTCAACTATGAAGGGTACAGGACCCTTCAGCTTATAGGTAAAGTATGGAGCTATGAGAAATATTATAATATCACCGAAGATGCAATCGCAATCAAAGATATGTCACCGAACCTTATCAATGCTATCTGGTTCGGCAACTTTGAACATGTTTGCAGCTTATTTGTTGAGGTTAGCAAAAAATGCCGCCGTACCGAAAAAAGACGTGAACAGATTCGCAAAGAAAAAGGCAAAGATGCTTTTGTCGGTAAAGCAATTTACACATACAAAAGGCTACAGCAATCCTGGATTTTCAAAGCGATCGAGTGTCGCTTTATCGCAGGTACTCTCCCTGAAAAGTATGCCCATAAAGTCAAAGAAGAGTATTTTTGGCTCAAGCTCATGGCGGCAATTTAAGGGGGAAGAACAAATGACGACGGTAACTATAACCCGCGAAGGCCTTAAAACATCAATCAAAAATAACAGCATTGCCGTAAAAAATAAAGAGGTCAGTTACGGCAAGAAGAGCGCAGTTCACAAGAAACTGATTGAAGTACTGGGCAAAGCGGATTTTCGCTAATAAAACAGAACGCGGCTCTGTCGAGGATGGCAGAGCCGCAAATTACACAGGAGGAAAAACATGATTAAGAAGTACTTAAACTACGATAAACTTGTTAAAAAAGCAAAAGAAGAACATCCGATTCAAGAGAAACTATCGGCTTCTTATCGCAGATGCTCAACCTTCGGACAAATAACCAATTCACTTGGTTACCAAGATGATGAAATAAATTCCTATGCGGAAGAAAAAGGCTATAAAATAATTAAAGAATATATCGACGGCGGCAAGACCGCAAAATATGCTGACACCAGAGATTCATTCATGCAGATTATGGAAGACGTTAAGAACGGCGTTGAATGGGAATATTTGCTCGTATATGACGACAGCCGCTTTGTAAGAAATACCGGAGACGGCGACACTTACGAAAGCTTTCTCAACGAACACGGTATAAAGTTAGTGAGCATAACCGAGGAATTCGGTGATGACCCCGACAGCAAATATTTAAAGAAAATGAAGCGTGCAAATAACGAACACTATCTTGACGCATTGCAGAAAGTAACCAGAGATGGCTTAATGCATAAAGCAAGAGAGAGTTCTCATTGCGGCGGAATCGCACCCCTCGGATATGACCTAAAAAAGAAAAAACTTGTAATAAATCCTTACGAGGCAGCTATAGTCCAACGTATTTTCAACATGTACGAAAATAATGTTTCCTACGCAAAAATGGCAGAAATACTAAACAACGACGGTTGCCGCACAAAAACCGGAAACAAGTTCGGTAAGAATTCCTTCAACAGCATATTGCAGCAACCAAAATACACGGGATTATACACCTATAATGTCCGCGAAGCGAAAGGTTCTAAAGGTAAAAGAAACAACAGCAGGGAGAAACCCATAGAAGAGCATATTATAAATCCGGGCGGTGTTCCTCAGATTATTACCGAAGCTCAGTTCGACCGCGTCAAGAAAAAGATGGAGAAAAGGGCTGCTGGAAAAGATGAACCTAAAACCCGTTACCATTACGTATTGGGCAGTAAAAAAATCTTAAAATGCGCAAAATGCGGTGCTCTGATGTGCGGAACAACACAAAGTTCCCACGGCAAAAAATACCGTACATACAGATGTCCGAACCACAAAAAAGGTCTTTGTGAAACGAAAGAAATCAGAGCAGACAGGCTAGAAAAATTCGTTATTTATAATCTGGTATCCGCTATTTTTGAGAACGAAAATCCCGCTGAACTTAACAAAGTGTTCAATGACAGCGTTGATGAGAACATCATCAAAGAGAAAATTGAAAAGGCCAACACAGCAATCAAGAACATCAGCAAAGCCCTTAGAAAACAATGTTCGGATACATTGCTCGTACAGTTGGCAGAGCTTGAAGAAGAAAAAGTAGGCCTCGAGGAGAGGCTTGAAAAGCATGAGGCCCAGAAGATAGAGATAAACCAACAGAACATATCAAGAGTCAAAAGGGCCGTTGCAAGGTATCTAAAAGACTCTTACGACCTCGAAGCAACGAATCTTATTAAGACCGCCGTTAAAAACATTTTCGTCAGCAATGACGGTGTCAAAATGGAGTTGGCGGTCTGAAATAAAACAGCGAAGCTTATTGGCTTCGCTGTTTTTTTATGTTCTTTCGATATTCTGCCGGGGAACATCCCATAGCTTTTTTAAATTTAGTTGAAAAATAACTTCCGCTTGAAAAACCGGTTTCATAACATATTTCGGTGATGGTTTTGTCACTTTCTTCAAGAAGAAGAGTGGCAGCCTTTATGCGGACGGAATCAAGGTAGTCAAATGGTGTTACGCCCATGCTTTCGCTGAATTTGCGGAAGCATTCTCTTCTTGAAATGTTTGCGGATTTTGCAATGTCGCCGACGGAAATATCCTCCGAATAGTTTGCTTTGATGTAATCGGTCATTTTGGAAACAGTAAAGTTCATTCCGCGAAGATCGGGAGCTTTGAAGAAATCGTTGTTGTCGTGGAGAAGGCAGATCTCCCTTGCAAGCATTTCTCTTGCGTAAAATTCGCTGTAATCGGTTTCAGGTATTTTAACATCGAAAAGTTTCTTTATGTTGTTAAGAAAAATGGAATGCCACTCATTGTTTGGAGAAAATTTTACGAACCGGAGGTCATCGTTTTTTATGACCGGTTCAACATATTTTTTGAAAAGATAGTTTTTGCTGTCGCTTCCGGTAATAAAAGAAGAATCAAAAACAGCGGTGAGAAATTGCCCTTCTTCATTTTCGATTTTGCTGTAACCATGAAACATTTCGGAATTTACAAAAAGTCCTTCACCTTTTTCAAGGATCATTTCGGCGTTATCTATAAAGGCTTTTATTCTTCCTTTTGTAATAAAGGTGATTTCAAATTCCCTGTGCCAGTGAAGGGGAACCTTTTGATCGACGTAATCGGAGATTTCGGAAAAATAGAGGGCATAGGGAAGTCCGTCCGTTCTGTGAACATCATATTCATAAAGGCTTTTGCCCATTTTTATCTCTTTTATAATTTTTAGCAAAACAAAAACTCCTTGGCACTATATCTAAAAAATATGGCATAGTTTTAATATCGTTAAAATTATATCACGGATATAATTTAATTGCAAATTAAAATGCAAAGGAGAAAAAAGACTATGAAAAAAGTAATTATCGCACCCAGCACCTACATTCAGGGTAACGGTGAAATCAAAAACCTTGCAGAGCATTACCTTAAACTCGGAAGCAAAAAAGCATATATTATTGCTGACGCTTTCATCAAAAATAAATACGAAAACGAAATTATTTCCAGCTTTGAAGAAAAAGGCACTGCTTATGAACTCGTTGCCTGCAGCGGCGAATGCTGTGACGATGAAATCAACAAACACATCGAAGCTCTTGGCGAAGCAGACGTTGTAATAGGTATCGGCGGCGGCAAAACCATCGATACCGCAAAAGCAGTTGCATATTTCAAAAACGTTCCCGTAATCATCGTTCCTACCGCTGCATCCACCGATGCACCCTGCAGCAGACTTTCTGTAATCTATACCAACGAAGGTACTGTTGACAGATATCTTTTCCTTAAAGCAAACCCGGATATCGTTCTTATGGACCTTGATGTTATTGCAGACGCACCGGCAAGATTCCTTGTCTCCGGTATGGGCGATGCAATGGCAACCTATTACGAAGCAATGGCTTCCAACCGCACCGGTTCTCTTGTTATGGCCGGCGGATATGCTTCCAAAACCGCTCTCGCAATCGCAAAACTCTGCCGCGACACCCTTCTTGAAGACGGCGTTAAAGCAAAACTTGCAGCAGAAAACCATGTTTGCAGCGAAGCTTTTGAAAATATTGTTGAAGCAAACACCTATCTTTCCGGTATCGGTTTTGAAAGCGGCGGCGTTGCAGCTTCCCATTCCGTACATAACGGCCTTTGCACTCTTGAAGCATGCCATCATTTCTATCACGGCGAAAAAGTTGCGTTTGGCGTAGTCTGCCAGCTTATGATGGAAAACAACCCCGACCTTGACCTCATCATTAAATTCTTCAAGAGCGTAGGCCTTCCTGTATGCCTTAAAGATTTCGGCATAGAAAACATCACCGATGAAGAACTTATGCAGGTTGCGGAAACAGCAGTTGCCCCCGGCGAAACTATTCACGCAATGTATATGCCTCTCAGTCCTAAATACGTTTTTGATGTAATCAAAGCGGCAGACGCATACGCAAGCAAATTTTGATTTCAGAAGGAGAAATATAAGATGAAAGCGGCAATTTACCATGGAATTGAAAACGTAACAGTTGAAGAAGTAGCAATGCCCGAATGCGGCGATTATGACGTTATCATTAAAAACGTAAAATCCGGTATCTGTGGAACCGATATCGGCGCATATTATAACGGCGGCGATGCAGCAGGAATTTTCCCGGAACACCAGTTCGGACACGAAATGGCAAGCGTTGTCTATAAAGTAGGCGCAAAAGTTGATCCTGAAATCAAAGAAGGCATGAGAGTTTTCCTTAACCCCTGCCTTTCCAAAAATCCCAATTGCGGACTTTCCATTCTTGAAATCTGTGATGAATGCGGCGCATTCTCTCAGTATGTTCAGGTTGAGGAAGCAAAGCTTCATTACAACCTTTTCCCGCTTCCTGAAAACGTAAGCTTCAATGAAGCAGCACTTATCGAGCCTTTCGCAGTAGGTATGCACGGCGTAAACATGGGTAAAGCAACCTCTTCCGACAGAGTTGTTATCTATGGTGCAGGCATGATCGGTCTTTGCACTCTTGCAGCTTGCCAGAGTAAAGGCATTAAAGAAGTCGTCGTAGTTGATATCAACGAATGGCGCCTTAAGAAAGCAGAAGAAATGGGTGCAATTCCTTTCAACGCAGCAAAAGGTAACCTTAAAGAATTCCTTCAGGAGAAATTCGGCGCAAATATCCAGAGCGCTGCAGGCCAGAGTGCTGTTGACATCGATCTTTATATTGACACTGCAGGTACCAAAACCATTATTCCCGAAGTTCTCGGAATGGCAAAGAACCGTTCCAGACTCGTTATCGTTGCACTTTACCACCACGATGTAACTATCAATCCTTATCAGATTCTCGGTGCTGAAATGGAAGTTGTTGGCTCTTTCGCATACGCAAACAGCGATATCGAAGAAGTTATCGAAGCTCTTCACGCAAAATCCACTCCCGTTGAGCAGATCATAACCCATCACTTCACCCTTGACCAAATAAACGAAGCATTCACCCAGGCAAAAGACGCAAACTGCGCTCTTAAGGTTGTAATCGACCACGAATAATTCTATTTCTGTTAAATACCCCCAAAGCAGAAGCGGCACCCATTTTCGGGCGCCGCTTCTGTATATAACGAAAGCTGCGTTGTTGTCCAAAACTGCGCTCAAAAGCCAAACGACGGCAAAAAATGCGCAATGGAGAAACGCCAAGCAAATGCAAAAAAACAGAATGGAAAGCGGTAAGCATTGTTAGCCTGAATGTTCGCACTATCCATTCCGATGCTATAAAAAGGGAACGTGCTCAACCCCTAAAAAATGCACTTTCAACCCCTAAAAATAGCTTAAAATAACCCTGTTTTCTGGGGGTTGAACGCATTTACAGGCCAAAAAAGCTGTTATTGGAAATTGGGCTTATCCTGGCTGCCATAGCCATTTTAGCCACGATATCCATATGCTTTTTGCCGTGATACTGCCTAGTAATGGGTCGCCTCCACCACAGAGTTTCACATAGCGTGAAAAATTATAGAATAAGCCACTTGGTCAACATTTGCTGACCAGGTGGCTTATTTGTTGTGATGCGTTGGACAGTCTCGGCAAAACAAGTTTCAGGGTTTTATAAAATGATAATAAAGGATAATAAAAAACGATAGCCGTTTTGCGGCTATCGTTTTTTTTATTAAAATAATGAAATTTTCCTGGTGCTGAAACCTTCCTGAAGAGTGGCGCTGTATTGAACGTTGGTATAACCGGTGTTGTGATTTGCGGCACGTTTAAGAAGAAGCTCGACTGCTTTCATTCCCATTTCCTCGGAAGGCTGATCAAGGGTTGTAATATTGGTGCCGGTTTCAAGAAGCATCGGAACTCGATTAAGAGCGATCAGGCTCAGATCATCGGGGATTCTTTTACCGAGCTGCTGAAATCTTGCAACAAAACCGATGCATTGCTCGCTGCTCAAAATATAAAGAGCGGTAAAATCATATCCTTCCCGGACAAATTTGTTTGCAAAATTTGCGCCGTCGGCATATGTCATATCTTCATAAAAGACGCTTTTTTCTGCTTGTGCAAAGGAAAGACCGGATTCAACAAGAGCATTCATAAATCCGACTTTTTCGTCGCGGGTGTTGGTGGATTCGGTTTTTGTGGTTAAAAGAGCTATGCGCTGATGTCCCATTTTCTGAAGATAGCGGACTGCCGTCTGGGCGGAGTCAAAATGCGCGAGCTGAACGGAGTCGTAATTTATTCCGTCTATTTTACGGTTAAGCATAACTACCGGAATGGAAATTTCGCTGAGCATATTGCGGTATTCCGGAGTATCGAGAGCCGTTACAAAAATTATTCCGACATATCCTTCACGGCATGCCATCATTACATACTCTTTTTCAACCGAAACATCGCCGCCGCTGTTGCAAAGAACCATGGTAAGATGTTCACGGTTAAGAGCTTCTGCAACGCCGGAAATAAGGGAAGCAAAAAGGGAATAAGTAAAATCGTTTACCACAACAAGAACGCTGTTGCGCTTTTCTTCGGAAATTTCGGAACCGTTTATTTCAACGCCGAGTTCGCGCATGGCTTTATAAACCTTATTCACGAGATGCGATTTAACGAGTTCCGGATTGTTAAAAACTCTCGAAACAGTAGCGCGTGAAACCCCGGCGTATTCGGCTATTTCTTTTTGGGTTACCTGCATTTTTATTGCCTCTTTTTTGGTTTATACTTTATTATACTGAAATCTTAACACATTTTTTTGAAAAAATAAAGCCAAAAATTTCAGAAATTTCAAGAATATTTGTTTCATATGTGAAAAAAATACAAAACAAAATCCAACATATTTCACATTTATTTTTTAAAAAACTGTACAATTTTTACAAACATTGAAATAATTTCTGAAATTACTGAAATATTATTGAAATTTACGTTTCAAATATGTTATTTTATAAACACAGAAAATCGATCGATATAAAATTTTTAAGAAAGGAACTTAAACAAATGGAGTACATTAACGTACGAGGACTTGATAAACCCGTCCCGAAGCTTATTTTCGGTACCGCATGGTTCTCTCTTGATGCTGAAGAAGAAGCACACAAAATGATGGACCTTTATGTTGAAAAAGGCGGCACCATGATCGACACCGGCCGTTATTACGGAAAAGGCAACGGTATCGCAAAATCCGAAGAAATTCTTGACCGCTGGCTCCGCAGCACCAAAGTAAAAAGAGAAGACATCATGATCTCCGACAAATGCTGCAACTGCCTTATCGACAGAAAAGGCCGCCTTCACGAAGAATTTGTTCGCGTAAGCCCCACTTTCATTCAGGAAGACCTTATGTACAGCCTTGACCGCGTCGGCGTTGACTATTTCGACCTTTATCTCATCCACAGAGATGACCCGCATGTACCGGTTGAAGCTCTTATGGATAAAATGGAAGAACTCCGCATTGCCGGTTACTTCAAAGCATTCGGCGTTTCCAGCTGGCAGCCTTCCCGTCTTAAAGAAGCAATGGATTACTGCAAACGCATGAACTACCGCGGACCTTCCGTAAGCAGCCCCGAATACAGCCTTGTTCACGCACAGTATAACCGTTGGCCCGGAACCTGGTATGCAGATGATGAATATGCACAGTGGCACAAAGAGAACAACATTTCTCTCTTTGCTTGGGCAGCACAGGGCGCAGGATTCTTTGTAGATCCGCTTCTTCCCGCATACGATCCTGAAACCGCACCCATGATGACCAAAGAATCCTTCCTTACCGAAGAAAACTTTGAGCGCAGAAGAAGAGCTCTTGAACTTGCAAAAGTTCGCGGATGCAGCGGCACCAACATTGCTCTTGCATATGTTCTTTCTCAGGATCTTCCTCTTGCAGCACAGATAGGACCCCAGAACCAGTGGGAACTTGAAGACTGCATCAGAGCTATGGAAGAAATCAAACTTTCTCAGGCTGAAATTGAATATCTTCAGCTTAAGAGAGAAACCTGGGAAGATTAATTCCATAATATAAATACCCCAACAACCAAAATAAGCGCCGCTTTTTGATGGCGGCACTTATTTTGGCAAAATGATGTTAATTTAATAACAAAGAAATAGAAAAGAAAGGAAATTAATGATGGAAAAGAAAAAATTTAAATTCCACTATGGATATGTTGTTCTTTTTGCGACTATCATCATGAACGTATATTACGCCTGCTCTTACAGCGTAATCAGCCAGTTTATGTCCCCGATCCTCGAAACTTTCCCGGAAATTACCAGAACCCAGTTCTCTCTGGTTTTCTCCATCCATTCTCTCTCCAGCGCACTTTATCTTACCCAGTTCGGTAAAGTTACCAAACTTCTCCAGAACGAAAACGTACCGATCCTCGGCGGTCTTGGCCTTGCAGTCGGTTATTTCATTTATTCCACCGCATCCAACATCTACGTTTTCTATGCAGCAGCATTCCTTGTAGGTCTTTGTGCAGCATTCTTCTCCTCTGCAATCACCATCACTCTTATCAACAGATGGTTTGCTAAAGGCCAGGCAACTCTCCTTGCAATTTCCATGACTGTCGGTGCACTCGGCGGTACTGTCGGCAGCAAAATCGTTGGTTCCGCAATCGGCGAGATCGGTTACAACGCAACCCTCCGTTACATTGCAATCGGCATGGTAGCAGTAGTTGTTGTTATGCGTCTTCTCCTCAGAAAAGACCCCGCAAAACTCGGAATCACCCCCTGCTTTGCTGATGAAGTTGCGGCAAAAACCGAAACCGGTGAAAAGAAAGAACTCCCCGGTATCACCTTCAAAGAAGCTCTTAAAACCTATAACCTTTACGCAATCCTCGGCGTATTCCTTCTCTTCGGTATGTGCTTCTATGCAACTTACCAGAATATGTCCGTATATATGTCCGACCTTGGATTTGATGCAACCACTGTTGGTTCCATCTTCGGTATGATCTTCCTTGTAAACGCAATCACCATGGTTCCCGGCGGCGCAGTTGCTGACTGGCTCGGTTCCAGAATCACCATGATCACCCTTATCTGCGCATTCATCGCCTGCGTTGCAATCATGGCTTTCACCACTCCTTCCGTTGGAATGATGTATCTTGTCTGCATCCTTATGGGTGTTGCATATCTCTTCCCGAAGGTTCTTTCCTGCGCAATGGTAACCGCAGCATTCGGCCCCAAAGATTCCGCATCTTTCACCGGCTGGATCCAGTCCATGATCTGCATCGGCGCTTTCATCGGCAGCCCTGCTCTTAATGCTGTTTATGATATGACCGGTTCTTACAGCGGCGCTTTCATCGTAATGATCCCCGTAATGATCGTTTGTGCAATCCTCGGCTTTACCGGAATCAAAAAGGTAAAAGGTTGGTAATTTCATGCAAATCTTAGGTATAATCCTCGGCTTTGCGATACTCATATACGTTACATATAAAAACTGGTCCGTTTATCTGGCAAGTTTTCTTGCCTCGGTTGCTGTAATAATCTGCGCGGGACTTCCCCTTACAGAAACAATTGCAACTTCCTATATAGGCGGAATCGGTGCGATATTCACAAGCCTTTTCGGAATGTTCATGTTCGGTTCCGTAATGGCAAAAATATACGCGGTGAGCGGTGCGGCTTCTTCAATAGCGACCACTCTTTGCAATACCTTCCTTAAAAACAGCGGTTCCGAACAGAAAAAACAGATAATGGGAATCCTTGTTGTAATTTTTGCTTCCGCAATAATCTGCTATGGCGGAATCAACGCGGCAATAGTAATTATCACAATTTATCCTATCTGTCTTGCTGTTTTCGAAAAATGCAATATCCCGAAGCGTTTCGCTCCGGGCGTTATCCTTGGCGGAAGCTGCACCTTTGCCCTCAGCGGCCCGGGTGCACCTCAGCCCACCAATATGATTCCCTGCCAGGCTCTCGGAACAAGTTCCACCGTGGGACTTATTCCCGGAATTGCAGGTATCATTGTTGAGGTCATCATAATGGTGATAGTCCTCAATAAGATGATAAGCAACGCAAAAGCAAAGGGAGAAAGCTTCGCATATGGTCCGAAGGACAGCGTTTCCGTTTCCGACAAAAAGGTTCCAGGCTTCTGGATCTCTCTTATTCCGCTTGTTGTTCTCTTCATTCTGTTCAACATCTTTGAAGTAAATATTATCTTCTGCACGCTCGTTTCTTCTGTTCTTTCTCTTGCTCTTTTCTATCCTTTTATGGAAAAAGAGAAGATCAAAGGTTATGTAAACGAAGGCTTCCTTTCCGCTCTCACTCCGGTCGGAAGCATTGGCGCGGTTTTCGGTTTTGCTTCCTGTGTTCAGAAAGTTCCTGCTTTCCAGAATATTGTTGATGCAATACTCGGAATAGAGACAAACCCACTTTTGCTTTGCATAATTTCCGTTGCGTTCCTTTGTATGCTCACCGGCGGTTCCACAACCGGTCAGTCCATAGTTCTTCCTATAGTTAGACCTATTCTTGAAGCAAAAGGACTCACTGCGGACGTTATGCACAGAATCGCAACTTTTTCTGCAACAACGCTGGATTCCCTTCCGCACAGCGGAACAATCCTTATGACTGTTGCACATTCTGACCTTAAGATGAAAGACGCCTATCCGGCGATTTTCGTCACAACAACTCTTGCCACCGTTGTTGCAACCGGAGTTGTAACCATTCTTCTCTGGCTGTTCCCCTGGATGGCATAAAAAGCACACAACCCTCTTTTCTGTTTGTTTTTTCAAGGGGCTTTTGTTTACCGATAAAAGCCCCTTGTCTAAACATTTTCGGAGAAATATTATTCAGGAAAGGATGTACTTTTGCTTGTATAGCGGAGAAATTTCGGAAGCAACCATAAAACGCCTTCCAATATATTACCGAAATGTTTGCTCTATGGAAGCAGAAGGCTTCGATAAGGTGACCTCATCAATGATTGCGGAACGTTCCGGAAATACCGGAGTTCAGGTTCGTCAGGATTTCTTTTCCTGCGGTGGTGCACCGAAATATGAAATTTCGGAACTTAAATTCTGGCTTGAGGAAAAACTTGGATTGCAGAAAAAATATAAATCAGTAATTGTCGGAGCGGGAAACCTTGGCCGGGCAATTTTAAACTGTGACGAATATAAAACGGAAAAGTTTTTTATCTGCGCTGCCTTCGACAACAACCTTATGTTTGAAGGAATGGAAATAAACGGAGTGCCGGTCCTTAACGTCAGGCTTTTTGATAAATATCTCAAAGAAAACGAAATAGATATTGTTATAATTGCAACCCCTGCGTCTGCCGCAGAAAAAATATTCGGAATTGCGACGGATAACAAAATTAAAGGCGTCTGGAATTTTGCTTCCGTTGATCTTAAAAGCACGGAAATGACCCAGGTAAGCAGTGTCCATATTTCAGACAGCCTTATGACCCTTTCTTTTAAAATGCATACTAAACCACAACAATAACCCCCTTTTGAAAAAGAGTACCCTTGCCGTTGGGTGCTCTTTTTCTTTGTGGAAGTTTTAATACAGAAAAAGAATGCAAATCCATGGTTGTGTGACATAAATTCCATTGAAAACTATTCCGGAATGCAAATTTATTCTCCACTCACCCCTGAAAAATGGCCTATTTAAGGGCAAAATCAATACAATATAATGTTGCACAAATATTTTTGCAACCTCTCAACCTTCCTTTTTCGCACCCATACCAAAACCGCTTTGCAAAGCCAATTGAGGGGTCTTGAGCACCGTGCTCAAGATGAGCACGCGAGCCCTGAGTTTGCGTTTTTGAAAAAGGCTTCATAAGTCGCTGTTACCAGAATTAAAGAAAAACACCGTCTTGCTTTTGCAAGGTGGTGCTTTTTTATATATGTAAAAACCGAAAAATATTCTTTTTTTTGAATAGACTATAAATTTAGTCTTGACAAGACTATAAAAATAGTCTATATTGAAACTGTAAAGACTATAAGTTTAGTCCAAAGGAGGATTTACATATGAAAGAGAAGAAAGAAAAGCTCAATAACTCCCAGGTAAAGGTTATGCAGCTTCTTTGGGAAACCGGCGCAACCACCGCAAAAAACCTTTGCCTTATGGCGGCGGAGCGTTATGATTGGAACAAAAATACCACCTATACCATAATAAAATCCCTTGTTGAAATGGGCGCTGTTGAACGCAGCGAACCGGATTTTCTCTGCACTCCGGTTCTTTCTCTCGAAGAAGTTCGCAGAACCGAAACAAAGGGTCTTGTGGATAAATTCTTCCATGGCTCCGCAAGCGCGTTTTTCTCCGCGTTCCTCGAAGATGAAAGCATTTCTTCCGAAGAGCTGGAAGCCCTTAAAAAAATCATCAACGAAAAGAAATAAATCACTTTTTAACTTAAGAAACGAGGTGATTTTATTATGACAGAAATTTTTCTTAAGGTTTTAAACCTTTCAATAGGCGCCGTTCCGATAATGGCGGCTTTGCTTGTTTTGCGGTTTCTTTTCAAAAAAGCTGTTCCGCGAAAGGTTTTCTATATTGCCTGGGCACTTGTTTTCCTGCGCCTTATGGTTCCGTTTTCTCTCGAAAGCAACCTGAGCTTTTTTAATTTTGTTCCGAAAGCGGAGGTTGTTGAGGAAAATATCGGAACGTCAGTCGTTTTCGTTGAAAACGAAAACGAGCGGGTGGAGTTTCCGGTTTTTGTAAACCCGGACAGGGAAAACCCGAACGTTGACGGAGTTTATCATTCCGCCATAACTGGCGAAATAGTTACAGGCCCGGATATAACGACTGTTCCGATGGATAAAAATATGATTTTCGGAACGATCTGGATTTTCGGAACGGCGGGACTTCTTCTTTTCGGAATAATCGGTTATTTTGCCGTACTCCGAAAAACAAATTTTGAAAGCGTTCCCTATACGAAAAATATCCGTCTTTCGGATTTTTTCAAAACGCCGATAGTCTGCGGACTTTTCCGCCCGAAGATAATTCTTCCGATGAATTTTGACCTTGATGACGAAGCAAAAGTTGCTTCGGTAATCGCACATGAATGCACCCATATCCGAAGAAAGGATAACCTCTGGCGGCTTTTGGCAACATTCACTCTCTATGTTCATTGGTTCAATCCGCTTGTCTGGATATGTTACAACGCTTTTATCCGCGATATGGAGGTTTCCTGCGATGAGGAAGTTCTCGGAAAATCGAAAAACGATATTCGCGCGGAATATGCCGAAAGCCTTGTTGCCCTTGCCGGAAACGGAACGAATCCCCTTTATGGCGGAGTTCTTTCCTTCGGCGAATGTGCTGTTAAAGAAAGGGTGAAATGTATAATGAATTTTAAGAAAACAACTTTGATGATAATAATTCTCTGCGTTGCGGCAATTGCTGCGCTTGGGGTTATTTTCCTCACCAATCCAAGCGTGCTTGAAGAAGGCGAACAGAGCGTTTCTTACGAAACATTTGAAACCGAAAATTCAAAGGCGGTTTACAGCAAGGAAAATGGACTTGAAATTGAAGTTAACATAAAAAACACCGATGATAAAACAATCTGGCTCGGCCCGGCAACCTATATTTATTCCGCACCCGAAGGAAACAAAAGACAGTTCATCGGAATTTGTGATAACGGCGGAGTTCTTATGATCAGAAAAGGCGATGAAGCCCTTTTCTGCGACGCTATTCCGGCGGAAAAATTCCACGAATCCGTAAGAGCGTCTCTTACGGCAGGCGAATATATCCTTGAAAGAGAAGTGTATTTTGACGAAGGACTTACGCCCACAAATCTTTATGCGAATTTTCGCTTTGTAATTGAATTAAAAGACGAAATTATTCCTGCGGAACAATTTTTCGGAAGAGTAATGGAAGGAAGCCACCTCGGAAGTTTCGTTCCGGATCAGAGCAATATGCCGACCGAAGATGTTTTTGATAACCCTTACCAAAAGAAATATTGCGAAGAAATAATTGACGGAATTGTTCCGGAAACAGTTGAAAGGTTTTATGTTACATTCAGCCCGAACGATGAAACAACTTACCGCGAAATTGAATATTGCTATATGGAAGATATCCTTTTCCTTCTACAAAATATGGAGCTTACTGTTTGCGAAGCAAAAAATCCAAACACGGGTGGACTTACTTCAATTTATTTTCAAACTACCGCAGGAAACATCACAATTCAGAATAACGGCGGATTTTTTACCATTGCAAAAGAAAATGATCCGGTAAGATATGCTTTTGATGCAGAACCGTGTGCCTCGGTATTTGATGATATCGAGAGCATTGCAAGAGGAATCATGAGCGGGGAATTTGACGAAGGTGAAACAAATCCGCAGATTGGTTATGAACTTTACGCCTTTGTTTCCAATGAATTTGAAGGCGGCGGAAAGTATTTCCCGTCAGATTCCGTACTTCCGAACGGAATTGAATGGGGAAGTAAAGAGCAGGCAGACGGATTTGAAAAAATTATTGATAATCTTGATGCAGGAAATATAAAATCGTTTATGGCTGCATTCACTCCGGCAGGAGGTTCCGGAAAAACAGTTACAATAAACGGAAATCAGGTCAACGAACTTCTTAAACTTTTGAGAAAAGTAGAGATAATTCCCGGAAAACCGCAAAATCCTTCTGCAACCGGCGGTATGGCTTTCCATATAGTTACAACTGACGATGATTATATGGTGATATCTTCCGATTTGAATATGCTTTGTATATCCAAAAAAGGACAAAAGACAAACTATTATTTCAACGCCACCGATTACAGCGATGAAATATGGGATATCATGCTTACGATGGATGAATTGATAAATGAAGAAAAAGATACCGGCCAGGTTGGTTCAACAACGGCAGAATCGCATCTTATTCCGGAGGAAATTGAACCTTTTGTAACTCTTTTCAGCAATAACTCCAAAACTGCTGCAGTTAATTATGCAATAGCGGAAGAACTTCGTGACCTTCTTGTGCTCGGAAATCTTACAATAACCCCCAACGAATACGATTCTTCTGCCTTGGGAAAATCTCTTTCCAAAGTTGATCTTATCGAATTTATTAAAGAAGACGACGGAAGCAAATATACCCTTGAACTTTACGAAAAAGGATTGATTCTTAAAGGAAGCGCTGTCTCGGAAGGGAAACGAGGACAGCAGTGGCTTGTTGAAGATGACGTATGGAAATATTTCGTCAATAAAATCAATACTGAATTTGAAAATGCAGATTATACAATTCCTTATTGGTTCGGACTTGTAAGCATCAAAAGGGTCAAGGAAGTTGTTGTTTTCGGCGAAAACGGCGAAAAATACAGCTATACTCAAAAAGACGATACTTTTGATAATTTCTTCAGTATTTTTAAATCTGACATAAAAGTTTCTTCTCTCGAAAAACGTTTTGACGGAAATAAAATTACCGAAAATCCTTCCGGAGATTATATAAAAATTAAAATTTATTTTGAAACCGGAACAGTTTATGAAATCCTTGCGGAGCGGGGATATATTACGGTGGTATCAAGCGATATGAATTATGGTTTAAGGTACAATCTTGCAGAAAAAGCAGATGCTTATGATGCCTTCCTTGATTATGCGGAAGGCGGCCCGATAAACGCAATTACCGGATAAATCTCCGAAAATTTTAAACACCGGGCGGAAAGGAGAGTTGTTATGTTAAAGAAACTTTTTGCAGTTTTAATCGCCATTCTGATGCTCTGTTCCTGCGGCGTTAAGGAAAAACCGGAAATCCCCGAAGCTGAATCCCCGGAAATTCCTGAGATTGAAACTCCGGTTATTTCTGAACCGGAAAAAAACGAAGAACCTATTACGGAAGAAAAAGAAATTTACCCGCAGGGTTTTGAGCTTATTAACGAAGACGATATTATGTATATCTATGTTTCGGACAGCAGGGAAAATTCAGCCGAATTTTATCCTCTTACGGACAGTTTTATCGAAATTATCGAAAAACTCCGCGGATTTGAAGTTTCCGGAAGCCCTGAAACATTCAGCAACGAAAGTTTTCAGACACCGAACGAAGAACATGTCTATATGATAATAAATTTTAACAGCGAAAAGGTTTATAATCTCATATTTACAAATGATTCTCTCAAAATGATCGGTCATGATTTTGAAAACGGTCTTGATTATAAAACCGTGGAAAGCGGCTATGATCTTTTTATTGATTATACGTTGTTAGGCGGCGGAGGTAACCCACCAACCGGCAAGCCCGTAATCTACCTCTATCCCGAAAAGGAAACCGAGGTGACCGTAAATCTCGATTTTGACGGAAAGATTACCTATACCTATCCTGCAATCAATAACGGTTGGAAAGTCCTTGCAAATCCCGACGGAACCCTTACGAATCTTGCGGATAATTCCACCCATTATTACCTTTTCTGGGAAGGCACCGCAAGACCGGAATGGACCTATGAAAAAGGCTTTGTAGTAAAAGGCAGCGAAACGGAAAGCTTCCTCAGGGAAAACCTTGCAAAAATGGGTCTTACCCCAAGGGAATATAATGATTTCATCACCTATTGGGTGCCAAAAATGCAGGAAAACCCATATAACCTAATCTCTTTCTCCGGCGATGAATATTCCGAAATCGCAAAGCTCACCGTTGACCCCAAACCGGATAGTGTGATAAGAATCCATATGATGTGGAAAGCTCTTGATGAGCCGATCGAAATTAAACCGCAGGTTCTTACAACTTTTGAAAGAAAAGGCTTCACTCTTGTTGAATGGGGTGGAACGGAAATATTTTAACCGATTTTAAAGAGGTGGAACAGATGCTTACAATGCTTAAAAACTTACGAAGGGAAAAAAGAATGACGCAGGAAAAACTTGCACGGGTTTTTCATATTTCCCAGACATCGGTAAGCAAATACGAAACCGGCGAAGCTGTTCCGAATCTTGAAATGGCTGTTAAAATGGCGGATTTCTTCGGAGTTTCCATTGATGATTTTATAATCAGAGAAACAAAATAAAAATCCATAAAAAGCGCATCTCTTTTCCTGAGATGCGCTTTTTTGATTTTGCAACCCAAAGTTGCGGAAATTCCACTTTAAATCGATTGCCGGATAGGGCAGCATTTGCTAAAGTATAAGAAAATAAAAATTTTAGACAAAAGGGAAAAATGTTTGTAAAAGCTATTGACAAGACGTTTAGACGGAAGTAAAATAAAACCATAATAGACAACCGTAAAAGGAGAAAGATTATTATGGCAGAGAAAAAAGAAATTGTTCACATTCCTAGTTCCGAACTTGAAATCATGATGGCTATTTGGGAAGCAAAAGGCCCGGTTTTAAGAACTTACATTGATGAAAAACTGGCGGAGAAAAAATGGGTTGCGCCCACAATTCTTAAATTTCTTTCCCGACTTACCGAAAAAGGTTTTCTTAAATGTGAAAAAGCTGAAAACGGAAAAAACAACGTTTACACCGCGCTTATTTCCGAAGAAGAATATCTTGAATTTGAAAGCAACAGCGTTCTTGGAAAGTTTTGCGGACGCTCGGTAAAATCCCTTGTTGCAAATCTTTATGAAAATAACACCATTAACGACAGCGAACTCGACGAACTTCAGAAATTTATTAACGAAGCGAAACAAAAACGTTAAAAAACACACTGTTATTTAAAGATGGATTTTTTGAAAAAAGGAGGCGGAAATTTTGCTTGAAAATATTTTTTTGGATATTCTTGTAATTTCACTGACTTCCACAGCAGCAATTGCCGCAATTCTTCTTATATCAAAACTTTCGGAAAACAAGTTCCGCAAAAAATGGAGATATTGGATCTGGATTTTCCTTGCGGTTTATCTTATTATTCCGGTTAAAATAAATCTTCCTTCCGCGCCGATAAAAATGGAAGTTCCGCCCCACGAAATGATTTTCACCCAATCACCGGAAGTTTCCGAAGAGCCGGTTTTTGTTCCGGAAGCGGAAGAACCGGTTTTGTCTGAGCACGAAGAAATACCGCTTGCTCCGGATTTGAGCACGGAAGATCCCGCTTTGAGTACCGAACCGAAAACCTTCGTTTTCCCGGTTGTTTTCGTCGGAGCAATAATCTGGATTTCCGGCGCGGCAATAGTCTGCGGCTGGAATATCGCAATGTATATCCGTTTTTTAAGCCGTTCAAAGCCCTGGAACAGAGAAGTTAAAGATGAATTTGTGCTGGGTCTTTTTGAATGTATCAAAAAGGAAATGGGTGTTCCGGAAAAAGTTAAAATATATGAAAACCGCCTTATAAAAAGCCCGATGATGGTCGGTTTCGGAAAACCGAGGGTGCTCCTTCCCTCGGAAGCCCTTTTGCCGGAGGAATACGAATTTGTTCTCCGCCACGAACTCACCCATTATAAGCGCGGCGACCTTTGGTATAAAATGCTTCTTATGCTCGCCGCTTCCGTCCATTGGTTCAACCCTTTTATCGGTTTTATGTGCCGCAACGCGGAAAACGATATTGAAATAACCTGCGACGAAGCGGTTGTCAAAGCCATGGAAGGCGACAGAAGGCAGGAATATTGCGCCACCATTCTCAACATTATGAGAAGGGGACAGAACAGCCCGCTTCTTCTTTCAACAAGTTTTTATGGCGGCAAAAAATTCCTAAAAAGCCGTTTTGCCGCGGTTCTTAACCCGAAAACCCACCGCGGAATTGCTCTTTTCATAATTGCCGCAATGGTGATCGTTATAAGCGGAACAATGGTTGCCTGCAATTCCGAAACTGTTCCGGAAGAACCGCAGGAAATTGCCGAAATCGTAACCAAGGAAGACGCCGTTTCGGAAGCGGAAAAACTTATCGAAAGCGTTTATCTCAACATGAACCTTGTTGAGGAAAAAGAATATGACGCAGAGCTTTCCGAAGAAGCAAAAAACCAGATCGAAGAACTTGTTGCTTCGGAAAACGAAGCAATTGAACTCGGTTACGGAAAATGGGACGTCAACGAATATGAAACCGAAATTATTTTCCAGGAAGGCCACCAGAGCGGAATCCTTTACGAAATGGTCTTCCAGGTTATTGAAAGATATTACGTTACCCAGCAATATACCGAAGACAGAACCGAAGACGATATGACGATCGTTTCCAGACTGGTCAAGGTAACCTATAACTTTGCTCAGAAGGAGTTTGTAAAATTCCTTGTCCGCGATCTGAACTGGTTTGGAGAAGACCTTATCGGAAGACCGGAAGTGACCGGACCGGACGAAAACGGAAACTTCCCGCTTATTTCTCATGCGGATTGGGACAGATGGATATCTTATAACGGCGAACCCCAGACGGAGGACGAAAAACCGAACGGACCAATTTCTTCTGTCCTTGAATGTCCGGAATATCTTGAATATCTTGAAAAAACCTATCCGCGTATAGACGATTGGGAAATTATTTATGAAACCGCGGATTATGAACTTGTGCACAGTTATGATCCATATAATTATTGCTACCGCGAAATTTATATGCCGAGAAGGTTCGCTGTTCTTAAAACTGAACAGTCTGAAGATTTTGACCGACTTTTCGTAAGTACCCATGAAGTTTATGAAGCTTATTATACCGATGAAGGCTATATCCCGCAAAAAGAGTTCTATAGCGGAAACAACACCGCTTTTGAAGCGGACATTCAGGTGGGAAATATGGAAGGCGCGGAAATTTATGATACCTTCTTCACCTATTACAAAGGTCTTTGGTTCCCGGAAGAGGAAAAGACCATTGTTTTCGATACCGCAAGAAACGAAGCCTTTGCGGTTTACGGAACAAAGGAACCTATCCACGTTTATGTTGTTGAAGCGCTCGATTATTCCTATGACGTAAATGACAGAAGAATCGAACTTTCGGAAAACTGGAAAAGATATTACCGTGTCGGATACAGTTTAACCAATGATAATTTCAGAGAAAATATGAGCATAGCTCTTTATGATCTTGAAACAAAACGGCTGGTCCAGTTTGAAGGACTTGAAGATTATTCCGGCTGGATTTATCAGTGTTACTGGCTTGATTCCGATAAATTTGTGTTCGATACAGAGGGCGTTCTTTATCTTTATAACGCCGAAGAACCCACAAAGCTTGTTGCAAAAATCGGCGGAAGCGGAAACGGCGCCGGCGAAGGAAAAGTTACTTCCTTTAACTATATCAAAGAGGATAAAACCCAGAAGGGACGCTACGCTTGGCTTTACAGCGTTGACGATACCCAGGAACACGGCTGCCTTGTTTTTGACGGCGAAGGAAACGTAATAGAAAACTTTACCTTCGGGCTTTATGGCGGATATATCGGAAGCTACAGCTTCCACGACGGTCTTATCTATTTCAGCTATCACGGCGGCGAAAGATTTAACTATGCCGTTGACGCAAGACCCGGAAAAGACCATGTTTTGCAGGCAAACGCCTGGTAACGGATATTTTTAAAAAATGAAAAAAACAGTTCCAAAAGGGCGGTTTTTCCGCACCTTTTGGAAACTGCACCCTTTTTTAAGAAAAACCGGAAAATATTTTTTGAATTATGCAACAAAATCCATGTTTTCCGTTACTTATTATATAAAGAGGTGGAGAAAAAGAATGCTTACAATGCTTAAAAATCTTCGAAGAGAAAAAAGAATGACCCAGGGAAACCTTGCGAAAATCTTTCATATATCACAAACTTCCATAAGCAAATATGAAAACGGCGAAGCTGTTCCAGATCTTGAAACCGTTGTAAGAATGGCGGATTTTTTCGGCGTTTCGCTTGATGATTTTATAATAAGAGAGGCAAAATAAGAATTTTTGCAGAAAAACGAAAGGCGGCGTTTTTTAATGAAAAAGCTGATTTTTACCATATTTATCATGTTTGTTCTGGTTATGTTTTTTGTTTCCTGCGGCTGGAAGGTCGAAATTGTTGACCCCACAAAGCCTGTCGAAAACGATTCGGAACTTGTTATTTCCCAAGAGGAAAAAAACGAAGAGATGGAAGAAAAGGAAACAGAAGAGCCGTCACTTTTGGCCGAATATATTTTCCTTAAGGATTTTGATGAAAGAACAAGCTATGATTTTATTGAATTTGAGGATAGGATAGTTTCCTATTCCGTTTTGGGAGATATTTCAGCTTTCGATATTGAAACCGGCGAAAAAATTTATGAGTTTTTTCTTGGTGATATAAACGAAAATGCGGCTTTTGATTTCAGAAAAAGCGATGAAAAAGAAGGCTTTGATTACCGCGTTTCTTGGAAAGACAGAATTATTTATCTTTCAAGCGAAAATCCGGAACTTATCGAAACTGTTTTCCTTCCGGAAAATGTTATGGAAACAATGGGTGGCTATGCTTCATATTCCGTTTATGATGAGAAGATAATCTGGCAAACTGAAAACGGTATCCGTATGATGGATATGAAAACCGGAGAAGAAAGCCTTATTCTTGATAACGCAATAATCAATGAAAAAGTAAGACCCATTGCAAAAATCGCCATTGATGGCATGTGGATCGGAGATAACGGAGTTGAATGTGCTTTTGAGAACCCGAGATTTATTTGCGGCGGAACAAAAATCGTTGCGATTGCCGTTTCAAAAGATATGGTATATTGGATGGTCACGATTTACGATATTGAAAGCGGAGAATTTGAATGGGCATATTCTTATAATGAAATGACTAACGCAGATTATCCTTTTGCCGATAAATATGTTGTGGTGGCCGGAGAAAAATGGATAAATGCTGAAACGGGAAATTATAAAAACTTTGAGGACGGAGATTATTCTCTTTATTCTTTCGACGGAATTGAGTTTGTTAAAGTAAGCTGGCAAGATATGGAAGGCAGAGGAATGGAAGTTTTTACAGGAAACTTCGAAAACATAGAAGCCGGCGGTGAAAAAATTGCGGAAATCAGCAGAGAAGAAGTGAAAGGACATATCGTTGCGGTTACCGAAAATTATATTGTAATAAGGGTTTTTGAAGGCGACGTAACAGACCATTATATTGTAAGATACAGATAATATTGAAAAAACGTCAGAAAAAGGAGAAACGATTATGAAAAAACTTATCTGCCTTTTGCTTGTTTTTACAATGCTTTTCTGCGGCTGTTCCCACTGGAAAGTCGAAATTGTTGACCCCACAAAGCCCATCGAAAACGATTCGGAACTTGTTGCTTTTGAAGGAGAAGAATCTATGACCTCTGAAGAGTGGGAAGAACTTTCGCTTGTTTCCCTTTCGGAGAATATCGAATTCTGGAGAGAATATTCTGAAAAATATGACGTTCGGATAGATGGTTGGGCAAGCGACAATTATTATTTCATAATTCTTAAAAGCAAAGAAGACGAAAACTTCCGATATCTTTTCTGGGATATTGAAAACGAAAAAATTATTGATTTGGGCGAACACGAAACGGAACTTTTTCTTGCGAACCATACTTTTAGCAGGGACGGAAAATTCTATATGATTTCATCTCCGGACAGAATCATGGAAATTGAACTCGGAAGTTTTGAAATTTTATATATAGATATAAAAATTTCCGATGGATATATTGAAAAGGAACTCCAAAATACTCTTTCGCTTTCTCCTCTTGGTATGGTTGCGGAATTTAAAGATGAATTTACTCTTCTGATTTATGATATTTTTAACCCGGAACAAAAGAAAACAGTCGATCTTAAGGAAGCGGCACCTCTCGGAGCTATGCTTAACCAAGGAATGAATTGGTCTTTTGACGGAAAATATTTTTCAGTTTTTGTTTATGAAGAAGGCGGAGAATACCACGAAGATAGTACATACGCGATTTTTAATTTTGAAGGAGAATATATCCGAAGCGTTACTGGCGCTGATAGGGAAATTTGGGATAAAGATCAAGTATGGACCTGGTCCTATGAGGACGAAAATAAAGGAAAATTCCTTATCTATTCTTTAAAAGAATCGGATTCGGAACCTATAGAAGTCAGCCAATATGTTCCCGATTTGAATCAGATTCGGCCGAGAAACGGAATTTATTATTATCAGCAGGAAAATGACGATAAGACAGAATGTAAAATCATAATGGTTGATTCATTAAAAGGTATTTACAAACCTGTCGCAAGGTTTGATGTTGGAAGTTTCGGATGGATTCCAGAGATTTCTCCAAACGGAAAGCATATTGCTTTAAAGGAAAGTGACAGCGAACATTTTTTCTTTAAATTTATAAATCTTGAAAAAGAGGTGAAAAAATGAAGAAAATAATCTGCCTTTTGCTTATTTTTACGATAATGCTTACGGCGTGCTCAAAATGGAAAGTCGAAATTGTTGACCCGACAAAGCCAATCGAAAACGATTCGGAACTTGTTGTGCCGGAAGAGAAAAAGGAAGAATATTACCTTTCCGCGGGAGCTTATCTGGATTATGGCATGGAATTTATAAAGGGAAAAGCCGAATGGAACAGCGACAACACCCTTACGTTTCAGCACGAGAACACCATCAAAACGATTTCCGCGGAGAACGAACTTCTTGAAACCGTGACCCTTCCGAAAGAAAATCTTCCGGAGGACGGCGGTTATGATTTAAGCTGGAACGAAAAATATATCCTTGCAATTGATAAACAAATCGAATCCAGCTGGAATAAATTCGGGGTAGTTTATTTTACAAATGACGGAAAAGTTTTTCTTGCTAATGTTTCGCTTTTTGACAGGGAAGGAAACCTTATAAAAGAATATTACCGGGGTGACGTTTACGGATATGATGAATACGGCGTTTATGAGGTTTATCTTCCGGTTCCGGATGGTTCGGAATATAAGGGCGACGGTTATCTTGCGGACGGAAACCGTATACATTGGATAGATGAGGACAAAGTTATCTTTGAATGTCATCTTTTTGTGGTTTATTATGATTTTTCCAAAGACGAGGGGAAAATCCTTGATGATATGAGAAAATATGGGGAAATATACGGAAAATTTGACGTTTATTATGGGGTACAAAGCCCACAATGCGGAGTTTTGAATGGTGATTTTTATTATCTTTCCACAAACGTTGAGCAAAACGGAAAGGTTAAAAATACAATTTGGAGAGCGAATGAAAACGGAGCGGAGGAACTTTTTGAAGGGAAAGAATTTTGGCATTTCTTTGTAGGAAACGAAATTCTTATTGCTGTTGAAGGAATAGATGGCAGTTATGTCGAAAACGGAAGCATTGTTTACGCAATAAATCCGGAAAACCTTGAGCTTAACGAAATTTTCAGAGGAGATGCAAGTCTTCCTTTCGGCGATGACGGAAAAATCCGTTTCAAAAATTCCTATAATGTTGAACCGCAGATACTCTATTCTTATGATTATGAAACCGGCGAACTCACCGAAGATGTTGGAAACACGGAATTTGAGGTCCAAACAATAGTTCCGGAATATTTGGTTTATATAATGAAAAGTCTGGACGGAAGATATTTTGCCGAATATGACCCGGATTCGGTGGAACCGAGGCTTAGAATTTTGCCTTGCGATTAAAAGGAAGTGACGAAAAATGAAGAAAATAATCTGCATCGTGCTCATTTTTACAATGATGCTCACGGCGTGCTCAAAATGGAAAGTTGAAATTGTTGACCCCACAAAGCCGATTGAAAACGATTCGGAACTTGTTGCTTCCGAAGATGAAACCGAAGAACCCGAAGAACCCGAAGAAAAAGAAGAGCAGGAAACAGAAGAGCCGGAAGAAAAATATGAACCAAAACCTGTTGAAACCCGCGAGGCGGAAAGCTTTTTCTATTCCGATGAAGGTTTTGAGGATATGGCGTTTTTCGCAAGCTGGCTTGGCGCAAAAGACTTTGAAAGCAGCGAGGAAACCGTTGATTCCGGAATGTTCTGGTTCTTTGCAAAGGAATTTTATGAAGCAGTCGGCGAGGAAGCTTTGGATCCGGAAGGCTTTTTCTTCCGAATTCCGGAAAGGCTTGGAAACAGATATCTCCTTAAATATTTTGGTGTCGATTATCTTCCGAAAGAAGATGACCCGAATTTTGAAAAAGAAACAAACAGCTATAAAATTGCAACCGCAGGCGGCGGCGCGCCCTATGAGCTTATCAGCTACGATCACCCGGTAAATATTGAGGAAAATGAATTTTCCGTAAAAATGCTGATTCTTGAAGGAAAATATGAGGATACATATTATGCCTTTTCCGAAATGGTCTTTAAAGTTCTGGAAGATGATGACGGAAAATTCCTCCGCCTTGTTTCGAACAAAGTAAGCGAACATTTTTCAAAAGCGCCTTTTGAAATGCAGGCCCAGTCCCTTGCAAAACAGATGCTCAAAGTTATGAACAAAGCGGACATCGAAAGCGAAAACATTGAAATTTCGAACCACTTTGCGGCAAATTTCGCAATGCAGGCGGCGGTTTTCGTAAATGCTTCAAACGGTTTCGATAAAGATTCACCCTATGTGGGTTCTTTCGGAAAAAGAAGCGGATACAGCTATTATCTGCCGGTTTCTGTAATTAAACAAATTGCTTTCGAAGTTTTCGGAATAGAGGATTTTCAATATGGATTTAACAGCAATTTTGAATATGATTCCGAAAAAGACGAATATCTTACCGGTTTTGAATGGGGAATGGAAGGAGGATATGGCGCAAAGGATATGACAACAACCGTTTCCGGAAACGTTTATTCCGTAGAGTTCACCCTCCGTTATGTCGGAGCAAATTCCGAAGGAAATCCGGAATGGATGGACGGAGAAAAATATATTATGCATTTTGAACTCGTGGAAAATGAATTTTTGAGATATATCGGCTTTGAAAAAGTCTGAACGTAAGAACTTTCCAAAAGGGTAGTTCCGGTAGTAACCTATGTTTATGAACTTGAAGATACCGTTTTCGTTTTCTATGATATCGTTGATACCGAAGGAAAAGTTATCGGAAGCAGGGAACTTGCGGTAAAAATTGTTGAGGATAAAATAGACGGCGGGGGAAGCCGCTGGGAATATCTCTGCTGTTACGAAAGAGAATAACAAAAAGCCCCACCCCGCAAAAATTTTGCGGGGTGGGGCTTTTTGTTATATCATTTCACATTCAAAAAGGAAGGATTCGCCGGGTTTCAGCGAAAGTTCAATTTCTTCGTCGGGAGTTTCGGAAAGTTCAAAATCTTTTCCGAAAACTTCGGTTTTAAAAGATTTTGCGCCGGTAACGCCCAGAGGAAGTTTTATTTTTGTTTCGGTTTCCTCGTTGGAAACAACGGCAACAAAGGCTTCGCTTTTATAGAAACGGGCAAGGGCAAAAGTTCTTCCTTCGGAATAAATGAATTTCATTCCGCCCCGGCGGAGAACTTCTTTTTCGTTCCTGAGCCTTATGATTTTGCTGTAAAGTTTATAATTCCTCGTTTTCTCGAAATCCGAATTCCAGGGCATTGGATAGCGGCAGCCTTCCATTGTGGCGGTTGTTCCTTCAATTTCCGCTTCGTCGCCGTAATAAACGGAAGGAGCGCCGGTGAGCATGAATTGGAAAATAACCGCGCCGCGATATTGTTCAAAGGAGATTTTTTTGTTGTTATGAAGGCGGCCGACGTCGTGGCTGTCGATAAGGTTGAACTGGTTTTCCCACATTGCGAAGGGAAGCTTTGCAAAATGTTCCATAACACGGTTTTTAAGGTCATCGGCGGTCATTTTATAGGGAACGCCGCGCAAAAGCGGGTGCCTTGTCATAAAAAGATCCGGTTCGCCGAAAAATTGGCGTATCGGTCTTGCGCAGGCATAATAGTTCATCGGGGAATCCCATTGGTCGCCTTGGAGATGTTCCGGGCAATCGCCCCAATCTTCCGCGAGGATATATGCCTCCGGGTTTTCTGCTTTTATCGAGGAACAGATTTCCGGCCAGAGTTCCTTATCGAGCTGGGTTTTTCCGTTGCGGGCAAAAACATCCGCAACGTCAAAGCGCCAGCCGTCTATATTATATGGCGGATTCAGCCATTTTTTGAGCACGGAATCCTTTGCACGATAAATTTTATCCCGAAGGGTTTTTGAAGTGTAATTGAGGGTGGGCATTGTTTCCACATTGAACCAGCCGAGATAGCTGTTGTTTTCGCCGAAGAAATAGTATCCGCGTTCTTCCGATTCGGGATTGTTATATGCGCCGACGCTTTTCGGGAACCAGGCGCAGTCGCGGTTGAACCACTTGTGGTCGGTTCCGGTGTGGTTTATGGAAATATCGAGAATGAGCTTCATTCCGTTTTTATGCAGTTCCGTGCTCAGCTTTTCAAGAGCTTCGTCGCCGCCGAAATGAGGATCAACGTGGAAATAATCCAGGCAGTCATATTTGTGGACGGAAGGCGCAACGAAAATCGGGTTGAGATAAAGAGCGGTTATTCCGAGCTTTTTGAGATAGGGGATTTTTTGAATTATGCCCTCGAGGTCACCGCCGTAAAAATCGAGGCAATGTCCGTGCTCATAATCAAGAGGAGCTTCCTCCCAATTTTCGATTTTTATTGTTTCAAAACCGTTTTGAGCATATTCGCCGGTTTTTACGTCGTTTTTTGGGTTTCCGTTACAAAAACGCTCCGGGAAAATCTGATAAAAGACGGAATCCTTTACCCATTCCGGCTGCTCATAGTCCGCAAGGATAACAAAATCATAGGTATGGTCGGGAATATAGGTTGTGATTCCGTTTTGAGTATAGTAATAAATTATATCGTCGCAGACGATATAGAACTGATATTGAAGTCGATTTTCGGAAATTTCGAGTTCCGCTTCGTAATAAACAAGACCGTGTTCGGTTTTGAGCACAGACATTTCTTCGAAATGCTCAATTCCGTCGGGGAAGGAAAGAATGAGCACGTGTTTTACCGAAGGATTTTTTGCCATTCGAAGCCGGACTTTTATTTTATCACCAATTTTGGGCGAAGGGTTGCTCAGGAAATCATCTGTTCCGTCGCTGTGGATACT
Organism: Oscillospiraceae bacterium; assembly: GCA_017399765.1. Classification (GTDB taxonomy): domain Bacteria; phylum Bacillota; class Clostridia; order Oscillospirales; family Ruminococcaceae; genus UMGS1668. The sequence continues at coordinate 21,383 of JAFQBH010000028.1, read as the reverse complement.
TAAAAGCCAATTTTTTGTTTTCATAAAAACCGCCTTTTTAAAGAATTTTTATAAAAACATTAAAACATATTTCGGAAGGATTGGCAAGGGAATATTTATTCTTCAAATTCCGCCTTATGTTCCATGAAAAAATCGAAAAACATTCTTACGTTCGGAAGTTCGGTCCATTTTCTTTCGCAAACCGGTTTTGAATCAAGGTCATAGATTTTTGCCCCGGGAATTGAAAGAAAAACCGGCGAATGGCTTGCGATTATGAATTGGCAGCCGAAAAACCTTGCGGAATCCGAAACATATTCCATAAGTTCCTTCTGTAGAGGAAGGGCGAGGCTGTTTTCCGGTTCGTCAAGAAGATAAACAGCATCGGAAGTTATTCTTTCGGTGAAAAATTTAAGGGCGCTTTCACCGTTTGAAAACATATCTATGTTTTTCATAAGGCGCTTGTTGACAAAATTTGATTGAGTGTTGCGTTTTCGCTTTGCGTCAACAATTTCCTTCATGTTTTCATAATCTTCCATTCCGCTGAAACGATAGGGTGTTGTTCTTTTTTCGGTGAATTCGTCGAAAAGTTCGAGCCTTCGTTTATCAATTCCGTTGTTAAGGCAGCGGACGTTGAGAAGATAATCAAAAACATCGTCGCTTGTTAAAATCTGGCTGTTTTGCGGAATTTCCGCTTTTGAAAACATGCTGCAATATCCGAGATAATTTTCAAAAAAAGCGCCGCCGGAAAAAGGCGAATGGCGGGTTATTCCGGCGGATTCCGCAATAAGATTGAGAACGGTCGATTTTCCGGAACCGTTTCCTCCATAGAAAATCGTTACCGGAGAAAAATCTATCCGCGAAAAATTCTTTTCCGGAAAAATTTTAAAAGGATAATAGCCGCTGTAGCAGGTTCGGCGCTGGTTTAAGATAAAATCCGCTTCATCAGCAGCGGAAGCAAATTCAAAGGAATTTATATATAACGACAAAAAAACACCGCCTTTCTCTGCTTTCTATTAAAGCACAAAAAGGCGGCGTTTCAACCTTCTGGTAAATTGTTGGTGCGTTTTTGGCGGACAAAAACACACCAATAGAAAATTATTTATCCATTCCGCAGGGGAAGGAAGATTCGATAAGGGCTTTATCGTTCATAACCGCATCATAGAAACGGAAACCGCCGGCAAAGTTATAGGCGGTGAAACCGTTTCCTTCAAGGATACGGCTTGCGATATAGCTTCTTAAACCGCTTTGGCAGATTACGTAAACGGGCTTTCCTGGTTCAATTTCGGAAAGGCGTTCACGAAGTTCATCAACCGGAATGTTTTTAAAGCCTTCGATATGGCCGCGGTTATATTCTCCGACGGTTCTTGTATCAAGAAGGGTGCAGGCGGTTTTCGGAAGCTTTTCAAGATCGGGAATGAACCACTGTTTAAGGGTTCCGTTCGCGATATTATCTATCATGAATCCCGCCATATTGACCGGATCTTTTGCGGAAGAATAGGGCGGAGCATAGGAAAGTTCAAGCTCTTTGAGTTCGGTCGCCTTCATTTTTGCTTTTATGGCGGTGGCGATAACGTCGATTCGCTTATCGACGCCGTCATAACCGATAATTTGCGCGCCGAGAATACGGAAGGATTTTTTCTCAAAAAGGACCTTCATAGTCATAACTTTTCCGCCGGGATAATAACCCGCATGGCTCATCGGCGAGAGAATTACTTTGTCAAAATCTATTCCGGCGGCTTTTGCGGATTTTTCGTTTATTCCGACGGAAGCGGCGGTCAGGCCGAAAATTTTTATTACGGAAGTTCCGAGGGCGCCGTTATAAACGCTGTTTTTGATTTTGCAGATATTATCCGCGGCAATTCTTGCCTGTTTGTTCGCGGGACCCGCAAGGGAAACAAGGGAATCTTCCCCGGTCACGGAATTTTTAACCTGGACAGCATCGCCCACGGCATAGATATCGGGAACGGAAGTTTCCATTTTTTCGTTCACTATTATGCTTCCGCGGATTCCGGTACGAAGTCCGGCTTTTTTTGCAAGGGAATTTTCCGGGGAAACCCCGATCGCAAGGGCGGCCATATCCGCATGGATTTTTCCGCCTTTGAGGAGAATATCGATTCCGTTTTCGTTTTCGGAAAAAGCTTCGACCGCCGAACCGAGAAGAAGATTTACTCCGTTTTTCCGGATTTCGGAATGAATGAAAGCCGCCATATCGGAATCGAAGGGAGAAAGAAGTTGTTTTGCGCTTTCGATAAGGGTGACTTCCATTCCGAGGTTTTTGAGATTTTCCGCAAGTTCAACACCGACAAAACCTCCGCCAATTACCGCGGCGGATTTTGGTTTTTCGGAATTTGCAAAATCCTTGATCCGGAAGGTGTCTTCAACGGTACGGAGAGTAAAAATTCTTTCGGAATTTACTCCCGGTATTGGCGGAACGGAAGGTTTCGCGCCCGGAGCAAGAAGAAGTTTATCGTATTTTTCCTCGAAGATGTTTCCGTTTTCAAGATTTTTTACGGAAACGGTTTTTGCGCTTGGGTTTATGTCGATAACTTCGTGGCGGGTTTTCATTTCCACCCGGAAACGGCGGAGAAAACTTTCGGGAGTCTGGAGAGTGAGTTCGGAAGGATCGGTAATAACGTCGCCGATATAATAGGGAAGTCCGCAGTTTGCATAGGAAACATATCCGCTTCGCTCGAAGACCTTTATCTCCGCTTTTTCATCAAGGCGGCGAATTCTTGCGGCGGCGGTGGCTCCGCCGGCAACTCCTCCGACAATTATAACTTTCATAATTTTTCTCTCCTTCCGGATAAATTTATAAATTCATATTACACCATAAATCAAAGAATCGCAAGTATGCTTGCTTTTATTCCTGTTTCAATTGTGCGGGAAATTATCTTTCCGTTCTTGAAAAGGGCCATCGAGGGAACGTGTTTTATATTAAGCGCGGCGGAAAGTTCCGGGGAATCATGGGCGTTCATACGGACAACTTTTATGTCCTCCCTTTCGGAAGCGATTTCCTCCGCAAGTTTTTTTGAATTTCTTCCGGACCAGGGTGCCCAAATATCCAGAAGGACGGGTTTTTCGGATTCAAGAACTTCTTTTTTAAAGCTGTGTTTGTTTATATTGATAACGGACATTGATGAGTCCTCCTTTATAATTTGTTTGATTTTATTATATCCGGAGCGGGAAGATTTTTCCGTGATTTTGTCACAAAGCAAAAATTTTTATTTTCTTGCAAAAATTTATTTTAAGGATTATTATATAGTCAGAATTTATTATCCGGAGGCGGTTTTCAAGATGCTTTGCAAAAAGATTGAAAAGGATTTTTTGGATATTCTTGAAGAAGAACTTATTCCAGCAATGGGATGTACGGAACCCATTGCCCTTGCTTTTGCTGCGGCAAAGGCGAAGGAAGTTCTTTGCGCCGTTCCGGAAAAAATTATTGCAAAATGCAGCGGAAATATGATCAAGAACGTTCGCTGTGTAAGCATCCCGAATTCCGGCGGAATGACCGGAATTGAAGCCGCCTGCGTTCTCGGCGCACTTTGCGGCGATGTTTCGAGAGAGATGGAGGTTCTTGAGGCGGTCACTCCGGAAGGGCTTTCCGAATCGGTTGAATTTATTGAAAGCGGAAGCTGTGTTGTCGAATATCTGGAATCTCCGATTCCGCTCCATTTTATAATCCGGCTTGAAAAAGGGAAAGAAAACGCGGAGGTTGAAGTTCGCCACAGCCACACGAACATTGTAAGAATTTCGAAAAACGGGGAAGTTATCTTCGGAAAAGAGGACGCGGGAGAAATGGCGGCTTTTTCTGAAAGAAACAAGCTTTCCGTTGAAAATATTTTTGCTTTTGCAAACGAAATCGAACTTTCGAAAATCGAAAAATTTGCAAGACGCCAGATAGAATGCAACATGGCTATTGCAAATGTTGGAATGGAAGGGAATTTCGGAATCGGCATCGGAAAAGAGATGCTTGAAATGAACCCGGGTTCCGTTTTCACAAAGATGAAGGCTTTTGCCGCGGCGGGTTCCGAAGCAAGAATGTGCGGCTGCAATATGCCGGTTATAATAACTTCCGGAAGCGGAAACCAGGGAATTGCTTCCTCCGTTCCGGTTATTGTTTACGCAATGGAAAAGAATCTTCCGGAAGAAAAAATGTTCCGGGCACTTGCCTTTTCAAGTTTGCTGACAGTTTTTCAGAAAGAATATATCGGAAAACTTTCCGCTTTTTGCGGTGCTGTTTCCGCAAGCTGCGCCGCAGGCGCCGCGATTACTTATATTGACGGCGGAACGGTTGAACAGATTAAAAACACCATTGACAACACCCTTGCGGATATTCCGGGAATTATCTGTGATGGAGCGAAATCTTCCTGCGCGGCAAAAATTGCTTCCGCCCTTGATGCGGCGCTTTTTGCCCATGTTCTTGCGATGAAGGGAAAAGTTTATGAGGCGAACACCGGAATTATTCAGAGCGATGCCGGAAAGACGATTCGAAGCGTCGGACACATCGGAAAAGTCGGAATGAAGCAGACGGATTCGGAAATTGTTAAAATGATGATAGAAAAATAAAAAAAGAAAAGCACGCCGCTGGCGTGCTTTTTTATATATCAATATTTCTGGCGGCATTCAACAACTTTTCCGAAGATCCTTACCGGAAGATTTTCAACATCTTCTTTAGAATAAAAAATCGGTTCATAGGAAGGGTTGAAAGGCTGGAGAAGTATTCCGTTGCTCAAAAACTGGACTTTTTTAACGGTGGCTTCGCTTCCATCGACCATAACAACGGCGACTTCGCCGTGTTCAACGGTGCTCTGGACGCGAACGATTACAACGTCGCCATCATACATTCTCGGTTCCATGCTGCTGCCCTGGATTTTGAGTGCAACATAATCGCCGGAGGCTGCCATTTCGGAAGAGATATCTTCGTAATCGAGGATATTTTCGACAGCGGTTATGGGGATTCCTGCGGCAACTTTTCCGAGAACGGGAATTTTTATGCCGATGATTGAATTTTTGTTTTCATCAAAGGCATCTTCCTTTCCGAGGAGGGTGTTCATATTTACGGAAAAACAATTTGATATTTTTTCAAGAGTTTCAAAATCCGGTTCCCTTTGGGCACGTTCATACATTCCGACAGTGCTTGGAGCAATGCCGAGTTTTTTTCCAAGTTCTGCCTGAGTGAGGTTGTTATCCTTACGAAGATTTTTGAAAACAGTGCTGAAGTGGGACATTTATAAAACTCCTTTTTGTGATGTTGTTGCAGTTATAGTACCACAAAACGTGCATAAAGTCAAGTGTTGGTGCGAAAATATACCACATAATGTGTTGACAAACAACAGAAACCGTGCTATAGTACGAATTGCACAAAATGTGTTGTTTGTTTTGAAACGCTTTTTTGGGAAGCAGAACCAGGCAAAGATAAAAACAGGGCCGACTGAGTTTCTGTATTTTTGAAAGGGCGGAATATGGATGCATTTTACAGAAAAGGGCTTTTTTCGCGCAGGATTGCGGATGGTTCAGGCAGGGACAGCTTTTGTTCATAATTATTGAAGCATTTTTTGGAGAGGTATTCACAATTATAAATAACACATATTGTGTTAAAAATGCGGCGGCGGAAGGGAAGCGTTTTTTTGAAAAAAGAAATTTAGGAAGAAAGGGAGGCGGAAACTTTGGCGCTTGGCGGAAAGATGGAGCGTTTTTGTGAGGAATATATTGTTGATTATAACCCCATAAGGGCGGCTTTGCGCGCGGGATATTCCAAAACAAGCGCAAGGGCTTACAGTTATCAGCTTTTAAAGCGGGAGGACGTTCTTGAAAGGATTCTTGAGCACCAGGAAAAATTTATTAAAAACAGCCTTCTTGATAACAAAAACCGGGTGCTCAGGGAGCTTTGGGAGATGTATGAAAGGGCGGTCCAGGCAAAGCCGGTCACGGTTTGGGACAAAGAGCTGAAGGAATACGTTGAAACGGGCGAATATCAGTTCGACGACAAAATTGCGATGAAATGTCTTGAATTTATTGCAAAGCTTGGCGGAATGCTTTCGGAAAAAGAGGCCGAAAAAAGCCAAAAGAAAGACAGCTTTGAAATTATCGTAAAGGTGGATTCTGATGAGGACTGAGATAAAGCTTTTTCCGAAGCAGAAGGAGTTTTTGGATTCCACCGGAAAAGCGGACGAAGTTCTTTATGGCGGTGCGGCAGGAGGAGGAAAAAGTTACGGACAGCTTTGCGATGCGCTTGTTTATGCCATGAAATATCCGAAAAGCAAGCAGCTTATTTTGCGAAGGACCCTTCCGGAACTTGAAAAAAGCCTTGTTCGCGTTTCGCTTGAACTTTTTCCGAAGGAAATTTATAAATATTCCGAATCGAAGCATACCGGAACTTTCATAAACGATTCCGTAATAGATTTCGGATATTGCGACAGCGAAACGGACGTTTATAGGTACCAGTCGGCGGAATATGACGTTATACGTTTTGACGAGCTGACCCATTTTACCGAACAGATGTATCTTTATCTTATGTCAAGGCTAAGAGGCGTTTCGGATTTTCCGAGGGCGATGAAAAGTTCCACAAACCCGGGCGGAATCGGACATTCATGGGTAAAATCCAGATTTATTGACATCGGCGAACCGGGAAAAATCCATAAAATCGGTGACGGAAAAAGGCTTTTTATTCCGGCAACGGTTTTTGAAAACAAGGCGCTTATGAAGAACGATCCGGATTACGTAAAAAGGCTGAAAAATCTTTCGGAAAAGGACAGAAAACAGCTTTTAAACGGTGATTGGGACGTAAATGAAGGGCAATATTTTTCAGAATGGCGAAGGGAACTTCACGTTTGTGAGCCATTTGAAATTCCTAAGGAATGGCGGAGATATTTTGCTATGGATTACGGACTTGACATGTTGGCAGGATATTGGATTGCGGTGGATAATTTCGGAAATGCGTTTGTTTACAGAGAAATTTACAAAAGCGGGCTTATCATAAGCGAGGCGGCAAAAGCCATTATTGAAACACAGGGAAACGATTTTCCGGAGATTTATATTGCTCCGCCGGATATGTGGAACAGACGTCAGGATACCGGTAAGAGCGTAGCGGAAATTTTTCTTGAAAAAGGTATTCCGCTTTTTAAGGCAAGCAACGACAGGGTTCAGGGTTGGTATTGCCTTAAAGAATGGCTTCACCCGAGAAGAGATGAGTTTGGCGAATTAAAACCAAAACTGAGGATTTTTTCAAGCTGTACAGAAGTTATCCGTACTCTTCCTGCGCTTGTGTTTGACAGTAAGAATCCGAATGATATTGGTGACAAAGTGCATGAATATACCCATGCGGCAGATGCGCTGCGTTATTGGGCAGCGGCGAGACCAATGGAAAGGTCCGAAATTGAAGAAAATGAAGAACATACGTTCGATGAAGAGCTGGAAAATATTCTTATGTATGGGATGTGAAAGGAGAAACGGATGAAAAAAAGACCATTTAAAGAAACCGATTTTGAGGAAAAGGAACAGGAAGAAATCTTTTTTGCGGAAGAAGAATTTGAGCACGGCGGTGAGGATTTTGAGCACGAAACCGAAAACGGCGAGCACGCAAAAGAAAAGGCGTTTAACGAAGCCGTTGAGGCTTTTGCAAAGTCGCTTGGAAAAAAGCCGGAAGAGATTTTTGAAATTTTGCAAAAAGGGAAAGAGTTTGATGAACTTTCAGAAAAGTTTGGAGAAGCGAAGAAAGACACGGAGGTTTTTGAAAAGCTTGCGAAGCTCAGAGGGATTTCCAAAGATGAAATGAAAGAGGAAATTCTTTGGGCGCTTGAAAGGGCAACTGTTGAAAAAGCCGTTGCTGAGATTATGGAAGAAAACCCGGGAATGAACAGGGAAACAGCGAGGGAACTTGCGGATTTTCGTTTTGAAAAAAACAGAGCTGAAAATTTTGTTCCGGAAGAAGATGCAAGTGAAGCGATGCTTTCGGAACTTGAGGAATTTCTTGCAAAACATTCCGGCGAAGGAATTGAAAGACTTGCCGGCAGTGTTGTGGAAGAATGGGAAGGGGGAATTCCCCTTGAGGCGGCGTTTGAAAAGAACCGCCTTTTCAAAGAAAATGAAAAACTTCTGGCGGAGATTGAGAAGTTTAAAAATGAGCAGATCAAGGAAAACCAGAAAATTTATGCAAAAGAGCACAGCACGGGTTCAGCTACTTCGGCGGCGGGGATCTTTGGTGCTGACGAATTTGCAGAGGGACTTTTTAAAGAATATTGATAAAAAGGAGATTTTTAAATTATGGCAGTTAATCTTGCAAGCAAATATGCAAAAGAACTTGCGCAGGCTTTTACACAGAAATCTTATGTTGACGGAATCGCCTGCAAGGACTATGAATTTACCGGTGTAAAGAATCTTAAAGTTTACACCGCAGTTTCTCAGGAGCTTAATGACTACAAACGCAGCGGCACCAACCGTTACGGTGAACCGAAGGAAGCGCAGGATACCGTTCAGGATATGATTGTTGAAAGGGATCGTTCTTTTTCCATTACCGTTGACAAGGGCAACAACGCTGAGCAGATGGGCGCAAAAGAAGCTTCTAAAATTCTTAATATCGAAATGAGCGAGCAGGCTATTCCCGAAATGGATAAATATGCTCTTCGTAAGTTTATTGATTATGCGGGTACTGTTGAACCCATTGCCGAAGCGCCCAACGAAGAAAACATTGTCAAAATGATTTCTGACGGAATGGTAAAGATGGGCAACAAAAAAGTTCCCGCAGAGGGAAGATTTATTTTTATCGGCTGGAGCTGGTTTGGAATGCTTCGCCTTTCCAAACAGTTCATTGGAGTTGAAGCTCTTGCAAAAGAAGCACTTGTTAAAGGCGCGGTGGGTACCTTTATGGGTGCGCAGGTTGTAACCGTTCCGGACGATTATCTTATGAAAGGCGAAAACAAGGCATATTTCCTTATTGTTTACAGAAATTCCGTTCTTCAGCCGAAAAAGGTACAGGATTACTTTATCAAAGAAAATCCCGCGGGAATTAACGGTGCGCTTATTGAAGGCCGCTTTATTTATGATGCGTTTGTAATCGGTGCAAAATGTGACGGTGTTTACGCGGCGGTTGAAGGCGAAAAAGTTCAGGAAAAACCGATTTTTACTCTTTCCGGAAATAATCTTGTTGTTACTTCTGAAAATGCGAACAAGATTCGCGTTACCACCGACGGAACCGACCCGAGATTCAGCGAAACAGCTGTTGAAACCACCAGCGGCGGAAGCATTGTTCTTTCCGAAGGCAAACATACAGCGAAAGCAGTTGCTTTCAGTGAGGAACTTTTTACTTCCGAGGTTGCGGTTGACGAAGAAAGAACCGTTGCTTGAGAAAGTTTTTCCGGCGGGATATTTCCCGCCGGAAAGCCGGATTTTTTGGGAAAGGAGAAAATTTGATGGCGAGAACAAATTATTACGGAAGCCTTGGATGGAGTGATCTTTTTTGGCCGGGAAATTCCGGCGGAAACAGCAACCAGCCAGAGCAGGACAAAGAACCTTCACAAGCTCATCAGGATGCGGAAACGGCGATTGAAGATTTAAGAAAAAAATATTTGCAGAAAGCGAAAGCTGAATTTGAAAGCAAAGCGCAGAAACTCAGGCAGGAAAGAGACGAGGCCCTTAGGGAGAACTGGATTCTTCAGCAGCGTGCGGAAGCGGCGCTTCCGGAACAGATGGCGGCAGCAGGAATTAACGGAGGGGCTTCGGAAAGCACGCTTGCAAATCTCAGAGCAGAATATCAGGGGAACAGAAATGAAATCCGGGACGGATTTATTAATGAACTTGGAGAAATTTCAGCGGAAAACAGCGCACAGATTGCGGAAAGTGAAAACAAGTATAACGAACAATGGCTTGAATATCTTCTTTCCCTTGCGAAAATGGAGGAAGAATTTGACCGCAAAAAAGAGCTTGGTTATCTTGGATTGTAAGGAGGAAAAAATATGCCGGAGCAGCTTGATTTAAAAAAACTTCCGGAAATTTCCACAAAAATTCTTGAAATAACTTCTTTTGCGGGAATAGATCTTTCTTCCGCACCGGCGGATATAGACAAAAAAAGAAGCCCGGACGCCCCGAACATGATGCCCGATTCAAAGGGGAACCCAATTAAACGTACGGGTTTTTCACTTTTTGAAAATTGCGGAGAAAGGATCAACGGCGCCTTTGTTTTGGGGAAACACCTTGTTGTTCACGCAGGGAAAAGTCTTTTCGCAGACGGAAAAAAAGTTTGGGAAGGAATGGCGGATTCGCTTTCGACGGGACAGATCGTCGGAAACAGGCTGTATATTTTTGACGGATCTGAAGCGCTGGTATGCGACGGAACAAACGTGTGGCCGCTTTGCGATGAAGCGTATATTCCAACGGTGATTATTTCAAAAAATGCAGACGAAGCGGAAAGAGAAATCGTTATCAAAGGCGATGGCGTAAGTGTGGAATTTGTTCTTGAAGAGGTTCCGGAGGAAATTATTTCGGTTGTAAGCGCGGGAACTTTAAAAGAGGCAAAACTTTCGGAAGATAAGATCGTTTTTGAAATTGCGCCGGAAGACGGGGAAAAGATTACCATAAAAGGACTTTTCAAAAGGGAACCGGGCGGAGTAAAAAAAGAAGAGTTTAATCTTATTTCATCAAAATGGAAAGAAAGTTTTCTTTGTGACACAGGGACAGAGAAAAAGTTTACTCTTTCACAGAAAAATCTTTCGGAAGGAAATGTGCGGGTCTGGATTATGAACGAAAGCGGAGAAATGGAAGAAAAAACGGAAGGAAAGGATTTTACCGTTGACAGAGAAAACGGAAAAATTGTTTTCTTTGAATCTGTTACGAAAACGCCGGTAGTGGGAACGGATAATCTTGTTATCGAAGCTTCGAAATATTTTGAAGGGTATAAAAACCGGATTAACAAATGCATGAGAAGCATTACTTTTGATACGGGCGGTACTTCGACCAGAATTTTTCTTTGCGGAAACCCGGAAGAACCGGGAAAGGATTTTTGGTGTGCGGCGGGTGACCCAACATATTGGCCGGATATTTATTATTCGGAACTTTGCGGAGAAGGAAGCGAGATTCTGGGTTATTCGGTTATCGAAAACACTCTTGGCACTTATATTTCAAAACCGAAAGACGGAAGAAGCGTTATTATACGAAGTTCGGTCGTTGATGAAGAAGGCAATGTTTCGTTCCCGATTGAGAGACATCTTCAGGGAGAGGCGGCGATTTGTCCGAATGGTTTTGTTTTTATTGACAAGGAACAGCTTTTCCTTACGAACCGGGGAGTTTATGCAATTACCACAGCGGATATAAGCGGAGAAAAATATACACAGAACAGAAGTTATTTTATAAATAAATTTCTTTGCAGAGAAGATCTTGGCGGAGCTTTTTGCACAAAATGGAAACAGTTTTATGTTATTTCTGCAGGTGGAAAACTTTGGCTTCTTGATACCAGTCAGAGAAGTTACCAAAGGGGAGAACCGCTTTCGAGTTTTCAGTATGAATGTTACCTTTGGACTGGAATAAATGCAAGAGTTCTTTGGGAACAGGACGGCAGGCTTTTTTTCGGGGACGAAGAAGGAAATATATGCTTTTTTGCAGATGATAAAGAAGCGGCCGCAAGTTATGAGGATTATTGCAAAGGAGAGGGAAAACCGATTGAGGCTTATTGGACTGTTCCGGATTTTTCGGGTGACACTTTCTGGAAAAATAAAAACATTCGTGCGGTTGCGCTGGAACTTGCGCCGTATGCTCAGAATAATGTGCGGCTTGAATATAAACTTGGCGGGGGTTGGAACGTTCTTAAAGAATGGACGGACAAAATTTCTTATTTTGCGTGGAGTTCGGTGAACTGGGCCGGATTTAAATGGAACGGCAACACTTTGCCGAGAACAGTAACGCTTAAGACAAAAATAAGGAAATTTGACAAAGCAGGTTTCAGAATTGTTTGTGATGATATTGACAGAGCGTTTGGCCTTTATGGCTTTTCGCTTGAGTACACCGAAAACGGAAGATATAAAAAGTGAGGTGAAACAATGGAACTTAATAAAATAACAGATAATGACCTTGAAGGGAAAGGCGTTGTCGGACAGCCGGACGTTCCTGGGCTTTCTGCAAAAGATATGCAAAAAGCGGTTGAGCAGATAGTCAGAGAAATTGCAATTCCGAAGATAAATGAGGTTATTGAATATATTGCCGGTGAAGTTGCAACACAGGAAGACCTTGAAAAACTTATTCTTAAAAGCGGTTCGGTTACTTCTGTTTTCGGAAGAGCCGGCGCGATAAGGGCAAGAAAGGGAGATTACACCCCGGAAATGGTCGGGGCGGCCGAAGAAAGACATGCGGCGCAGCATTTTGCTGAGGGAAGCGACCCTATTAATCCTCAGGATATCGATGCGGCGGACAGAATTCATATTCACGGAAACATCAGCAATGACGGAAAGATCGGTGAAGCAAACGGAATGGTGCTTATGACCGGGCTTTCGGGAAAGATTGAAGCTGTTGAAAAAGAAAATTCCGGTTTTATTCTTCCGCCGGCTGCAAAAGATTTTTCGGGTAACGTTACGGCGGAAAATGCTGTTGTTTATTTCGGAGACGGCATTTCGGATTTTATCTTTAATTGTGACGAAGAAAAAACAGCAAGCTGTCACGGATGGATCACTTTCGGAACACCTGGCACGGTCAATATGACAGGATTTGATTTCATCGATGATCCGGAAGAAATTAGAACCGCAACAGCGGGAAGCCGTTGGGAATTTGACCTTGAAAGAGGCTGCCTTATTATCCGTAAAAGGAGCGAATAAAAATGGAACTTTTAAGATTTACGGTAAGAAACCAAAGACTTTCCGGGGGAAAAACAAGACTTGTTTCCGATACGATTGACTATATTGAAGCGTTTTTTGATTTTCGCACCAATGATTGGGAAGGGCTTTCCAAATGGGCCCATTTTACCAAAGAGGACAAGGTTTTTGATGTTAACCTTTTTGAAGACAGAATAACAAAAGAGATGCATCTGAATCTTGAAGCCGGGACATGGGAAGTTAAACTTCACGGAACGGATCCGGAAGGAAGAATGAGAGTTACTACAGATTCGGTTTATGTTTATGTTGATTCATACGGAGAAATCGGTTTGGGAGAGCCTCTTCCGGAAATTCCGGTTTCTGTTTCTGAACAGATTGATGCTAAGAGTCAGCTTGCGCTTGATACTGCGAACAGAGTTGTGAAAATGGCGGAAGAGGGGGAATTTGATCCGGTTGTCGGAGTTGATTACTGGACAGAAGAAGATAAAGAAAAAATTCTTTCAGATGCCGTTGGACTTGTAAAAAAAGGAAACAAAGGTGACACCGGAGTTGGAATTGAAAGAATTGAAACAGAAAGAACCGCCGAAGACGGCGGAATGAACCATCTTAATATAATTCTTACCAACGGAGAAGAATATGCTTGGGGAATCCAAAACGGAAGAAAAGGAAGCGACGGCAAAACCGGAGCACCTGGACTTGTATGGCAGGGCGAATGGAACGAAGAAACGAGTTATTCCGCAATCAAGGACGGACAGATTTCAAGAGATGTAGTCAGCTATAACGGTTCTTCCTACGTTGTAGCCGTAAACAGTACCGCACCGGTTAAAGGAGTTGTTCCGGAAGGGGATACCACCGGGAAATGGGCACTTCTTGTTAAAAAAGGTTTCGGAGTTGACGAAGGAGATTATTCAGAAAGGCTTTCGGAAGTCGAAAAAGAGATTGAAGACCTTAAATATGTTCCGATTTCTGTTTCTTCCTTCGGCCATGATGCAGGGGCAAAGGAAAACGGTGACAAAGTTTCTTGCGTCGTACTTTCATGGGAACTGAACAAAGAGCCCGTTTCTCTTACTGTTGCAGGACAGGCGGTTACTCCGGAGAAAAGCGGTTTTGTTACAGTTAATGAAGATATTTCTGAAACAAAGACTTTTGATCTTGTCGCAGCGGACGAAAGAGAAGCAACTGCGGCAAAGAGCGTAACACTTTATTTTTACGACGGTGTTTATTACGGAACGGCGGCAAAGCCGGAAACTGTTGACAGCGCATTTATCAAAGCACTTTCGGGAAAGAAACTTACGGGAAATAAAAATCAGACCGCTGAAATTGACGGTGGAAAAGGACTTTATTTTTTCTATGCTTACCCGAAAACAATGGGAACATCAAAATTCAATATCGGCGGTTTTGATTATGAATATGAAGCCGAAACAGTTTCTTTTGAAAATGATTTCGGTGTTATCAAAGACTATTATGTTTACGTTTCGGGTCAGCCGATATCTTCCGATGTTTCGGTTACGGTGAAAGGGGGTTAAGATATGCCTTTAAAAGTATATGATACCATAGTTCCGGATGGAGAATACCCCGTTGCAAACGCAAAAGATATTGCGATGCCGGACGGAAAAAGCGTTGATGCGGCAATGAACGAAGCCGGAAAGCTTCTTGATGAAAACAGCGGAGAAAGAGTAAGAATGTGGTTTGGTACTCAAGAAGAATTTGATGCGCTTGAAACCATAGAAGAAGATATTTACTACAATATCTTTGAAGATGAGGTAGCAATATGATTGTTTGGAACGGACACGAAGTTGCGCCGCAGAAAATCAAACGCATACAGCTTGGGGATAAAATCGTTTATATCCGCCGTTCTAAAATGAACGGAGAAACGGAATTTGAACTTGATATGCAGGCATTAATCAATAATGCTTCGTCTGTTCCGCTTGAAACAAATATCGGTTTTCTTTTTGCGTTGGCATCTTCGCCGGAAACGGAACTGCACGTTACAGCGAGCGATGTTTCGGGGATCGATTTTAACACGGAAGTTGAAATGGAGCAGGAACTTTATGTTGAGTTGACAGCGCCGATGAAATTCGATGACCCTGTGATTTTTGTTATTGAAACAGAAGCCATTGTACCGAAAGCGGCAATTTGCGAAACAGAAGAACAAATACCGATTATTTTTGAAGCGGAAGCAAACGCACCGAAAACTGCCAAAACAGATACGAGCGAAAAGTTTGAAATCGATTTGGATTTTGTTGCCGAAGCAAATGCGGCAGATTCCACACCTTTGAAAGATGAAGTTGCGGTATTCAGATTGGATGCCAAAGCGGAATTAAAAGCGGCAAGTGCGGCTAATGCTTATGCTGAATCTGCTCTTATACTTGGCATTGGCAGCGAAGCGAAAGCGGCCGAAACAGTTTTCACGGAAATAAATTTCGGAACAAAATTTGAAATGGAAGCGGAACTTTGGATCAAACCGGGAGAATGGACAAATCCGGTGCTCAAAAACAGCGTGCTCGGCATTACACAGGCTTTGAGCACCATTCAAAACGGAAACATTCTGAGAATTGGTTGAAAGGAGGTAGAGACAATGGCAGAAAATGTTGTAATAAGAAGTTCGGAAGGGGAAGATGTTGTTTACAGGAACGTTTCCGGTGTGGAACTTGCATCCGAAAGCGGCGGAACGGCAACTTTTATTCACAATGCGGAAATTAAACAGGCAGACTGGACACAGACGGACAGTACTCAAAAAGATTACATAAAAAACAAACCAGATCTTGCGCCGGCCGCAACAAAAGGAACTTATGCTTCGCTTAAAGAAAAACCTTTCGGCGATATTCCGGTTGTTCTTGAAGAAACGGAACTGCCTTTTAAAGAAGATAAACAATATAACATCTATATTGCGGAATTTATTGCAGAAGATGAGCCGATTCCCGGTGAAATATACAAGGTATTCTGGGACGGAACAGAATATCTTTGCGTATGCCACGATGAGAAGATTATCGAAGGAATAGAAATTCCTTATTGGTTTGGAAATCAGACTCTGTTCTGGAATATGGGTCTTGGCGAGAACTCTGGCGAGCCTTTCTGTATTTGGCGTGGAAATACCGTGGATGGGGGCTTTGCCATAGAAACTCTTGAAACCGATGCAGCCCATACGGTAAGCATTGTACCCGTTAACACGGTTAAAAAACTTGATAAAAAATATCTGCCCGATGGTATAGGCGGTGGAATTTCTGCCGCAGAGGTAACTTTGATGCTTGCTTCGGCGGGAGTTATCGAGCCTGCGGCAGATGAAAACAATTCTGTTTTGACAGATGAGAAAAATGATATTTATGTATATTGAGGTGAAAGAGAATGGCTTATGAATTTAAAAAACTTTCGGAAGTTGAAGCACTCGACGCTGTCCCGGAAGACGCAAGTGTTCTTGCGGAAGTTGACGGCGCAATAAAAAGAGTTCCGGGCGAAGGGCTTGGCGGTTCTGCCTCCGTTCCGGTATTCGACCTTTCCGCAATGGGACTTTCTAATATTCCGGCAGACGGAACAAAGGTATCTGCTGAATGCGATGTTACCGAAATGCAAGAAGCAATGGCAAAAGGTGTAGTTAAAATCAAGGCGAATGTACAGGTAAACTCGGATTTGGTTTTTCCGCTTGAAGCAGTTGCAGCACCTTTGTACGATGCGCTGAGTAACGTATACGGTTTAAGTTGTATGGCTTCATTAGCAGGCACTCTTATGGTGGCAGTATTTCAAATCTATGGTGGAACAAATGGTGGAATAGATGCACAGATATATATTCTTGCAACAGCGACAGCTTAACAGAAAGGAAGATTGAATTATGCTTAACGCAACAAAAGGAAAAAATATTATTGATGCAATGGCAAAAGGAACTTCGGTTTCTTTTGCGACCCCTTATGTGGGACTTTTAAAAACCATGCCCGGTGCAAACGGAACCGGCGGCGAGGAAGTTGACTATGCGGAATATGCCCGTGTGGCGATCAACGTGAACGGTATTGAAGGCAAAACCATTATGGCAGCGGCCGCAAGCGAAGTTATCACCGATGATGACGGCGAAAGCAAGACCCAGAGCTTTGCACAGAATCAGGAAATTATTTATTTCCCTGAAAACGAAAGCGGTCCTGCAACGGCCGCCGTCGGCGTTGGTATTTTCGAAGGCAGAACGGGCGGTACACCGTATCTTTGGCAGGCTTTCAAAGATGCAGAAGGAAATGCAAAATCTGTTGATATTCCTATCAACTCCGCTCCGATGTTCCGTATCGGAAAATTTATGATTAAAACAAAATAAGATCAGAAAAATAAAGCCCCTTGATGAATCAAGGGGCTTTTGGAGGAATAATGATGGACAGACGAAGAATGATGATGAGCGGAAAGCCAAAACCGCTTTTTGTTTTTACACCGGGAGCGCCGCTTCAGAATTACAGCGAAATCAAAGCAAGAAGCAAAAGCGGCACAAACTGGGGGGCGGCAGAGGAATATGTTGCATATAAAAATCCCAATGTGCCGACTAACTCTTACGCCGAAGTTTATTTTAAAACAAAAATAATAAGAATTGCGGTTCCTCTTAAAGCGGGTTATAAGAAACTTTTTGTTAAGGCAAGAGCAAACAATTCTGGCGGAGATGATTATGCCTACAATTATTTTGATGCTTATATCAGTTGGAGCGCAAAAGCAAACGGAGAAAATGACAACCTAACGCTTATATATGACGAAGAGAAAGTTTTTGAATTTGACATTTCAAAAAGAGATAAGACTTCCGGAGCGATATATTTGTTTTTCTGGCCGCCCAACGTGGGAAACAGCCCGGTAACCGTTACAGATATTCATTTTGAGTAAGGAGGAAAAACAATGTTTGACGCTTTGAATCTTATGTGGATTGTTCCGTTTTGCCTTGGAACTGGTTTCTTTTTTGCACAAATTTTAAAAAAAGATTTTGAAATCGGACAGGATAAAAAAGATATCAAAGAAAATATCTCTGCAGAGGAAAATTGCGTTTTGAAAGAAGAAAATTTAGATCCTATGACTTTAAGAAACGGCATGAACGTTACAAAACTTGATAAACCAACGTTTGCTGAACAATGGGTGAACGTAATGAAATATATCGGTGAAAACCAGATGGAGGTGGACTATGAAGAAGATTACAGATCCGAAGAAAATTTGGAATGAATATCTTGACGGAGAAAATTATCATCAGCAGATTAAACTTCACGAAACGGTAAAGAAAAATGAAGAATTTTATGAGGGCGAGCAGTGGAAAGGAGTTAATGCTCCGGATCTTGAAAAACCGGTAATCAATATTTTCAAAAGAGCGGTTACATATCTTGGAAGCCAGATAATAAGTAATGACGTGGGAATCAATATTGAACCTTTTTCGAGCAGCGGTGAACTTTCCGAAATTTGCAGAATTCTTACTGAACAGGTAAACCGTGTGGTTGAAATTACCAAAGCAAAAACAAAGAACAGAGAAATTATAAAGGAAGCGGCGATTACCGGTGACGGCGCCCTTTATGCCTGGTTCGACCCGGAAAAAGGTAAATTCGGAGAAATTGAACTTGAAACCATAGACAATGAAAAAGTGCTGTTCAAAAACCCTTTTGAACACGATGTTCAAAAACAAAAAAGCTTTATTATTGTAAAAAGAATAATGCTTGAAGATGCAAAAGAGCTTGCAAAGGCAAACGGAGTTTCGGAAGAAGAAATAAACAGAATTCAGCCGGACAGCAGAGGTGATTATTCCGAGGAGAAAAAGGACACCGGAAAGAGCTTTGTAACGGTGCTTTTAAGGTTTTGGAAAGAGGACGGAGCCGTTTGGTTTTCAGAAAGCACGGAAGATGTTTTTATAAGAAAACCGACAAAAACGGGAGCAAAACTTTACCATCTTGCGTGGATGCCCTGGGAAAAAAGGCGAAACAGTTATCATGGTGCGGCGGTAATGACCCCATATATTCAGAACCAGATTTACGTCAATAAAATGTGGGCGCTTGCGATGGTTTACAGCAGCAAAATGGCATGGCCGCAGAGGTTTTATGACGCGACAAAAATCCGCGGAAATCTTACCAACAAGGTAGGACAGGCTATTGGTGTTGCGGGTGACCCGAAAACAGCCGTTTGGTTTGATTCCCCGGCGGGGAATATGAGCGCACAGGTGCTTGAGCTTGTTGACAGAACGATCCAGTACACCCGTGAAAGCCTTGGCGTAAACGATGCGGCCTTGGGTGACGTTAAACCGGAAAATACTTCTGCGATTGTTGCGGCAGCGGAACAGACCGCCGCACCGCTTATCTTTCAGAAACTTGGAAATCATCAGCTTTGGGAAGACCTTGTTCATATATTTCTTGACATTATCAGAGAGATGTACGGAGTGAGAGAAATTTGCAGCGAAATTGAAGAATCTGACGGAAGCAAAAGAAAAATAAAAGCGGATTTTGATTTTTCGGCAATAGATTACGACACGTTCGATATAAAGGTAAACATCGGAAGCGCGACATATTGGAGCCAGCTTATGCAGGTGCAGACCATGGATGCATTCTTCCAGAGCGGGGTTATAGATGACGCATTGATTTATCTTGAGCACATTCCTGACGAATATGTTTCCGGAAAAGAGGAGCTTATCAGGGAACTTAAGGAGAAAAGAAAGGAAAATGCGACAATGAGCACCGCACCGCAAAAGATGAGCACACAAGGAAATCCGGAGCCGACGGGACAGCTTGAATCAAAACTTGGAATGAACTGACGGGGGGCTAAAAATGACAGTTAAAGAATGTTATGAGCATGCGGTAAGTTTTCTTCCTGAAAAGCCGGAAGAAAACACAGAAATGCAGAAATTTGCTGTGGTGTGGTGCAACATTCTTCTTGCAGAAACCATGAGGAATGAAAATGTTTGCCGCAAAGCAAAAGGACAAGAGGAACTTAAGAAAGTTCCTCTTGTGAAGAACGAGGAGGACGAAATACCATATGACGAAGAAATGGTAAGGGCGGCTTTTCCTTATGGAATGGCGCGATTTGTATTCAGGGAAAATGATGATATTTCCGGCAGCCATGAATTCTATCAGCTTTATGTAAACGCGCTTTTGGAAAGCACACCGGTTATTGAAAGCGAAGTTGAGGACGTTTATGGATAAAGAGAGAAGGAAGAAAAATGGCAAAACCGGCTAAAAGTGTTGCGGAAAGGAAAAAGGAACTTATAGACGCCCAGGACCATCTTTCGGAAAAAGAGAAAGAAAGGGCAAAGAAAGAGGTTGAAAAAACCGAAAAAGCCAAAGCGGAAAAGAAAGAAGAAACGAGAAAGGTTCTTGAAGAGGAGCAAAAGAAATTTGAAAAAGCCGCGGAGAAATCCGCGGCTTTGGAAGAAAATAAAAGCGAACCGAAAAAGGAAGCCTCTGTGCCGTTTTACATAAAAAACAAAGAAAAAGAGCTTGATGAGCTTGATTTCAGAGAAATATATGAGTATAAATATGACCCGATAAGAACGGTTACAGAAGAGCCGATATTTTTCAGAGATGAAGACAGAGAGGGAGAAAACGAATATCCGGGATTCGGAAAACATTTTATTGAAATTCTTGCGGAAGACGAGGCAAAGAAAAACAAGGAAAACGACCTTATTGGAGCAAAGGATTATGAAATGCTTCTTGAGCAGAAAAGAAAAAACAAGGAGGAATACCGACCGGAAGAGAAAAAATATGTATTTGAAAATAACTATGGTACCAAACAAGGCCTTTCGGATTTAATGGCGCTCAGATTGGGAGTTTCGCAGGAAAAACTTGATGAAATAAAAACAACGGCTAAAACAAAGGACGGAAGAAATGTTTTAACAGCAATGTTTGACCATGGAATAGCAAATACAAGTGCGGCAATAACCGGAGGACTTGATATTTTGTTTGGTGGACCGTTGAAAGCATTAGGGTGGGGAAACAATCCCATTTCTACAGTTAACAACTTTTATCAGAACAGAAAAAACCAAAAATACGATACAATGATGAAAAAGGCTGATGAAACAGGACTTGGAAAACCAATGAAGTATGCTGTAGAATTTGGTTCGAATCTGATATCTTCCGTTCCCAATTTGCTGATAGCGTATATAAGCTCTGGAACATCTTTGGCGGCACAAGGCGGTTCTGCTTTAAGTAACATTTTAAATAATCCTGCATTTTGGTATAGCTTTGAAACAAGCCTATATCCGGAGTATGAAAATGCCATAAAAAACGGAGCAACCGAGAATGAGGCAATTCTTACAGCTCCGATAGCGTCGCTTTTTAATGCAGGAATAGAAGTCGGAGGAGGAATTGAAAAGCTTCCAAAGGTAATGCAAAACCAGGGAATGAGAAACAAAATTCTAAGCATCTGGACAAAGGCGGCAATAGAAGAAGGTAACGAAAGCGTTTTGCAGGACATAGCTTCTGAACTTACTCAAAAGATTATTTTTGACCAGGGAAAAGATTGGGTTTCTTTTGATAAAGACAGCAATGCTGTACTTAACGTTCCAAAATCTTTTGAAAATTGGATTACTTCAGCAGCGGTTGGTGGGATTTTGGGTGCGCCAACAACGGTAAAAAGTCTTTTGTCAAAAAATGTTGAGGATTTTGTAGAATATGAAAATTTTAAAAAGAT
>JAFQBH010000027.1 GCA_017399765.1 Oscillospiraceae bacterium | reverse complement strand
TTTATTTGACGGCTTGAACACCTGTCATTATATCAGAAAGCTGATGTCTTTTTTCTGTAAGTTTGGAAACTCACCCGCATAGCGGGTGGTTTGTTGTACCCGAAACGGTAAAGCGTTTCGGGTACATGCTAATAGCATAATAAAAAAAAGACCGCCGGAAGGCGGTCTTTTTTTGTATTAAATTGATTTTAAAAATTTTATGATTCCTTCGGTGAGCACCGCGATGTTGCGTTCGTCCATAACGGTGTCACGGGGTGTATGTATTCGGTCCATATAAAGTCCGAACTTTGATTTTTTGAAGGAAGCGACGCCGATGTTTTTCTTGAAGTTTTTCTGGTCGGAAGGATAATAAACGCCTTTTTCACTCTCGACGAGCACGTTTTTCTCCGTAACGTCAGCGAAGGCGGCTTTAATATTTTCAAAATGTTCCGGGAAGGCTCTTTTGTTCAGGATAAGCATTAAATAATCGCCGTCGGAAACGCAGTCGAAGTTGATGAGAAGCTTATCTTTCATGACTGCCTTATGTTCCTTTGCAAAGGTTGCGGAACCGAAAAGTCCCTTTTCCTCATTATCGAAGAAAACGAAGCAATATTGAGCACGCTCTTCCTCCGACATTTTATTCATAAGTTCGATAAGGGTTATGACTCCGGAAGTATTGTCGTTAACTGTATGTTTGTTGGCCGGGCCAAATATCATCAGGAACAAAATTGCCCAGTAGGTGATGAGAGTGAACAGGGAGGTGGCGCTTGAATCATCGAAAATCCAGCCTGCAAAACCGCCGGTCACCGAACCGATGAACAGCATCGGAATTACGAGCACGAACGCATAGAGGACGGATACCAAAACACTTTTCGGCATTATGAAATTGGGTATCGGCATTACGGCGCAAGTATCATAATGGGCGCCGATGACCGCTTTTGCGGTATCCGGATTTCCTATAACTATGTTGCGGCTGTAACCTATGGCATCCTCTTCCACCTTAAGTTCCGGAAAATGAGCACGCATATATTCGATAAATGCGGTTTTCTGCTTTCTGGTTTTTCGAATCTGGTATTTTTCAAGGATTTCTTCTGAAATCTGGGTCACAAAATCATCTCTTTTCATAAAAAACGGGCGGTCACACAGGACCGCCCCTACTTTTAGGAATTAAAATTCGACTTCCTGGAGACGGATGAGGGTTGCAATATAGATTTTAAGGGCTTCGAGCAGGAATTCGACGGAAGCGCCTTCATCCACGCAATGAACTGCACCCACCCATTCAGACATGGGTCTTTCCGGATGCTCGGGGCCGAAGGAAACAGCGTTGGGGAAATCGCGGGCATAGGTTCCGCCGCCCATGGTATAAAGTTCGGCCTTTTCGCCGGTAATTTCGTTATAGGTGTTGATACAGGTCTGGATCTCCGGAGAATCCGGTTCGATATAGAAAGGTTCCATTTCCGCAACGGTTTCGCAGACGCAATGCTCTCCGAATTTTTCGTTGATGGTTGCGGTAATCTGAGCACCGGAGGTGTTGGTGGGATAGCGGCTGTCAAGGCTCTGGAAGAATTTTCCGTCCTTGATTCCGATGATTCCGCCGACAATGGTAAGGGGAGAGAACTTTTTGTCGTCTGCGTCAACGCCGATTCCGGTGCCATAAGGGCAGGAATGAAGAGCTTTGAGCACAGAGAGATATTCAGCTTCCGCTTCAGAGCAAAGGTTGTTATCAAGGATATAGTTTACGAGCACGCCGATGGCATTGATCTTGCCTTCCGGCATGGAAGCATGGCCGGCTTTTCCTGTTGCATTGAGGGTGATAAGGCCGTCTTTTGCGGAAATTTTTACGCTTTCGGTTTCTTCCGGAAGTTTGCCTTCGCATTTGAGCACCGCTGTGGCTTTATCCGGGATTACGTTGAAGGCCATTCCGCCTTCGATACTCACAATTCTTTCCGGTGCGCATTTTGAATATATCATACCCTGATAAATTCCTTTTTCTCCGTTGCAAACCGGGAAATCGGAATCCGGGCTGAATGCAAAAGCAGGTGCGGGATAGTTTTTGAGATAATACTGAACGTCGCCCATTCCGGTTTCTTCGTTTGCGCCGAGAAGAGCGCGGACAGAATAGCGAAGGGGAACGTTTTTCTCTTTAAGATATTTGAGGGCATAGAGGCAGACAACGCTCGGGCCTTTATCGTCCATAACGCCGCGGCCGATTATATAACCGTCTTTTTCCCACATTTCAAAAGGAGATTTTGTCCAGCCTTCACCGACGGGAACAACGTCCAGATGGGTTACGGTGGCGATATATTTTTCCTTATCTTCGCCGGGAAGTTCGGCATAGCCGATATAGTTTTCGCAGTTGCGGGTTCCGAGGCCAAGTTCTTCGGCAATTTCAAGACCCAGTTCAAGAGCTTTTTTCGGTTCTTTGCCAAAAGGTGCGCCCTCTTCCGGTTCACCTTCGATGCTGGGAACGGCAACAAGTCTTCCGATATCGCGGAGGATATTATCTTTGTTTTCCTCAATGAAAAGGTCTATGTCTTTAAGGTTGATTTCCATTTTTTTAAAATCTCCTTTCGGTTTGTTCATAGTTAAAGTATAACCGTTTTTCGGTCAAGGTCAAGGTTTTTGTTATAAAAAGAAAAGGGCGGATTTTATCCGCCCGGTTTTAGGTTTGACAGAGTTACAATCCCTTAGTCACCCTTTTATGGCGGGAGCAAGCCCCCGCCCTACATTAAAATATGGTGGTTACGGATATTATCCGACCTTATAATTTTGCATTATGCACTTTGAATTATGAATTAAAAAACTTCCGCCCGTTCTTTGATAAGTTCGATTATCTCTTTTTCGTTTTCGATTTCAGCGGAATAGGGGTAGCTTTTAACGGTTTTTTCAAAAACTTCAAGGCATTTTTGCGCCATGGTTATATTTTTGAGATAAAGGAGCTGGTAAGCATAGGCAAGGCGGCGGCGGGAAACATAGTTTGCTGTGGCTTTGATATATTTATCAAGTTCTTTTGTATAAAGCGCCTCTATTTCGGAAGGTTCCGCGCCGCGGAAAATTTTGAGGAACAAAAGCTCGCAAAGAAGTTCGTTCCGGTGAAGTCCCAAAAGACCCGGCGCACGGAGCATATATTCTGCGGTAAGTTCCGCACTTTTGAAATCGTGGATATCATAGAAATAGTTATACTTCATAACGCCAACGGTGCAGACCATCGGGTCAAAAAGGTCTTCGCCGCTTGGAAGGAAAAACCAGTCACCGGGCATATTTCTCATTCTTTCGCCTTCGGAAATAAGGCCGTTTACATAAAGCTGGAGCCAGAAGGAACGCAGGGCAACGGGATTTTTTCCCAGAAGGAAGGCGTTTCTTCCGTCGTTGGAAATTCCGCCCACCTGAAGCGGAATTCCGTTCAGAAGAACGTTACCGAAGCCGACGGCGGAAAGCATTCCCACAAAAACCGCCCAGAAGGTGCCTTTTTCCATAAAAATAAAAATTATAAGGAAAACCGCGGAAGTTATGAAGTTGAGAATACAGCCGCCGAAATTATAAAGAGCTGTCGGAAGATTTTCTTTCCAGGGCGGGGGCATCATAAGGCACTGGCCGCCGGTTCCCACAATGTTATAAAGCTTTATCCGGAGCTTTCCGCCTTCTTTTATAAACATTACGTTTCCTATGCGGAAAGAAATGAATTTATAACCGGTGAGAAGTCCGAAAAGAAGGTGGCCGAATTCATGGATAACCGCCTGGACAAAAAACGCCACGAAGACCATTATCATGCAAAAAGCCATTTGCAAAGCAAAATCCCTTGGGCTTTTGCCGAAGAGTTTTTCCGGGTCCGAAGCAAAAATCATAAAAATTCCGCAAACGGCGCCAACGATTATATAAAGAAAACGCGCAATGGCGTTATCACGTTTTATGTTCTTCAAGAAAAACGCCCCCTTTTATAAATGTATTATATAATAAAACAAAGGCGAAAATAAAGACGGTTTGTAAATTTTGCCGAAATATTGCGGGGGAGGATTTTATCCACCCGTGTTTTTACCTCCTCAGAGGAGGAGGGGGACCATCGAAGATGGTGGAGGAGGGATTTTTTATTACGGCGGGAGTAAACCCCCGCCCTACAGTTAAAAGAGAGATTTTGTTTCCACCCTTCCGTCTTTCGCCTTTGGCGAAATCCACCTCCCCTGATAGGGGAGGCTTACCCTCCGGGAATCCTTTTTTCGGGCGAACACACAGGTTCGCCCCTACGGAGCCGAAACTAATGTCGGTGCGTTGCGGCAGGTGGTTTTTTTCCGCCTGTTTAATTTTGCATTATGCACTTTGAATTATGAATTAAAAGAATCCCTCCACCGCCAAAGGCGGTCCCCCTCCCTTTAGGCAAGGGAGGCTTTTTTCTGCCCGTTTAATTTTGCATTATGCACTTTGAATTTTGCATTAAAAAAGCACCCTTGCGGGTGCTTTTTTATCAGAGTGAATCGACTATTTTTTGGAAAAGGCCGAGGAAGGTTTCTTCACCGAGGGTGTTCACCTTCCAGAAAACAGCCTGGCTTCCGCCGGAAGTTATTCCGGAAACGGTTATTGTGTCCTTATCTTCAAAAATCGTTACCGTAAGGCTAACCCTGTTTCCGCCAAAGGCGCTGTATTTTTCGAAAACTTTTACGGCGCAGCGGGAATCCGTACTGCGAAAATGGGTTTCGTCCTCAAGGGTTGCGGTAGAACTTGCGGAGAGAATTTCGTTTTCGATTTTCAATGAAATTTCATCAAAATCCCCGCTCAATCTGCGTTCATATTTTGCCATTGGGATTCCTCCTTTTTAAACGATATCAATTATAACAAGTTCCGGGCGGTTGAAAATCCGGGGAACAAAGTTCGATTCTTTTGCAAGACCGCGGCTTACTATCATCGTTGTGCCGTCTTTTTGATAAAGGCCGCCGGCATATTTCGGGAAGAGCCCTTCGCCGGGGCAATAGAGTCCGTTGAGTATCCCGGGTATTCTCCATTGGCCGCCGTGAGCATGGCCGGCGAGCACCAGGTCAAAACCAAGGTCGACATAGTGCTCAAAATTTTCCGGGCGGTGGATAAGAAGGACGTTGAAGGATTCTTCAAAATGGAAATTTTCCGTTGTTTGTTTTATATGAGCAAGCTGTTCGTCAAGATTTTTATAGGCGGTGGTATCGTCAAAACCATAGATATCCGGAGTTCCGCTTGTGGCGGAAATTGTAATTTTTGTGTTAAAACCGTCAAGAACAGTTATTCCGCAGGAAGCAACTATTTCCTTATAATAATCAAGTTTTCCGTGCCTTACTTCATGGTTTCCGGAAACATAATAACAGGTATATTCACTTCCGAGAGCTTTAAGCGCGGTTATCGCGCCGTCATCGGGCATTCTTCGGCTGTCGAAGATATCTCCGCCGAGGAGCACCATATCCGGATTTTGAGCACGGACCGCTTCCAAAAGGTCGCTTTGGTCGCTTCCGCCATAGAGGCAGGAATGAAGATCGGAGATAAAAGCGATTCTTAAAGGGGTTTCGCTTTTCGGATTTTCGATGGTATAGCAGACGGTTTTTAATCTTGAATCGATAGCAAACACCGCAAGGCCAAGTGAAAGCAAGATTGTGAGCACGATTGCAATAAATTTTTTATTCATTGTTTTTCCTCAAAAACGGTTGGTCGGTTATTCTTCCGAATCTCCGATATAAGTGAAGCGCTGATAAGTTTTTCCGTCCCTTTCGACGGTTTCTTCCCACATTTTTGCGGGACGGACCCAAAGCCCGAATTCTCCATAGAGGGCGCGATAGACCACCATTTCCTCAAGGGTTTCGCTGTGCTTTGCGGTTCCGATCACTTCGTATTCATTTCCTTTAAAATGGCGGTAGCGCCCGGGTTTTATCATTGGCTTTGGCTCCTTTTTTATGTATTGCTGCTTGTTTTATTACGGCGGGAGCAAGCCCCCCGCCCTACAGTGAATTAATGTTATTTTCCGATTATATCACGGACGCATTTTCCCGCAAGGATATAGCCGGCAACCGGCGGAACAAAGGAGATGCTTCCCGGGGAATGGCGGCCGTTTTCGGAATCGAGTGCGGCTTTCTTTGCTTCTTCGGTGCTGAAAAGAACCGTTTGTTTTTCGATTCCGCGTTTTTTAAGTTCCTTGCGGATAACCTTTGCCAAAGGGCAGCCGCTTCCGGCGGTTTCGGAAATATCGCCGATGCGGAGTTTTTCCGGATCAAGGCGGTTTCCCGTTCCGAGGCACATAATGAGCTTTATTCCCCGGTTTTTACATTCTTCCGCAATATGAAGTTTTGCGGTGACGGTATCGATTGCGTCGATTATATAATCCGGCTTCCAATCATATAAAAAAGCGGAATTTTCCGGAAGATAGAATTCTTTTTTATAGGTAACGTTGCAATCCGGCGCAATTTTTTCGAAACGGAGCTTTGCGGCGGCGGTTTTATCCATTCCGACCGTTTCATAGGTTGCAAGAAGCTGGCGGTTAAGGTTGGTTTCGTCAACCTCATCGCCATCGACGAGGAGCAAATTTCCGACGCCCGCTCTTAAAACAGCTTCGGCGGCAGAGCCGCCGACTCCGCCAAGACCGATTACCGCGACCCTTGCGTTTTTAAGTTTTTCAAGAGCTTCTTTTCCGAGGAAAAGTTCTGTTCGCTCGAGCCTTGACATTTTTGGCATTGCTCCTTTCGGTTTTGTTTTTTGGGGGTAGGGTTTTACAATCCCTCACCCGACTTCGTCGGGAGCTCCCTTTAGGCAAGGAAGCCTTACCCTTACGGCGGGAGCAAGCCCCCGCCCTACATTAAATTACGGTGGTTGCGGATATTATCCGCCCCTGTTTTTACCTCCTCGAAGGAGGAGGGGGACCATCGAAGATGGTGGAGGAGGGATTTTTTATTGCGGTAGGAGTTGATGTTGATTTCCACCCTTCCGTCTTTCGCCTTCGGTGAAATCCACCTCCCCTGATAGGGGAGGCTTTTTTCGGGCGAACACACAGATTCGCCCCTACGAAACCGGAATTGATATCGGTGTGTTACGGCAGGGGCGGATATTATACGCCCAGTTTTAATGAGACAGGGTTGACAATCCCTCAGTCAGCTTCGCTGCCAGCTTAGCCACCCTTTTGTCGTCTTCGACGACATTTCCCCTGATAGGGGAATCTTCTTTGCACAAGGGAGCCCGCCCTCCGGGAATACTTTTTTTCGGTTTTTATCCGTCTTTATAATTTTGCATTATGCACTATGCACTTTGCATTATTAATTAAAAAAATACCCCGCGTTGCCGAACAGTCCATCGTTGAAACCCGGTCTGATGACAAGGGTGGGTAAAGTTCTCCCGGCTGGTTCACGTTCCCCCGATCCATAAAGGCAGGGCCTACATTACAAAGCCGGAGAAGGACTCCCGTTTAACGATTTGTTGGATTAAAAAAACGGACGATTCTCGCACAAAGCAGGGTGTTTTACTATTATTATTTTTTCCGGCGGAAATTATGCCTCATAGCCCTCTTCGCCGAAATAAATTCCGTAAATTTCGTCATATTCGTCTTCATCGACGATTTCCTCGAGATAATCGCAGTCGCCGTCGATTATATATTCGAGGATAACGGGTTCTTCAAGTTCCCTTTCTTCTTCGGAAAGACCTTCCGGATAGAGGACGCAATATTTTTTTCCGTTATGCTCGATGGCGTCAACAAGTTCGAATTCAATATCGTTTCCGTTTTCATCGGTCAAGGTAACGGTGTTATATTCTTCAAATTCCTGCGGCATTGGTTTTTTCCTCTTTCTTTAAAAAAATCAGTCTTCTTCGGAATCATAAAGTTCGGAAAGGCGGTCCTCAAAGGTTTCGGAAATTTCTTCAAATTCCTTATCGTCTTCGATGGGCTCGATATATTCTTCTTCGCCTTCTTTGATAACTTTATAGATATAAAGACCGTCTTCCTCGCTTTCCTGGGCGGGAACAAGAGCAAGATATTCAGTTCCGTTGGCAACAACGGAATCCACTATAACAAGTTCGTGTTCGTTTCCTTCTTCATCGGTAAGGGTGAGAAGTTCGATTTCCTTATCTTCCATTTTATTCACTCAGCTTTCGAAATCGTAAAGATCTTCAAGGCGTTCCATGAAAATTTCGGCGATGCTTTCATATTCTTCGTCATCTTCGATGGGTTCAAGGAATTCCTCGCCGTTATCCTCAACAACTTTGAGGATAACGAGTTCGCCGTCATCTTCGGAAAGATTTTCTGCGGTTTCGGTGGGGATAAGGGCAAAATATTCGTTGTTATCGGTAACGAGGGAATCTACAATTTCGAATTCGGTTTCTTTTCCGTTTTCGTCAACAAGGGTTACGATATCGTTGCCGTAATCTTCGGTTTCGGGAAGATTGTTGTTCTGTTTGCTCATTTTTTAAAATCTCCTTTTCGGGGGTTATATTTACATTAATATATTATAATAATCAAATGATAAAGTCAATGTGTTTTTTGTTCGAAACGGCTCTGTCTTTCAGCACGGTTTCAGCAAAAAGGGTTGCCCCTCATCCGTCAAAACCTGCGGTTTTGCCACCTTCCCCCAGGGGAAGGCAATTTTCCCTACGGTTGGTCAGAGGAACGTTGTAGGGGCGAACCTATGTGTTCGCCCATTTTATTTTAGGATAGTTTTTGAATTTACTGTTCATCCGGAAGAGGTTCGGAAATTTCAATGGAAATTATTTTTTCCGGTTCGGCGGCAAGATATCCGCCGGTATAGCCGGAATTTTCTTTTTCCGCAATTTCAAGAACCGTTTCCATTCCGGAAACGACCTGGCCGAAAACAAGGATTTTTCCTTCATATTCCGGAATTCCGCCGAATTTTTCATAAACTTCGGCTCTTTCAGAATCAAAAGCGCCGTTTTTAAGGAAGGCGGAAGAATTTCCGGAAAGTTTTTCGGCGGTTATTATGATAAAGGAAGGGGCGGCTTCTTCTTTTTCCATAACGAAAGCGACGGCGCCGCTTATTGCGGCGAATTCATTTTGTTCCGCTTCAAAATTTTCGCCGGGAACGGTGCTTTGGATAAACATATTTTCCGCAAGGACGGAAAATTCCGCATTTTTAAAAGCGCCGGAATTTTTGAGTTCGATGAATTTTTCCGCGGCGGCGGTTTCGCTGAGTTTTATTTTTATTTCGCCTTTTTCGGTTTTTATAACGGCGGTTCTGTCACCTTCGGTTTCGGAAGTCTGCCATTCAAAAAATTCGTTTTTTTCCTCAAGGGGAGCGAAAGAAATTTCGGTTTTTCCGTCTTCGCCGGTTTCGATTTTTAAAATTCCAAAAAGAGCGAGAACAGTGAAAGCAACGATTATCAGAACGAGAAAAATCATTGTGATTATTCCGAGGATTTTTATTTTTTTCATGGGAAACCTCCTTTTGGAGAGAAAATTTTTTAATTAAAGATATTGAACGACTGCGTTTTTACCTCCTCAGAGGAGGAGGGGGACCATCGAAGATGGTGGAGGAGGGATTTTTTATTACGGTGGGAGTTGATGTTGGTTTCACCCTTCCGTCTTTCGCCTTCGGCGAAATCTAGCTCCCCTGGTAGGGAAGGCTTTTTTATTTGTAGGGGCGGATATTATACGACCGGTCTCAGCAAAACAGAGTTATAATCCCTCACCCGACTTCGGCGGGAGCTCCCTTTAGGCAAGGGAGCCTTACCCCTTTTACGGCGGGAGCAAGCCCCCGCCCTACATTAAATTACGGTGGTTGCGGATATTATCCGACCCTTAATTTTGCATTATGCATTTTGAACTATGAATTCGTCTTTCGCCTCCGGCGAAATCCAGCTCTCCTGATAGGGGAGGCTTAATATAAAATTTCCGCGGTGAGGGCGTTGGAAAGAAGAAAGCCCTTTGGGGTAAAGGAAATTCTGCTGCCGGAAATTTTAAGAAGTCCCGGCGCTTCAAAAGGTTTTGCGTTTTCGAGGATTTTTTCTCCGGAAACTTCCGGAAAGCGTTTTTTAAGTTCCGAAACATCAAGACCATCGGTAAGGCGAAGGCGAAGCATTGAAAATTCTTCCCAGCCGCCGCCGGAAGATTCCTCTTTTTCAATTTCATCAAAAGGCTTTTCGAGAAAATCCTTTATGCTCCGGTCAAAATAAAAGCGGCGGCCTTCCATAAAGGAATGGGCGGAAGGTCCGATTCCGATATATTCATCGTCCAGCCAATAGCGGGTGTTATGGAAGGAGCGTTTTCCGTCCTTCGCAAAATTTGAAATTTCGTACTGCATAAAGCCGCGTTTTTCAAGTTCCTCGCAGGCAAGGAGATAAAAATCGGAAACTTTTTCCTCATCGGCGCAAAGAAAGCGAAGTTCGCTTTTCGAAAGGGGTGTTCCTTCCTCGATTTTAAGCATATAGGAAGAAATATGCGAAACGCCGAGAGAAGCGCAGAAATCTATGCTTCTGAGAAGGCTTTCTTCCGTCTGATAGGGGATTCCCAGCATCAAATCGAGAGAGATGTTATCAAAACCTGCCTTTTGGGCGGATTTTACTGTTTCCGCCGCCTCTTTTGCGGAATGTATCCTTCCGAGGGCGGAAAGTTCCCGCTCGTCACTGCTTTGGAGACCAAAGGAAAGACGGTTAATTCCGGCATTTTTTAAAACGGAAAAATCGACCCGCTCGGAAATTCCCGGGTTGCCTTCGGCGGTAACTTCCGCATCGGAAGTCAGAAAGGGTTTTGCCCCTTCCATTATATCGCAAAGATGTTTTTCTCCGAGGAGCAGGGGAGTTCCACCGCCGAAATACAAAGAGTTATAACGCCTTGCATACCTTTTTCCGTAAAAATCGATGGCTTCGATAACGCGGTTTTTATAAATTTCAAAAAATTCTTCGCCTTTCGGAAAGGAATAAAAATCGCAGTACCTGCATTTTTGGGCGCAGAAGGGAACATGAATATACAGTCCGGCATCGGGTTTTTTATTCAATATGCTCCCTCCCTTTTTCTTTTGGTTTTTTTGGAAAAAACGGTGCTCATTTTTGGTTTTTAACCCGAAGAAATTTGTCCACATGGAAAACTTTTGGGCTAAAACGGCTTTAAAAAGCGGTTTTTTTGAGCACTTTTCAACATTTTCAACATTCGCTATGTTGAAAACTTGGGTTTTTGTTATGATTTCTTATGAAAATCATAAAGTTTTCAACGTTTTCCACCGAGTACTCCACCAAATGGCTTAAATATGCCGTTTATTCATAATTTTTTTGTTGAAAACGGTTTTTTCATACTTTCGGGTATATTTTTCTGCGGATTTGGAAATTTTTGGATAACCTGTATAGGGTGTTTTTTCTATTCACAAAGCTTTGAAAGATGCTCAAAAATCTCCTTCATTTTCGGAAGCAAGGAGCACCCGATCGATTAAATTTTCAAGGTCTTCCGGAGTTTCAAGAGCGCCGCATTCCCTTCGGAATTCGGCGGCGCCGCGCATTCCTTTTATATACCAGGAGGAATGTTTTCGCGCTTCGCGCATTCCGGTATATTCCCCTTTGTATTCGCAGAGGAGCTCAATGTGTTTTTTGAGGACGGCCATTCTTTCTTCCGGGGTCGGTTCCGGAAGAAGTTCGCCGGTTTCCATATAGTGGGCGATGCGCCTGAAGACCCAGGGATTTCCCATTGCGCCGCGACCGACCATTACAAGGTCACAGCCGGTCTGGTCATAAAGAGCCTTTGCCGTTTCCGGGGAAGTTACGTCACCGTTTCCGATTACCGGAACGGAAACCGCTTCTTTCACCTGTCTAATAATATCCCAGTTGACCGGAGGCGCATACATCTGTGTCCTTGTTCTTCCGTGAACGGTAAGGGCGGAAGCGCCGTTTGCTTCGCAGATGCAGGCAAATTCCACGGCGTTGAGGTGTTCGTTATCCCAGCCGGCGCGGAATTTTACCGTTACGGGAATATCAACCGCATCAACAACGGCCCGGACGATTCTTCCCGCAAGTTCCGGGTCTTTCATAAGGGCGGAGCCGCCGCCGTTTCCCGCAACTTTCGGAACGGGGCAGCCGAAGTTTATATCTATTGCGTCCGGTTTATATTCAAGAGCCATTTTTGCGGCTTCCGCCATAACTTCCGGTTCGCTTCCGAAAAGCTGGACCGCGCAGGGTCTTTCCGCTTCGTTTATTTCAAGAAGTTCGGCGGATTTTTTGCTTCCGTAGGAAAGGCCTTTTGAGCTGGTCATTTCCCCGACGGTCCAGACTGCACCATATTCACGGCTTATTTCGCGCATTGCTCTGTCGCCGACACCCGCAAGAGGCGCAAGAGCCGCATATTTAGGAAGTTCGATGTTTCCTATTTTCATTCTGTTTTCACCTTTTCAAAATCAAAATTCGGTTCCGTTCCTATCATAGCCATCGGGTCGGTGAAAATTCCGCCGACGGTTATTCCGAAATGTAGGTGGTTTCCGGTGGAAAGTCCGGTTGTTCCGACTGTTCCGATTTTTGTTCCTTTTTCAACAAAATCTCCCTCGGCAACGTTTATTTTATGAAGGTGATAATGCCAGCTCATAATTCCGCAGCCGTGGTCGATGATAATTGTGTTGCCGGTTAAACCGAGCCAATCCGCAAAAAGGATTTTTCCGCTGTTCGTTGCAAAAATCGGAGTTCCGCCGCCAACGGCCATATCCGTCGCGTTATGCCATTCGGTCCTTCCGCTTGAAAAGGTTCTGAAAGTTCCGTAAGAAGTCGTTTCCCTATACCAGGAATCGCCGAGGGGAGGAAGAAATTCACCTTCCCAAAGTTTTTCTTCGGTGAAGTTCCAGCGCTTTTCTTCGAAGAAAGCGGCAAAAGATTCACGAACGGCGGCATCCTCAAGAGTTGCGTCAAGAGTGGCTTGTTCAACCACAAGATATTGTTTTTTGAATTTTCTGTCCGCGACGGTTATTGTGGTTTTAAACTCAAAATCGCCGCAGGAAATTTTGAGCGGATAATATCCGGCATCTGTTGAAGGATCAACGGGAATAAAGCAATACCAGATTCCGTCTTTTTCGAAAAAGCGGCGGTTATATCCGAAGGGATCGGTGAAGAAAAAATCCGTAAGGTCGATATTTTCCGCGGAAAGGACGAAATAGCTTCCCCTTTCGGCGGTTTGGGAAAGGAAGCTTATTGCCGGTTCGATAACCGGTTCCGCTTCGATAATTTCTTCCGGTTCGGAAGATTCGGGAGTTATTATAACTTCCGGCACGCTTTCCGGAAGGGAAGAGCTTTCGGAAGAAACTTCTGAAGAAGCTTCCGGCGAAATTGCCGGGGAATTTTCCGAAAATTCGCATCCGGAAGAGGATATTATTATTGCGGAAAGAATCAATGCTGTAAGAAATTTTCTGGATTTTGTCACTTTGTCCTCCGGGGAAAAATTTTTATGGAACAGGTTTACAATCCCTCAGTCTTTTGCCTGCGGCAAAATCCAGCTCCCTTTACACAAGGGAGCCTTATAAGGAATTTTATTATAATATTATAGCATAAGGAAATTTTATATGCTATAATAAGTTAATATAATATTATTAAATATTCCATTAAATCATATTTTTTTGAGGGAGGTTCCTCCTTATGAAGATACTCGCTGTGGATTCCAACAGCATTATGAACCGCGCCTTTTACGGAATAAAGGTTCTTACGACAAAGGACGGTTTTTTTACAAACGCAATTTACGGTTTTCTTTCGATTTTGCTGACCGCAATTTCCGAAACAAAGCCGGACGCAATAGTTTTTGCTTTTGACGTTCATGCGCCCACTTTCCGCCATGAATTTTATAAAGAATATAAAGCCGGAAGGCACGCCACACCCCAGGAACTTATCGACCAGTTCCCGGTTATGAAAGAACTTCTCGGTTATCTCGGTTACCCTGTTATCGCTATAGAAGGCTGGGAAGCGGACGATATTCTCGGAACCGTTTCGAGAATCTGTGAGGAAAAAGGCGCGGACTGCGTTATTTCCACCGGTGACCGGGACAGCCTTCAGCTTATCGGCGAGCACACTTCCGTCCGCCTTGCAACAACGAAAATGGGCGCGCCGGTTTCCACCATGATGGATATTCCGGCGGTGCATGAAAAATACGGCGTTGAACCGCTTCAGCTTATCGAAGTCAAGGCGCTTATGGGCGACACCAGCGACAACATTCCGGGCGTTCCCGGAATCGGTGAAAAGACCGCCCTTGACCTTATTCAGAGATATCACAGCGTTGATTATATCTATGAGCATTTTGATGAACTTGAGCTTAAACCCGCCCAGAGAAGAAAGCTCGAAGAGGGCAAGGATTCGGCATATCTGAGCCGCCGCCTTGGCGAAATTAACCGCTTTGCGCCAATTTCCGAAAACCTTGAGGATTATATGCTCAAAAACCGGGACGAAGCGTCGGCGGTTGCTCTTTTGAGCAGGCTCGAAATGTATAAGATGATAGAAAGACTCGGACTCGACGCGGCCAAAGTTCCGAAACCGGAAGAAACGAGCACCGAACCGAAGAAAAAGCTTGAAGTTGTGCTCGGTGACGTTTCGGATTTTAAGGGTACGGAAGATTTTAAGCCGGTGGATTTTCTTTTCGAAAGCGAAGGGGACGACATCACCTGCTGCTGCCTTATAAACGGCGAATATGCGGTGCTCATTGAGAACGACGGGTTCTTTTTCGATGCCGCCCTTGCGGAATTTTTATGCTCAAAGGCCGAAAAGCGCACCGATGACTTAAAATTCCTTTCCCGCTGGGCGGAAAACCACGGCGGCGAAGTTAAAAACTGCGTTATGGATACATCTCTTGCGGGATATATCCTCAACGTTTCCGGCGACGATTATTCTTCCGAAAGGCTTGCGGCGCTTTATCATGCAAAAAGCCGCGAACTTTCCGGCAAAGCGGAAGATATCGGTGCTCATAAAGACATTCTTGAAAAAGCGGCTGTTTTTTCCGACCTTTGTGAAAAGCTCCGGAGCGAACTCAAAAACCACGGCGAGGAAAAAATTCTTGATGAAATCGAGCTTCCGCTTGCGAAAATTCTTGCTTCAATGGAGCTTCGGGGATTCAAAATCGACCCGGAAGGAATCCGCAGTTTCGGCGACGAACTTTTGAGCACCATTAAGGAAACGGAAGAGCGCATCTATGAACTTTGCGGCGAAAAATTCAACATTCTTTCGCCGAAACAGCTTGGGGTGGTTCTTTTTGAGCATCTTGGACTCCCTGCAAAGAAAAAGACCAAAAGCGGTTATTCAACAAGCGCGGACGTTCTTGAGGATCTACGCACATATCACCCGGCCATTGACGAAATTCTTGAATACAGAAAGCTCACAAAGCTCAATTCCACTTATGTTGAGGGGCTTCTCAATGCTCTTGCTCCGGACGGAAGGGTTCACACCCGTTTTAACCAGAAGGAGACCCGAACCGGAAGGATAAGCAGCCTTGAACCGAACCTTCAGAACATTCCGATACGCACGGAACTGGGCGCAAAAATGCGCGGATTTTTCACCGCGAAGGAAGGTTACACCCTTGTTGACGCGGACTATTCCCAGATCGAACTACGCGTTCTGGCGCATCTTGCAAAGGACGAAAACATGATTTCCGCCTTCACCGGCGGAACCGATATCCACACCCAGACCGCTTCCCAGGTTTTCGGCGTTCCGGAAGATTACGTTACTTCTCAGATGAGAAGCAGCGCGAAGGCCGTTAACTTCGGAATCGTTTACGGAATCGGCGCCTGGAGCCTTGGGGAAAACATCGGCGTTTCCACAAAGGAAGCACAGCAATATATCGACAGCTATCTTAACCATTACAGCGGCGTTGACCGTTTTATGAAGGAAAGCATTGAAACGGCGAAAAAATGCGGCTTTGCGGTAACTTCCTACGGAAGAAGAAGATATCTTCCGGAGCTTTCTTCCAGCAACTTCAATCTCCGTTCCTTTGGCGAAAGGGTTGCGAGAAACATGCCCATTCAGGGAACGGCGGCGGATATCATAAAGCTTGCGATGGTAAAGGTTGAAAACCGCCTTTTGGCCGAAAAACTCGACGCAAAACTTATCATGCAGGTTCACGACGAACTTATCGTTGAAGCAAACGAAACCTGCGCGGAAAAGGTTGCGGAAATTCTTAAATACGAAATGGAAAACGCGGCAAAGCTTTCTGTCCCGATGGAAGTTGACGTCGGAATCGGGAAAACATGGCTTCTGGCGCATTGATAAAAATCCTCCCTTTAATAAGTGAGGTGGCATTTCCGTAAGGAAATGACGGAGGGATTCTTTCCGAAATTCCGGAAAATCCAAAAGGAATCCCCCAGTCTGCTTCGCAGACAGCCCCCTTTAGGCAAGGGGGCCTTATGAGGAAACTATGAGCGACATCTGGAGTTTGTTCGATAAAATCAAAAAAACTGAAAAAGTTTCCGGTCCGCCGGAATATATTATAGTCGGTCTTGGAAACCCGGGAAAAGATTATGAAAAAACCCGCCACAACACCGGTTTTATGGCGCTTGACCTTTTTTCCGATAAACTTGGGTTCCACATCGACCGGCTTAAGTTCAAGGCGCTTACCGCAACTTCCGAACTTTGCGGACACAACGTTCTTTTTATGAAACCCCAGACTTTTATGAATCTTTCCGGCGAAGCGGTTTTTGCCGCGATGGATTTTTATAAAATCCCTCTTGACCACGTTATCGTTGTTTTTGACGACACCACCCTTGACGTTGGAAAAATGCGTATCCGCAAAAAGGGAAGCGCCGGCGGTCACAACGGTCTTAAGAGCATAATCGCAAATTGCGGCGGAGACGATTTTCCGAGAATCAAAATAGGAATCGGAAAAAAGCCCGAGGGCTGGGACCTTGCGGACTGGGTTTTGGGAAAATATTCCGAAGAAGACCTTAAGACCCTTCAGGGAATGTATGAAAATTCCTTCGAGGCGGCGAAACTTATGGTTTCCGGAAAACTCGACGAGGCGATGAATAAATTTAACTGATTTTTCCCGAAACTTTGCAGGCGAACACATAGGTTCGCCCCTACGGAACCGAAATCATATCGGTGTGCTACTGTAGGGGCGGATATTATCCGCCCGGTTTGGCTTATTACAACCCTTCAGTCAGCTTCGCTGACAGCTCCCCTTACACAGGGGAGCCTTTCCTTCGGGAAAGCTTGACGAAGCGAAACAGGGGAAGAATCCCTCCGGGAAAACCCGATGAGGAAATAAACTGTTTAATTTTGCACTATGCATTCTGCATTCTGCATTTTATAGAGGTGTCCTTATGTTACAGAACTTTTTGGACAGCGTACCGCAGTTCCGACAGGTGCTTTCCGCGCTTGGGCGGAGTTTTGACATACCCATTTTTGCCGCCGGAGTTTCCGGTTCGGAAAAAGCCCTGCTCATTTCCGGAATCGAAAAGAGGTACGGAAAACCGGTGCTCGTAATAACACCGGACGAAGCTTCCGCCACAAAACTTTCGGAAGATATTGCCCAGCTTTGTGAACCGGGGGCTGTTTCGTTATATCCTATCCGCGACCTTCGGTTCAGAATGGCGGAAAGTTCTTCCGCCGAATATGAACAAAAACGCCTTGCGGTGCTCGGAAGGATAATCGACGGTTCCTGCAGAATTGCAGTAACTTCCGTCGAGGCGGCTTTGCAGTTCACAATTCCGCCGGGGATTTTTAAATATAACACTTTTTCCATAGAGCGCGGACAGAGTTATGACCTTGATGAACTTGCAAAAAGGCTTTCCCGCGCGGGTTATGAGCGAAGAAGCCAGGTTGACGGGCCATGCCAGTTTTCCGTCCGCGGCGGATTTTTGGACTTTTTCTCTCCCCAATCCAAAGACCCGGTCCGAATTGAATTCTGGGGTGACGAAGCGGATTCGGTAGCATATTTTGACCTTGAAACCCAGCGCAGAACAAAGGAAATTGATGAAGCTTTTGTTGCCCCCGCAAGGGAAGTTCTTCCGGATTCCACAGAAGCGCTTGTTAAGATTCTCAAAGATGCTCACGCAAAACAGCGCGGAAAGCACGGCGTGCTCGTAAAGCAGAACATTGAAAAGGACCTTGAGAGAATCGAGGCGGGACTTTCCGTTTCCGCCCCGGACAGATACATTCCCCTTGTTTATAAGTTCCCTGCGACCCTTTTTGACTATCTTTCCGAAGGAGTTGTTGTTTCCTCGGAATTCATCAAACAAAAAGAGGTGCTCAAAAATCTTCAGAGCCAGCAGAACGAGGATATTTCCCAGCTTTTTGAGGAAGGAATCCTTTTCGCCGGCTGTGAAAAATTCAGCCTTGATTTTTCCGAATACGTTTCACTCCTCGACGAAGGAACAACGGTGCTCATGGATTCCTTCATAAGGAGCATGAA
This sequence comes from Oscillospiraceae bacterium, assembly GCA_017399765.1. Lineage (GTDB taxonomy): Bacteria > Bacillota > Clostridia > Oscillospirales > Ruminococcaceae > UMGS1668. The sequence continues at coordinate 20,038 of JAFQBH010000027.1, read as the reverse complement.
CGACCTTCATATCAGAACGCTTGCGGATTTCGGCGCCGTTTCTCTTTCCCATTGGAGCGGCGACCTTGAAACCCTTCTTGAAGATTTGCGTGATTACGCCGACAGAAAATTTTCCGTTGCGGTCCTTTGCGGAACTGAAAGAGCGGCCCATGCTCTTACCACCGACCTTCTCAATCATAACATAAACGCCGCTTTTTCGAAGGAAGCGAAGATTTCTCCCGGAACGGTTTTCGTTCTTGAAGGTTCGCTTTCAACCGGTTTTGAATTTCCTCTCGGAAAAGTTGCGGTTATAACCCAGGGACGTTCCAACGTTTCCGAACGGAAGCGAAAAAAATTCAAAAAGGCGGAAAATCCCCTTAAATCTCTTTTGGACATCACCCCGGGAGATTACGTTGTTCACGTCACCAACGGAATCGGAATTTTCCAGGGCATTGTGAAACAGGATATCCGGGGAGTTGTTAAGGATTATATCGCTATACGCTATGCCGGAACGGATATGCTCTATGTTCCGGTAACACAGCTTGACCTTGTTTCAAAATATGTCGGCCCAAGGGACGACAAATCCGTTAAGCTCAACAAGCTCAATTCCGCCGATTGGCAGAAGACCCGAAGCAGGGTAAAAGCCGCGGTAAAGGATATGGCGAAGGAACTTATTGCACTTTATTCAAAACGAATGAGGACCGAAGGCTACGCTTTTTCCGAAGATACGGACTGGCAGAGGGATTTTGAGGAACGTTTTCCCTATGAGGAAACGGACGACCAGCTCCGGTGCATTGAGGAAATCAAGCACGATATGGAAACCGCAAGACCAATGGACAGACTTCTTTGCGGTGACGTCGGTTTCGGAAAAACGGAAGTTGCTCTCCGGGCCGCTTTCAAGGCTGTTATGGACGGAAAGCAGGTGGCGGTCCTTGTTCCTACCACCATTCTTGCCTGGCAGCATTACCAGACCTTCCTTCAGAGAATGGACGGTTTTCCAATTACGGTGGAACTTCTTTCCCGCTTCCGCACCCCGAAACAGCAGGAAAAAATCCTTACCCGTCTTCGCAGCGGCGAAATCGATATTATAATCGGAACCCACCGGATTTTGCAGAAAGACGTTATCTTCAAGGACCTTGGTCTTTGCGTAATCGACGAGGAGCAGCGCTTCGGCGTTGCCCATAAGGAAAAGATGAAGGAGATGAAGGCTTCGGTTGACGTTCTGACCCTTTCGGCAACGCCGATTCCGAGAACGCTCAACATGGCCATGAGCGGGATCCGCGATATGTCCACCATTGAGGAAGCTCCGACGGACCGCCACCCGGTCCAGACCTACGTTATGGAATACGACAGGGGAGTTGTTCTTGAGGCTATCAAAAAAGAGCTCCGAAGGGGCGGTCAGGTTTTTTATCTCCACAACAACACCGAAAGCATTATGAGCTGTGCCGCAAGGCTTCAGGAAGATTTGCCCGACGCGAGAATTGCTTACGCCCACGGAAAAATGAGCGAGGAACAGCTTTCGGATATCTGGAAAAGTCTTGTTGACCAGGAAACGGATATCCTTGTCTGCACGACCATTATCGAAACCGGCGTTGACGTTCCTTCCTGCAACACCCTTATCATCGAAAACGCGGACCACCTCGGTCTTTCCCAGCTTTATCAGCTCCGGGGAAGGGTCGGACGTTCCAGCCGCCACGCTTTTGCGTATTTCACTTTCACCCGGGGAAAATCCATAAGCGACATTGCGCAAAAGAGGCTTTCCGCCATTCGCGACTTCACCCAGTTCGGCTCCGGCTTTAAAATCGCCATGCGCGACCTTGAAATCCGCGGCGCGGGAAACATTCTTGGCGCGAACCAGCACGGACACATGGAATCCGTCGGTTACGAAATGTACGTTCGCCTTCTTTCGGAAGCAATTGCGGAAGAAAAGGGCGAAGCGCCGCCGCCCAGTTCCGAAGACTGCGCCATCGATATTGCTCTTGACGCCCACATTCCGGAAAAATATATCAGCTCCCTCAACCAGCGAGTTGATATGTATAAACGCATTGCGGCAATCCGCAACCAGGACGATGCGGCGGATGTTATTGACGAACTTATCGACCGTTTCGGCGATCCGCCGGTTTCCGTTATGGGACTTATCGAAGTTGCGACCCTTCGGAACATGGCTTCCCATCTTGGAATCACCGATATCCGCCAGTTCGATTCGGAAATGCGGTTCTATCCGAAGGAGCTTGACCTTGAGCGAATCAGCATGGCCACCCAGAAGATGCAGGGCAGGCTTGCGATGGATCTTAAGGGCAACAAGCCCCACCTTACGGTTGTTCTTAAAACCGCGGAACGTCCCATTGAACTTATGAAAAAAGTTCTTCTGGCGATGAGATATGATAATGAATAAGATAAAAAGAACCGGGCGGGAGCCCGGTTCTTTTTGCCTCATCAGAGGAGGAATTTTTTATCACGGCGGGAGCAAGCCCCCGCCCCACATTAAATTACCGTAGGGGCGGATATTATCCGCCCGGTTTTTGATTGGACAGGGTTGACAATCCCTCAGTCAGCTTTGCTGCCAGCTCCCTTTACACAAGGGAGCCTTGCCCTCCGGGAAGGCTTTTTGCGGTGGACAGTTGTTTTTATTCAATAAACAGACTTTGGTTTGATAAAGCGAAAAAGCGCTTATTTATGCGAAAAAACGGCATGACAGACGATTTTTGCGAAAGAATTTTTATTCATTTTTTGTATATCTTTCTGATTTATGCCGAAAATCCTGCATAAAGTCTTTTTTAAAATGTTGGAAATTTTCATTTTTGTGCAGACTACACAAATTTCAACAGCAATTTTCGTTTGTTTTCTCAGTTGTTGCCACTTGATTTTGCAGGATTTATTGCGCTATAATGTACTCGACAAACGGACAGTTTGTTAATAAATTGCCGGCAGCAAGGGAACGCCTTGCGCCTAACAAACAACGAAAGGATCTTGATTTTATGTTCTCCAACATTTCTTTTAATGATTATCGCTGCCAGCTCGAAAGCCGTCTTCCTTCCGAAGCAAACTGGGAAAGACACGAAAAAATGGCTTACTGTGAAGGTTTTTCCGCTCTCGTAGCTGAAAAGAAATCCGTTAACCTTACCAAAACTCTTATGACCCTTATTCTTTCCATTGTAAAATAAATGTAGTAATAAAAAAAGCCGCCTTCGATCGGGCGGTCTTTTTTTATAAAAAACTGTCTTTCTGTTGCGTACAGTTGAAATTAGCAAACACACGTTTTGCAGGAAGTTTTTATGTAAACTTGCAAAAACAGATTTATTTCAATTGATTTTTAAAACAATCTCTTTTTCTTTGCAATTTTTAAAAATTTCGGCGGCGAAAGTTTAGCGGTTTTATAGGTTAAAGCAAAAAATCAGGTTTTATAAAAAAAAAGGCGGGTAAACCCGCCTTTTTTTGTTTATTATACGCCCATTTTTAATGGGATAGGATTAATCCCTCTTCAGTCAGCTTCGCTGATAGCTCTTGCTCGCCGCAGACGGCAGACCCCTCTGTCCTCTTCGAGGACATCTCCCCTAACAGGGGAGTCACCTCTGAGGAGCCTGCCCTTCGGGAATCCTTTTTTCATGTAGGGGCGAACCTATGTGTTTGCCCGATTTTGGGTTGAACAGGGTTAACAATCCCTCACCCGACTTCGTCGGGAGTTACCTTCAGGCAAAGGAAGCTTATAATCTGCTTCCGCAGTATTCACATTCGGAATCGAAACGATGAACGGGAGCGCCGCAATAAGGACAGCGGAGTTCTTCTTTTTGAGCACGGGGTTCTTCGGAATATTCATCTTCGTAAAAATCCTGATGCTCATGCGGTTTTTCCGCATTTTCCTTTATGGTTTTATATGTATTATATGCGTTCACCGCGCCGATTGCGGTAAAGAGGATTCCGAAAATTGCCATTGGCGGGAACATTGAACCCGCCATTATTGTCCAGAAAATTCCGAAGCAGACCACAAAAATTCCGATGAGCATTGCCGCAAGGGGAGATTGGGGTTCGCTTCTTCTTCTGTTTCTGCGCATGGAGAATACCTCCTTAAAAGCTTTTTTATGTTTTGGAAGGGTTTATCCCTCTTCCGTCAAAACCTTCGGTTTTGCCACCTTCCCCTCTGGGAAGGCTTTTTAAAAAGGCGGAAGAAAACTTCTGCCTTTTGTTTTAAATTTGATTTGATTAACAATCCCTCCGTCATTTTGGCAAAGCCAAAATGCCACCCAACTCTTGCGGTGCCCAAAATATTCTGCGGTATTCGCCTTGAATATTTTGACCGCGGCACCAAACCCTGTTCGCTGTTTCGTCCACAGGACGCGCTTCACAAGCTTTGCTCTTTACACAAGGGAGGCTTATTCGGTTGTTTCGCTCTCTTCTGCGGAAGTTTCCTCGGTTTCGCCTTCAGATTCTTCCTCATCTTCGCCTTTCGGAGCAACGGTGAAGGAAACGACGCGGCTTTCTTCGGAAGCAAGGCGCATTACTTTTACGCCGGAAGCGCTTCTGAACTGGACGTTGACTTCATCGACGGAAAGACGAATGATAATTCCGTCGGAGCTGATTGCGATAATATCGTCGTCATCGGCAACAGCCTTGATTCCGGCGACGTTATCGGTCTTATAGTTCTGAATACCTTTACCGCCGCGGTTCTGGATGCTGTAATCGGAAAATTCGCTTCTGCGGCCTTTTCCGCCTTCGCTTATAGTGAGGAGTTTTTTGCCTTCCTCAACAATTTCCATACCGACTACTTCGTCGCCTTCACGGAGTTCAATTGCTCTTACGCCGCGGGCTGTTCTTCCGAGTTCGCGTGCGTCGGTTTCCTTGAAGTGGATTGCGTAGCCTTTTCTGGTTGCGACGATAAGTTCATCTTCGCCGCCGGTAAGGCGAACCCATTTGAGTTCATCGCCCTCATCAAGGCTGATCGCGTTAAGACCGCTCTTGCGGACGTTGCGGTACTGGGAAAGGCGGGTACGTTTTATTACGCCGTTTTTGGTGACCATTGTGAGGTAAGTTCCTTCCTCATCGATAACTCCGCCGAGCTTGATGAGGGTGGTAACTTTTTCGTCCTGTTCAAGAGGAAGAACGTTGACAATGTTGGTTCCTCTTGCGGCGCGCTGGCTTTCGGGAATTTCGTAACCTTTGATACGGAAAACCTTGCCCTTATCGGTGAAGAAGAGGATATAGTCATGGGTGGAAACTGTGAAGAGGCTTTCGACATAGTCTTCATCACGGCGGGTCATGCCGGAAATTCCGCGACCGCCGCGGCGCTGTGCCTTATAAGCTTCAACCGGCTGGCTCTTGATATATCCGAAATGGGTAAGGGTGATAACTCTGTCCTCAACGGGGATAAGGTCTTCGAGATCCATTTCGCCGCTTATGGTTTCAATTCCGGTGCGGCGGTCATCGCCGGATTTTTCGGCGATTTCGCGCATTTCGGATTTGATTATTTCATCAACAAGGTGCATATCCTTGAGAACTTCTTCGAGTCTTGCAATTTCCGCGCGGATTTCGGCAAGTTCGTTTTCAATTGCTTCGCGGTTAAGGGAAGAAAGACGGCCGAGGCGCATTTGGAGAATTGCGTTTGCCTGGATCTCGGAAAGTCCGAAGCGCTCCATAAGTCTGGGGCGGTTTTCGGCATCGTCCTTACCGCTTCTGATGATGCGGATAACTTCGTCGATGTTATCCTGGGCAATTTTGAGACCTTCGAGGATATGTTCGCGCTCACGAAGTTTTTTGAGTTCGAATTTTGTTCTGCGGATTATAACTTCGCGCTGGAAATCGATATAGTTCTGAAGAACTTCCTTAAGGGAAAGGATCTTTGGAACGCCGTTGACAAGGGCGAGCATGATTACGCCGCAGGTATCCTGGAGCTGGGTATAGGTATAGAGCTGGTTGAGAACGACCTGGGCGTTGGCGTCGCGTTTGAGTTCGATAACGATTCGAAGTCCTTCGCGGTCGGATTCATCACGAAGGTCGGAAATTCCCTCGACTCTCTTTTCCTTAACAAGGTCGGCAATGCTTTCGATAAGTCTTGCTTTGTTGACCATATAGGGAATTTCGGTTACGACAATGCGGTAACGGTCGTTTTTCCATTCCTGGATTTCGGCTCTGGAGCGGACTATGAGTTTTGCTCTTCCGGTTGCATAAGCTGCGCGGATTCCCGCTCTTCCCATAATGATACCGCCGGTGGGGAAATCGGGTCCCTTGATATGTTCCATAAGGTCATCAAGGGTTGCTTCCGGATTATCGATAAGGCAGCAGCAGGCTTCAACGGTTTCGCGAAGGTTATGGGGCGGAATGTTTGTTGCCATACCGACGGCGATACCTACGGAGCCGTTTACAAGAAGGTTCGGATATTTTGAGGGAAGAACGACGGGCTCTTTTCGGCTGTCGTCATAGTTTCCCATAAAATCAACGGTATCCTTATCGATATCGGTGAGCATTTTGGTTGCCATTTTGCTCATTCGGCTTTCGGTATAACGGTAAGCTGCCGGCGGGTCACCATCGATTGAACCGAAGTTTCCGTGACCGTCAACAAGGGGCGCTCTCATGGAGAAATCCTGGGCAAGGCGGACCATTGCGTCATAAACGGAAGCGTCGCCGTGGGGATGATATTTACCGAGAACGTCGCCGACGGTTGCGGCGCATTTTTTATATGCTTTTGTCGGTTCAAGACCGTTTTCATACATTGTATAAAGGATTCTTCGGTGTACCGGTTTCAAACCGTCGCGTACATCCGGAAGAGCACGGGAAACGATTACGGACATGGAATAATCCAGGAAGGATTTTTTCATTTCCTTTTCGATATCCACGGTTATAAGTTTTGCCTTGGGCATATCGTCTTCAAGTTCGATTGCCGGTTCGGGAATTTTCTTTTCGTTTTCTTCCAAAACGGGTTCCTCCGTTCTTTTGAATTACCTCCTCAGAGGAGGAGGGGGACCGTCGAAGACGGTGGAGGAGGGATTTTTTTCCTCCGGTTAAATATGGTTATCCCTCTTTCGTCAAAACCTTCGGTTTTGCCACCTTCCCCTCCGGGAAGGTTTTTTAAAAGGGATTCTTTCAGTCGTCGAGTTTATCTTCAAGCTCTTCGGCTTTTTCTTCAAGAGCTTTTATTTTCTCTTCAATTTCTTCTTCGCGGGAATCGTCGTCGATTTCTTCAAGTTCTTCTTCAAGAGCTTCGATTTCTTTTTCGATTGCCTCATATTCTTCTTCGGCTGCTTCTTCCAAAGCTTCTTCTTCGGCTTCGCGTTCAGCCATTATTTTTTTGCCTTCTTCAATTTTTTCGTTTGCCCAGGCGATGAATTCCTCAACGTTTGCTCCGGCTTCGATCATAACTTCTTTTGCTACGAAAAGCTGGTTTGCAAGGGTGAATTCAAGATAAACAACGTTTTCGGATTCCCAGCATCGGTTGAACATTCCCCATTCAAAAAATTCGTCGCGGGGTTCGGCTTTTTCGAGAACGCCGTCTTCATAGCAGGCAAGAACGATTTCGTTGGTGAGATATTTGCTGGATTTATAATAATCAGCGGTTGCCTTTTCAAGGCGTTTCGGGAAATAATGATAATAGGTGAGAAGATGATAGGTGAGATAAGCGGACATAAGGGTTACAAGGAAATAGAACATAAAGCTTGTGTAGCTCATCCAGACAAAGAAGCCTCTTCCTTCATAAATCGGATCAAAATAGTCAAAATTGATTACGGAAAGAACGGCGAAAACAATTGTGATAACACCCATTATAAGACCGAAAGCGCGTTTGAGCTGTTTATCCCTTGCAATTGCCGGAGCGGAAACGGTGTCGTTATATTCGCGGTAAACTTCAAGGGTGGGGATATGGGTGAATTCATATTTGGGTTCGCCATAGGCGGAAACTTCGAGTCTTTTGATTTCGGGCTTCGGTTTCGGTTTTCTTCTGAAAATGTTAAATGCCATTTTAAATTTCCTCCTGTTTCTTAAACGTCAAGGTTCTGAACGTATTTTGCGTTTGTTTCGATGAATTCTCTTCTGGGTTCAACTTTATCGCCCATAAGAATGGTAAAAACTTCGTCCGCGGCGGCCGCATCTTCAAGTTCAACACGGAGCATTATTCTGCGTTCCGGGTCCATTGTGGTTTCCCAAAGCTGCTGCGGGTCCATTTCACCAAGACCTTTGTAGCGCTGGACGTCGCTTTTTTTCGTTCCTTCCGGATTAAGTTCCTCAAGAATGCTGTCGCGTTCCTCATCGGAATAAGCATAGCGAATGGATTTTCCCACAATTATTTTATAAAGAGGGGGCTGGGCGATATATACATGTCCTTCTTCGATAAGAGGACGCATATAGCGGAAGAAGAAAGTGAGAAGGAGGGTTCTGATATGAGAACCGTCAACGTCCGCATCGGCCATGATTATTACTTTTCCGTAGCGGAGTTTTGAAAGATCGACCTCATCGCCGATTCCGCAGCCAAGAGCTGTTACCACGGGAGTGAGTTTATCGTTGTTATAAACTTTATCGATCCTTGCTTTTTCAACGTTGAGCATTTTTCCCCAGAGAGGGAGGATCGCCTGGAAGGTTCTGTCCCTTCCCATTTTTGCGGAGCCGCCTGCGGAGTCACCCTCGACGATATAGATTTCGGTTTTTGTGATATCGCGGTCGGAACAATCCGCAAGTTTTCCCGGAAGGGAAGAGCTTTCGAGCACGGATTTTCTTCTTGCGTTTTCGCGTGCTCTTCTTGCAGCTTCTCTTGCTCTTGCGGCACCAAGGGATTTTTCAAAAATTGCTTTTGCGACGGAAGGATTTTCTTCAAAATAGGTCTTGAGCTTTTCATAAAGCATTTTATCGACCATTGTTCTCATTTCGGTGTTGCCGAGTTTTGTTTTGGTCTGGCCTTCGAATTCCGCATCGGTGAGCTTTACGGAAATTACCGCGGTAAGACCTTCGCGGACGTCCTCACCGGAAAGATCCTTATCGTTATCCTTGAGGATTTTATGCTCTCTTCCGTAATCGTTGAAAACTTTTCGGAGAGCGTTTTTGAAACCGGTTTCGTGCATACCGCCGTCGATGGTGTGGATGTTGTTCGCAAAGCTGAGCACAACTTCGTTATAGCTGTCGTTATACTGCATTGCGACTTCCGCGGTGGAATCGCCGTTTTTTGCGGAAAAATAGAGGACTTCCGGATGGATTGTTTCAAGGCCCTTTTTCTTATGGATATATTCAACGAAGGATTTTATACCGCCTTCATAATGAAGGATCTCTTTTCTTTCGTTTTCCGGGTCGCGTTTATCGGTGAAGACGATTTTTACGCCGGCATTGAGGAAAGCCTGTTCGCGAAGGCGAACAAGAAGGGTATCGTATTCATATTCAAGGGTTTCGAAAATCTGATTATCCGCCTTGAAAAGAACCGCGGTTCCTTTTTCTTCGGTATCGCCGACAATTTCAAGATCGCCTTCGGCAACGCCCCTTTGGAATTTCTGGCGGTAGATATGTTCCCCGTCACGGACTTCGACTTCGAGCCATTCGGAAAGGGCGTTAACTACCGAAGCGCCGACGCCATGAAGACCGCCGGAAACTTTGTAGCCGGAACCGCCGAATTTTCCGCCCGCATGAAGAACGGTGAAAACAACGGTTACTGCCGGAATTCCGAGTTTTGCATGGATACCAACCGGGATTCCTCGGCCGTTATCCGTTACTCGAACAAGATTTCCGGGAAGGAGTTCCACGTTGATATCGGTGCAATAGCCCGCCAATGCTTCGTCGATGGCGTTATCGACAATTTCATAAACAAGGTGATGAAGACCCTTCGGTCCGGTGGAACCGATATACATACCGGGTCTTTTTCTTACTGCTTCAAGTCCTTCAAGAACCTGGATTTGGTTTTCGTCGTAGACTTCCTGCATAGGTTCTACGGCAAACGGAGTATTTTCCACGATTTACCTCCTGAATATTTTTCCGCATTTTGCGGTGGATTTTCTTAAATTACCTTCCCAGAGGGGAAGGGGGACCATTGCCGAACGGCAATGGTGGATGAGGGATTTTTAAGAACGCGGAGCGCAGACAAAAAACGGATGGGATTTATCCCTCCTCCGTCATCGCTTCGCGATGCCACCTCCTCCTCCGAGGAGGTTTTTTTATTAAAGTCCCGTTCCTCTCTTCTTTAATGTTGAAGGAGCAAGCTGGGAAATATAAACTTTTTCCTTTCCGTTTTCTGTTGTTAAACAAAAACTTTTCGGAAGGTCATAGGTTACGTTTATTACGGAACCTTCCTTCTGGTTCCGGGAAAGAAATTCGCGGGTGGATTTTGCAACGGTTGTGTTATCCATATCGAAAACGCCGATAACGTCGTTTTCCCAAACGGAAACATCGCCGCCGAGGAAGAGATACATTTTTAAGTATCACCCTTTTTTATTTTATTTTGTAGGGTCGCACCTATGTGTGCGACCGTTTTTTCGGGCGATCACACAGGATCGCCCCTACAAGTTTTCAATCAGATTCCTTCTATTCTGCCTTTCTGCATGATAAAGACTTTTCCGTCCTCAAGGCCGGAAAAAAGTTCCTTATCGCAGCAGGTGAGGAAAATCTGGCTTTCGCCGATGGAATTGAGAATATAGTCGCGCCGGAGAGAATCCAGTTCGCTCATAACGTCATCGAGAAGGATAAGAGGCGGTTCGCCCATTGCTTCGCCGAGCATTTTTGCTTCACCGAGCTTAAGCGAAAGAATACAGCTTCTTTGTTGCCCTTGGGAACCGAAGGAACGCACCGGCATTTTATCAAGTGTGACTTCAAGGTCGTCCCTGTGGGGGCCAACGGAAGTTGAACCGTGCTCAAAATCATAATTTCTGCTTGATTGGAGCGCATCATAAAACTTTTGGGCAAAATCCGCGGTGCTCATGGAAGAATCTGCGTGCTCATCTTCCGAAAGAACGGTTGTAATATATTCCGCAAAAAATTCTTCCCTTGCGCCGGACATTCCTTTATAAATTTCCGCCGCCTTTTTATTGAGACTTTCGCAATAGCTTACCCTTGTTCGGATAATTGTTCCGCCAAGGCGGGCAAGCTGTTCATCATAGATATCTATCATATCTATAAGACCGGAATGATATCTTGCGTCCTTGAGCACGGTGTTCTTTTGGTCAAGAACTTTTTTATAATCCGCGAGTACCGAAAGATATTTCGGATAGAGCTGGCAGAGAGAAGTATCTATAAGTCTTCTTCTTTCCTTCGGGCCGTCACGGAAAAGGTTCATATGGCTCGGAGAAAAAACGACTCCGCCGATGGTTCCGGCATATTCCGCGGAAGATTTTATATCGATTCCGTTTTTCTTCATGGATTTTGAAGGTGAAAAGGAAATTTCGGCGTTTTGCTCCCGGTTTTCTGAAAAGAATTCCGCCTTAAGGTTTGCTTTTTCTTCACCGAAGCGTATAAATTCCGAATCTTTTGTCTGGCGGAAACTTTTTGCGCCGGTGAAGAGCCAAAGGGCTTCCATAAGGTTTGTTTTTCCCTGGGCGTTTTCGCCGCAGATTATATTTACCTTTTCGCCGGGAAGAAGTTTCATTTCTTCGATGTTCCGAAAATTTTTAAGATAAATTTTTCTGAAAATCATTCTTCAAAAGGTTCGGCGGAAGCTACCATATAGGATTTTCCGTAAACTTCGGCAACGTCGCCGGGGCGCATTTTTTTCCCGCGCATTTCGCAGATTTCGCCGTTTACTTTTACTTTTCCGCCCTGGATAAGTTCTTTTGCTTCGCCGCCGGTCATAACCGCACCGGCAAATTTAAGGAAAGAATCGAGCTTTATAAATTCATCGCGGATCTCTACGGAAACAGGCGCCGAAGAAACAGGTCTTCTTACTAATTTAAGCTGAATTTTTGCCATGGTGTACCTCTTTTATTTTATTACCTCCTCAGAGGAGGAGGTGGCATTTTCGTAAGAAAATGACGGAGGAGGGATTATTAAAAACACAAAGCAAAGACATATATCGGTCGGATATTATCCCTCCTCAGTCTGCTTCGCAGACAGCCCCTCCTCCGAGGGGCTTTTTTCAGATATCCGCTTTCATTCTTACCGGAAGAACAAGGAAGAGGAAGCTTTCGCCTTCCATCGGAACGATTTTTACCGGAGAAAGAGGGCTGTTGATTATCATTTTTACTTTATCGCAGCCGGTGGCTCTGAGCGCTTCGAGAAGATATCTGTTATTGAAGCCCATATCCACGGGTTCGCCTTTTATATCGCACTCAACAACGTCGCTGATTTTTCCGAGAGCGGTTGAGCAGGAAATTTTAATTTCGCCGTTACCTATGGAAAGGCGAATTGGGCTTTTAAGTCTGTCGTTTATGAGAAGGCTGGTTCTGTCGATGGAGTTGAGAAAATCCCTTACTTTTACTTCAACTACAGTGTTGGAAGAAGCGGGAATTGAAGAGCGGAAATCAATGAAATCTCCTTCGAGAAGGCGGGAAACAACATCATATCTGCCAACTCTGAAGATAATATGTTTCTGGGAAAGAGCAATAAGAACGTCTTCATCGCCTTCAAGAAGTTTTGCAACTTCGGAAAGGGATTTTCCCGGAACGATGAAATCGAGTTCGTCGCCATAGCCAACTTGTTCCTGGCGGATCGCAAGGCGGAAACCATCGACGGAAACAACGGAAAGAACATGGTCTTTGATAATGAATTTTGAACCGGTGTGAACGGGTTTGAAATCGTTCACCGCAACAGCAAAAATTGTCTGGTCAATCATGCTCTTAAGGGTTTCCTGTTTTATGGTGAAATTGATTTTTTCATCAACAGAAGGAACCTGAGGGAATTCTTCCGCTTCAATTCCGATGATATTATATTCCGCAGCGCCGCCGCGAATTTTTGTAATAAATTTTTCATCGCTTTCAATTTCAATTTTTTCCGAAGCAAGACGGCGAACCATATCAAAGAAAAGTTTTGCATTAAGAACAATAGAACCGTTTTCGGAAATTCTGGCAGGCATATAAGTTGTTATGCCAAGTTCCATATTGTAACAGCTTAATGTAAGTCTTTCATCTTCTGCGACAATTAAGACGCCTTCCATTGCAGGATGTGTTGTTTTTGCTGCGACAGCACGGGTTACGTTGTTGAGCGCTTCGGAAAGTTCCTGGCGGCTGCAAGAAAATTTCATAAAATCTCCTCCCGATAGAAAGAAAGAATAGTATTATTAAGTAATAATAGTAGGGGTTGTTGATAATGTTGAAAACTTTTCGGACATGCTTTTTTATGCGTTTTTTTATGTTTTTGTTTTCAGTTTTGAAATCTTGAAAAAATTTTGAAAAGTTGAAAGAAAAAAACGTAAAAATTGCCTTGTTGAATAAAAAATGTTATATTGTGAAAACTCTGTTAAATTAACATTGTTTTATAAATTTTCAACATGTGGAAAAGTTTACATATCTTTTATGTTTTTTGTTATATCTTCGATTATTTCGCGAAGGTGAGAATCTGTTTTCATCATTTTTTCTGTCTGGCTTATGGCGTAGACAACAGTTGAATGATCTCTTCCGCCGAATTCTTCTCCGATGGCGGCCATGCTCATTTGAGTGATATCTTTGATAACATACATTGCAACCTGGCGGGCACGGCTTATGTTGGCGGCGCGCTTGTTGCTTTTTATATCCTGTTCGGAAATATTGAAAGTTCTTCCGACTTCGCTGATTATTTTGCTTATTGTGACGGGAATCGGCTGATTATCATTAAGAATATCGCGGATTGCTGTCTGAGCCATCATTATTGTTATGGGTTTGTTTTCATAGATAAGAGAATTTGCTTTTATGTTTTTTACTGCGCCTTCAAGCTGACGAATATTGCTTTTAAGGTTATTTGCTATATATTCAGCAACTTCTATGGGCATATCCATTTTAAGAAGGTCGGCTTTTCTTTGAATTATAGCGATTCTTGTTTCAAAATCCGCCGGCTGGATATCCGCCATAAGACCCATTTCAAAACGGTTGCGAAGGCGGTCTTCAAGAGTTTTGATTTCTTTCGGAGGACGGTCGGAAACAAGAACTATCTGTTTGCCGGATTCATAAAGAGCATTGAAAGTGTGGAAAAATTCTTCCTGGGTGGAATCTCTTCCGGCAATGAACTGAATATCATCGACCAGAAGGTAATCTACTTTACGGTATTTTTCACGGAACTCGGGAGTGGTCTGGCTGCGGATAGCTGCGATAAGTTCGTTTGTGAATTCTTCACCTTTTACATATTCAACGATTGCTTCGGGTTTTCTTCTTTTTACTTCGTTCATTATTGCAAAAAGAAGATGGGTTTTACCAAGACCGGAATCGCCGTGAATAAAAAGAGGGTTATAGTTTCTTATATCATGGGTTGCGACAGCCATTGCCGCAGCATGGGCAAATTTGTTTGAAGAACCGACTATAAAAGTGTCGAATGTATAAGCATATTCACCGGGTTCGACAGTTATTGCAGGTTCGGTAGTTTGCACGGAATAAGAAGGTTTTTGGATTTCGGAATTTTCGGTGCTGAAATCTATTTTTACTTCAACAAGAAAACCAAGAACATTTTCAAAACCCCTTGAAAGAAGATCTTTGTATTTTTCGGAGACAATATTTTTTTTGAATTCGGAATTAACTCTTATATGAGCTTCGTCGCCTGTAAGTTTTACCGGTTCAATATCTTTAATCCAAAGATTAAAGGCAACTTCTGTCATCTGAGTTTTACAATAATCTTTTACAAAATCCAGAATTTCATCAAAAGAATTCATTTTTTTCCTCCGTTTAATTATAAATTTTTGTCTTTTTTTATATGGAAGAAAAGAAAAATATAAATTAGGACAGAATAAATTATAGCACAAAAAAATATAAAAGAAAAGGTTTTCCACATATTTTTGGCGATATATTTATAAATGTATTATTATTTATAAAGGAATTGTTGAAAAAAGCGGTTTTATTTTTATGATGTTATAAGATTAAAAAAGCCTCCCTTTATTAAAGGGAGGCGGATTTTTTATCACGGCGGGAGCTTGCCCCCGCCCTACATTAAATTACGGTAGGGGCGAACCTATGTGTTCGCCCGTTATTCATGGGACAGGGTTTATCCCTCATCCGTCAAAACCTTTGGTTTTGCCACCTTCCCCTCTGGGAAGGCTGCCATTCGGGAGAAATTTTTATAAAAATGTAATTATTTTACTTTATATATTAATTATAATTATAAATTTAATATTGACATTTTTGAAAAAGGGCATTATAATCTAATTTTGCAAGGCAATTTCGAAAGGAGGGAAAATCAGAGATGAAAAGAACCTATCAGCCCAAAAAACTCCACAGACAGAAAGTACACGGCTTCCGCGCAAGAATGGCAACCAAAAACGGCCGCAAAGTTCTCGCAGCAAGAAGAGCTAAAGGCAGAAAACACCTCAGCTACTAATTGATCGGCGGTTTTAACCGATGAAAACACTTTCGATTAAAAGAAACAACGATTTTTTGCGAATCTACAGAAGGGGAAAAAGCGTTGCTGACAGCCACGTTATTTGTTATGCTTCCCCAAACCGCCTTGGCAAAGTTCGCCTTGGCTTAACCACCAGCAAAAAAATCGGAAACGCCGTTGCGAGAAACAGAGCACGGCGGGTTTTAAGGGCCGCATTCAGGGAAGTTTATCCCATGATCAAACCGGGATTTGACATTATCCTTGTTGCGCGCACAAAAACAACATTTACCAAGTCTACCGCTCTGACCCCCATCCTGACCGCCCAATTAGGAAAATTGGGCGCCTTACAGAGCACAAAAGAACTATGAAAAAGCTGTTTCTGTTAATAATCCGTTTTTATCAGACGGCGATTTCTCCTTATAAAAGGCCTTGTTGCCGGTATTATCCCACCTGTTCTTCATACGCATATACTGCAATCAGTCGATTCGGTGCGATGAGGGGCGGGTTACTTGGCTTTCTGAGAATTTTGCGCTGTCACCCTTTTCACGAAGGCGGGTTTGACCCCGTTCCGGAAAAATTTGACCTTTTTTATTATTCAAAACAAAAGAAAAACAGAAACCGCTTCTCCCAAAATCAGGAGGAAGGTAAATAATGCAGTTTATCATGAAAATTTTCGGCTGGCCGCTCGGCTTTGTAATGCTGGGCTGTTATTTGCTTACCGGAAACAACTATGCGCTTGCTATTACCGTTTTTACCCTTGTTACAAAGCTTGCGCTTCTTCCTCTTTCTGTAAAACAGCAGAAAGAGCAGGCCAAAATGGCCGTTTTCCAGCCGAAACTTAAAAGAATTCAGGAAAAATACAGCAACAACAAAGAAAGATATAACGAAGAAATCCAAAAACTTTATACCGAAGAAGGCTATAACCCCATGAGCGGCTGCCTTCCTTCCCTTATCCAGTTCCCGATTCTTTTCGGTGTTATCGACGTTGTTTATAAACCTATCTATCACATTTTCCGCGTCAGCAACACTGTTATCGACGAAATGATCGAAGTTGCTTCCGCGGCAGGACATGCTTTTGAAGCACATTCCTATTACAACGAAATTAAACTTCTTAACATTATCCAGGAAGAAACCGCTCTTTTTGCGGATTTTGACCAGGAAATCATTACAAAAATCGCCAATTTTGACATGACCCTTTTCGGTCTTGACCTTGGCGTTGTTCCGAAATTTGCCCTTACTTATGAAGGCGGATTCAACTGGTATCTTCTTATTCCGATCCTTTGCGGACTTTTCCAGCTCGGAATGACTTTCTATATGCAGAAATCCAACCCCAACGGAAACCAGGGCGGCGGAGCCATGAACATCATGCTCTACACCATGCCTCTTATGTCCGTTTACATCGGATTTGTTGTTCCCGCTGCGGCAGGTTTCTATTGGACCCTTTCCGCTGTTTTCCAGTTTATCCAGAGCGTTGCTTTCAACATTTTCCTTAACCCCAAAAAGCTTGCTGAACAAGCGGAAGCAGAGGCAGAGGCTGTTAAAGAAGCAAAAAAACAGCAGAGAGCCGAAGCAAGAGAAAGACTTAAAGAGCTTCAGAAAGAAAGAAACGCAAAATACGCTCAGAACGACGATCCTTCCCAGAGGGAAATCAACAAGAGAAAACTTGCGGAAGCAAGAAAACGCGCCGCTGAAAAATACGGCGAAACTTACGAAGAAGTTACCGACGAAGACCTTAAATAAGCAGGAGGCTTTTTGAAAAATGGAAAGAGAGTTTTTAGCCACAGGCAAAACTGTGGAAGAAGCGATCGAAGCCGCCTATGAAAAGGCCGGCGTTGACCGTGAATATGTTACTGTTGAAATAATCGAAAGACCGAAGAAAAAATTTTTTGGACTTAAAACTGTTCCCGCAACCGCAAAAGCAATTATTGACGAAGATTATTGGAACAAGATGTTCGGCATAAAAGAGAAAAAGGCGGAAGCTCCCAAGAAAAAGAAAGAAACCAAGGAGCAGAAACCCAAAGCCGAAAAACCGGTTCAGGAACAGCCCAAAAAGCAGGAACCCAAACAGGAAAAACCTAAAAAAGAACAGAAACCCCAGCAGCCTAAAAAACAGGAACCCAAAAAAGAAGTTAAATCCGCAGAAGCAAAAATCGAAGAAGCTCCCAAAGAGGAAGTAAAAGTTCTTGCTCCGGAAGTTCTTGAAAGAAAAGGTTCCGACGCTGCTAACTATATCAAGGAAGTTCTTACCGCTCTCGGTTATCCGGAAGCAGAAGTAACCTACACCCAGAAAGACGGAATGATCGTTCTTCAGCTTTCCGGCGACGAAATGGGCGCCGTTGTTGGCAGAAGAGGCGATAACCTTGACGCAATGCAGTACCTTGCTTCCCTTGTTGCAAACAAAAGCGAAGGAAGCTATGTCCGCGTTGTTCTTGATATTGACGATTACCGCAGCAAACGTGAAGCAAGCCTTCGCGCTTATGCAAGAAAAACCGCGGCAAACGCAGTAAAATCCGGACGTTCCATCACTCTTGAACCCATGAACCCCTATGAACGCAGAATCGTTCATTCCACCGTTCAGACCGTTTCCGGCGCAACTTCCAAATCCATTGGAAGCGAACCCAACAGAAGAGTTGTTATCAGCCCTATTGAAGGAGCAAAACCCCGCGGCGACAGAAAATTCCGCGACAACAAAGGCGACAGAAGAAACGGAAAAGGTAACCGCGCTCCCAGAGAGAGCAAGAAAGTTATTGTTCCGCCTTCCAACGAACCGCCCAAGAACGACGCAACTTCCCTTTCTCTTTACGGAAGAATCGACCTTGACTGATTTTAAGAATCCGGCGGGAACAAGCCCCCGCCCTACATTAAAATTTGGGAAATATTAAAAAAAGTTTAGCCGGCACTTGATTTCAGTGCCGGCTCTTTTTATAATATATAATAGGATATTAGCCTCCCTTGTTAAAGGGAGGGGGACCGCGAAGCGGTGGAGGGATTCTTTTTCCGTTTACGGTTCCATTATAAAACAAAGGGATTTTTTTAAAAAGGAATCCCCCCGGTTCTGACCAAAGGTCAGAACCACCCCCCTTTAGGCAAGGGGGGCTTATGAAGGAGGAAAACAAATGAGCACCATTGCCGCAATTTCAACGCCCCTTTCCGCTTCCGGTCTTGGAGTTATTAGAATTTCCGGAGAGGAAGCAATTTCCGTTGGGGAAAAAATGTTCCGCCCTTTTAAAGGCGGAAAGGAACTTTCCACCCTTGGGGGATATTCCTGCGCCTACGGAAGGGTTTTCGACAGGGAAGGCGACATTGATGAAGCGGTTGCGACGGTTTTTGTTGCGCCGAAAAGTTATACCGGCGAAAACACCGTTGAATTTTCATGCCACGGAAGTCCGGCGCTTTTGAAAAGGGTGCTCAGGGCTGCTTTGGATTGCGGTGTAAATCTCGCAGGACCGGGCGAATTTACAAAAAGGGCACTCCTCAACGGAAAACTTACCCTTACCCAGGCGGAAGCGGTTATGGATCTTATCTCTTCAAAATCCGCCAGCGCCGGAAAAGCCGCCCTTGTTATGAGGGACGGCGCTCTTTATCGAAAAATCCGCTCCGTTACGGAAAGCCTTACGGAGCTTGAAACCCATCTTGCAGCCTGGAGCGATTATCCGGAAGAGGACGTTGAGGAACTTTCGGACGAACATCTCGAAAGTGTGCTCAAAGAGACCGAAGCTGTGCTCAAACGCCTTATGGAAACTTATGATGCGGGAAAAATTATCCGCGAAGGCGCCACCACCGTTATTGCCGGAAAGCCCAACGTCGGAAAATCCACCCTTATGAACCTTATTTCCGGAAGGGACAGAAGCATTGTTACCGAAATTGCCGGAACGACCAGGGACGTTGTTGAGGAAAGCGTGCTCGTTGGCGATATTCCGATTCGCCTTCTTGATACCGCGGGACTTCGGGACACCGAAGACGCCGTTGAACGCATCGGCGTTGATATGGCAAATACGGAAATCGACCGCTGTGACGTAGTAATTGCGGTTTTCGATTCCAGCAGGCCTTTTGATGAAACGGACTTTGAGCTTATCGAAAAGCTCAAAGGCAGACCGGCGGTAGCGGTTATCAACAAATCCGACCTTGAACTTCAGGCGGACGTTGACGCGGTTAAGGCCGGTTTTGAAAACGTGGTCACAATTTCCGCAAGAAAAGGCGACGGGGAAGAAGAATTCCGAAGCGCCCTTGCAAAGGTACTCAAAACCGCGGACCTTGACCCGGCGGAACCTGTTATGGCAAACGAACGCCAGCTGGACTGTGTCCGCAGAGCAAAAAAAGCCATTGATGAAGCGCTGGAAGCGGTCGCTTTTGGAATGACCCTTGACGCGGTTGGAATTTGCATCGAAACTTCTCTTGATGCGCTTTATGAACTCACCGGCGAAAAAGCCAGCGACGCTGTTATTGAAAAGGTATTCGAAAGATTCTGCGTTGGAAAATAACCTCCTCGGAGGAGGAGGTGTCATCGCGAAGCGATGACGGAGGAGGGATAGTTTTGCCGAGAAATTTTGAAGCAAACCCGAAATTAAGGGAACTGTCCCGGGAGCTGCGCAAAAATATGACACCGGAGGAAAACAAGCTTTGGTATCAGTTTTTGAGAAATTACGATGCACATTTTTCAAGGCAGCGAGTTATC
>JAFQBH010000026.1 GCA_017399765.1 Oscillospiraceae bacterium | reverse complement strand
TCTATCAGAGTATCTTTCACATATTACGGATGAAAAACCGATTACTGCCAGACAATGCATTAAGGCTCTTGCGCAAGTAGGTATGGCAAAACCACAATACATTCCAAGGATACTGTCCTGTTTTCATGGCGCTGATTTATCGAAGTACAAGGACAGTATGCGACCCCTGATTGAAAAGGACATGGAAGAAACTGAAAGATTACTAACTGAGTAAATTCCAATTTGACAAACTGTTTAGTGTAGTTTCAGTCCTAAAAGAGAGTTTCACTTCCCGCTTAACAGTTTCATTTTTTGAGTGAAACCTTTTGAAACCGTAGCATTATTATCAAGATAATACAAATTAAAACAGCCGGCAACAGCCGGCTGTTTTTTTATATATTTGTGAAAAAATAAATCGTCTTGCAAAAATCAACGTTTTATAGTAAGATACAGGTATATAAACGGAAAGGGGAGTTTTTGATGCAGATAAGACAGTCCGGTGAAGATTATCTTGAAGCCATTCTTGTGATTCAAAAAAGAAACGGTCAGGTCCGTTCCATAGATATCTGCAACGAACTCGGACATTCAAAGCCAACCGTTTCCGTCGCCATGAAAAATTTCCGCGAAAACGGATATATCAATATGGACGAAGATTATATGATAACCCTTACGGAAAAGGGAAGGGCAATTGCCGAAAGCGTTTATGAGCGCCATATCGTAATTTCAAAATTTCTTATGGCAATAGGCGTTGATGAAAAAACCGCGCTGGAAGATTCCTGTAAAATTGAACACGATTTAAGCGAAGAAACTTTCCGCTGTATGAAAGAACATTATAAAAAAATAAGCGAATAAAAAACGCGGCCGGCGGCCGCGCTTTTTTTATATCCTGATTTTATCCAAAAGCCTTTCAATTTCTCTCTTATGGATATCCACCCATTCGCCTTCGGTGATATTCCATTCTTTTTCACAGATTTCTATTGCAAGTTTTCGGAATTCAATTGCCTTTTCATAATCTCCGAGAGCTTCGGAGACAAAGGACATGGATTCGGGAATATCCATATATCTGGGCGGTTCCTGAAGTTCAAGAGCGTGCTCATAAAATTCCATCGCCTCATCAAAGCGGCAAAGCCTTGCGAAAAGGTCGCCTTTGCAGGACCAGGAAAGCCAGTAATCAAATTCTTCGGTCATGTGTTCCCAGTATTCAAGAGCTTTCGGCAAATCACATTCCGCCTTTGCGATAAGTCCGAGGTAAAGGTCGGTGCGGAAGCTGTGCTCGATTTTGTCCATTTTCCAAAGATATTCCTTTGCTTCGGCGGTTCTTCCGTCAGCAAGAAGAAGATCCATAAGCCAGAGATATGTTCTCGGATTTTCCGGATGCTTTTTAATGAAATCTTTATAAAACTCAATTATTTCAACGTGGTTTGAAGCATTGTAATCACAATAAAGCCCGCCTTCGGAATCGAATATAACATTATGTGCGCGTTTTTCATCCGGGTTGAGATAAAGCGCTTCCTTTCCTATGTTTATGGCAAGTTCGCTGTATTCGGAAGCCCGTTTTGAATAAAGTTCTCCGAGAACAAGGGAGGCTCTTGCTTTCGATTTTTCGTCGGAAAGTTTTTCTTTAAGAAATTTTTCGGAATCCAAAAAATCCTTTTCCGGAATAAAATGCAGATTATCAATCATGTTTTCGATTCGTTCGATGCGGCTTTCGTCGGTTATGGAAAAAAGTTCATCAATGGAAATGCCGAAAAGTACAGATATTTCAGGAAGAAGCTGTATATCCGGTGTCGTTGTTCCGCTTTCCCATTTTGAAACCGCCTGGGCAGAAACGGAAAGTTCGTTTCCAAGCTGTTCCTGGGTCATTCCGCGTGAAAGGCGAAGTTGTTTTATTTTTGCGCCGATTTCGATATTCATGGATATCAACTCCCTTCAATAATATAATAACAAAACGCACCGGCATTTTTCAATGACCGGTGCGTTGATTTGTTTTAACTTTCGGTTTAAGCGAAGCAGGCTTTAAGTTCCTCTGCTTTGTCGGTTTTCTCCCAGGCAACGCCGAGTTCTTCTCTGCCCATGTGGCCGTAAGCGGCAAGCTGACGGTAAATGGGTTTGCGAAGGTCAAGAGCTTTGATGATCGCTGCGGGACGAAGATCGAAAACTTTGTTTACTGCGGCGGAAATTTCTTCATCGGAATATTTTCCGGTGCCGAAGGTTTCGACCATTACGGAAACGGGATGCGCAACGCCGATTGCGTAAGCAAGCTGGATCTCGCATCTTTCCGCAAGATCTGCGGCAACAACGTTTTTGGCAACCCATCTTGCGGCATAAGCTGCGCTGCGGTCAACTTTGGTCGGGTCTTTTCCGGAAAAAGCGCCGCCGCCGTGACGGGAATAGCCGCCGTAGGTATCAACGATAATTTTGCGTCCGGTAAGACCGCTGTCGCCCTGGGGTCCGCCGACAACAAATCTGCCGGTGGGGTTGATGAAAATTTTGGTGTTTTCGTCCATAAGCTCGGCGGGAATAATTGCGTCGATAACGTGTTTTTTGATATCTTCGCGGATAGTTTCAAGGGGAACTTCAGCGCTGTGCTGGGAAGAAATTACAACAGCTTCAACGCGGACCGGTTTGTTGCCGTCATATTCAATGGTAACCTGGCTTTTGCCGTCGGGACGAAGATAGGGAAGAGTTCCGTTTTTGCGAACTTCGGTAAGGCGAAGAGCAAGTTTATGTGCAAAGCTGATGGGCATGGGCATAAGTTCGGGGGTTTCGCGGCAGGCAAAACCGAACATCATGCCCTGGTCGCCGGCGCCGGTTGTATCAGCATCGTCGGAAGAACCTTCTTTCTGTTCTTCAGCGGAGTCAACGCCGAGAGCGATGTCTGCGGACTGGCCGTCGATGGAAGTGATAACTGCGCAGCTGTCGCAGTCAAAACCGTATTTTGCGCGGTCATAACCGATTTCGCGAACGGTTTCGCGAACGATTCCGGCAATATCAACGTAAGCGCTGGTGGTGATTTCGCCCATTACGGAAACCATACCGGTGGTGCAGGTGGTTTCGCAGGCAACGCGGGAAGAAGGATCTTTTTCAAGAAGAGCATCAAGAATTGCGTCGGAAATCTGGTCGCAGATTTTATCGGGATGACCTTCGGTAACGGATTCAGAAGTGAAAAAATGTCTGCTCATAAAATCATGTTCCTTTCTTTTTTCCTATTTGTTAAAGTGTATATGTCAAATAAAAAAGCGCCCGAAGAACGGGCGCTTGGTTAAAAAGCGTTTTTCCGCTCCTCATCTTTCGGATAATATCCGCAGGAATTAGCACCACACTAAAATGCAGGTTGCCGGGCTTCACAGGGCCTGTCCCTCAGCCGCTCTTGATAAGGCGATATTATTTTGACAAAGTGATATTTTATACTAATACGCGAATTTTGTCAATACCAAAAGCAAAAATTTTTTACCGTATTGCATTTTAATCAAATCAAAATTATAATATAATCAGAAAGCGGAAAAGGAGGAATATTTATGTCGCAAAAAATCAAAACGGTGCTCAAAATTTTCGCAGTGCTCATCGGTGCGGTGCTCGTTTTTGCTGTTGGTTTCATCGGCTGGCTGACCATAACGGAATATAAGCCGGGCGACGTTATGCCGACATATCCTATAGAGGATGTGTTCATGGCCAACAGACCTTTGAGCACGGAGGATTCCTTTAGAGTGCTCACTTTCAACATCGGTTACGGAAATCTTGGAAAAGAATCCGATTTCTTTATGGATGGCGGCAAAAATGTTCGCAACGGTGATGAAAAACTGGTGCTCAAAAATATGGAAGGCATTATTGGCGTTGTTGATGAGGCGGATGCGGATATCGTTTTTCTTCAGGAAGTTGACGATTCCTCAAAAAGAAGCTTTTTTATAAATGAAAGACAGATGCTTTGGGAAAATTTTGGAAACGAAATCGTTTTTGCACCGAACTATGTCTGCAATTATGTTCCTTTCCCGTGGCCGCCTATCGGAAAAGTTGACAGCGGAATTGTTACCCTTTCGGATTATGATATTGAAAAAGCGGAAAGAATTTCCCTTCCTTGTCCTTTCAGCTGGCCAGTTTCCGCTGCGAACCTTAAACGCTGCCTTCTTGTTTCTTATCATAACATCGAAGGAACGGACAAGCAGCTTGTTACGGTAAATCTTCATCTTGAAGCCTATGATGACGGCGAAGGCAAAATTGCCCAGACAAAGATGCTTTGGAATATTCTTGAATCCGAATATGAAAAAGGAAACTACGTAATTGCCGGCGGAGATTTTAACCAGATGTTCCCAAAAACGGAAGAAAAATATCCGATTTTTACCGCCGAACTTTGGGAACCAGGCGTTCTTGAAGAAAACGACCTTCCGGAAGGCTGGCAGTATGTTTATGACGAAAACACCCCGACCTGCCGTCTGCTGAACAAACCTTATGATAAGGAAACCGCCCAGCATTACGTTATCGACGGATTTATAGTTTCTCCGAACGTTGAAGTTGTTTCTTCGGAAACTCTTGACTGTGGTTTTGAATTTTCCGACCATAACCCGGTGCTTATGGAAATAAATTTTAAATAAAATCAAAAACAATGCAACAAAGAGCCTTCTTTTTGACACTATTATAATGTAGAATAGTGTTATAAAAGGGGGCTTTTTCTGTGTTCAAAAAACTTTTTATCGTTTTTATTGCTTTGATGTTGCTCTGTTCCTGCCAAAGCGAGGAACCTGAAACTCTGGTTGTTCCGGAAGAACCGGAAGTTATCCCGGAAACCGAAACTCCCGAAGAAGAAAAAACAGAATTTTCGGATACGGATTTTCTTAAATTAAGACTTGTTTTGGAATATCCGGAACTTAACCCAACTCCTTGCGATTTTGAAGGAGGATATCCCTATAAATCCATTAAAACCGAAGTTCCGGCGGAAGTTGAAGAGCTTCTTTACAGAATGAGAAGAGCAGGGGAATTTGAAAATGCCCGGGCAGAAGACGAAAAAATGATTTATGCTGCGCTTATGGCTCTTCCAATGGTGAGCAAATATGACCTTGAAGCAGAAACCGCAGAGAAAATGTCACCGCTTTTTGAGGAAATCGGTGATGAATGTTTCTATCCGGAAGAATGGGTGGAAATTGCAGCCGCCGAAATTTTCAGCGGAAGAAAAGAATTTGAGCATCAAAGCCTTGATGATATCGGGTTTCTTTATCATGAAAAAGCCGGAGTTTATACTCCGCCAAACATGGGGCTTAACACCGTTGTTCCGTATATAATCAGCTATTCCGAAAACGGTAGATTCTGCACCGCCGAATTTTTCTATATGGAAGCGAGCATGTCAGGATATCAGCTTGGGGACGGAGATGTTTTTGTTCCCTGCGAGGCAGAACTTAACGAAAATCTTTTTGAAAAACCGAAGTTTATCGAATTTGCCGAAAGCGGAAAAGACCTTTATGTTGCCAATATTATTAAGGAAGATGACGGAAGTTACCGAATAAACCACCTTCATAAAAAGGTCGTTGAACCAAAGCTTATTGCCGAACATATTGCTATGCTCAATGAACTTGAAAGAGAAACTTTCGGAATCGAGCACAGGAGCTGGCAGGAAGAAAATTACGTAAGACTTTATAAAGAAAAACCTTACGGCGAAAATTTTGAACTTGCGGAAATTCCGGATGCCCTTGAACCTTCTTCAACTTTTTATGGGGTATCAATGGGAGAAGGGTACCAATATAACGGATATTATGTTGACTTGAATTGCGAAGGGGTCTATCCCGCAACGAATTTTTCTTCGAAGCTCGAAGTTTTTGAAAATCTCTGCGAATGGTTCGCGCCGGAAATTATAGAAAAATCTTCTTTTGAAGACCACGTTATGGATTTTGAAGGGGAAGTCTATCTTCTTCGTCACTCAAGAGGATACGGAACTTCGTATTACGGCGACAGCGAAATCATTGAACAGACCGAAACTGAAATGACGGCAATTGCAAAAATATATCGGATTGTCAAAGAAGAAGCGGGCACCGCCGAGATTAAATTCGAGAAAATAGACGGAAACTGGATAATCGTTTCCGTTGAGGATAATTATTATTAAAGGGGGGAAGATTTGTGTTAAAAACCCTTTTTGCAATTTTGCTTGCTCTGCTGATGCTCTGCGCCTGCAATGTTGAGGAACCGGAAACTCCGGTTGTTCCGGAAGAAGAGGAAAAAGAGGAAGAAATTGTAACTTCCGCGGATGAAAACTTGGAAGGGAAGGAAAACCCGAAAATCGAGGAAGCCTGGGCAAAGGAAATTTATGAATCCGGTGACCACGAAAGTTACATTTCAAGAATAAACCAAAGAATCGAAAGTTATAAAAACGGAACATTTGAAGAAATGCCGAACCACCACCCTGCTTATCCGGAGGATTTTCCCGCTGTTAAAAACCTTCCGGAAGCAAACGAAAAAAACGTTTTGCTTGGTTGGAAAAACACCGAACAACTTTCCGAAAATTCATGGGCGGACGGTTATGTTAAATACGTTTATATAATTGACGAAAACCACGCAATCATTCTTGAACCGTCGGTTCTTATTATCGAAGAGGAAGCGATTCTTGCTTTTGTGAATACGGGTTATCTGAATCAGAATGTCGAAAGCTGGTCAAAAGAATATTTTGACGGATTTTTCGGCGGAAGCTTCGGTTCGGAAGAAGCGGAAATTTCGGAAACAGAACCGGAAAACAAAGAAGTTTTGGAAGAAAACGAACCTGAAATTATAACGGAAATTATTGATTATGTTCCGGAATGTGTGAGGATACATGCTCCCGGGCTTACAGAAAAAGATGAACCGAAACCGGAAGATATTATAGGCATCGGAACGGTGGAAATAAAAAAGCTTTCCGGAAAGCAAAAAGAGATAATTGTTTCTCTTTTGCAGGAAGAAAGCTGGAAAGAGCGGGAAGTATATGAGGGAAACGGGCGCGAAGCTTCCGTTGCGTTTCTTGCGGAAAACGGCGGTCTGATACTCGCAATATGTGACGAGGACAAAACCGTTATTGTGAAAAAATGGGGAGAAAACGAAGAATTCAGAAAGTATTATGATGCTCCGAAGGAAGTTTTTGAAGACCTTTCTGCGTTTTATGAAAAACTTTACGAATCTATGGAGCTTACCAATAAATGGCCATTGACGTCGGAAGAACTTATGCCTGAATATGAAAAATATATAAAAAGATCCCGTTTTGCCCTGAACCTGGATGAAAATTACAGCAAGGATAATTATTTTGTTGATAACAATGCGGAGCATATGTTCAACTTTGCGTATGAACTTGCCGAAGAAGCTGGAATTGTGGGAGAAGATACATATTATCCGGATTATCCGGCCGAACTTGTTGAAAAACTGATATCGACGTATTTCTTATGGGACGAAGAAACCGTAAAAAATCACGTAAAAAGAAATCAGCTTCAGGAAGGCTTTTATCGGTTTGACGGAGAATACGGCAGCGCCGCCATCGCTCCGGTGCTTACAAAAACAGAAAAAACAGAAAACGGAATCGATTTCTATCTTGACATCTATTGTTACGAAGAAGAAACCATGGACAGATATTGGATCGAACAGAGCAGCATTCTCAGCATTGAATTTTCCGAAGACGGAACATGGAAATATGTGTCGAACAAAATTTATTTTTACAGATATTTTCCGGGACATTAAAACCGAATTTATTTTAAAAATATTTATAAAAAACCTTTGAAAAAGGCTTTACAAAAGCAATTTTGTTTGATATAATTTTAGGGCTGACTATGTCAGTCAATTAACTTTTTCCCGGAAAAGGGTTTGTCCGCTGAACGCGATAAAAACGTCCGGTAGCGGTTGCCTCAAAAGCAAATTCGCCCTTTCCTGCGAAAAAGCCAAACAATAAAAAATTTTTTTGAGGTGAATCACTATGATGAGACAGGAAGAAAAAACCGAAGTAATCGTTGCTAACAGACTTCACGAAACCGACACCGGTTCTCCCGAAGTTCAGATCGCTGTTCTTACCAAAAGAATTGCTGACCTTACCGAGCATCTTAAAGAGCACAAAAAAGATAACCATTCCCGCCGCGGCCTTTTCAAAATGGTTGGTAAAAGAAGAAACCTTCTTAACTACCTTATG
>JAFQBH010000025.1 GCA_017399765.1 Oscillospiraceae bacterium | reverse complement strand
TTTAAAATCGGACATACTCTGCGGAAATTACCTGTCACACAGACAGCAACCTCCCGCTTCATCGCATATCGTGCGGACGTCACACAAGTGATATGCTTGCATAGCATCCGCCTTGTTGCAGTCACGCAAGACATATTATATTATATAACAAGCCCATTGTCAAGCGTTTTTTCGTTATTTTTCAAGATTTTTTTAAATTTTTTTCGTAAAAAATGCCGAATCGTTTTTATCACACCTTTCCGGGTGTTCCAAGGACTATTTTACAGCAATTTCAACAAAAAAGCAACTAAAAAATCTGCGTTTTCACCATATTTTACAGTTTCACTTTAGCCTGTTAACACGGAACACCCGGCTTCGAGGATATATTATTTTTATAAATTGGAAACGATTCCAATTTTTGTTTATATATTAATATATAGTATATAAGTAAGCTCACCTGCACCATTCTGCTATAATTAATTCACCTTTATAATAATAGTATAATAAGGAGGATTATTTATGGCAAAAGATCAGCGCGGAAGAAAACTTCCGAAAGGAATCCGTCAGCGCGGAAAATCATTTGAAGGGCGCGCCACAATAAACGGCAAAACCCATTCTGTTCACGGAAAAACCGTAACCGAAACACAGCAAAAGCTTACCGAACTGCGTTACAAGCTTTCCCGTGGAATTTTCGCAGAAAATTCCCGAGCCACTTTCGACGAATGGTTTTGTGTCTGGCTGGATGAGTATAGAAAATTCCGCATTAAAATCGGAACTTACGAAACCTATCGCCAATTTTATAAAAGCCTTATTTTTTCCGATCTGGGAAATATACCGCTTTGCAACATCAGAAGCACCGATATCCAGATTCTTATAAACCGTCTTGCAGAAAAAGAATACGCCTATTCAACAATAAAAATAGTGTTTTCTTTAATAAACAGCAGCCTTCGCCAGGCAATGTACAACGGAATGCTCGAACGCAACCCCGCCGTTTCGGTCCAGCTCCCAAGAAGGACCGCTCCAAACCGCCGTTCCGCTCTTACGAAGGAACAGCAAAAAATTTTTACCGAGTTTTCAAAAGAAAGCCGGCTCTATGAATTTTTTGCAGTTCTCTTAAGAACCGGTCTTCGCAACGGCGAACTCCGCGGACTGAAATTCAGTGATATCGATCTTGAAAAAAATGTTCTTCACGTTCGCCGCACCATAAAGTATATCGACGGCCGCGGATATTTCGAAGACACTCCAAAGACAAATTCATCTTTAAGAGACATCCCCTTAACCCCCGATATTATTTCTCTGCTTGATTCGCAAAAAGATTCTTCCCTGCCTTCCGGTTACGTTTTCAAAGGAAAAGGCTGTTCTCCGTTAAGTCGTGATTTTGTTCAGACCGAACTCGATCGCATAACCGCAAGAATAAATGAGCACGGCTATAATTTCGAGCACATAACTCCACATGTTTTTCGTCACACCTTTGCCACCCGCGCAATTGAAGCCGGAATGTCGCCCCAGGTGCTCAAAACAATTCTCGGTCACAGTTCCCTTGCAATGACAATGGATCTTTACAGCCATGTAATGCCCGAAACAAGGGCTTCGGAAATGGAAAAAATCGCAGGTGTTTTTTAGCTTTCTCTCAAAAAAATATTTTAGGAGGAAACTAAACATGAAAAAAGCACTTGCTCTTGTTCTTGCTCTTGTTCTTGCTCTCAGCATGGGCGTTTCTGCTTTCGCAGAACTCGTTGAACTCGACAGAGTTCGTCCCGAAGAAGACGAACCTGCAGAACTCGTTGTATTCGATATGCAGGAAGAAGAATATCTCGTTTACACCAGACCTATCATCACTGAAGATGACGCAAAACTTGGTAAAGATTTCGTAACCTACATCGCTCTCGATCCTACCGTTCCTTATGTTGACGTAAAACTCACCGCTAACGGCAACCTCGATGCAGAGCTCGTAGAATTCGATCCCGAAACCATGGTAGCTCTCGGCGCTCTCAACCTCACCTACTCTGTAATGTACAAAGGTGAAGTTCTTGAAGCTCCCTACACCCTCAAAGAAGTAGCAGAAGATGTTTATCTTGAAGCTGCTGACGCAGAAATCGACATCCTCACCATCGACAACTTCACTGGTTGGTCCTACAATGATGCTCAGACCCTTGCTGGCCTCATCAGAGCTGACAAAAAAGTTTCCAAAGGTATCGTTGATGTTGAATGCGAACAGTATGTAAACATCATCAAACTCACCATCGAGAACAACTTCTCTGCACACTACACTGAAGGCACTCTCAAAATTGAAGCAACCAACGCTGCTAACAAAAAAGCTTATGCAACCACCATTGAACTCATCAACGACGTTTGCATCTTCGAATATGAAGAAGTTAAATACGCTGCTGAAAACAACGAAGACGGCGCAACCCTCCAGCTCGGTGCTGCTGGTTACTCCGACTATGTAACCGATGAATACGGTTATGACGCAGGCGACAACAAATACGACGAAGATTATCTCCGCACTTGGGAAGATGCTCTCGTAGTATCCACCACCGCTTTCCGTGCAATCGAAGGCAAAGACCTCACTCTTGACGTTCTTTCCGATGACGACATGGAAATCTCTGTAACCCTTAAAGAAATTGCAAAAGGCCAGAAAGGCGTAAACTTCTTCGCATGGGGCGATCTCGAAATCGATGACAAAGACGACAACGACGGTGATCAGCCTGATTATGCTAACGACGAACTCGTAGCAGCTTCCTTTGGCTTCATGGGCGATCAGATTATCAAAGGCGAATTCGAAATCGTTGTTGACCTTCCTATCGATTACTATGAACTCCGCGAATTCTTCGGCGAAAAAGTTGAAGAAGACGACATCGTAACCTACTATGTACTCAAAAACGGTGTAGCATTCGATTCCTTCACTGTTGACTACATGACCTACGATCCTTCCGAAAACGTTGAACTCGTTATCAAAGGCGAAAACGAAAAACTCGGTTGGTACACCATCGCTCTCGAAGCTCCTGCAGCTGAAGTTGAAGGCGAAGAAAACCCCAACACCGGTGCTGAATCTGTTGTTGGCGTAGTTGCTGCTCTTGCAGTTGTTTCTCTTGCATCTGCTGCTGCTGTTTCCCTCAAAAAATAATTCTGACTGAAACAGTTGAACTTTAAAGCTAATTAAAAAGTCCCCGGAACTCTCCATCCGGGGACTTTTTTATTTATTAATATCCGCACCGTGAAACGGTGTACTACAAACTGTCCACTGTGCAGCTAAATATCCGTATTTTTACTTAAAGTAAAAATCTTTTTTAATAAAGCTGACTTTTTCAGCCATATTTCACTGGCAACCCAGCAAAAGTCCAATTTTGCGTTCAGCAGTTTCCCATTATTTTTCGGCTGCAAATATTTGTATTTTTTCTTGCAATAAAGCCATTTTATAAGAAAAAATCCCCCGGATGGAGAGTTCCGGGGGATTTTTATTGTTTAGTTAGAAGCTTTGACTATTTCGGTCAAAAATTATTTTTTGAGGGAAACAGCAGCAGCAGATGCAAGAGAAACTACTGCAAGAGCAGCAACTACGCCAACAACAGATTCAGCACCGGTGTTGGGGTTTTCTTCACCTTCAACTTCAGCAGAAGGAACTTCAAGAGCAAGAGTGTACCAACCGAGTTTTTCGTTTTCGCCTTCGATGGTGAATTCAACGTTTTCGGAAGGATCGAAAGTCATGTAGTCAACTTTGATGGTTTTAACAACTTCGTTGTTCTGGTTTACTACATAGTAAGAGATGATGTCTTCTTCTTCTACTTTTTCACCGAAGAGTTCACGGAGTTCATAGTAGTCGATAGGAAGGTCAACAACGATTTCGAATTTGCCTTTAACAACCTGGTCGCCCATGAAGCCGAAGGAGATGCTTTCGAAGTCTTCAGAACCGTTCTTTACGCCGTTTTCGTCTTTATCTTCGAAGGTGTAATCGCCCCATGCGAAGAAGTTTACGCCTTTCTGGCCTTTTGCAACTTCTTTAAGGGTTACAGAGATTTCCATATCGTCGTTAGCAAGAACGTCAAGGGTGAGGTCTTTGCCTTCGATTGCACGGAAAGCAGTGGTGGATACTACGAGAGCGTAGAGTTCAGGGTTACGAAGAACATCTTCGTTGTATTCAGGACCATAGCCCCATTCATCGGTTACATAGTCAGAATAACCAGCAGCACCGAGCTGAAGGGTTGCGCCGTCTTCGTTGTTGTCAGCAGCGTATTTAACTTCTTCATATTCGAAGATAGCTACGTCGTTGATAAGAGTAAGGGTGTTAGAATAGTTCTTTTTGTTTGCAGCGTTTTTAGCTTCGATTTTGAGGGTGCCTTCAGTGTAATGAGCAGAGAAGTTGTTTTCAACAGTAACTTTGATGATGTTTACATACTGTTCGCAATCAACATCAACAACAGCTTTGGAAACTCTGAGTTCATCTCTGATAAGACCAGCAAGGATCTGAGCATCGTTGTAGGTGTGGCCTTCGAAAACGTCAACACCATCGATGGTGGTTTCTACGCCATTGAAGTAATCGAGTTCTACGTCAACGGATTCAGAGAACATGATAGGAGCGGTGGGAACTTCGCCTTTGTAAAGGATGGAGTAGGTGAGTTCAAGATCGCCAAGAGCTACCATGGTGTCAGGATCGAATTCTACAAGCTCTGCATCAACATTGCCGTTAGCAGTGAGTTTTACGTCAACAAAAGGAACGGTAGGATCAAGAGCAATGTAGGTTACGAAAGAATCGGTGAGTTCGTCCCAAAGGGGATAGGTGTAAAGAATAACTTCTTCATCTTCAACATCGATTACTTCGATTTCGATAGGTTCGTCAGCTTCGGGATAAACTCTGTCGAGTTCAACGAGTTCTGCGAAAGCAGAAACGCCCATGCTGAGAGCAAGAACAAGAGCAAGAACAAGAGCAAGTGCTTTTTTCATGTTTAGTTTCCTCCTAAAATATTTTTTTGAGCAATTATCAGAAAAGTCCGTCTCTCCATTCGGACAAATCCAATCGTTAACGGTGATAAATGCTCGGTTTGTTAACCCATCGGAGAGTTATGTTTGGTTACAAACTTTTTAACCAATTTGTAACATTTATCACGACCATAATATACCACAGCAAAAACCAAATGTCAACAGCTTTTTTACAAAAATATTGAAATTTTATTACAAAAGTTACATTTTTGTAACTTTTGTCGTAATTTATTCCCAATCGGAATAAAATTCCGGTCTTTCTCTGTGGAAAGACTTTTATTCCACCACCCTGTAATTCTGTGCGGCGTCTTCTTTTTTGGTGGATTCCACAATGGAAACAACCTGAACCTTAAGCGGGCGCTGTCCAAGCTGAATTTCAATAATATCGTCCTCTTTAACTTCATAGGAAGCTCTGGCAACTTTCCCGTTGACCAAAACCCTTCCCGCATCGCAAGCCTCGTTCGCAATGGTCCGGCGTTTTATTAATCTTGTAACCTTTAAATATTTATCAAGACGCATAGTTTTTCTCCTTCTTTGCCTTCCCTTTTAGGAAAGGCTTTCTTCAAAAAAATCCCCTGCCTTTCGGCAGGGGAACTTTTTAAGCAAAAATTATTTAACTGCTTCTTTAAGAGCTTTGCCTGCTTTGAAGGAAGGAAGTTTGGAAGCTTCGATGTCGATAACTTCTTTGGTTCTGGGGTTGATGCCTTTTCTGGAAGCGCGTTCTTTTACTTCGAAAGTGCCGAAACCGACAAGCTGAACAGCTTCGCCGTTTGCAAGAGCTTCGGTGATGGATTCAAGAACTGCGGAAACAGCTTTTTCGCTGTCTTTTTTAGAAGAACCAAGTTTGGTTGCTACTGCTGCAATAAGATCAGATTTGGTCATTTTAAAATACCTCCGTTTTAAATATCTGCGGAATTATCCGCGTTTTTTTGTTTCTTCTTTGGCTTTCTGCCAAAGTGCGGAAAGTTCTTCGCCACGAATTTCGGAAATTTCTTTTCCCTCTTCTTCGGCAATTTTTTCCGCGGCGGCAAAACGCCTTATAAATTTCTCGGAAGAAGCTGTAAGGCATTCTTCCGGTTCAAGATCCAAAGTACGCGCGGCATAAACCGCGGAAAACAAAAGATCACCGATTTCTTCGCCGCATCTGATAGCGTTGTTTGAAACAATCGCTTCCCGCAGTTCCGAAATTTCTTCATCAATCTTTCTCAGCGACCAGGCAGTATCGAAACGGTAACCGCCGGCTTTTTCCGCACGCTGCTGAAGCTTAGCACAGCGCATAAGCGCGGGAAGCTGTTTCGGAACAGCGCGAAGAGTTTCGCTTCCGGTTTTTTGTCCTTTGGTCTCTTTTTTAATTTCGTCCCAACGGTTCGCAACTTCCTTTGCTTCCCCGATTTTTTCGTCCCCGAAAATATGCGGGTGGCGAACTATCAGCTTTTTGCAAATTCCGTCGCAAACGTCGTCAAAATCGAAATTGCCCTTTTCTTTTTCCATTTGTGTGTGGAACACAACCTGCAAAAGCACATCTCCCAATTCTTCCCGAAGCATTTCAGGGTTGCTTTGGTCAATGGCTTCCACCGCTTCATAAGTTTCTTCAATGAAATTTTTGCGGATGGATTCATGGGTTTGTTCCTTATCCCAAGGGCAGCCGTTTTCGCTTCTTAAAAGCGACATGATTTTTGTAAGGTCCTCGATTGAATACCTTTCTTTTATAACAAAATCATTACCCACGGCGCGGCTACCCCCTATTTTATCTCAATAAATGAATTTTTTCAAGTACTTTAGCGATTTTTTCGCCTTTTGGAATCATTAAAAAATCTTTTTTTGTAATTCCTTTTGTCAAAAGTATTGCAAAACCGTAAATTATAACCGCAACGCCTATTGCGCCGACGGTCGAAAGTCTTTCGGAAAACAGGATGTCAAACACATAGTAAGAAAGTTTTGCGCCGATTCCGCAAAGGATTCCGCAGCCTACCGGAAGAATGAATGTTGCGTAAAGGTTTATCCTTATCTGCGCAAAGCGGTTTATCGCTATAATATCTATTATCATTATTATAATATAGCAAACAAGCGAACCATAGGGCGCCGCCTGGATATTAAGGCTTGGAATTGCAACAAAAATATAGTTTACCGCAAGTTTGACCGCCGCGCCGATAAGCATAAAGATAAGCGGAAGGCGTTCCTTACCGATTCCCTGAAGAATGCTGTGGCAGGAAGCGCATGTGCAAACAAAAATTACCGTAATTCCCATAACCTGAAGAAGCGGCGCGGCAATTTCGACTTCGTTCATTCTCATGGGATAAAGAAGCGAAAGAACCTCTTTGCTCATTACCGAAAGACCGATTCCCGCCGGAACCGCAATAAGAGTTGTAAGGCGAAGAACCGTATCAATGGAATTTTTGATTCTGTGGCGGTTATGTGAAGTCCAGGCCGCCGCAACGTTGGGCAAAGCCGCAGTTCCGAAAGTCATTGCAATGGTCGGAACAAGGTTGAAAAGAGTTACCGGCATTCCGGAATAGACACCATAAAGATAGTTCGGAATTCCTTCAAGCTCAAGTCCTTCCGGAAGAAGACCTTTATACATTTCCAGAACGGTGAAATGGTCAAGGCGGATCGCATATTCCATTCTGTTCATCAGCGAAACAAGGTCGATAAGGTTCGTGATGTTCGTGGAAAGGGTTGCAAGGCAAACCGGAACGGAAATCGTAACAAGGGTTTTAAGAAGCTTTTTCTTCGAAGTTGCTTCCGGCGCATCATAAAGTTCCGGCTGGGTAATTCCGTCGCCTTTAAAATGATAATGCACCATAAGATAAAGCATTCCAACCATTGTGGAAATCATAACGCCTGCAATTGCCGCAGCTGCGGCAACCGGAGCTATCGCGGAAGTTTCGGAAAGACCTTCCGCCGGAATTCCAAGGTCGATCCCGAGGAATTTTCCGGTTTCCGCATATCCGGAAACCCCAAGCTTTGTAACAAGAACGGTAAGCGCAAGGCCTACTACAACTTTTACTACAGCTTCAATAACCTGTGAAACCGCGGTCGGATACATATTGCGAAGTCCCTGATAATAACCGCGGTAAGCGCTTGTTATACAAAGGAAGAAAACCGCCGGCGAAAGGATTATTACCGGAAGAAAAGCTCCCGGGTTTCCGCAAACGGTTCCCGCAAGGAATTTGCTTCCAAAAAGCATAATAAGGCTTCCTGCGGTACCTGTTACAAGAAAACAGGTCATCGAAATTTGGAAAATCCTTCTGACATCACGGTATCTTCCGAGAGTTACACATTCCGAAACCATTCTTGCAACCGCAACGGGAATTCCCGCTGTTGCTATAGTATAAAGCGGGGTGAAAATTGTGTAGGCAGTATTATAATAACCAAAACCCTCACCGCCTATTATGTTCATCAGCGGAATTTTATAAACAGCGCCGATAACTTTTACTATAATTGCCGCAAGGCTGAGGATCAGCGCGCCCTGTAAAAAATTCTGTTTTTTGGAACTCAAATGCTGTTCCCCTTTCGCTTA
Organism: Oscillospiraceae bacterium; assembly: GCA_017399765.1. Taxonomy (GTDB): domain Bacteria; phylum Bacillota; class Clostridia; order Oscillospirales; family Ruminococcaceae; genus UMGS1668. Next base: position 39,336 of record JAFQBH010000025.1, on the reverse strand, counting down.
AAAATTCAAAACAGTGACCGGAAAGAATTCTTTCCGGTCACCGAAAAAAAGCGTCGAAAAAGTTTAAAAAATCAAAGCTGTTCAAGAATTTTGGGAAGATAATAGCTGATTTTGTCGTAAACTTTATTGATATCAATGGTTTTATATTTTCCGTCGCGGTAAAGAACGTCGCCGTCGACCATTGTAAGAACAACGTCGCTGGACTGTGCGGAAAATACGATATTGGTAATAACGTCATAGCAGGGAACAAGATGCGGCTTGTTGAAATCAAGAACAACAAGGTCTGCCTTATTGCCTTTTTTGATAACGCCGGTATCGAATCTTCCCTGGGATTTTGCGCCGTTCACCGTTGCCATTTTGAAAAGTTCCTTCGGGGAAACGTTGTCGGCGTCACCGGTGTTTCCGCGGCAGATCATTGCAGCAAGATGCATTTCCTCAAAAATATTGAGGTTGTTGTTGCTGGAAGCGCCGTCGGTACCAAGGCAGACATTGATTCCCGCATCAAGCATCTTTCTGATGGGAGCAAAACCGGAACCGAGCTTCATGTTGCTTGAAGGGCAGTGGGTTACGGAAACGTTGGGATATTTCGCAAGAGTTGCGATATCTTCGTCCTCGACCCAAACGCAATGAGCAAGGTTTACGTTGTTTTCAAAAATTCCGCAGGATTCAAAATATTTTGCGGTGGTCATTCCGCGGTTCTTTTTGCAGTTTTCGTGCTCAAGTTTGGTTTCGTCCATATGGATATGAAGACGAACTCCGTTTTCCTTCGCATAAGCCGCAACTTCTTTTACAAGAGGCTCGGTGGAAGTATATTCCGCATGAAGACCGAATTCCTCAAGAAAACGGCCTTTGCTGTGACCGAATTTTTTTACCATTTCGTCAACCGGCGGGAAATATTTCTGTTTTTTGAGCGGAGTTCCGTCAAAGCAGATTGGCGGGTTATCAAAATTGCATTTGATTCCGGATTCGCGGACAACTTTTTCCGCAACCGCATCAAAGAAATACATATCGGAAAAAGAAGTTGTTCCGCAGGCGATCATTTCCGCCATTCCGAGAAGACCTGCCCAATAGATGCTGTTTTCGTCCCATTTGGATTCAAAGGGGAAGATTTTTTCATCAAGCCATCTCTGAAGCGGAAGACCTTCGCCGTAACCGCGCATAAGACCCATGGCGGCGTGGCAATGGTTGTTTACAAAACCGGGGATAAGGACTTTTCCCTGGCCGTCATAAACTTCGCCATAGCCCCAGTCCGGTTTTTCGGTGGAGATATAATCGATAACGCCGTTTTTGGTGCCGATATAAGCATGCTCAACGGTATTAAAATTTTCGTCAATATATGTTATGTCTTTAAACAGCATTTTTATTTTTCCTCCTCCAGAACTTTTACCGCGGTATGGATAAGAGCTTTAAAATCTTCTTTTATAGAAGCGCAGGTTTCGTTAACGTCCGCGCCGGAAAGTTTTTTGTTTTCAACTCCCGCCGCCATGTTGGAAACAACGGAAATTCCAAGAACTTTCATATTGCAGGCGGCCGCCATAATCGCTTCCGGAACGGTGCTCATTCCGACAACGTCCGCGCCAAGGGTACGGAGCATTCTTATTTCCGCAGGAGTTTCAAACTGGGGACCGGGCATATAAGCATAAACGCCCTGCTGAAGTTTTTTTCCGCCTTCGGCTTCAAAAGCTCCGGCAACTCTGTTGCGGAGATATTCGGAATAAGTATCGCTCATATCAAAAAAGCGGTTTCCACCGAGAATCGAAGCATCTTCGCCGGTAAGAGGGCCTTCGTTAAAGAACTTGATATGATCGGTAAGAAGAACAAAATCGCCGTTTTTATAATCGGTGTTGATTCCGCCTGCGGCGTTTGTGATGATGATTTTTTCAATTCCCATGGCCTTGAAAACCGCAACGGGATATGCGCATTCCTTCATGGAATTTCCTTCATACTGGTGAAGTCTTCCGTTCATCACCGCAACGGGAATTTTATCGAGAGTTCCGATTATAAGAACGCCTTCATGATCGGGGTTTGTTGTGGCGTTCCAGCGCGGAATATTCTTATAGGGAATTCTTGCCGCATTTTCGATTTCGGAAGCAATTGGGTTAAGTCCGCTTCCGAGGATTACGGCGATTTTCGGGCGGATTCTTGTCTGGGCAAGAATATATTCCGCCGAACCTTTTATCTGGTTATACGTCATCTGTTTTCTGCCTCCGTTTTTCGGTAATCAGTCGATGTTGATATCAAATTCCTGAATTTTCGCGGGTTCTTCTTCCGGAAGTTTTTCTTCGGGAACAATTTCCTCTGTGGGTTCTTCGAAAGCTTTTGCTTCCTCGATAATTTCCTCTACGTCAACGTCATATTCTTCGGCATATTCCTCTTCCCAGTCCATTTCTTCTTCCTGAACAAAGGTGCCGTTTCTGATTGCGTTGATTTCTTCAAAAAGTTCTTCAACTCTTGCAAAAGCCTCGTCAAGCTGTGCGATAAGAGCGTCGGTTTCTTCGGAAACATCTTCGCCGTTTTTCATTCCGCCGTAAGTAAGTTCGCCAAGCTTCTGATAAAGGCTCTGGATATGGCCTTTTATCTTCATTTTTTCTGCGCGGCGTTTGGAAATTTCAAAAGTTTCCTCCGCTTTTTTTCCAACCTGTTCGGCGGCATTTTTTATATCAGAGCCAATGCCTCTGATGAAATCATCAAATTCAGACATTTCTATCTTTCCCCTTTTCTGCAAAATTTTCCTTTTTAATTATATACCTCTAATATGTAAAAATCAACCGACAAACTCCCGAAGAAGCGAATCTTTCGGCAAAAAATCCGGACTTATTTTTTCAAAAGCCGAAAGTTTTTCCAAAAAAGCCTTTGCTTCGCCGAAAAACGGCGATTTTTCATCAATTTTATCAAGCATTCCCGAAAGGATATCCACAAAAACCGCCGGTTCAAAATCCATTGAGGAATCAACTTTTATCTCCGCGGAATCAATATACGGTTCGATATAAATTTTTTCTCCGGAAAGAACGCTTTTCCATTGGGCAAAAGTTTTTTCCGTTTCCCAACCGCGAAAAAGTTCGTCCCTTGTCATTCTTCTCATAAGACGTATTTCTTCCGCGGAAAAAACCGTTTTTTCTCCTTTTTCATAGGATTTTTTCGGTTCAATGAACATTCGGAGAATCCCTTTTTCCGGAAGATTTTCCGTAAGAAGCGGGTTAAGGGAATGAATTCCCTCTATCATAATTATTCCGTTTTCTCCAAGTTCAACTCGGTTCCATTTTTCTCCCCTGCGCTGTTTAGGAAAATCAAAGGTCGGGAAATCCGCCTTTCCTTCGGAAAGCAAAAGCCTGAAAGTTTCGTTGGCAAGAGCGGTATCAAGTCCCTCAATGCTTTCCATATCAAAAGTTCCGTCTTCGTTTATCGGCATATATCCGAAACCGAGAAGGAAATCATCCAGAGCAACATGCCTTGCTTCCCTTCCTTTTTCGGAAAGTTTTTTGCAGACTTTTTTTGTAAAAGTTGTTTTTCCGGAAGCAGAACGCCCGGAAACAAGAACAATTTTCAAATCCTCGCCCTGCTTTAAAATAAAATCCGCGGTCTCTTCAACTTTTCTTTCAATTTCCTCTTCCGCTTCGGAAATCATTTTTTCAAAACCGGAAGCGATGCCTTCGTTTATTTTTTCAACGTCAAAAGCATCAGAGAGGATAACGTTCATAAAAATCTTTCACCTGTTCTTTTCTTTCGTTCATAAGGTCAAATCTGTCAATATATTCATACGGGAACTTGAAGTTAAATATGCGTTCAATCTTCGGTCCGTGGGGGTCTTTAAGCTTTGTAACTCCGCCGGCTCCGGTTGCAAGAATGGAATGGGTTTCGTCCATTATAAAAACGTTGTAAATGCCTTCTTTTCCAGGCTTACAAAAACCGGTGTTTTCAAGAGCCTCAACCGTTCCTTTCTGGCGGTAAAGATAATAGGGATAATATCCCGCCTCATCAAAGCACCGGAACGCATGCTCATTCATTTCATCAACGCTTCTGCTGAGCATTTTTTGAGCATCACCGGCAAGATTTGCGCTGCGTTTCACCGTAAGGGTATGAAGAGTTATGTTTTCCGGTTCAAGTTCGAGCACAGAATCTATTGTTTTCCGGAATTTATCAAAATCATCGCCCGGAAGTCCGGAAATCAGATCCATATTGATGTTGTCAAAACCGAAGCTTCTTGCCATATAAAAAGCGTCAACAACGTCCCTGGCGGTGTGTTTTCTTCCGATAAGTTCCAGAACGCCGTCGTCCATGGTCTGCGGGTTGATGCTGATTCTGTCAACGCCGTTTTTCTTCATAACTTCAAGCTTTTCCGGTGTAATCGTGTCCGGTCTTCCGGCTTCAACGGTAAGTTCACGCACTCCGCCGAAATCAAAAGAGCTTCTCGCTGTGCTCAAAACTCTGTCCATCTGTTCCGGCGTGAGCACGGTCGGAGTTCCTCCGCCCATATAAACCGTTTCGAGGTGAAGCCCAAGTTCTTCCATGAGCACAGCGGTATCACGCAGTTCCTCGCAAAGCAGGTCAACGTACTGCGGAATAAGCTTCGCGGCCTTTTCTATTGCATGAGAGGTGAAAGAACAATAGGAACATCTGCTCGGGCAGAACGGAATCGAAATATACATGCTCACGGATTCCGGTTTTGAAAGAGCTCGTATTGTCTGTTCGTGCTCGGCGGTGCTCAAAAGGAGATCCAGCTTCTCGTCGGAAACCAATCTTTCCTCTTTGAATTTTCTCCTAACTTCGTCGGCGGAAATTCCTTTGTCCATCATCTGCAGAGCAAGTTTTACCGGACGAATTCCGGTAAGGGTGCCCCATTTTGGTTTAAGTCCGGTGATTTCCGAAAGAATTTCATAAAGAAGATATTCCATTTTCGCGGCTTTTCCTTCTGAAGTTTCTGCCTTTGCGGAAAGGTCTTTTCCGTCCATTTTTATCCTTACGGAAATTTTGTCGCCGAAAACTCCGGTATAGATAAAATCCTCCGCCGGAATATCCTCTCCTTCAAATATTTTAAGCTCCCTGCCGCGCAAAAACATGCGGCAGAGAGCTTCTGCTTCATAACGATAAGGGTGGGAATCGATTATAAGTACCATATCAGATTCCGAGACCCAATGCTTTTCTTAAATAGGGGTTTGCGTAACGTTCAAGGTCAAGGGTGGTTCCGCTTCCGTGGGCGGGATAAATTTCGTAATCGCCTTCAAGGGAACCGATTTTTTTGAGAGAAAGCTTCATATCGCGAAGGGAACCGCCATAAAGATCGGTTCTTCCGTAACCGCGGGCAAAAAGAGTATCTCCGCTGAAAATGTTTCTTCCGCAAATTATGCAGGCGCAGCCTTTTGTGTGGCCGGGAGTTGCCATGAACTTGAAGTCAAGGTCATCAAGTTTTACAATGTCGCCGTCCGCAAAAAGCATATCCGGCTTTGTAACAACGCCGATTTCCTTATTGATAAGGCTCGGATCGAGGCAGATATCCTCGTCCTCCGCAAGAATTACGGATTTCATCTCCGGAAAAGTCTTTTTAAGAGCGTTTACCGCGCCGATGTGGTCAAAATGTCCGTGGGTAAGAAGAATGAACTTCGGTTTTGCGCCGAGTTCACGGATTTTCGCAATGATTTTTTCCGCATCAAAACCCGGGTCGATAATTACCGCATGTTTCATATCGGAAGTTACGATATAGCAATTTGTTTTAAGGGGTCCTACTACAAGTTCATGAATTTCCATTGTGTTTCCTCCCAAAAAAATTTATTTCCAATCATCGGTATCCAGAATAAGCGTAACCGGTCCGTCGTTCTGGATATGCACCTGCATATCCCCGCCGAAAACACCTGTTCCGACTTCCGGAACACCGTAAAATTTAAGCTTTTTTATAAAAAATTCATAAAGTTCGTTTGCCTGGACCGGTCTTTGAGCGTTGATGAACGAAGGTCTTTTTCCGTGTTTGCAATCGGCGCAAAGGGTAAAATTGGATACAACAATAATTTTTCCGCCGACTTCATCAAGGGAAAGATTCATCTTTCCGTTTTCATCCTCAAAAATCCGAAGTCCCGCAATTTTTGAAGCAAGAATATCCGCTTCCGCCTGGGTATCGGTTTTTGTAACGCCGAGAAGGACCATAAAACCTTTTCCGATTTCGGAAACGGTTTTTCCTTCACATTCAACCGAAGCGGAAAGAACTCTTTGCAAAACAGCTTTCATAAAATTTGTTTTTCCTTTCCTTACATACGAACAACGCTGTCAACCCCGCGGATCCTCTTGAGGGCTTCAATTGTTCCGCGAAGCTGCTCAACGCCCTGGGTTTCAATAGTAAGCTTAACTTCCGCCTGATGATCCGGAAGTTCACGCGCAAGGAAGGTGTGCATCGGAACATGAAGGTTCGCAACGGTGATACTTACGTCCGCAACAAAACCGCTTCTGTCCATTCCGTGAACAAGAATGTTGGTTTTATAGGTATCTTTGATGTTGTCGCTCCAGCTTGCAGTGACCCATCTTCCCTCCTGCTCTTTATCAACAAGACCGTTTACCGCGGTTTTGCAGTTGCAGGTGTGAATGGTAACGCCGCTTCCTCTTGTAATATATCCGATGATATCGTCGCCGGGAAGCGGGTTGCAGCAATGTCCGAATTTTACAAGGCAGCCTTCAAGCCCTTCAACAATAACGCCGCTGCTTGCCTTGGGTTTGCGTTTTGGTTTTACAACTTCCGGAACAATTTCTTCCTGGGGTTTATATTTTTTGGTATATTCCTCTTTTACCCAGGGAAGAATTCTTGACATGCTTATGCCGCCGTAACCGATTGCGGCATAGAGGTCATCAATGCTGTTGCAATGCTGGCGCCTTGCAATTTCGCCGAGGAATTCGGTGTGGTCGTGTTCATTAAGAATAATTCCGTTCTTGCGGAAATCCTTTTCAAGGGCAATTCTTCCCTCGGCAATGTTTTCGTCACGGCGTTCTTTTTTGAACCAGCTTCTGATCTTCGCTCTTGCGCCGCTGGTTTTTGCCATGTTTACCCAGTCTCGGCTCGGTCCGTGACCGGCGGCATTGGTCGTGATTATCTCAACGATCATGCCGGTTTTAACTTCCGTTTCAAGAGGAACTATTCTTCCGTTTATCTTTGCGCCGGTCATTCTGTTGCCGACCGCAGTATGAATTGCGTAAGCGAAGTCAATAATTGTGGAACCTACCGGAAGATTTATAACGTCGCCTCGGGGAGTAAAAACAAAGACTTCGTCAATGGCAATATCTGTTTTGATGGAACTTACTATATCCTCAACGTCGTCCAGTTCCTGCTGCTGTTCAAGAAGCTGGCGGACCCAGGCAAGACGTTCCTCAAGTTTATATTTTCCCTGAATTCCTGCTTTATATTTCCAATGGGCCGCGATACCGTATTCAGCGGTGTGGTGCATATCCCAGGTCCTTATCTGGATTTCAAAAGGAATACCTTTTTCATCGATACAGGTCGTATGAAGGGACTGATACATATTCTGCTTCGGGGTGGAAATATAATCCTTGAAGCGGTCCGGAATCGGTTTAAAAAGGTCATGCATAAGGCCGAGAACATAATAACATCCGAAAACATCGTTACAGATTATGCGCACCGCATAAACGTCATAAATTTCCTCGAAGGATTTTCCGAGTGTATAGATTTTGCGGTAAATTCCGTAAACGCTTTTAATTCTTCCAGTAAGTGTGGCTTTGAAGTTTTCTTCATCAAGGCGCTCGCGAATCTTTGTCTGAAGATGCTCAAGAAATTCCTGCTGCTCGTTTTTGGCAAGCTCCATTCTTTCCTCAATATCCTTATAGCCAACCGGGTCGAGAATCCGGATACATCTGTCCTCAAGTTCTTCCATAATCGGGCGGATACCGAGTCTGTGTGCAAGAGGAGCATAAATCTCCATTGTTTCGTGGGCCGTTCTGCGCTGTTTTTCCAAAGGCTTTGCGTCAATGGTGCGCATATTATGAAGGCGGTCCGCAAGTTTTACGATAATAACGCGAACGTCCTTCGCCATAGCTATCATCATTTTGCGGACGTTTTCCGCCTGGGCTTCCTCTTTTGAAACAAATTTGATTTTACTGAGCTTTGTAACGCCGTCAACCATTGTTGCAACGTCGTCGCCGAATTCTTTTCTGACTTCATCAAGGGTTACGGAAGTATCCTCAACAACGTCATGAAGAAGCGCCGCGCAAACCGTATCCGTATCCATTCCGAGCTGAACAACAGTAAGCGCCGCTGCAACAGGGTGAATAATATAGGGTTCACCCGTTGCGCGTTTTTGTTCCGCATGCGCGCTTCTTGCAAGTGCGTATGCCCGCTCTATTTTTTCAACGTCATAACCTTTGTTGACGTCAATGGCTTCTTTTAATTCCTTAAAAAATTCGGGCATTTTCTCACCGCCTCTTCCCTTACTGCAATCAGATATTTCCTCTTCTTAATTTTTCAAGAAGTTTCGAATCTTCCATATTTATCTTCTGCGACTGGGGGTTAAGGGTAATTTCCTCAGCCTTTCCGTCGAATTTTCTTTCAATAAGTCCCATTTCCTCCATAATATCAAGGCAAAGACGCATTTTGCAGGAATCCATGGGATATTCCTTGTTCTGTCCGGTAATTCTTCCGAAAAGAACATCAAGTTCACCTTTAAAACTCTGGTTGTTTCTGATGAATCTGTAAACAACGGCAAAATCGTTGCGCTCCGGAATATCCTCTTCCGGAACGGGTTCTCCGCGTTTGTAACCGTCATAAATAAGGTTTCCGGAGAAAAGTTTTTCCTGGCTTAAAGAGGAAGGACGGATATCGCGGATTTTTACGGAAACCCTTTCCTCTCCGCCGAATTCGTTAACTTCACATGTTGCCGCAACGTCAACAATATCTCCCTGAACATAGGGGAATTCTTCCGCAGTCATTCCAAAATATACCGCATAAAATACCATTCCGGCTTTTTTGAAGCGAAGGCGAAGGTGTTTTCCGTTTCCTATGGGATAAATTCCGTCAACAAGAACCTTTCTGAACGCAAAAACCGGAACTTCGTTGGAAGCGCCGAAAGGTTCAAGAAGTTTAAGGGACGAAATGTTGTTAACTGTAAGTTCCGCCGGATCCATAACCTTATCGATTTTCTGGGTATAAACCGGCATCTGGAGGAAGTTATTTGCGGCAAATTCGTTGACCGCCTTGCGGAAATCGTCGATTTTAGAAGAATCAAGGCTCATTCCGGCGGCGAAAGGATGTCCGCCGTATCTTGTAAGATGTTCCGAAGCGTAGCTTACGGCATCTATCATCGAAAAACCTTCAACGCTTCTTGCGGAACCTCTGGCTTCTTCGCCGTCGCTGGAAATAAGAACGCAGGGTTTTCCGGTGCGTTCAACAACCTTTGAACAAACGATTCCGATAACTCCGTGGTGCCAGCCTTCCCCGTCAAGAACAACAACTCTGTCATTGAGAATATCGGCTTTTTCAAGGAACATTGCGTCAATATCCTTCGCAATTTCCGCCTCAAGCTGCTGGCGCTGGCGGTTTTGTTCACAAAGGTCGGAAGCAAGCTGGGCGGCAAGTTCCTCGTCCTCGGTGGTAAGAAGTTCCGTTACCTGATATGCGGAACCAAGTCTTGCGGCCGAATTGAGTTTCGGCGCAATTCCGAAAGCGATCATATCCGCAGTAAGCTGTTTTTCGGAAAGTCCGGTTTCTTCAAGAAGCGCACGAAGTCCGAGATTTGTTGTTTCGCTGATAAGCGAAAGTCCCTGGCGCACAAGAATTCTGTTTTCGCCGGTAAGCGGAACAATATCCGCAACAGTGCCTATGCAGATAAGATCCGCATACTGTTCGATAATTCCCCAGCCGTTATCGTTTTCGAGCGCGCAGACAAGCTTGAACGCAACGCCTACGCCCGCAAGTTCCTTATAAATTCCCTCGTCGGTTTCGTCTTCTCTGTGGGGGTCAACAACCGCAACCGCATCCGGAAGGACTTCCCTCGGTTTGTGGTGGTCGGTTACAACAACGTCGATTCCAAGGAAGGAAGCGTAATCTATTTCGTTAATGGCGGAAACGCCGTTATCAACGGTTACGATAAGGTCGGTTTCTTTCGATGCGATATAATCGATTGCGCCTTTGTTAAGGCCGTAACCTTCGTTTTCTCTGTCCGGAATATAATACCAGACGTCGCAGCCGATTGAAGCAAGATAATCATAAAGAAGAACCGTTGCGGTCATTCCGTCGCAGTCATAGTCGCCGTAAACGCAGATTCTTTCGCCTTCATCAAGGGCTTCGTTGATCCTCTGCACCGCCTTATCCATATCGCGGTAAGCCATCGGGTCGGAAAAAGGTATTTCCTTTGCAATAAAATTGCCTGCCTTTGCGGGGGTATCGATTCCTCTTGCAACAAGAACCTCGCTTACAAGAGCGGGAACGCCCAGTTCTTCCTCAATATGTTTTGCCTTTCCCGGGTTTCCCGGCATAAGTTTCCATTTTTTCATTCCCATAACCTCCGCAATAAAACACTCTGCCATTATAATTTAAAATATTTAAATAATTATATCACCATATCCGCTCTTTTTCAATGGAAATTTACAAAAACCGAAATGCCGAAAAGCACAAAAAAATCCCGCGTAAAACGCGGGATTTTGTTTTTCGCCGTTATTCTTCTCCGGAAGAATTCTCTTCGGAAACGTCGGTTTCTTTTGTTTCGCCTTCATTGTCTGCTTCGGAATTTTCCGGTTCTTCGTTTCCTTCAATCTGCTGGTTCATCTGTTCCTGCTGAATTGCATCATAGTCAAAATACTGAGTAGCATTAAGGCTCTGCATATCCGAAACTTCAAGGTCTTCGGGAAGTTCATCTTCCGGAATTCTTCTTACGGATTTAATTATATAGTTTCCTCCGTCAAGTTTCTCAAGATCATAATAAAGATATTTATCCGGAACAGATTCTTTTGAACCGTCCTCGCTTACGTTCCAAAGTGTTGTCGGCGCAACGTAACCGACTATAAGAGTATAAAGGTTTCCGTTTTTGCTGATATCAACAACCTTCGGCGCATAACCGGCGGTCTGTCCCATGATAGGAACGGAATAAGTATTTGTCTCCTCATCAAAAAGATAGAAAAAGTCATATCCTTCGGAAAAAGTCTGGTGTTTAAGCACCACTGCGCTTCCGTAAAGTCTTTTTGCCGCAACATCAAGGTCAGAAGCCGGAACAAGAAGCATTCCGTTGTCATCATAAGCATATTTGGTGCGGTTTTCAAGAAGAGTTGACCAAAGGGAAGTTTTAAGCACAAAAACCTCTTCAAGCTGGCTTGGGTCTTCAAAAGTTGCCGGGTCAAACATAAGAAGAGGATAAATTTTCCATTCAAACGCCTCTTTCTGGCTTGTGTTATCAAGAACCCTTGCCCCAAGATTTATAAGAATTGAGCAAAGGCTAATGGTTCCGAGAACTGCAAGCGCTATAAGCACAGCGCCAACCGTTGCGGCATATTTATGTTTTCTTTTACTGCTTATATGTTTTTTCGCTTTCTCGAAAAAAACTTTTTTCTTTTTACCCGGTTCTTCAGTTTCACCGGAAGAAAGATCCACAACAATTTCGTCTTCAGAAAGTTCTTCGCTTGTTTTATCTTCTTCGAAATTCGCATTTTCCGCATGAGCATCGGCATTTTCTTCTTCTGAAATTTCGTGCTCATCTTTGTGCTCATCGGTTGTTTCCGCGGTTTCCTCTTTTATGTTAACAATTTCTTTGCCGGTATCAAGAGCGACAACTTCTTCGATAACGAATCCTTCATCGGTTTCCTCGGAAACCGCAAGAATATCCGGTCCGTTTTTGCTTTTGCGGCGTTTTTTTCCTTTGGCCGAAACTTCTGTTTCTTCTTCCTCACTGAAAAAAACCGCAAAACTGTCTTCAAGTTCCGTTTCCGGAAATTTTTCTTCGGGTTTTTCCCAACCGTTGTTTTTTTCTGCCATAATTTTTCCTTTCATATATCAAACATTTTTCACGAATTTTTATATGTTCTCATAGTTTCACAAAATAATAATACCAAAAAATATCCTTTTGCACAAGTGCAATAATAAATATTTACAATTTTTTAAAAAGCGATTTCATTCGTTGTACCTATAAAATAATTGCACATCTTTTTGAGTTGTTATATAATGTTAGCATAAAAGGAGGTGCTTTTTATGGCAGGAAAAGGCGGAAGAATTTTCTTCCTTGATGAAATGCGCGCTCTGGCGCTTATCGGAATGATAGTTTATCATGCGGCTTACGATCTTTACGCAATTTTCGGTCTTGATTTTGATTTCTTTTCAGCAGGCTGGGATACCCTTCAGCTGGCGGTATGTTCAACCTTCATCATAATTGCCGGAATCTCTTCAAGGCTTACCAAAAACGCCCTTAAACATGGTCTTGTTGTTTTCGGCTGCGGAATGTTAATGACCTTGGGAACCTATTTTTTCATGCGTTCCCAAACTATCTGGTTCGGTATTCTTCATTTTCTCGGCGTTTCAATGATGATCTATTATATTTTCAGAAAATCCGTAAAAAAGGCGCCCGCTCTTCTCGGCGCAGTAATTTCCCTTTCGGCTTTTCTTTGCCTTTACGGTCTTCCTTCAAGAAATATAATGTTCGGAAACATTGCCGTTCCTTCTGAACTTTATTTTTCAAAATATCTTGCGGTGATCGGTCTTCCCGGACCCGGTTTCCGCTCTGCGGATTATTTTCCGCTTCTTCCCTGGTTTTTTCTTTTCCTTTTTGGTTGCTTTATCGGAAAATGGTTTAAGGAACGCAAAATTCCGGATTTTATGATGAACAAACACAGCGATTTTCTCTGTAAAATCGGTTCAAACACCCTTGCGATCTATATCGTTCATCAGCCGGTCATTTATGGCGTTCTTTCCGCATTTTTCTGGGTCATAGAGAAAGGAACCGCCTTATGAACCCCGAAACCACCTGTTGTTTCACTGGACCCCGCCCAAAGCGCCTTCCCATGGAAGGAAACGAATATTCAGCAGAAATTGCCGCCCTTAAAACCAATATTCGCTCTGCAGTTTTTGACGCTTATTACGACGGCTTCCGCTTTTTTATGAGCGGAATGGCTGAAGGTTTCGACCTTTTCGCCGCCGAAATCGTTCTTGAAATGAAAAGTGAATTTGAAGGCATCGCTCTGATTTCCGTTCTTCCGTATTCCGAAGCTTGTGAACACCACAGCGCGGCAATTTCAAAACGCATAAAGAATGTCCTTGCAAAAGCAGATTCCGTAATATCTCTTTCCGAAAAATACGTTCCGGGATGTGAACACAGCAGAAACAAATATATGGTCGATAACTCAAGCCGCATAATCGGATATTATAACGGTCTTTCCGGCGGAACCGCACATTGCTGGAACTATGCGCTTGAAAATGGTCTTGAAACGGTGAATCTTTATGAAAGCATTTAACAAAAATCCAAGCGGACTTATTGCGGCGCTTTTCGCCATAATAGTTGTCTTTCTGGGCGCAACTTTATATGAACACGGAATAATTTCCGACGATTTTTACCTTAAACTTCTTACAACGGTTCAAGGCAACGTTGCAGAAAGTTCCGAACTGGAAGTCCATTTTATCGACGTTGACCAGGCGGAATGTATCCTTATAAAAGCTCCGGAAAAAACTGTTCTGATTGATGCCGGCAACATCGGTTGCGAACGAAAAATTGAAAACTACCTTCGCACCAAGGGCGTTTTCAGTATTGATCTTTTCATTGCAACACATCCCCATGCGGACCACATTGGTTCCGCTTCCGATATCATCAAAAAATTTCCGGTTTCTGAAGTTATAATTCCGGAAATTCCGGAGGAATTTCTTCCGACTACCTCTCTTTTTGAGGATTTCCTGAAAACTCTTTCAAAAAGAAACATTCCCGTTTCCTATTCGGAAAACGGAAAGGTTTTTGAACTTGGCGGCGGCGCTGTTCTGGAAATTCTGGGTCCCGCCGGATATTCCGGAGATAACCTCAACAATTATTCCGTAATTTCAAAACTCACCTTTGGTGAAACAAGTTTTCTTTTCACCGGCGATGCCGAAGAGGAAGCCGAACTTTTGCTTCTTGATTCCGGCGCAGATGTTTCCTGCACCGTTTTAAATGCCGGTCACCACGGAAGTTCAACTTCAAACTGCGCGCTTTTTCTTAAGGCCGCAAGCCCTGAATATGCCGCAATTTCCTGCGGTTATAACAACGATTACGGCCACCCGCATAAAGAAGTGATTTCAGTTTTTAATGATTTTGAAATAAAATATTACCGAACAGACTATGACGGTGACATAGTTTTCGGTTCCGACGGAAAAACTGTTACCGTAACAACAAGGAAATGAGATGATCGCTTTGGAAATTTATCGCCTTGACAGAATTGAAGAAGGCATTGCCGCGGTTGAAAATTCCGACGGCGCAATGCTCTTTGTTTCCGCAAGCCGCCTTCCGGAAAATTCAAAAAGCGGCGATTGCCTTACTTTTGAAAAGGGGCGTTTTTATCTTGCTCCTAAAGAAACGGAATTTCGCAGAAAAACAATAAAAAATCTTCTTGATGATCTTATTGATAAAAAATAAATCTATTTTTTCAATCATCACATTATGCACACTATGTAATGTTAAAATGCGGACAGCATACCATGAAAGGAAGCTGAAAAAATGAGCAAAATACTTATCGTTGATGACGAACTTAGAGTACGCGACCTTATTAAAAAATATGCCAAATTCGAAGGTTACGAAGTCTGCGAAGCCTCCAACGGACTCAAGGCTCTTGAAACCTGCAAAACAAGTGACCCCGACATAATAATCATGGACGTTATGATGCCGGAACTGGACGGTTTTTCCGCCTGCCGCGAAATAAGAAAATTTTCCAACGTTCCGATAATAATGCTTTCCGCAAGAGGCGAAGAATATGACAAAGTCCACGGCTTTGAATCCGGCGTTGACGATTACGTTGTAAAACCCTTTTCCCCGAAGGAACTTATGATGCGCATTGGCGCAATTTTAAAACGCGGCGGAATTTCTCTTCCGGAAGCTAAGGAAGTTTATCAGCACGAAGGCCTTACCGTTGATTTTACCGGAAGACTTGTTATCGTTGACGGAAAACACGTCGATATGTCCCCCCGCGAATATGATCTTTTCTTCTTCCTTGTGAAAAACCGCGGAATCGCCCTTTCCCGCGAAAAACTCATAAACGAAGTCTGGGGCTATGATTTCCTCGGCGACGACAGAACCATAGATACCCATATAAAACAGCTTCGCAAGATACTCGGCCCATACAGTCGCTGTATCTCCACCCTGAGAGGAGTTGGCTATCGCTTTGACGAGTGATAAAGTATCAATACGCTGGAAGCTTTGCACCTATTTCATCGGCTTTGCCGTTTCGATGCTTATAATCCTCTGGCTTATGCAAACGGTTCTTCTGGACAGCATCTATGCCCTTTATACCAAAGAAACCATGAAGGAACATTCGAAAACAATTTCCGAAAACATCGACAACCCGGAACTTGACAGCCTTCTTATTTCCATTAGCCAGGAAAACGAAATTTCAATATATATCCTCAGCGAAAACGGAATGATAAAAAGCGCAACCGAACGTTCAACAAGCGTCCGTTTCGATAAAGCTTCCAAAGGAATTCTTGAATACTGGAACCTCGCTTCAAAAAACGGCGGAACATATATCACCGAAGTTGAATCCACCGGCGTTTTTACCGACAGCGGCGTTTTTCTCGAATATGACCCGACCCATTTCGTCGGAAACGTTCCCGAACAAAACGATTTCAGCAGCATGATCATGGCAACGGAAGTAAAATCTCCTTCCGGAGAAAAATCTCTTCTTGTGATACTTTCAAGAATGGAACCCATTGCTTCAATGGGCGAAGTACTTATGATAATTCTTTCCGTAGCAAGCATTTTTGCTTTCGGCGCCGGAATAATTTTTGCTTTCATCGCTTCAAAAGGTCTTTCAAGCCCCATAAGCAGCCTTTCGGATTCCGCAAAACAGCTTGCAACCGGCGATTATGAAGTTGTTTTTGAAGGCGGCGGCTGCAGCGAACTTACCCAGCTCAGCGAAACGCTCAACAACACAACCCAAAAACTTCGTAAAACCGATAAACTCCGGAAGGAACTTCTTGCAAACGTGAGCCATGACCTTCGTACTCCGCTTACCATGATAGGCGGTTACGGCGAAATGATGCGCGATATTCCCGGCGAAAACAATTCCGAAAATATCCAGATAATCATCGACGAAACAAAGCGCCTTACAAAGCTTGTCAACGACGCTCTCGATCTTTCAAAACTCCAAAGCGGAAACTTCAATTTCCATCCGGTAGTTTTCTGCATCACCGACGAAGCTTCGGATATCGTCACTCAATTTGAAAAACTTTCCGCCGGAAAAACGGATATATCTTTTGAAAACGACGGCGATGTTTACGTCAATGCGGATGAGGTCCTTGTTTCCGAAGCGATTTATAACCTTGTAAACAACGCGGTTATCCACGGCGGAGAAGATGTTTCCATTGTTGTCCGCCAGACCACCGAAAACGGAAAAGTAAAAGTTTCCGTTATTGATAACGGCCGCGGAATTCCGCCGGAAATGCTCGACGGAATCTGGGAGCGATATCAGAAAGGAATGGGCGGCGGCGCAGGACTTGGTCTTGCAATAGTAAACACCGGAATAAAAATGTGCGGCGGAACCTGCGGAGTTCAAAGCGAACTCGGTAAAGGAACCGAATTCTGGATCGAACTTCCGGTTTTTAAAGATTGATATAACAAAAATCCCGCCTTCGAAGGCGGGATTTTTTATATCCATATAAAACTTTCTTTCGGGTTGCGTTTATTATAGATTTCTTCAAGTTCCCCGATGATTTCTTCCTTCTGTCGAATAAATTTTTCATCATGGCTTATGAGGAAAAATTTTGCGGAAAGTTTTTTGAGCACCGCAATTTCCTCTTTGAGCACCGAAGCGTTGTAGCAGACCCTTCCCTGCTTCATTGTGGAATATGTTGCATCGCCGAGGAAGGCATAATCGCCGATTTCCATTCCGAGGGAACCTTTTGCGTGGCTTGAAGGAAGCGGAAAGATATGTATCTTTTCACCATCGTCAAAGAAAACATCGTCTTCAACAACGGTTCCGCATTTCGCATATTTAAAAGTGTTCCCGCCGAGATAGATGTTTTCAAGCTCGGCATGTTCAAGATTCCCCATGTGATCGGGATGAAAATGAGAGATCACCGCGTTTTTCGGTTTTTGAATTTTGTTTAATGACATAGGGACAGATTCATCTGCGCCGATATCAAAGATCCACATAAATTCATCGCCTTCAACTATGCCGACATCGGCGGAAAGCGGCTTTTCTGTCGCTTTGATGTAAGAAATCCTGTCGGTTATTTTTATTATCTCCGCCATGTGCTCACCTTATTGAATGTTCGGGTTGCCTTTGAATTTCATGAGCATCGGACGAAGTTCCGAAGCAAGATAAAGCGAACCCGCAACGACCAAAGCCTCGTCATCTTTAAGATTTTCAAGGGTTTCGGCAAGGGCTTCCTTTGCGTTTTCCTTTGCTTCAACGTTTTTGCAGTATTTCGAGGCCATTTCCGCAAGTTTTTCCGGATCAACCATTCTCGGGTTCTGAACCGGAACAGTTATAACGTGCTCAAAACAGGGCGCAAGTTCCGCCATAACGGTTTCGCAATCCTTATCCGCCATCATTCCGCAAAGCAAAATCCGCTTTTCGGGCAAAAATTCTCTTACGTTCACCGCAAGAGCCTTTGCCGCCTGTGGGTTATGAGCACCGTCAAGGATAACTATCGGCTCTTTTGAGCAAAGTTCAAACCTTGCGGGGAATCTTGTTGCGGCAATTCCCTCAACAAGATGCTCATCTTTTATAACAAAATGCTTTTCCCGAAGGATACTTACGGCGGAATATACCGTAAGCAGGTTGTTTATCTGGTGTTTTCCGCCGAGAGAAAGGGCAAGCTCCGTTTTTCCAACCAGAATATCCATTCCGGAAACATCTTCGGAAACAATTTTTGCCTTTCCGGCCGCACCGGTCACAAAAGTTGCGTCAAGTTCGGCGCATTTGTTGAGCATTGTTGTAAGGACTTCCTGCTCCTGCCCCGGAGAAGTAAGAAGGGTGCAGCCCGGGCGGAGAATTCCGCATTTTTCTTCGGTGATTTTTGCAAGAGTATCACCCAAAATCTCCGTATGGTCAAACCCGACGGCGGTTATGATCTGCAAAACCGGTTCCGGAACGGTGTTGGTTGCGTCAAATCTTCCGCCCATTCCCGCTTCGAGCACCACAAAATCACAGTTTTCTTCCGCAAACCAAAGCATTGCGCAGGCGGTCGTTATTTCAAAAGCGTTGAGCATTGTTCCCTCTTCAAGAAGAGCGTCAGCTTCCTTTTTAACCATTTCAACGATTTTTGCAAGGCGCTTTTTACCGATCATTTTTCCGTTTATCATCATTCGCTCGCGGAATTCGAGCACATAAGGAGAAATATATCTTCCGGTTTTATAACCCGCTGTGCTCAAAACCGAAGCGAGCATTGCAACGGTCGAACCTTTTCCATTCGTTCCGGCAACGTTTATGCTCCGAAGTTTTTCCTGCGGATTTCCAAGCCTTTCAAGAAGCTTTTTCATTTCTTCGAGGGAAGGTTCTTTTTTGAACCGCGGAAAATTCGCGATATATTCAAGGCTTTCTTCATATTCCATCGGTTTTTCCGCCTTTCAATAAAAAAGTTATAAGAGCCGCCGGAAACGGCGGCTCTTTTATTAGCTGAATCCCCTCGCCACACCTTACGGTATGTGGCCCTCTCCCCTTTAGGCAAGGGGCGCATTATTTCATTGCTGCAATGGATTCTTCGAGTTTTGCAAGTCTTTCTTTAAGTTTTGCAAGTCTGTCGCGTTCTGCGGCAACAACGTTTTCCGGTGCTTTGTTTACAAAGCCGGGGTTCTGAAGTCTTGCTTCAAGACCGGATGCCTGTTTTTCGCACTGTTCTTTTTCTTTGTTAAGACGCTCAAGCTCTTTTGCCATGTCGATAAGTTCTGCCATGGGGATATAGATTTTTGCAGCGTCGGTGATTACCTGAACAGCACCTGCTTTATCGAATTCAACATTGATGTCAACTTCGGAAGCGGAAGCAAGTTTCATAAGGAAAGGTGCGCCCTGTTCAAAAACTTCGCCGGAATCGGTTTCGATAAAGAGTTTTGCTTTCTTGGAAGGCGGAACGTTCATCTCTGCTCTGCGGTTACGGATAGCTTTGATTGCGTCCATAACCTTGGTGAAATCCTCTGCCTCTTTGGTGAAGCAATGTTCCTCGGTATATTCGGGCCATTCGGCAACCATGATGGATTCGCCTTCGTGAGGAAGCGCCTGCCAGATTTCTTCGGTGATGAAAGGCATGAACGGATGGAGAAGTTTAAGAACACCGGTGAGAACATAAACAAGAACTCTTCTTGCGGAATCTGCGGATTCTCCCTGGAGTCTTGCTTTTGCAAGTTCGATGTACCAGCTGCAGTAAGTATCCCAGATGAAATCAACGATCTTCTGTTCCGCAACGCCGATATCATAGTTTTCGATGTTTTCGGTTGCGGCTTTAACAAGGTCGTTATACTGGGAAAGAAGCCATTTATCTTCAAGAGCAAGTTCTTCGGGAAGTTCGGTTTCGTTGAAATCTTCCGGAAGGTTCATAAGAACGAATCTTGCCGCGTTCCAGAGTTTATTTGCAAAGTTACGGCAGGAAGTTACTTTTTCGTCGGTGAAACGTGTATCGTTACCTGCGGAAATACCGGTTACAAGGGCAAGACGGAGAGCGTCTGCACCGAAAGTATCGATGATTTCAAGGGGATCGATGCCGTTGCCAAGAGATTTGGACATCTTTCTGCCGAGAGCATCACGAACAAGTCCGTGGATAACAACATCGGTGAAAGGTTTCTTGCCGGTATAGGCAAGGGCGGAGAAAATCATTCTGGAAACCCAGAAAGTGATGATATCATATCCGGTTACGAGAACATTGGTAGGATAGAAGTAGTTATATTCAGGAGTTTCTTCCGGCCAGCCCATGGTGCTGAAAGGCCAGAGAGCGGAGCTGAACCAGGTATCAAGGGTATCCGGATCCTGGTGGATATTTTCGCTGTGGCAATGTTCGCAGCATTTCGGTTCACCGTCAACGCAAAGGGTATCCTTTCCGCAATCGTCGCAGTACCAGACGGGGATTCTGTGACCCCACCAGAGCTGACGGCTGATGCACCAGTCACGGATATTTTCCATCCAGTGGAAATAGTTTTTGTCAAATCTTTCGGGAACGAAACGAACGTCACCGTCTTTTACAGCCTCGATAGCGGGTTTTGCAAGTTCCTTCATTGCAACGAACCACTGGAGAGAAACTCTGGGTTCAACGGTGGTATGGCAGCGATAGCAGGTTCCTACGTTATGTTCATGGTCTTCAACGCGAACAAGGAATCCACCTTCTTCAAGATCGGCAACGATTGCTTTTCTTGCATCATAACGGTCCATACCTGCATATTTGGGATAATCTTCGGTGATTTTTGCGTCATCGGTCATAACGTTGATTACGGGAAGATTGTGGCGAAGACCTACTTCAAAGTCGTTGGGGTCGTGTGCCGGGGTGATTTTTACAACGCCGGTACCGAATTCCATATCAACGTATTCATCGGCAACAACGGGGATTTCTCTTCCGACGAGGGGAAGGGTTACGGTTTTTCCTATATAGGAAGTGTATCTTTCGTCCTTGGGGTTAACTGCAACGGCAGTATCGCCGAGGAGGGTTTCCGGACGGGTTGTTGCAAGTTCAAGCCAGCCGCTTCCATCGGTAAGCGGATAGCGAAGATGCCAGAAATGGCCCGCCTGGTCCTCATATTCAACCTCCGCATCGGAAATGGAGGTTCCGCATTTCGGGCACCAGTTGATGATTCTTTCGCCGCGATAAATAAGACCTTTGTTATAAAGTTCTCCAAAAACTTTGCGAACCGCTTTGGAACAGCCTTCATCAAGGGTAAATCTTTCGCGGTCCCAATCGCAGGAACAGCCGAGAGTTTTAAGCTGTTTTACAATGGTTCCGCCATAGTTCTTTTTCCATTCCCATGCTCTTTCAAGGAATCCTTCGCGGCCTACGTCGTCTTTTGAAAGACCTTCCGCTCTCATGTTTTCAACGATTTTAACTTCAGTTGCAATAGAAGCATGGTCGGTTCCGGGCATCCAGAGAGCTTCATAGCCCTGCATTCTCTTCATACGAATAAGAATATCCTGAATGGTGTTGTCAAGAGCATGGCCCATATGGAGCTTACCGGTGATGTTTGGCGGCGGAATTACGATTGTGAAAGGTTTCTTTTCCGGGTTAACTTCTGCGTGGAAATAGCCTCCGTCGAGCCAGAACTGATAGATGCGTTTTTCCACCTGCGCAGGATCATAAGTTTTGTCAAGTTCTTTGCGCATTTCTGATTTTCCTCTTTCTTTAATATATTTCCGTTTTAGCTTTGGGAAAAATAAAAAAACTCGTCCCAAAGAAATTTTTCTTTGAGACGAGCTTGTAATATCAACAGACCCGCGGTACCACTCAAATTGCATCCGCCAAAAGGCGGATACCGCTCTTTGGAAGCAACGGATAATGCTTCCGGGACACTTACGCAGCCTTTCGCGGAAGGGTTCTAATCGCCTTTCGGTTTTCTTCCCTTCGGCTCCGAAGCTACAGCGCAAAGCAACCGTTTTCCGGCTTTCACCAACCGCCGGCTCTCTTTCAAAAACAGCTTTTGCAAAGCGCACTCTTCATCATAGCCTTTAGATAACATAAGGATTATAACACCCCTTAAAATTATTGTCAAGACACAAATTATATTGACAATTTATCTCTTCGGGAGTATAATTCAGTTGTAAAAATTTGTCTTTTTGGGAGGAATTTTAAAAATGTCTCAGATGGATTATAAATACAGAGTTAATTTTGTAAAAGGCACCACCGAAAAATGGGACGAATACGTCAAAATTTTCGATAAAAGCCCTCTTTATGACCACTATTTCAAAGATACCGATACCCTCCGTGAATGGGTTTATGGTCCTCTTGAAAACGGAAACGTAATTATTGCCGAAACCGAAAAAGGCGAACCCGTCGGTCTTATGGTATATGATATGATGGGTATGTATGGCGAACTTCCCTATCTTGCTCTTCTCGGCGTTAAAGACGGCTACCGCGGAAAAGGAATCGGCGACCAGCTTATCGATATCTTCCTCGGAATTTCCAAACAGATGGGATTCGACAAAGCATTCATCGCTGTTTCCGACTTCAACCCCAGAGCAAAAGCCCTTTATCAGAAAAAAGGTTTCAAACCCCTTCTTCTCGTCCCCGATCTTCTTAAAAAAGGAATCGGCGAATGGCTTCTTATGAAAACCCTTTAATAAAAAAATCTGACCCGTCCTTTCGGACGGGTCTTTTTTTATAACTTATTATACCATTCAAGTACCTCGGAAAGATTTTCTTCCGAAACATAATCGCCGCCCTTAACAAGAAGTTCAAGCATGGCTTCTTCTTCCGGGCTGCGTTTTTTCTTTTTTGACATAAATTTCGTGAGCATTTTTATTCCAAAAGCGTAACCGCCTTTGAGCTTTTCGCGGTTCATTCCCGCCTGGACGTTGAAAACCGGAAAATCCTCCGGAACGCCGCAGTTTTTTCTGATTGATTCAACAAGCGCTCCTGTTGGGGCAAGGCTTGTTCCGATCACCGCTTTTATATCATAATTCTTTGCGGCTTTTTTATAGCCGAAAACGCTTCCGGCCATAAGCCAGCCCATATATATCACCGCCGCTCCCTTTTTCGGCGGATTTTCGGCAGAAAAAACCGGAAGCCCCGTTTTTTCGCCGAGCATTTTTGCATATCTTTCGGTAAATCCGGTGTTTGAATTATATAAAATTGCGGAAGGTTTCATGAAAATCGCCTCCTTTTTGTTTCTTTGATAATTCTAACATAATAAAATTCCTTCCGCAACCCAAGGTTGCGGAATTTCAAGCCAAAAGCGGTTGTTAAAAAGTCTTTGTTCTGATAAAATAAAATCAGAAAAAGGGGGCGGTTTTATGGAATTTGGTGAAAAATTTTCCGCCGCAAGAAAAGCCAAAGGCTTTTCGCAAGAAGAACTTGCCGCAAAAATTGAAGTTTCGCGCCAGGCTGTTTCAAAATGGGAAAACGGCACAGCCCAGCCGGAAACCGCCAACATTTTAAAACTCTGCGAAGTTCTCGAAGTTTCTCCAAACGAACTTTTCGGATATGAACCCCAGAGAGAATCTCCTCCCGAAGATAAAAAAATTATAATCAGCTCAAAATCCCTTGCCATTTTCGGTATCACAATTCTTCTTATTATTTTAATTTTTTATGGCTGCAAAAACGGCGTGCAAACCGAAAAAACAATCCGTTTCCCCATAACTTCCTATTCCCACAGCCTTGTTCTGGAAGAATGCACCGAGGATTTTCTTGCCGTTGAAATAATTTTCACCCCTGGAAACCACAAGGACGGATACCGTTATTCCCTTTCCGTATTTTATGAGTCTGACGACCGCAACACAGTCCGGAAAAGCGACGCTGTCTATGACCCGGAAACTGGAACCTGCACCGCAACGATTTTCGTTCCGAAAGCCGGTGAATCCCAGGTTGTTGCATTTGTGAGCAACGGAAGAATTTCCGGAACAAACCTTTTTTGCTGGATTGAATATTCCGGTGAAAACGAATACCTGCTCCGGACTCTCGGAGAATCCTATGAATAAAAAAACCGCCCTTCCGGGCGGTTTTCTTTTTTGCTTAATAATTATTCTTCGGTTTCTTCGGAAACTTCTTCAGCTTCTTCTTCGGAAGGATTTTCCTCAAAAGCTTCCTCTGCAAGAAGTTCCTCTTCGGTAAGGTCTTCGTCGGTAGCCTCAAGAACAGATTCTTCGGTTTCTTCGGATTCGGTCATTTCTTCCTGTTCCGGTTTTTTCTTTACATTCTTAATGATAATAATAATGCATACAAAGATAATTGCAATAAGAACGCCGATGATGATTCCGGTGTAGGATTTAACTTCCTTTTCCTCTTCCGCGGTGGGCTCGTTTCCTGCGGCTTCGTTTGCTGCCGCAACAATTTCATCGATCATTCCGCCGACGGAATCAAATTCTTCTGTTCTTTCTTCTTTAAGCTCTGCGGAGCATTCAACGACCCATGCATCAACTCTTTCGCTTTTAACAGCGGGTTCAATAAGGCTTACAAGGTTGTTGTCGCCGGTTCCGGAAAAATACATGATATGGTAACCATAAGGAGTTTTTACAATTCCGCTGTCACCGGGAACTCTGGTTTCATCGAAGCACCAATCGTTAAAAGTCGGAACCATCTGTCCCCTTTTAACATTTTCATAAATTCCGCCGCGGGAAGCATTTCCGTCCTGGGAATGTTCGACCGCAAGGGCTGCAAAAGCTTCTTCGGTCTGTTCACCGGCAAGATAGCCGTCATAAATTTCGTTTGCCTTTGCTTCGGCTTCTGCCCAGGCTTCGTCAGTTTTGGTGCCCTCTTCATTTTCTTCGGGCATTATAAGGATATGGCGAACATCGATATAATCGTAATCCGGGTCAACACGCTGTTCAAACATAATTGTAAGATAGCTGTTGTAATCTTCGTCATGGTGGATAAAAGTATCGCCCTGTTTTCTGCTTTCATCAAAAAGCCATTTGGAAACTTCCTCAATTCCGGTGGAAGAATATCCTGCCCCGGCAAAAAGAGTTGCGTCGCCTTCATCAAAAAGTTTTTTCTGCTCTTCGTCGGTGGTAAATTCTTTTGCAAGAGCATTGAATTCTTCTGCGGTATGAACGGCGGCAAGGGCATCTGCCTGTGCTTTTGCTTCTTCCTGTGTAAGAACTTTTTCCTTTTCTTCGGTGGTTTCTTCCGTTTCGGTTTCTTCTGCCGGATCCTCATAATAAGAAGAATAGAAACGGAAATCAACGGTATCTATGTTTTGTTTGTTGGAATTGTAGTAAGCTTCAATATCCTCTGCGGCAACTTCGATTTCAGCTTCATATGCTTCGGCATAAGATGCAACAAGATAACGGAATTCCGTCATCTTTTTGACAGTTTCAATTCCAACTCTTCCGCCGTACATGCTTGAAAGATATTCTTCTCTGGTCATTCCTGCGGAAACGGCAATTTCATCAAGCTGCTGTTCAAGGGTATCAAGATCTGCCTGATATTCTTCGGGAAGAACAAATCCCTCTGCAATTGCTTTTTCATAAATTCCGGTAAAACTTTTAAGAGAATTTACTGTGTAATCAACGATATACTGGTGCCAGCTTGTGGTTTCATCGATCATCTGTTCATCAAGCGGTTTTGTAATATCAATAATTGCGCTGATGTAATTTCCATAAGTGGATGCATAATAGTTATACATATCGTTAAAGGTTGTTACATACATATAATCAACGTCTTCAACGGTAAATTCTGTATTTCCGATTTTAATCGCAACCGGAGATTCTCCGCCGGTTTCTTCCGGTGCTTTTTCCGAAGAACAACCGGCAAAAGCGGAAATCAAAAGCATTGCGGCGAGAAAAACCGCAAAAAATCTTTTCATGGTTTTCAAAATCCTTTCGGCTTAATTTAAAATATGGGACGGCTTTTAAGGGAAAAAGCCGTCCCAATTTTTACTGAAATTCAATCAGGCAAGATGTTTGCCCACAAATCTGTTTCCGAAAAGTTCGGAAACTTCAACGCCTTCGATAATTTCATCGATATATGCGTTAAGTCTTTCGCCTCTTACGGCGCTGTCAACAACATAAGAATAATATTCTTCTGCAACACCGGAGAAATACATGATGTGATAACCGAACTGGGTTTTGATGATTTCGGAATCGCCTGCTTTTCTTGCCGGGTCAAAAGACCAATCTTCAAATTCTTTAACCATCTGGCCTTTGAAAACATTTTCGTAAAGACCGCCGTTTGCTGCGGAACCGTCAACGGAATATTTTGCGGCGATTTCTGCGAAGTTTTCTTCGCTTCCGCCAAGTTCTTTCCATTCAGCTTCATATTTTTCTGCTGCTTCAAGAGCTTCCTGCCATGCGGTTTCGTTTGCGGTATCTGCGGGAGCAACAAGAATATGTCTTACATCAACGGTGTTGTAATGAAGGTCGTTTGCTTCAACAAATTCAACAACATAATAACCGCTTTCGGTTTCGAAAAGTTCTTTGTCGCCGGCAACTCTTGCTTCATCAAAAAGCCAGTCTGCATAAGTTCCGCTTACAGAAGCTTTTACGGAATAATCAACTTCGCTGAATTCAGCTTCTTCAGTTCCTGCAAGAACAGCTTCGGCTTTTGCCTTTGCTTCGTCCATTGCTGCTTCTGCGTCTTCACCTTCTGCTGCGCTTCCGCTTGCAAAATAGGTTTTATAAGAAACGCTGTCAAAATCTTCAGCGTGTTCACCGTAATAAGCATCAATATCGCTTGCGGTAACTTCTTCGTTTTCAGCTACGTTTTCTGCATAAGTGAAAGCGTAGTAGTAACGTTCATACATTTCTTTAAAAACTTTTTCGTTAACGCCGCGGCCATAGTTAAGCTCTGCATATTCGTTTGCGGAATATCCGTAAGATTTTGCAACAGCTTCCATGGAATCCCATTCGGCTTCAATGGTTTCATAATATTCTTCGTCAAGTTCGTAACCGGCTGCTTTACCTTCGTCATAAAGTTTAGTCATTTCGACAAAGGTTCTGTCGGTATAATCTTTAACGTAATCTGCCCAGGTTTCGCCGGTTTCGGAATTATAAACCTGTTCGCTGAGATTTCCCTGGGGATTGAAGAAATATGCGGCCATTTCGCCATAGGTTCTGTAATAGTTGTTATAAATCTCGTAAACGCTGTTGGTATAAAGCCAGTTGTATTCAGCAACGGAATATTCGGTTCCGTCAACTTCGGCGGCTTTAACAGTGCGGTAAGTTACACCAAGTTCAAAAACGGTGAGAACAACGCAAAGCACAACGCAAAGAGCAACAATTACTTTTGCAAGATTATATTTTGCTTTTTTCTTTTTAGCTTTTTCGGCAGCGCTGAGTTCTTTCTTTTCAGAAGTCTGCTCAGTCATGCCAAGAGTTTCTTTTTCGCTCATAAATAAACCATCCTTGCTTTTATATTAGCTTTTGCCGATTTGTTCGGCATAGTATGACAAATATATATTATATCCTTTAACACATAATATTTCAAGAGTTTATTCCAAACAAATTACGCTAATGCTGCAAAAAGCTTTGTTCTTCATAATTTTTAATCCACAACTTTGAAACCGAACTCGCTTGAACCGTTGTAATTTCCATTTTCTTCGCTTACGGTTATTTTAAGGCAGTAACTTCCTACTTCAAGATCTTTGAAAAGTGCTTCTATCGCGTCATACCCTTCCGCAAGGGTGCAATTTCTTGAAATTTCAATATTTTCCGCTCTTCCTTCATAGGTAAGGCTTATCAAAACATCTTTTTCCGGAACTTTTTCCGTACATTCAACAGATTCTATTTCCGGAATATCGCCTTTGAAAACGTCTTCCATGCGTTCTCTTCCGTTAACAGTGAAATAAACTCTTTCTTTTCCCGTTGCTTCGGAAGAATCAAAAATTCCCGAATAATATTTTGTTTCATCGTTTAAAACAAAAACCGTATGGTCCAAAAATTTTTCTTCCTCAAGTTCAATGTGGCTTTCCGAACCGTTTTCATTGCCGGGTTTTTCATAAGAAGGCATCTCGGGAACGCTGTTTTCATTTCTTCCCGGACGGTAATTTCCGAAGGGTTTAATGTTTTCAGAAACATCTTTCATTGTTTCTATCCATTCTTTAATCTCTTCGGGTATGTCTTCTTTTTCAAGCCACCGGTCAAGTTCTTTTGGAACTTCATAAGGATTTTTTATTTCGTGTTTTGGTTCTTCATTCATTTCCGGGCGCTGAGAATTTCCTAAACCACCTTCAGTAAATCCTGAAAGAGCTTCGTTTATTTCGCCCATAATGTTTTCCCAAATATCCTCGTTCGAAGAAAATTCCTGCATAATTCCGTTTACATAAAGTTTATACCCGGTGTCCTTTACAAATTCAGGTGAAGAAATCACAAGGCTTTTGAAAGTGCGGTCGCTTTCTGTTTTTACGCCTTTTCCTTCTGCATCGACAAACTCTATTTTGCTTTCCGGTTTTTCGTTGTACGCAAATTCAAGTCTTGCAAAAAGCTGCGCGGATTCCGAAGAGATCCTGTCATTTTTATTGCCAAATGCATATACAGTTCCGCCGTTTATAATTATTCCGCAGTCTGCATCAATTCCTCCGTCTGCAGATTTAGGATTTCCCGAAGCAAAAAGTTCCCCGCCGTTTATAACAAGCCAGCCGTTGGAATCGATTCCGTCGCCTTCAATTCCAAGTCCGCCCTTAACAGAAAGCTTTCCGCCGTTAATTGCAGTTACGGAAACACCGTCTTCGTTTGTGTTGATTCCGTCGTCTTTGGAAACAATGTCAATTATTCCACCGTTAACCGACAGATGCATTTCGCTTCCGATACCTTCGTTTTCAGCTTCAATATTGAGAACGCCCGCACCGTCTATATTCATTGACATTTTGGAATAAAGTGCCGAATCATATTTATGTAATTTTTTCTCTTCTCCGTTGTCTTTGAAAATTTTCGCAACGTTTGAACCTTTTACGTTGTTTACGCTTCCTTCCGCAATAACAACGTTTGCTCCGGCTTTTGCAGTGTCAACATTTGCCGAAGCTTCTGCGGAAAGAGTTTCACATTCATAAACATTATAAAAAATCACTACCGGAGCAATTTCACATACTATATCTGCTCCGCCGAAAATAAGAGTAACTTTCGCTTTCGGGTCGTCTTTTGCGTTTTCGCCAAGGTCAACCGCAATCTGTCCTTTAAGTTCGCCTCTTAAAAAATATTTTCCGGGTTTAGTGATCGTAACAAGAGTATGCTCCGCAGCTTCGGCTTCGGTATGTCTGTCTTTTGCTTCGCCTTCGCCATATTTATTTCCGCTCGGATATTTTTCCATATCGTGATAATAGATTATTTCCCCGCCGACCGTTACACAATCGCTTTCTTCCGCGGATTTTCCACCGACAGTAATTTTTTCCGAAAGAACAATTTCAACCGAATCCTTGAAATTTTCTGCAGAAACTTCTTTTCTTTCGTTTGTTTCCACGGTTTCGGAATTATCATTTTCAGGTTCGTCTTTTTCCTGAATTTCGGGGTTTTCGGAAATTATAGGAACTTCGGGGTCTTCTCTTTCAGCAGGTTCGTTGACTCCGCAGGCTGAAAGAGCCAAAGCGAGCAAAACCGAAATAGCCTGAAACAAAATTTTTTTCATATTAAAAATCTCCTTTCCGGTGATATTTTTCCACAATTATATTATAACTCTTTTTTTCTTTTTCGTTTTAACAAAATGTAAATTTTTATAAATACAAATATTAAAAAGGAACCTGCCACACGGCAGGTTCCTTTTTAATATTTTATTCCAGAATTTTAAGCGCACCTGTGGGGCAAACATCTGCACATTTATGACAGTCTTTGCAAAATCTTACGGTTTCCGGGCTTTCAAATTCCGGTTTGATAACCGTTTCAAAACCACGGCCAACAAGACCAAGAATTCCTTTTTGTGCTTCTTCTTTGCATGTTCTTACGCAAAGATTGCAAAGAATACATTTTCCCTGGTCACGCTCAATTGTCACAAGCTTGCGTTCAACAAAGCTTTTGTGTTCCTGACCTTTGAATTTTTCCGGAACTATCGGCTGCAGATTTGCATAACGGATAAGCCTGCAATCTTTGAAGTCATGACATCCGCATTCAAGGCAACGTTTTGCTTCGTTTCTTGCCTGTTCTTCACTGAATCCGAGAATTACGGAATTAAAATTTTTCTTCCTCTTTTCCGGAGTTCTTACCGGCATGACAGCTCTTTGGATTTTCTCTTTTCCGGAAAAATCTTTTTCCTTAACTTCCTTTTCGGAATAATAAGGTTTAAAAAATTCAAGAGGAAGTCCGCTAAGGTAAGCATCTATCGCTTTTGCCGCAATGTTTGCTTCGGCAATGGCATCGACCGCAATGGAAGCTCCGTTATTGGTTGCGTCGCCTGCAGCAAAAACACCTTCGAGATTGGTAAGCATGTTGTTTTCATTTGCTGCAACTGTTCCCCATTTTGTAAGTTCAACGGAATCAAGACCAAAGGCGCTGCATTTCTGACCGATAGCGGAAATAACGGTATCCACTTCAAGAGTTTCAAATTTTCCCTCAACGGGAACGGGTTTGCGTCTGCCCGAGTCATCGGGTTCGCCAAGTTCCATGATCTGAAGCTTTATTTCCTTTACTTTTCCGTTTTCACCTATAATTTCCGCAGGATTGGTAAGGAATTTGAAGTTTACGCCTTCTTCAATGGCTTCTTCGATTTCGGCATCCTCCGCCGGAGCTTCCGCTCTTGTGCGGCGATATATTACGTAAACATTTTCGGCCCCGCACCTTACCGCAGTCCGGCAGGCATCCATTGCGGTGTTTCCGCCGCCCACAACGGCAACGTTTTTACCGATATCCGGACGCTTTCCAAGATTGACTTCCCGGAGAAAATCTATTCCGCTGAGCACGCCTTCAAGTTCCTCTCCCGGGCATCTTATGCTGCTTCCCTTCCAAGCGCCGATGGCAATGAGCACCGCATCGGAATTTTTTCTGATTTCTTCAAAAGATATATCTTTACCAATGCTCACGTTGTTTTTCATGAGCACGCCAAGTTTTTCTATCGCTTTGATTTCCTTTGCAAGAACGCTTTTCGGAAGGCGGTATTCCGGGATTCCGTAGCGGAGCATTCCGCCCATTTCAGGCATTGCGTCATAAATTGTAACGGTGTGTCCCGCAAGGCGGAGATAATATGCTGCGGAAAGTCCGGCCGGACCGCCGCCTATGATAGAAACCCGTTTTCCGGTTGCTTTTGCAACTTCCGGCTTATAAGGTTCCGGCGAAGCAAGATCGTTATCCGCGGCAAAAGCCTTAAGATATGCTATTGAAAGCGGTTCTTCAACAAATTTGCGGCGGCAGTTTGCCTCGCAGGGGTGCGGACATACTCTTCCGATTGAAGCCGGAAGCGGGATTTTTTTCTTGATGATTTCAACAGCTTTTTTATCGTTTCCAAGGGCGATCTGTTTGAGATAGCCCTGAACATCGGTGTGTGCCGGACAGTTCAGAGAACACGGACCTTTGCAGTCGCCCACATGGTCGCTCATAATAAGTTCAAGCGCAACTTTGCGTGCCCGTTTTACTCTTGGGGTGTCGGTATTAATAACCATTCCGTCCGCCGCGGCGGTTGCGCATGCCCGGAAAAGTTTTTGAGCACCGTTTATTTCAACAACACAAAGTCCGCAGGCACCGTATATTTTAAGATTTTTATTATAGCAAAGGTTAGGGATTTCGATTCCGTTTTCGGCAGCAACTTCAAGCACGGTTTTTCCGTTTTCAACAAAAATTTCTTTTCCGTCAATGGTAATTTTTATTTTATCCATGCTTTGCCTCCTTACAGAATTTTCACCGCGCCAAACCGGCACACTTTTGAGCACGCTCCGCATTTTACACATAAGTTTTCATCTATGATATGCGGCTTCTTAACTTCTCCGGAAATTGCTTTTGCCGGGCATTTTTTTGCGCAAAGGGTGCATCCGCGGCACTTTTCCTCATCAATTTTATATGTGAGCATCGCTGCGCACTCTTTCGCCGGGCATCGGTGCTCATTTATATGAGCGTTGTACTCGTTTCTGAAATACTTGATTGTCGTGAGCACGGGATTTGGTGCAGTCTGGCCAAGTCCGCAGAGTGCGCCGTCCTTAACGGCTTCGCAAAGTTCTTCAAGAAGTTCGATATCGCCTTCTCTTCCTTTTCCGTTTACGATCCTTGTGAGAATTTCCTGCATGCGTTTTGTTCCGATACGGCAATGAACGCATTTTCCGCAGGATTCAAGTGCGGTGAAGTCAAGAAAGAATTTTGCCATTCCGACCATACAGGTACTTTCGTCCATAACGACCATGCCGCCGGAACCCATGATGGCTCCGGTTTCTGCAAGAGCTCTGTAATCAATGACCGTATCCAGAAGGTTTTTCGGAATGCATCCGCCGGAAGGTCCGCCAAGCTGAACGGCTTTAATTTCTTTTTCGCCGCGGATTCCGCCGCCGATATCAAAAATCACCTCCCGGAGGGTCTTTCCCATCGGAACTTCAATAAGTCCGCTTCGCTTTACCTTTCCAGTAAGTGCGAAAACTTTTGTTCCCTTGCTGTTTTCGGTACCCATTGCCGCAAAAGCAGCGCCGCCGTTGTTCAAAATCCACGCAACGTTTGCAAAAGTTTCAACGTTATTTATATTGGAAGGTTCGTCCATATATCCTCGCTGTGCAGGAAAAGGCGGCTTAATTCTCGGCATTCCTCTTTTTCCCTCAAGCGATTCGATAAGCGCGGTTTCCTCGCCGCAAACAAAAGCGCCCGCTCCGGCTTTTATTATCATTTCGCAAGAAAAACCGCTTCCGAGAATATTTTTTCCGAGAAGATTGTTTTCCCTTGCCTGTTCAATGGCTTTTTCAAGCCGTTTTATTGCAAGGGGATATTCCGCGCGGACGTAAACTATCATTTCTTCCGCACCGATGGCATAAGCCCCGATAAGCATACCTTCAATAAGACTGTGCGGGTCGGATTCGATTACCGCACGGTCCATAAATGCGCCCGGGTCGCCCTCATCGGCGTTGCAGATAAGATACTTTTTCCCTTCGGTTTTGCTTTGGCGCGCGGCGTTCCATTTGAACCATGTCGGAAAACCCGCTCCGCCGCGTCCGGCAAGTCCGGAGATTTTTATTTCTTCAATGACCTCTTCCGGCGTCATTGTTTCAAGAACTTTTTTAAGAGCTTTATATCCGTCTTCTTCCCGGTAATCTTCGATGGAAGTCGGGTCGATAATTCCGCAATGGCGAAGAGCTATCCTTGTCTGACGGCTGAGAAATTCTTCATCTTCTTCAGAAATTGCAATATTCTCAATTTTTGAAAAATCTTCTGTTTCTGCCGCTTCAACAATTGCTCCGGCATCTTCTTCGGAAACACGCACAAGCCTTCTGAGAAGTTTTTTTCCATCGTAAATATCCACAATTGGTTCAAGGAAACACATTCCGATACAGCCGGTTTTTCCGATCTCGATTTTGCTCTTATTTTCAAGAGCATTTTCAATCGCTTTATGTACTTTCAAAGCTCCTGCGGCAATTCCGCAGGAACCTTCGCCGATAACTATACGCATCATGCTTCCTCCTTTTCACGCAGATTTTCAAGAATGGAAACCGCTTTTTCCGGAGTAAGATTGCCAAAAGCTTCGCCGTTTATCATAATTACCGGTGCAAGGGAACAGCAGCCAAGGCAAGCTACATTTTCAAGGGTAAAAATTCCGTCTTCGGTGGTTTCTCCGCTTTCAATTCCAAGATATTCGGAAACCGCGGCAGAAACTCTTTCGCTTCCGTTAACGTGGCAAGCGGTGCCCTGACAGGCCATAATGAGATATTTGCCTATGGGAGCAAGGCGGAACTGGGAATAAAAGGTTGCAACGCCCATCACTTCCGCCGGAGTTGTTCCAACTTTTTCGGCAATGTGATATATCACATCTTTCGGAAGATAACCGTAAATTTCCTGTGCTTTCTGGAGTATTGTGATAAGGCTTCCGGGAATTTTGGCATATTCTGTCAGAACCGGCTCCAAAGGTTTAAAGTTGCTTTGCGGAATATTCACAGCAAATCCTCCTTTTTTTTAATATAGCTTTATTTTAACATATCTCTCTGTTTTTTTAAATATGTAATATTTTTCAAATAAAAAAAACACCGCCGAAGCGGTGCCTTTTATTTTGAAAAAATTATTTTCCTTCGGCCATAGCTTTTGCTTTTGCAACAGCATCTTCGATGGTACCGACAAGAAGGAACGCGCCTTCCGGAAGGTTATCGTGTTTACCTTCAAGAATTTCGTTGAAGCCGCGGATTGTTTCGGAAAGAGGAACGTATTTGCCCTCGATACCGGTGAACTGTTCCGCAACATGGAACGGCTGGGAAAGGAATCTTTCGATTTTTCTTGCGCGGGAAACAATGAGTTTCTGGTCTTCGGAAAGTTCGTCCATACCGAGGATAGCGATGATATCCTGGAGTTCTTTATATTTCTGAAGAATTTCCTGAACGGCACGGGCGGTTTTGTAATGTTCCTGACCGACTACGTTCGGATCGAGGATTCTGGAAGTGGAATCCAGCGGGTCAACCGCGGGATAAATACCTTTTTCAGCAATGGAACGGGAAAGAACGGTTGTTGCGTCAAGGTGTGCAAAGGTGGTCGCCGGAGCCGGGTCGGTAAGGTCGTCCGCAGGAACGTAAACAGCCTGTACGGAAGTGATGGAACCTTTCTGGGTGGAAGTGATTCGCTCCTGAAGAGCGCCCATTTCGGTTGCAAGGGTAGGCTGATAACCAACTGCGGAAGGCATTCTTCCGAGAAGCGCGGAAACTTCGGAACCTGCCTGGGTGAAACGGAAGATGTTGTCGATAAAGAGAAGAACGTCCTGTCCTTCTTCATCACGGAAATGTTCCGCCATGGTAAGACCGGTGAGAGCAACTCTCATTCTTGCGCCCGGAGGTTCGTTCATCTGTCCGAAAACAAGGGCAGTTTTTGCAAGAACGCCGGATTCTTTCATTTCATAATAAAGGTCGTTACCCTCACGGGTTCTTTCGCCGACACCGGCGAAAACGGAAATGCCTCCGTGCTCGGTGGCGATGTTGCTGATAAGTTCCTGGATAAGAACGGTTTTGCCAACACCTGCGCCGCCGAAAAGGCCGATTTTACCGCCGCGGGTATAGGGGCAGATAAGGTCGATGACCTTGATACCGGTTTCAAAAATTTCCGGTTCGGTTTTCTGTTCCGCAAAAGTAGGTGCGGGCTGGTGGATTGAAGCTTTGGGTTCGTTTTCGGTTTCCATTTCGATTCCGTCAATGGGTTCGCCGAGAACGTTTACCATTCTTCCAAGGGTAACTTTACCAACGGGAATTGTGATGGGCGCGCCGGTGTTTTTTGCTTCCTGACCGCGTTTAAGACCGTCGGTGGAATCCATTGCGATGCATTTTACGACATTGTCGCCCATATGCTGCGCAACTTCTACAACAAGGCGTGCGCCGTGGTTATCTATTTCGATTGCGTCGTTGAGCTTCGGAAGCTCGCCTTCTTCAAATTTGATATCAACGACCGGGCCGATAACCTGAACGATTTTACCGATATTGTTCACGAATTCGTATCCCTCCCTGATTATTTGCTTTTATAGAGTTCAAGCCTTGCGATGGAACGATAGAGAGCCTGTTCCGCTCTGTTTTTATCAATTCCTTCGCCGCCTTTTAATCTTTCTTCCGCGCGTTTTTTTGCTTCTTCCGCGCGCGCAAAATCAATGTCCTCCGGTTTTTCACCCGCTTCAACTATGATAACAGCGGTGTTGTTCTGAACAACGCAGTAACCGCAGAAAAGGGTTGTTCTTTTTTCCGTTCCGTCCGGAAGGTTGATAAGAAGCGTTCCGTTTCCGACAGCGGCAGTCATGGGAATATGGTCCGCAAGGACGGCAAATTCACCGACTTCACCTCTGGTTTTTACGATAAAGCTTTTTACTTCACCCTCAAAAAGAACGTTTACCGGGGTAATTACTTTTAAATTTATAAGTTTTTCACTCATCGCAGCAGACCTCCTTAACCTATTGCGTTGGCGCCGCTTACGATTTCGGTGATCTCCTGGGTAATTGCGCCCTGTCTTGCTCTGTTATAAGCAAGGCTGAGATCCGCGATAATTTCGTCCGCGTTGTCTGTTGCGTTTTCCATAGCCATTCTTCTGCTGGCAAGCTCACCCGCGGCGCTTTCGAGCAACGCGCCGTAAACGGCGTTGTCGATATAGGACGGAATGAGCATATTCGCAAGATAGTTTGCGGAAGGTTCGAAAATCATGTTCTTTGCCGGTTCATTGCCGAAAAGTCCGCTTTCGGGCTTATATTCGCCGATTGCGGTTTCGGTATCGATCTCATCAGCCTTTTCGGCAAGTTCTTCTCTTGAAAGAGGAAGGAGCTTGATCATGGTGGGCTTTTGGGAAATTACCGAAACAAAACGGTTATACATGATATAGATATTGCCGACCTTTCCGTCGAGGAAAAGGGTGGTTGCCGCTTTTCCAATGCTGTTCGCAACGCCAAGGCTTGCTTCATCGCTTTCACCAATATAGGAACCGAGGATTTCATAATTTCTTCTTTTGAAATAATCAAGTCCTTTTGCGCCGGAAACCATTACAGCACATTCCCTGCTCTGTTTCATCGCTTCCGCGGTGAATTTGAGAAGACCGGAGTTGAAACCGCCCGCAAGACCCTTATCGCTTGTTACAACGATATAAAGATCTTTTTCGCAGCCGTTGGATTTAAAAAATGCGCCCGGTTCTTCCCTTTCAAGTGCGCCGGAAATCATATGCATGGTTTCGATCACATAATTGGTATAAGCTCTTCTGGCGTCAGCCTTCATTCTTGCGTTACGGAGCTTTGCGCTTGCAACAAGCTGCATGGCGTGAGTGATCTGTTTAGTGGAAGTGACACTTTTTATGCGACGTTTGATATCGCGCATTGAGTCAGCCATAAATACACCTCTGCATTACTTGTTTTCTTCAGCTTTGAAGGTTGCTTTGAATTCTTCGACAACTGCGGCAACTTTTGCCTGGAGCTCTTTGTCGAAGTTTTTGGTGGTTTTGATCTCCTGAAGGAGTTCGGGATAACGGTATCTTGCGAATTCGATAAGCTCTTTTTCAAAGCGCTTGATGTCTTCAACGGGGATATCGTTGGTGTGGTTATCGGAAACCGCGAAGATGATGAGAACCTGGTCTTCAACTCTCATAGGAGCATACTGATCCTGTTTGAGGATCTCAACAATGCGTTTACCTTTTTCAAGCTGGGCCTTGGTCTCTTTATCGAGGTCAGCACCGAACTGTGCGAAAGAAGCAAGTTCGCGGTACTGTGCATATTCGATACGCAGAGGACCCGCGATCTTCTTCATGGATTTGATCTGTGCGGAACCGCCTACTCGGGAAACAGAGATACCCGGGTTAACCGCAGGGCGTACGCCCTGGTTAAAGAGGTCGGTTTCAAGGAAGATCTGACCGTCGGTAATGGAAATTACGTTGGTCGGAATATAGGCGGAAATATCGCCCGCCTGGGTTTCGATAATCGGAAGAGCGGTGATGGAACCGCCTTTTTCGAGTTTTGCCGCTCTTTCAAGAAGGCGGGAATGGAGATAGAAAACGTCGCCGGGATATGCTTCACGTCCGGGAGCGCGTTTAAGAAGAAGTGCCATGGAACGATATGCAACCGCATGTTTGGAAAGGTCATCGTAAACGATGAGAACGTCTTTTCCTTGGTCCATAAAGTACTCCGCAATAGCAACGCCGGAATAAGGCGCAAGATACTGAAGAGGAGCTTTTTCGGAAGCGGTGGAAGCAACAACAAGGCTGTATTCCATTGCGCCGGCTTCGGTAAGTTTCTGTACCATCTGCGCAACGGTGGAAGCTTTCTGGCCGATTGCAACGTAGATGCAGATTACGTTTTCGCCCTTCTGGTTGATGATGGTATCGATCGCAAGAGCGGTTTTACCGGTCTGGCGGTCGCCGATGATAAGCTCACGCTGGCCTCTTCCGATAGGAATAAGGCTGTCGACTGCTTTATAACCGGTCTGGAGCGGGCTGTCAACGGATTTTCTTTCGATAACGCCGTGAGCTTTTTTCTCAACCTGGCGATATTCTTCGGTGAGTATCGGACCTTTGCCGTCAATGGGCTGTCCAAGAGCGTTTACGACTCGACCGATCATGGCTTCGCCAACCGGAACGGAAACGATTTTTCCGGTGCAGCGGACTTTATCACCCTCAACGATTTTGCTGTCGTCGCCGAGAAGTACGCAGCCTATGTTGTTTTCCTCAAGGTTCTGGACCATTCCGTAAACCTCGCCGGGGAATTCGATAAGCTCGCCTGCCATTGCGTTGTCAAGTCCATGAACCCTTGCGATACCGTCGCCGACCTGAACAACTGTTCCGAACTGGGAAGTTGCAAGGCGGCCTTCATAATTTCTGATCTGTTCTTTGATCAGTTTGTTGATTTCATCGGGTCTGAGATTCATTAACTTTTCATGCCCCTTTTATCATATTTGAATTGTTTTCAGCTGTTTTTTAAGTCCTTCGAATTTTGCTTTAACGGAAGCGTCGAGCATTTCGTTCCCGACATAAAGAACCATTCCGCCGATTATCGAAGGATCCACCGAGGTTTTGAGCACGATGGTTTTGCCGTATTTTTCACCGAGTTCCCTTTTGACCTGTTCGATCTGGTCTTCGGTCATCTCGATTGCGGTAACGGCTTCCGCTTCAAGAATATTTTTCTTTTCTTTATATCCGCGTTCAAAGTCAAGGAACATATCCATAACTTCGTCCATGCGGTTTCTGTCGATAAGAGTCATAAGGAAGCTTATCAGATAGGTGTTTCCGCCGTCGAGGATTTTGGAAACGGTTGCTTTGAGTTCTTCGGAAGAAAGAATTTTTTCGGTCATAAGGCGTTCAAAATCCTTATCGGCTTTCATCTCCGAATAAAGGGTTCTGAACTGTTCGTAAACTTCGTCTTCACATTTTTCCTCAAAAGCAATATCCAGAAGCGCTTCGGAATATCTTCTGACCGCAAGGCTCATAAGCTTACACCTCCTTGATCATGGAGATGGATTCGCTTATAAGCTGGGCGTGATCCTCTTTTGTAAAGGATTTTCCCGAAATTTTTTCTGCGGCGTCGATTGTCATATCGACAATGGAATCACGCAGTTCTTTTTCAGCCTGCGTGCGCTCTCTGTCAATCTCTTTTCTGGCGTTGGTTATGATATTTTCGGCCTGTTCGCGGGCTTCCGCAACAATTTTTTCTTTCATCTGTTCGCCGTCTTCGGTTGCAGAATGAAGAATGGCCGCTTTTTCGTCATGTGCGCCTTTCATAATTTCAGCATATTCGTTTTCAAGTTTTTCCGCGTTTGCTTTTGCTTCGGTTGCGGCGGAAAGGTCTTTTTCAATAACTTCCTGCCGTTTTTCAAGCATAGCTTTTATTTTATCCGCAAAGAAAACCTTTACAACAACGAAGAACGCAAGAAAAGTAGCGCCCTGAATGATAACCTGCCTTATAAGACTGGCATCGATTTTTATAAGCCAGCTTTCCATATTGTTACCAATCTTTCCGTAGTATTTTTGATTTTAAAATCAGAAGGGTTTTACGAAGATGAGGAGGAGCGCTACAACAAGTCCGTAAAGACC
>JAFQBH010000024.1 GCA_017399765.1 Oscillospiraceae bacterium | reverse complement strand
GATTCGATTTTTTCTTCGATGGAGCAATCAAGACCATAGGAGAAAGTGAAATCGCCTTTTTCTTCTTCGCAAAGACGAACAACTTCTCTTGCAAGAGCTTCGCCGCCTTTGCCGCCTTCTGCCCAAACGGTGGAAAGAACAACGTTTACGCCGAGTTCTTTGCATTTTTCGATGATGAAGTTAACTTCGTTATCGGTATCGGTGGGGAAGCGGTTAACTGCAACTACGCAGGGACGTTTGTATACGTTTTTGATGTTGGAAACGTGGCGGAGAAGGTTCGGGATACCCTTTTCGAGAGCTTCAAGATCTTCAAAACCAAGTTCTTTCTTGTCGCGGCCGCCGTGCATTTTAAGAGCGCGGATGGTTGCTACGATAACAACAGCGTCGGGAGTGAGGCCTGCCATGCGGCATTTGATATCGAGGAATTTTTCTGCGCCAAGGTCCGCGCCGAAGCCTGCTTCGGTAACGGTGTAATCGCCCATTTTAAGAGCAAGTTTGGTTGCCATTACGGAGTTGCAACCGTGAGCGATGTTTGCGAAAGGTCCGCCGTGAACGAATGCGGGAGTTCCTTCAAGGGTCTGAACAAGGTTCGGTTTGATCGCG
Source organism: Oscillospiraceae bacterium (assembly GCA_017399765.1). Classification (GTDB taxonomy): domain Bacteria; phylum Bacillota; class Clostridia; order Oscillospirales; family Ruminococcaceae; genus UMGS1668. Next base: position 147,080 of record JAFQBH010000024.1, on the reverse strand, counting down.
TCTTTAAGAAGAGCGGTCATTGCGCCGGCGGCGTTGAGCTGTCCGCAGGTTACGGGTTTGTCGTCATAGGTATAACCGACGATGATTCTGGAAAGGCGTTCTTTAAGGTCGGTGATGGAATTGGAAAGGCAGAGAACAGCCATAATTTCGCTTGCAACGGTGATATCAAAACCGTCTTCACGGGGAACACCGTTTGCTTTCCCGCCCATGCCGTCAACAACAAAACGAAGCTGGCGGTCGTTCATATCAACGCAGCGTTTCCAGGTGATTTTGCGAACGTCGATTCCAAGGGAGTTGCCCTGCTGGATGTGGTTATCGAGCATTGCGGCAAGAAGGTTGTTTGCTGCGCCGATTGCGTGGAAGTCGCCGGTGAAATGGAGGTTGATATCTTCCATGGGAACAACCTGTGCATAACCGCCGCCTGCGGCACCGCCTTTAACGCCGAAAACCGGTCCGAGGGAAGGTTCACGGAGAGCAACGGTAACGTCTTTGCCGATGCGTTTAAGACCGTCTGCAAGACCGACGGTGGTGGTGGTTTTGCCTTCGCCTGCGGGAGTAGGAGAAATTGCGGTTACGAGGATAAGTTTTCCGTTTTCGCGGTCGGTTTCAGCAAGGAGCTTGGGATCGATCTTTGCTTTGTATTTACCGTACTGTTCGAGATACTTCTCATCAACATGAGCAAGTTTTGCAATCTCGGTGATAGGCTTCATTTCGCAAGCCTGAGCGATCTCAATATCGGTTTTGAATTCCATTGGTATCATCCTCCTGTGAAATAAAATTGATTATTTAAAATATTTAACTGCCGCTTCAAACATGCGGATATCATATTCGCCGGGAACATTTGCATAAAGGTTGGAACCGATACGCTCCGCATGACCCATCTTACCGAATACTCTGCCGTCCGGAGAAGTGATACCCTCGATTGCATACATGGAATCGTTGGGGTTAAAGCGAACATCGCCGGTTGCGTTGCCCTCGAGGTCAACATACTGGGTCGCGATCTGGCCGTTTTCAGCAAGTTTGCGGATAAGTTCCTCGCTTGCAAGGAATCTTCCTTCGCCGTGGGAAATCGGAACGGTATAAACATCGCCGACGTTGGTAAGAGAGAGCCACGGGGATTTGTTGGAAGCGATTCTGGTATGAACGATTCTGGACTGGTGGCGGTCAATGGTGTTGAAGGTAAGGGTCGGGCAGTTTTCGTCGGTGTCGATGATTTTTCCGTAAGGAACAAGTCCAAGCTTAATAAGAGCCTGGAAGCCGTTGCAGATACCGCACATAAGACCTTCGCGGTTATCAAGAAGATCGGTTACGCCTTCCTTGATAAGTCCGTTGCGGAAGAAAGCGGTAATGAATTTTGCGGAGCCGTCGGGTTCATCGCCGCCGGAGAAACCGCCGGGAATGAAGATCATCTGGGATTCCTTGATTTTTTCAGCAAAAGCTTCAATGCTTCTGTGGATTCCTTCTGCGGAAAGGTTGTTGATTACCATAATTTCGGGTTCCGCGCCGGCGTCGGCAACAGCTTTTGCGCTGTCGAATTCGCAGTTGGTGCCCGGGAATGCGGGAATAAGAACCTTCGGTTTTGCAACCTTTATTGCGGGGGCTTTCCATTCATTAACGCTGTAATTGAAGTTCTCCATGGGAGAATTGCTGTTCGGAATGTTGCAGGCGAAAACGCTTTCGAGTTTGCCCTCATAGATATCGAGCATTTCGCAAAGGCAAAGTTTTTCTTCGCCGAGAACGAGGGATTTTTCTTCGGTGGTTTCACCAAGGATTCTTCCCTCAACGTCTTCGGTAACTTCGAGAACGAAGGAACCGTAGGAATATCCGAAAATTTCTTCGACGGTAACGTCGTCGGCAAATTTAAAGCCGATGGAGTTACCAAAGCACATTTTCATAACTGCCTCAGCAATTCCGCCGATTCCGGGAGTATAGCCCGCAACGGCTTTTCCGCTGCGGAAAAGTTCGGTTACTTTTGCGAAGATTGCAAGAAGGCTTTCGGTTTCCGGAAGACCGTTTTCGTCATATTCCGGTTTAAGAACGATAACTTTGTGTCCGGCTTCCTTGAATTCGGGGGAAACAACTTCGTTTGCTTTTCCGGTGGTAACAGCGAAGGAAACAAGGGTCGGAGGAACGTGGATATCTTCAAAAGTTCCGCTCATGGAGTCCTTGCCGCCGATTGCGCCGATTCCAAGGTTTTTCTGTGCTTCAAAAGCACCGAGAAGTGCGGAAAGGGGTTTGCCCCAGCGTTTTGAATCTTTTCCGAGTTTTTCGAAATATTCCTGGAAGGTGAGGTAAACGTCTTCGAAGGAAGCACCGGTTGCAACAAGTTTTGCGGCGGATTCAACAACCGCGAGATATGCGCCGTGATAAGGGCTCTGTTCGGTGATAAAGGGGTTATAACCCCAGGACATGAAGGAGCAATCGTCGGTGTGTTTTTTCTCAACGGAAATTTTCTGGACCATTGCCTGGATAGGAGTGATCTGATTTTTTCCGCCGAAAGGCATTAAAACGGTGCCTGCGCCGATGGTGGAGTCGAATCTTTCGGAAAGTCCGCGTTTGGAACAAACGTTAAGGTCGCCCGCAAGAGCTTTATAGCTTTCGGTAAAGGTTCCGGTAACTTTTTTAGGTTCGTAAGCGGGTTTTGCGGCAACAACGTCGATATGTTTTTCAGCACCGTTGGAATCAAGGAAAGCGCGGCTTACGTTAACAATGGCTTTGCCGTTCCAGTTCATAACAAGCCTGGGCTCTTCGGTAACAACAGCAACCTTGGTTGCGGAAAGGTTTTCTTTTTCGGCAAGAGCAAGGAATTTTTCAAGGTTTTCGGCTTCAATGACTACAGCCATTCTTTCCTGGGATTCGGAAATTGCAAGTTCGGTGCCGTCAAGACCTTCATATTTTTTCGGAACAGCGTTAAGGTCGATGTTAAGACCGTCCGCAAGTTCGCCGATTGCAACGGAAACGCCGCCTGCGCCGAAGTCGTTGCAGCGTTTTATCATGCGGCAGGCTTCATAGTTTCTGAAAAGGCGCTGGAGTTTGCGTTCTTCCGGTGCGTTACCTTTCTGAACTTCCGCGCCGCAGCTTTCAAGAGATTTGGAAGTGTGGGATTTGGAAGAACCGGTTGCACCGCCGCAGCCGTCGCGGCCGGTTGCGCCGCCGAGAAGAATTACGATATCGCCGGGGCAGGGTCTTTCGCGGCGGACGTTTTCCTGGGGAGCGGCGGCGATAACTGCGCCGATTTCCATGCGTTTTGCCGCGTAACCGTCGTGATAAATTTCATCAACGATTCCGGTTGCAAGACCGATCTGATTGCCGTAGGAAGCATAACCTGCGGCAGCGGTGGTGACGATTTTTCTCTGGGGAAGTTTTCCCTTAATGGTTTCGCTTACGGGTTTAAGCGGATCTGCCGCACCGGTAAGACGCATTGCGCCGTAAACATAGGAACGTCCGGAAAGCGGGTCGCGGATCGCGCCGCCGACACAGGTTGCCGCGCCGCCGAAAGGTTCGATTTCGGTGGGGTGGTTGTGAGTCTCGTTTTTGAAAAGAAGGAGCCAGGGTTCTTTTTTGCCGTCAGCTTCAATTTCAATTTTAACGGTGCAGGCGTTGATTTCTTCGGATTCGTCAAGTTTATCAAGTTTTCCGTGTTTTTTGAGATATTTTACCGCGAGGGTGCCGATATCCATAAGGCAAACCGGTTTTTTGCGGCCGAGTTCTTCTCTGGTTGCAATATAATCGTCATATGCTTTCTGGAGAAGTTCGTCCTCAAATTTAACGGAATCGATGGTGGTATTAAAAGTGGTGTGGCGGCAATGGTCGGACCAATAGGTATCGATCATGCGGATCTCGGTGATGGTGGGGTCGCGGTCTTCGCTGCGGAAATATTCCTGGCAGAACTGAAGGTCATCGGCGTCCATTGCAAGGCCGTATTTTTCAACAAAAGCTTCGACTTCTTCTCGCTTAAGCTCACGGAAACCTTCAAGAGTCGCAACTTCGGTGGGAATGTTATATTCAATCGCAAGGGTTTCGGGTTTTTCAAAACCGGCTTCTCTTGCTTCAACCGGGTTGATTACGTATTTTTTGATTTCAGCGATTTCGGAATCGGAAAGTTCGCCGTAAAGGGCATAAACTTTTGCGGTTCTGATGGTGGGTCTTTCGCCCTGGGAAATTATCTGGATACACTGTGCGGCGGAATCTGCCCTCTGGTCAAACTGACCCGGAAGATATTCAACCGCAAAAGCGGTTGCGCCGGAAAGATCAACATCTTCGGAAACGATATCGAGCTGGGGTTCGGAAAAAACAGTTTTCTTTGCGTAATCAAAAAGTTCTTCGGAAATATTTTCGGCGTCATAACGGTTTATAACGCGAACGTCGGTAAGATCTTTGATTCCGAGAAGGGTAACTGCGTCATTGAAAAGGGATTTTGCTTCGTTTGCAAGTTCCTTTTTCTTTTCAACAAAAACACGATATACCAATTTATTTTTCCTCCTTTGCGGCAAGGGCGCGTGCGCCGATATCATGGCGATAGAACGCATTGTCAAAGTGGATTTTTTCTACAAGGCTGTAAGAAGCTTTGATTGCTTCGGGAAGAGTTTCGGCAATTGCGGTAACGCCGAGAACTCTTCCGCCGGAAGTTACAAGTTTTCCTTCTTTAATGGCTGCGCCGGCAACGTAAACGTTTTCTGCAACCTCTTCGGGAATGGTGATTTCAAAACCTTTTTCGTAATGTTCCGGATAGCCATCAGAAGCCATTATTACGCAGCAGGCGTTTTTACCTGCAAATTTGACTTCAACTTCGGAAAGGCGTTCTTCGGTAACGGCCTGCATAACCGTGAGAAGGTCGCTTTCGAGAAGGGGAAGAACAACCTGGGTTTCCGGGTCACCGAAGCGGCAGTTATATTCAATAACCTTCGGGCCTTTGGGGGTAAGCATAAGTCCGAAATAGAGGCAGCCTTTAAAAGTTCTGCCTTCGGCATTCATTGCGTTAATGGTGGGAAGGAAAATCTTTTCCATACATTCCTTCGCAATTTCTTCGGTATAATAAGGGTTCGGAGCAACGGTTCCCATGCCGCCGGTATTAAGACCGGTGTCGTTATCGTGGGCGCGTTTGTGGTCCATGGAAGAAATCATCGGAACAACGGTTTTTCCGTCGGTGAAGGAAAGGACGGAAACTTCCGGTCCGGTAAGGAATTCTTCGATAACGATGTTATCGCCGCTTTTTCCGAAAACTTTGTCCTCCATCATGGAATGAACTGCTTCCATTGCGGCTTCTCTGGTTTCGGCAATGATTACGCCTTTTCCGAGAGCAAGTCCGTCCGCTTTGATAACGGTGGGAATGGGTGCGGTTTCAAGATATTTGAGCGCGGATTCCATATCGCTGAAAACTTCGTATTCGGCAGTGGGGATTCCGTATTTTTTCATAAGGTCTTTGGAAAAAACCTTGCTGCCTTCGATAATAGCTGCGTTTGCTCTGGGTCCAAAGCAGGGGATTCCCTTTGCTTCAAGAGCATCGACCGCACCGAGAACAAGAGGATCGTCCGGAGCAACAACGGCATAGTCAACTTTGTGCTCAACGGCGAATTCAACGATTGCGTCGATGTCCTTTGCGCCGATTGCAACGCATTCGGCATCGGCGGCGATACCGCCGTTGCCGGGAAGTGCATAGATTTTGGAAACTTCGCTGTTTTCTTTGATTTTTTTGATTATTGCATGTTCGCGGCCGCCGCCGCCAACTACTAAAACTTCCATAAATAAAAGCCTCCGTTAACGGATTTTAAAAATTAGTGATGGAAAAGACGCATTCCGGTGAATGCCATTACCATATCGTATTTGTTGCAGCATTCGATAACTGCATCGTCACGAATGGAGCCGCCGGGTTCTGCGATATATTTTACGCCGCTGCGTTTTGCTCTTTCAATGTTGTCGCTGAAGGGGAAGAATGCGTCGGAACCAAGAGCAACTCCTTCGCGGGTTGCAAGGAAAGCTTTTGCTTCTTCATCGGTAAGAGGAGCGGGCTGTTCGGTGAAATATTTCTGCCAGTTGCCCTCTGCGCAAACGTCTTCTTCGTTTTTGTTGATGTAACCGTCGATAACGTTATCGCGGTCGGGTCTGCCGAGTTCGGGTTTGAAGGGAAGGCCCAGAACTTTTTCGTGCTGGCGGAGGAACCAGGTGTCTGCTTTGGTACCTGCAAGGCGGGTGCAGTGGATTCTGGACTGCTGACCTGCGCCTACGCCGATTGCCTGTCCGTCAACAGCATAGCAAACGGAGTTGGACTGGGTGTATTTAAGGGTGATAAGAGCAACGATAAGGTCGCGGACTGCGCTTTCGGGCATATCCTTGTTTTCGGTTACGATGTTTTTGAGAAGGTCGGCGTCGATTTTGAAGTTGTTTCTGCCCTGTTCAAAGGTGATTCCGAAAACGTGTTTGTGTTCGGTAACTTCCGGAACATAATCGGGGTCGATTTTAACAACGTTATATCCGCCTTTGCGTTTGGATTTAAGGATTTCGAGAGCTTCGGGTTCATAACCGGGAGCGATTACGCCGTCGGAAACTTCGCGTTTGATCATAAGAGCGGTGGTGACGTCGCAAACGTCGGAAAGTGCGACCCAGTCGCCGAAGGAGCACATTCTGTCGGTGCCGCGTGCTCTTGCATAAGCGCAGGCAAGAGGAGATTCGTCAAGACCTTCGATATCATCAACAAAGCATGCTTTTTTAAGGTCTTCGGAAAGCGGAATGCCAACAGCTGCGGAAGTGGGGCTTACGTGTTTGAAGGAAGTTACTGCGGGCATGCCGAGAGCTTCTTTAAGTTCTTTAACAAGCTGCCAGCTGTTGAAAGCATCAAGGAAGTTGATAAAACCGGGGCGGCCGTTAAGAATCTCGATAGGAAGGTCTTCACCGTTGTCCATAAAAATTCTGGAAGGTTTCTGGTTGGGGTTGCAGCCGTATTTAAGTTCAAATTCTTTCATCGTTCGCTTGCTCCTTTATATATCATTTATTTTTATTGATAAGTCTGTTTTCTGCTTCGCCGGTTGCAAGATCAACATAGCGAACGTAAAGGGAAATTTTGTTGTCTTCGTTAAGTGCGTTCCAAAGGGATTCGGTGAATTCATCAATGCAGTTCGGGATTGCAACTCTTTCCGGTTCGCCCTGGAAGGTGGGAATGGGGTTTCCGTCGCAAACATAGGTGTGGATGAAATGTCCGAGACCGGGAAGTGCGGGATAATCGAAGGTGTATCTGTTGCATGCGGTGCCTTCAGCGTCAGCAGATTTGAGGATGTTCATCTGATAGGTGAAATCGCCGTTTGCAAAAGTTGCCATGCCGCTGATTCTGGGAGTAAGGTTCGGAGCGTCCGGTTCAAATTCGCGGGTTGCAAGAGAACCGCTGAAGGTTCCGCCGCATTTGATTCCGTTATAAATGGTGTCGGTCTGGTCGCCGTTGGTTACGATAAGTTTGTTTCCAAGTTCGCGGAGAGCAGCATAGATGATAAGGCTCGGGTCCTGAACTTTGGAAGCGTCAAAAGGTTCGGTGAAAAGAGCGCCGTCGCGTTCAACAAAAACGCGGTTGCGGCTGTTTGCGCTTCTGCCCATGATGAAATAGGCAACAACGGCTTTTTTTGCGTCGGCGGTTTTGCCGATTACAATTCCGCGGCCAACATAGGCGTTGTCTTTGATAAGTTCGGCAATGTCGTTGATTTTGTAAATGTCCATAATCTTTTTCCTCTCTTTTTTATGTTTATTCCGAAATTATTTTGGCACAAACTTTTTCTACCGAAAGGGGAAGGATCTTCCATTCGGCAAGGCGCATTACGCGCTTCTGAAGGGTTTCGGGGGTATCGTTTTCGCGGATTGCAACGGCCTTTTGCATAATGATTTCGCCGCCGTCGGGAATTTCATTGACAAAATGAACCGTTGCGCCGGTAACTTTTACGCCGTATGCAAGAGCGGCTTCGTGAACATGAAGTCCGTAAAAACCTTTTCCGCAGAAGGAAGGAATAAGCGCGGGATGTACGTTGATTATACGCTTAGGATAATCCCTGGTGAAATTTTCGCTGAGTATAGCCATAAAGCCCGCAAGAACGATAATTTCAATTCCGTTTTCGGTAAGAAGGTCTTTGATCTTCTGTTCAAAAGCCTCGGCGGAGCCGAGTTCTTTTTTAAGAACGGTTGCGGTTTTGATTCCTGCTTTTGCGGCACGTTCAAGAGCGTAAGCTCCGGCGTTGTTCGCAATAACAAGTTCGATTTTTCCGCTTTTGATGATGCCGCTGTTTTGCGCATCAATAAGAGCCTGGAGGTTTGTTCCGCCGCCGGAAACAAGAACGGCGATTTTTACCGGGTTTTCACGCATTTTTCGGTTCCCCTTTTCCAAGAATATTGAGAATGGGCATTGCCATTCCGCCGACAGAGTTTCCGGCAACAACGATTGCAAGATAGATTACGGAATCAGGATTGATGATGCCGGAAGCTCCAAAATAGAACATATTTGCAATGGAATGTTCAAATCCGCTGAGGATAAAAACAGGTACGCAGAAGAAAATTCCCGCAAGGGTATTTTTTTCGCGATAGGTGCTCACGGCCATATACATGAGCACGCCGCAGAAAAACGCCCGGATAAAAGTCTGGAGCGCTTCCTGCGAAAGTTTTGCTTCGCAGATAACTTTTGCCGCTTCACCAAGAGCGGGATTTGCGAAGCTGACGGCAAAGCCGAGAAGAATTGTGGAAACAATGTTGCCGAGAAGGCCGCAAAGAAGGATTTTAACGGCTTTCTTGCTGTGGTTTTCCGGAAGATATCCGACTTTTCCGGTGAAAAGGGAATATCCTTTAAGACAGATGCAGAGGAGCGCAACGGAAAAAAGAATTGCGCCGATATATCTGTTTTCACAGGCAAGAAAAACGCTTCCGCCTATTGCGATCATAATTCCGGCTTTGATGCCGTCAATGGTAAGTTTCAGCATATGGTGATTTTCTCCTCAGATTCTTCGATGGTTCCGATGATATAAGCGTCCTCGCCGTTTTCCTTGAGCACGGAAAGAGCGGTTTCCGCGTCTTCCGCGGAAACAACGATGCTCATGCCTACGCCCATGTTGAAGGTGTTGAACATATCGTGCTCGGAAATTCCGCCGCGTTCCATAAGAAGTTCGAAGATAGGAAGAACCCTTACGTCACTGCGGTTGATTTTTGCGCCGAGACCGTCGGGAATTGAACGCGGAATGTTTTCATAAAAACCGCCGCCGGTGATATGGGAAATTCCTTTTACCTTAACTTTTTCAAGAAGGGCAAGAACGGATTTTACGTAAATTCTGGTGGGAGTAAGAAGGGTTTCACCAATGGATTTTCCGCCGAGTTTTTCTTCCGGAACGGTGATGTCCGCGTTTTCAACGTCGAAAACTTTTCTTACAAGGGAAAAACCGTTGGAATGAACGCCGCTGGAAGGAAGAGCGATTACAACGTCGCCGGGTTTCATGGTTTTGTTGTCGATGATGTTTTTCTTATCAACAACGCCGGTGGAATAACCCGCAAGGTCATATTCGTCTGCGGGATAGAATCCGGGCATTTCCGCGGTTTCACCGCCGATAAGAGCGCAGCCGGACTGTACGCAGCCTTCCGCAACGCCTTTTACGATATCCGCGATTCTTTCCGGAACGTTTTTGCCGCAGGCAATATAGTCAAGGAAGAAAAGCGGTTTTGCGCCGACGCAGATGATGTCGTTTACGCACATTGCAACACAGTCGATACCGACGGTATCGTGTTTGTTGAGGAGGAAAGCAAGTTTGAGCTTGGTGCCGACGCCGTCGGTTCCGGAAACAAGAACGGGTCTTTCCATTCCGGTGATATCAAGTTCAAAAAGTCCGCCGAAACCGCCGACATCGGAACAAACGCCGGAGGTCATGGTTTTTGCAATATGCTGTTTCATAAGTTCAACAGCTTTATAGCCTGCGGTGATATCAACACCGGCGGCTGCATAGCTGTCAGATCTGGAATTTGTGTTCATAAAAATTATTCCTTTCCGTTCCAACAATAAGTACAGAGTTTGCAGGCAGGAAGCCCGATTGCTTTTACAATGCCGTCAACATTCTGGAAATCAAGAGAAGCAAAATGAAGTTTTTCACAAATTGATTTGCGAAGATTTTTTCCGCGTTCGGTGTTGCCGTCGCTGTATTCTTCAATGTGGTTAAAACCTTCTTCGCCTTCAAGTTCCATAATGGTGCGTCTTGCGATAAGTTCCATATCGCTTGTCGCTCTGGAAAAATTAAGGAATTTGCAGCCGTACATAATCGGCGGACAGGCCGAACGCATATGTACGGATTTTGCGCCGTTGCTGTAAAGAAAATCAACCGTTTCCCGAAGCTGGGTTCCGCGGACTATGGAGTCATCAACAAAAAGAAGATCCTTGTCTTTAATAAGCTCGTTGACGGGCATCTGTTTCATCTTGGCGACTTTTGCCCTTTCGCTTTGTTTTGTGGACATAAAACTTCTGGACCAGGTTGGGGTATATTTTATAAACGGACGCGCAAAGGGAATTTTGCTTTCGTTCGCATAACCTATTGCGTGGGGTGTTCCGGAATCCGGAACGCCGCCGACGTAATCTATGTGCTCACAAAAACCGTTGAGCTTGTCCATCTGCGCAAGAAGGCTTCCGTTGCGGTAACGCATTGTTTCAACGTTGATACCTTCGTAAGTGGAAGTCGAGTATCCGTAATAGGACCAGAGAAAAGCGCAGATTCGCATTTCTTTTCCCGGTTCAGCAAGGCGAACCATTCTGTCCGGAGAAATTTCAACAATTTCGCCCGGGCCGAGTTCTTCAACGATTTCATAACCGAGTTTTTTTGCGGCGAAGGATTCAAAGGTTACGCAAAAACCGCTTTCGTCTTTTCCGACAAGAACCGGAAGTCTTCCCATTTTGTCCCTTGCGGCAATAATGTTTCCGCCTTCTTTAAGGATAAGAATGGAAGCGGTTCCGTCGATAACTTCCTGCGCGAATTTAATGCCTTCGGTAAAATCTTCCTTAAGGCTTATAAGCGCCGCAAGAAGTTCAACGGAGTTGACTCTTCCGCCGGTCATTGCGTTGAAAAAACCGCTGTTTTTGGAAAGATATTTTTCGATAAGCTCGTCGGAGTTGTTTATGATTCCGATAAAGCAAATTGCGAATGCGCCCAGACCGGAACGGATAAGAAGCGGCTGGGGTTCCATGGAGCTTATGCATCCGATGGCAGAATTGCCTTTCATCTCGTCGAAGATGTTTTCAAAACGGGTTCTGAAAGGCGAGTTTTCAATGTTGTGGATTTGTCTTTGAAGGCCGGTTTCTTCATCAAAAGCGGCAAGTCCGCCGCGGCGGGTTCCGAGATGGGAATGGTAATCCGTTCCGAAGAAGACATCGACCATACAGTCGTTTTTAGAGGCTACGCCAAAAAATCCGCCCATGTTTTCTCCTTTGTTTTACTTCGTTTTAAGAATAAATTATGCGAAGAAAAGTTCGGAAAGGGTCATGGGGTCAATATATTTTCCGTCTTTATAAACACGCATATTGCCGGAAGCGATTTCGTCGATGAGCATTACTTTGCCGTCTGCATCGTAACCGAACTCGAATTTGATATCGTAAAGAACAAGGCCTTTTTCTTTAAGGTCGTCTGCAACGATCTGGGTGATCTGCTGGGTCATTGCTTTGATATCGTCATACTGTTCATCGGTCATTACGCCGAGAGCAACGAGAGCGTCTTTGGTTACGAGCGGGTCGCCTTTTTCGTCGTTTTTGAAAGTGGTTTCAACGTATGCGGGAAGGTCTGCACCGTCTTCGATATAATCGCCGTAGCGGCGGATGAAGGAGCCAACTGCTTTGTGGCGGCAGATAACTTCAAGTCCGTGACCGAAAGCTTTTGCGGGAAGAACTTCCATGGTGGTGTTTTCAAGGTCGGCGGAAACGTAGTGGGTTTTGATGCCTGCTGCGTTTACTTTTTCGAAGAAGTAGATGGACATGCGAAGGTTAACGTCGCCAACGCCTTCGATGGTAAGGCCAACGGAGTTTTCGCCCGGATCAAAAACGCCGTCTTTGCCGGTGCAGTCATCTTTGAATTTGAGGAGATAGTTTCCGTTTTCAAGTGCGAATACGTCTTTGGTTTTTCCGCTGTAAACAAGTTTGTTTTCCATAATTTTGTTGCTCCTTAAAAAATATAAATTTTTGATAAATTAAAATACAAATTTAAAAAGATGCGCTTATTGCTTTATCTTTTTCAAGAACTTTTGCGGCGTCGGAAGCGCGTTTTGCGTCAAGCTTTGCGGCGAGTTCCTTGTCTTCAACCGCAAAGATCTGGGCGCAAAGCAAAGCGGCATTGGCTCCTCCGTTTATCGCAACAGTTGCTACCGGAATGCCGGTGGGCATCTGAACAGTTGAAAGAAGGGCGTCAATGCCGTCGAGATTTGAAGATTTGCAGGGAATTCCGATTACCGGAAGGGTGGTGTTTGCGGCAATTGCGCCGGCAAGATGTGCTGCCATTCCCGCAGCCGCAATAATTGCGCCAAAGCCGTTTTCTCTTGCGTTAACCGCAAAATCGCGTGCTTCAACCGGGGTTCTGTGCGCGGAATAAACGTGCACTTCGAAAGGAATTTCGAGCGCTTTAAGGGTATCGGTGGCTTTGGTAACGATCGGAAGATCGCTGTCGCTGCCCATAATGATTCCAACTTTTTTCATGGTCAATCTCCTTTACAAAATAAAAAATGGACACACTTACTCCTTGCGTTAAAAAAGGAGTAAATGTGCCCAGACGGTCGGCTGAAATAAAAAAGGGGAAGCCTTCCCCAAATTCATTCTTTGCTCCACCGTGGTGCTCCACCTATGTCCGTCAGTTGCAAAGAATGTGTATTCACTTATATAATAAATTTAACATTATTAAAGGTGATTGTCAAGGACAAAAATTATAACAAAATGGCTTTAATTTTGGTTATTCGGTACATTTTGAAGCCCTTCCGCGAAAGCAAAAAAATCTTGCAGGAAAGCCGCCGTTTTTTAATGCAAAATGCCAAAAAACAAGGAACTTGAAAGAAAAAGAGGAGTGTTGTATAATCAGAATATAAATTTTTTTCGAGGTGAAAAAAGATGAAATTCAACGTTGATGAAAAATTTCTTATCGATTGCTTCAAAGATATCGTAAACACCCCAAGCCCGGTCGGCTATTACGTAAAAATGAATCCGCTTCTTGAAGAATATGCCGCAAAATTCGGTCATAAGGTAACTTATGACAACAAAAGCACAGCATATATCACTCTTGAGGGCGAGGATAATTCAAAAACCGTTCTTGTGGGCGCCCATCCGGATACCCTCGGAATGGTGGTCCGCACTATTGACGCAAACGGAATGATCCGTGTTCGTCAGCTGGGCGGAGTCAACTACAGCAGCTATGAAGGCGAAACCGTAACCATTCACACCCGCGACGGAAGAGAATACACCGGTCTTATGACTTGCCAGAGCCATTCCGTCCACGTTTTTGATGACGCAAGAACCCTTCCCCGTGATGAAAACACAATGATGGTTATCCTTGACGAAAAAATCTCCTCCAAAGAGGACGTAAAAGCTCTCGGAATCCGCCATGGCGATTTCATTTCCGTTGAGCCCCGCTGCCAGGTCACCGAAAAAGGCTATATAAAATCCCGCTTTATCGATGACAAAGGCGCCATCGCCTGCGTTTTCACAATGCTGAAATATCTTTCCGAAAACAACCTTAAACCGAAATACAGAACAATGCTTGCCTTCCCTTATTCCGAAGAGATCGGAATGGGCGGAACCTACGTTCCTCCGGAAGTTTCCGAATATGTTGCGATCGACATCGGTCTTATCGGCCCGGATTATGACGGAAACGAATATGCCGTTTCCATCTGCGGAAAAGATGCCGCCGCTCCTTATGATTTTGAACTCACAAACCGCCTTATCGGCTATGCGGAAAAGGCCGGATGCGATTATGAAGTCGATGTTTATTATCATTACGGAACCGATGCAAACGCCGCGGTAAGAGCGGGCAACAACCTTCGTGCCGCAACTTTCGGAATGGCGGTATGGTGCAGCCACGGAATGGAAAGGACCCATATTTCCGGACTTCTCAACACAACAAATCTCCTTCTCGGATACGTTCTTGATATCTGATAAAACAGCAAAAAATCCCGTGCTCAAGTTTTGAGCACGGGATTTTATTTTTGAGCACCGATTGCCCGGCTTGTTTAAAAATCAAAAGGATGCTATACTTATTTAAAAAGTAAAAACGAAGAGGCGGAGAGAAAAATGAAAATTCTTATTGTTAACGGAAGCCCGAAAGGCAAATTCAGCATAACTCTTCAGACTTTCAAATATCTTGAAAAACTCCACCCGGAACATGAATTTTCCGTTCTTGATGCGGGACAGAAAATAAAAGTGCTTGAAAAAGATTTTTCAAAAGCAAAAGAAATGATCGAAAATGCGGAACTTGTCATCTTTTCCTATCCGGTCTATACCTTTGTTGCGCCTTGTCAGCTCCACAGATTCATCGAACTTCTTAAGGAAAGCAAAACCGATCTTTCGGAAAAATTCGCAACCCAGTTTTCCACATCGAAACATTTTTATGATATAACCGCTCATAATTATATCCGTGATAACTGCTTTGATCTTGGCTTTAAATATATCAAAGGCCTTTCCGCGGATATGGACGATCTTCTTTCCGAAAAAGGACAAAAGGAAGCGAAGGAATTTTTTGATTTTGTTATATGGAATACAGAAAACGGTTTTTTTGAAACCGCGCCGGAAAAACCTTCCGCACCGAAAAATATCGCGGTTTCGATTCCCGGAAAAACCGAAGAAAACAAACCCGGCGATGTTGTTATAATAACTGACTGCGAACCGGAAAACAAACAGCTTGAATCAATGATAAAACGCTTTTGCACTGTTTTTCCGAGAAAAACAAGAGTGGTCAATATCCGTGAATATCCCTTTGCCGGCGGTTGTCTTGGCTGTTTCAGCTGCGCAGTTTCCGGAAAATGCGTTTATAAAGACGGATTTGATGATTTCCTCCGGAATGAACTCCAGACAGGCGAAGCTATTGTCTATGCGTTCAGCATAAAGGATCATTCCATGGGAGCCTTTTTCAAAATGTATGATGACCGCCAGTTCTGCAACGGTCACCGTACCGTTACCATGGGAATGCCTTTCGGCTATCTTGTTTCCGGAAATCTTTCCGAAGAGGAAAACCTCCGTATGATAATCGAAGCAAGGGCGCAGGTCGGCGGGAATTTTCTTGCCGGCGTCGCAACTGATGAAAAGGATCCGGATGAAGAAATCGACCGCCTTGCAAAAACCCTTGATTATGCAATAGAAAATAAATATGTTCCGCCGCAGAATTTTTATGGAATCGGTGGAATGAAGATTTTCCGCGACCTTATCTGGCAGATGCAGGGAATGATGAAAGCGGACCACAAATTCTATAAATCCCACGGTCAGTATGATTTTCCGCAGAAAAAATGGCCCAGAATGCTTGCAATGTATGCCGTTGGTGCAATGATAGGAAATCCGAAAATAAAAGCAAAGATGGGGAACAAGATGAATGAAGGCATGCTTATGCCTTATAAAAAACTTCTCGATGACCTCGACAAAAAACGGTAACAAAAACCCCGTGCTCAAATTTGAGCACGGGGTTTATATTTATAAAAAACTTATTTTTTCTGGCCGTAATCCTTGACGGTTACGTTTACCATATATTCAACTTTATCCTGGGGAATGGGTTTCGGGGTGCCAATGCTTCTTGCCATATAATAAATCTGCGCGGACATTTCAAGAATGGTGCAGACTTTGAAAGCGGTTTCCATATCTTTTCCGACAGAAACAGCGCCGTGGTTTCCGATAAGGCAGGCGGCGTCGTTTCCGAGAGTTTTGATAACGTTTTCCGCCATTTCAAGAGAACCGGGAAGGGCATATTCGGTTACACGAACAGGGTTTGCGCCGAGAGCCTGGGCAGCTTCATCGATAACCGGCGGGATCTCTTCATGAAGAAGTGCAAAAATCTGGGAATAGATGGGGTGGGTATGAATAACCGCGTTTACGTCGGGGCGGTTTTTCATGATTCCGAGATGCATCATATATTCAATGGTGGGTCTGCGTTCGCCTTCAATGCGGTTTGCGTCAAGATCCATAACAACAATATCGTCCTCGGTAAGGGTGTCATAAGGCATGCCGGAAGGGGTGAGATAAACGTATCCGGTTTCCGGGTCGCGGACGCTGATGTTGCCCCAGGTTCCTACGGTAAAACCGGAATGGAGCATTCTTTTTCCCGCTTCAATAAGAAAAGCTTTGTAGTTCATTTAAAATTCCTCCGAAAAAATTATTCCGATTTTATTATACAGCATAAATCTGTCTTTTGTAAAGAAAATTCAACTTTTGTTGAACTTTTGTTTACAGCAATTTGAAAATATGGCATTATAATAATGGAAGAAACTATAAAAAAGGAGAATGTCCGGATGTTTAAAATTCTTATTGCGGAGGACGACAGGGAACTCCGCCAGCTTTTCCAGCATGTTCTTACGAAAAACGGCTATACCATAAAAGGGGTTTCCGACGGAAAGGAAGCGCTGGATGCCCTCGATAACGATTATTATGACCTTATAATTTCCGATATTATGATGCCGGTCATGGATGGCTATGAGCTTGTAAGAACCCTTCGGGAAAGCGGAAACCTTGTTCCGGTAATGATGATAACCGCAAAGGACGCTTTTGACGATATGCGCCTCGGTTTTCTTTCCGGAACGGACGATTTTATGGTAAAACCGGTTAATATAAACGAAATGGTCCTTCGCGTGGGCGCTCTTTTGCGCAGAGCACAGATGATAAACGAACGCCGCCAGACAATCGGTTCAACCGTTATGGAATGCGATTCCCTTATGGTCACAACCCCGAAGGAAAGCATGATCCTTCCCCAGAAGGAATTTATGCTTCTTTATAAAATGGCTTCTTTCCCGGGAAAAATTTTCACCCGCCAGCAGCTTATGGACGATATCTGGGGATATGAAAGCGAAAGCGACACCCACACCGTTGATGTACATATCGGCCGCCTTCGCGAAAGATTCCGCGATAACCCGGATTTTAAAATCGTAACTATCCGCGGAGTGGGTTATAAGGTTGTGAAAGCATGAAGATAAACGAAATTGAAAAAACAAGAAAAATTGTCCGCCGGAGCACAAGGCTTTGGTTCACCCTTGCGGTAATGGTCTGCCTTGCGTTCACCTTTTTTGTTTCAACGGTTCTGGCGTTTTTGCTGAGCACAATTTTTCACACAAGAGAACTTACTTTTCTTCTGATTTGGTTCATAATTTTCAACCTTATGATAGGTTATTCGCTCACTTTTTATCTCGGAAAACTTTTCTTCGGGCCAATCACAAAACTCAGCAACGCCATGAACGAAGTTTCAAAAGGGAATTTTGATATCCGGCTTGAAACAAAAAGCCCCTTCTGCGAGATAAAAGAAATGTATTCCAACTTTAACCTTATGACAGAGGAACTCGGTGCAACGGAAATTCTGCAGACAGATTTTGTTTCAAATGTTTCCCATGAATTCAAAACGCCGATAAACGCCATAGAAGGCTACGCGACCCTTCTTCAGTGCAACCCGGATTGCTGTGAAGAAGAAAGAACCTATACGGAAAAGATCCTTTTCAACACAAGGCGCCTTTCCGCCCTTGTGGGAAACATTCTTCTTCTTTCAAAAGTCGATAACAAGGCGATTCAGCCGAACATCAAAAAATACCGCCTTGACGAGCAGATCCGCCAATCGGTGCTTACTTTTGAAAGGGAATGGGACGAAAAGGATATCGAACTTGATATCGACCTTTGCGAAATCGAATTCGAAGGCAACGAAAATCTTATGTTCCACGTCTGGAACAACCTTATTTCCAATGCGGTAAAATTCAGCCCTCCGGAAGGACTTCTGAAAATCCGCCTTTTTAATGAAGGCGAAAACATAATCTGTACCGTTGAGGACAGCGGCCCCGGAATTCCGGAAGATTCCATAAAACATATCTTCGATAAATTTTATCAAAGCGATTCTTCCCATAAGGAAGAAGGCAACGGGCTTGGGCTTGCCCTTGTAAAAAACATTCTGAACCTGCATGGCGGAAAAGTTCATGCGGAAAACCGCCCGGAAGGCGGAGCAAAATTTACCGTTACGTTATAAAAAAACGGTGTGCCTTTTGGCACACCGTAATTTTTTGCAAAAAAATAACTCCGCAGGGAACCGTTTTCCAAGCGAAGTTCATCTATATAAAAGCTCCAACATAGCAAAAAGCCGCTTACGTAGCGGCTTGATGGAGCTGATAATCAGATTCGAACTGATGACCTCTTCCTTACCAAGGAAGTGCTCTGCCTACTGAGCTACATCAGCAAAGTGGCGACCCGGAAGGGGCTCGAACCCTCGACCTCTAGCGTGACAGGCTAGCGTTCTAACCAGCTGAACTACCGGGCCACAATGACCTTGTGGGGTCAACGTTGATAATTATACACGAGCAAAACCAAAATGTCAACACTTTTTTTAAAATTTTTTTCAAAAATTTTGCAATATTGAAAAAACGGCGGAAACATGCGGTTTTTGCTGAAAAAATTTAATCAAACATTCCCAATGGGTCATATCCCACCGGAGGATTTTTAATTCTTCCGGTGCAAACATCACCGGAAACTCCGGTTATGACAACTTCCTGAACGGTGCAAAGAAGGGATTTTACCGCCGGAATAACAACCGGGGTATAATTCATCGTGTAACCGTTCATCATTCCGTCCTTGATAACGGATTCGATAAGGACGGATTCGGTAAGACCGACCTGACTTTCGAGGAATTTTTTGCGGACCGCTTCGGCTCTTTCCGCCATTTTTGCGGCTCTTTCGGTTTTGACGGAATTTGGAACCTGGTCGGGCATATCCGCGGCGTCGGTTCCGGTTCTTCTGGAATAGGGGAAAACGTGAACTTTCGCAAAGCCCATTTCCTCAATAAAGCGGCAGCTTTCCTCAAAATCCTCGTCAGTTTCGCCGGGGAATCCGACTATAACGTCGGTGGTGAGTCCGCCGTTCGGGAAAAATTCACGGATATTCTTGACAACTTCACGGTACATATCGGTGTTATATCTTCTTCTCATGCGGTTAAGGGTCCTGTCGCAGCCGCTCTGGAGAGAAAGATGGAATTGGGGACAAAAGTTCGGAAGCTTCGCAAGGCGCTCAACGTCCTCTCTCGAAAGAAGTTCCGGCTCAAGAGAGCTGAGGCGTACCCTCGGCATAATATCGCAGGCAAGCTCAACGGCGTTGATGAGCGAAAGACCGAGGTCCCTTCCATAGAAAGGAAGGTTTATTCCAGCAAGAACAACTTCGGTGTAACCGTGGGAAAGAAGGCTTTCCAGCTCGCGTTCAATATCCTTGAGCGGTTTTGAACGGACATGTCCTCTTGCCTTCGGGATAATGCAATAGGAACAGCGGTTGTCGCATCCGTCCTGGATTTTTACAAAAGCTCTGGTGCGGTCAAGCATTCCGCTGGCCTGCATCGGTTCAAATTCTTCGAGTTTTTCGTGGGGAGTTATATGAACAACGCGCTTTCCGTCAAGGGCATCAAAAACCGCCGGAAGAACCTGGCTTCTGTCGGCGGAACCGGTTATAACGTCCGCTTCAAGAAGAAGGGAAGATTCTTCGGGAAAAGCCTGGGGATAACAACCGGTAAGGGCAATAACCGCGTTCGGGTTTTTGCGGCGGAAATGGCGCACCATCTGGCGGGATTTTTTGTCGCCGGTTCCGGTAACGGTGCAGGAATTTATAACGTAAACGTCCGCGCCGCTTTCCGGATCGACAATTTCAAAACCCGCTTTTGAAAAAGCCTGTTCCATAATCTGCGTTTCATATTGGTTAACCTTACAGCCAAGGGTAAAAAAAGCAGCCTTCATTTTTTCCTCCGAATTAAAAGGGTTTTAAACTGAATATAATTATACAATATAAAAAAAGCTTTTACAATAACGGCTGTGAAAAATGATATCCGAAAAACGAAAAGAAAAAATTACCAAAAATATATTGACAAAGTTGTGCAGTAGTGATATACTTCAATATGGTTAGGAAGTCCTAACTTTTATTTCAGAAAAACGGTTAGCTAAGACTAACCATAAAGATAAATTTTGGAAAGTGTGATAGAGAATGAACTTAAGGGAAGCAGAAGAAGGAAAAGAATATATAATCCGCTCCATCGAAACCGATGATGAAGAACTCGATGCTTTTCTTTTTTCTCTCGGATGCTACAGCGGCGAACCGATTACGGTGATTGCACACCGAAAAGGCGGCTGTACCGTTTCTGTTAAAGACGGAAGATACAGCATCGATAACCAGCTTGCGGAAGCAATCAACGTTGAATGATTACCTCCTGCGGAATAAAAAGCGTAATTCCGCTTTCCACAAAACGGTTAGCCTTTCCTAACCTAATCAGTTTTTAATTTCGACATTTAACATAAAAGGAGAATCCCATTAATGAGAATTGCGCTTACAGGCAACCCCAACAGCGGCAAAACAACAATGTATAACGCCATAACCGGCCGCAACGAAAAAGTCGGCAACTGGGCGGGCGTTACCGTTGAAAAGAAAGAACACCACATCAAAAAGGCATATTATGACGGAGCCGAAGAACTTGTTGCCGTTGACCTTCCGGGCGCATATTCCATGTCGCCTTTCACTTCCGAAGAAAGCGTTACAAGCGATTACGTAAAAAACGAAAACCCGGACGTAATAATCAACATTGTTGACGCAACTAACCTTTCCAGAAGCCTTTTCTTTACAACCCAGATTCTCGAACTCGGAATTCCGGTTGTCGTTGCCCTTAATAAAGCTGACGTAAACGCAAAGAAAGAAACAAAAATCAATACAAAACTCCTTTCCGAAAAACTCGGCTGCCCGGTAATCGATACCGTTTCCACCGAAGCGGAAGGACTTAAAGAAGTTGTAAAAACCGCCGCTATGCAGGAGGGAAAAGGCCAGAAAGCACCTTATGAACAGGGCAACATTGACCTTTTGAGCAAGGAAGAGGTTCTTGCGGCGGACAGAAAACGTTTTGAATTTGTAAACAAAATAGTCAAAGAAGTCGAAACCAGAAAAGTTTTTACAAACAGAAGAAACACCGGCGATAAAATCGACGATATCCTTACGAACAAATGGCTCGGAATCCCGATTTTTGCCCTTGTTATGTGGCTTGTTTTCATGATTTCCCAGCACGAAAAAGGTCTTGGCGTACTTATCGCCGATATCCTCGTCGGCTGGATAGAAACTTTCCAAAGCTGGGTCGGCGGAATGGTCGAAGGCGCAAGCCCCATTCTTTATGCGCTTCTTGTTGACGGCGTAATCGGCGGTGTCGGCGCAGTTGTGGGCTTCCTTCCCCTTGTTATGGTAATGTATTTCCTCATCGCGCTTCTTGAAGACTGCGGATATATGGCAAGAGCTTCCGTTGTTCTTGATCCTATCTTCAAAAAAGTAGGCCTTTCCGGAAAATCCGTAATTCCTTTTGTAATCGGAACCGGCTGCGCAATTCCGGGCGTTATGGCCTGCCGCACTATCCGCAACGAACGCGAAAGAAGAGCCACCGCTATGCTTGCTCCGTTTATGCCCTGCGGCGCAAAACTTCCTGTAATCGCGCTTTTTGCCGGCGTATTCTTTGAAGATGCTTCATGGGTAGGAACTCTTATGTATTTTGTGGGAATCGTCATAATTTTCTTCGGCGCACTTCTTATCAACAAAATCACCGGATACAAAGCAAAAAAATCCTTCTTCATCATCGAACTTCCGGAATATAAAGTTCCAAGCCTTATGCGTGCATTTAAGTCCATGTGCAGCCGCGGCTGGGCATATATCGTAAAAGCCGCAACAATAATCCTTCTTTGTAACACCGCAGTTCAGATAATGCAGACCTTTGACTGGAGCTTCAACGTTGCCGAAAGCGCGGATGCTTCCATTCTCGCTTCCATCGCAAATCCCGTTGCATATATCCTTGTTCCGATTGTCGGTGTTCTTTCCTGGCAGTTTGCCGCGGCGGCAGTTACCGGTTTTATTGCGAAGGAAAACGTTGTCGGAACCCTTGCGGTCTGCTTCGTCGGTCTTGAAAATCTCATCGATGCTGAAGAACTTGAACTTATGGAAGGCGCAGGGGCGGAAGTTGCCGGCGTTTTCGCAATCACAAAAGCCGCCGCACTTGCTTATCTTATGTTCAACCTTTTCACTCCGCCATGCTTTGCGGCAATCGGCGCAATGAACTCCGAAATGAAGAGCGCAAAATGGCTCTGGGGCGGAATCGGTCTTCAGTTCGCAGTCGGATATACTGTTGGCTTCCTCGTATATCAGATCGGAACTCTCATCACCGAAGGAACCCTCGGCGCAGGATTCGTTCCGGGAATCATAACCGTAATCGCAATGGCTTCTGTTGTAATCTATCTTTGCGCAACCTCTGAACAAAGAAATATGAAAGAAAAAGCCGCCAAGGCTTAAAAAATAAAATTTTTAAAGAAAGGAACAGTCATTTATGGAAGATATCATCATCATTGCCGTCCTTGCAATAATCCTTATACTTGCGGGATATTATATTTACAAATCCAAAAAGAACGGAAACAAATGCATCGGCTGTCCCTATGGCAGCTCCTGCTGCAAAAAAAGCGAAGAAGGCTGCTGCTCCTGCAGCCATACCGATAATTGAGCCCTTTTGAGAACCTTATGGAAAAACGCCGCGGAAATGCCGCGGCGTTTTTCTTTCTTTGAAAATTATGCTATAATACAAAAAAGCGAGGTGATAAAATGCAGGACTTGAAATCCGTCCTTTTTTCAATGGCGGACGAAAAATACCGCGATTTTCAAAGCAAACTTATGCCGACTGTTCCGAAGGAAAAAATAATCGGAATAAGAACGCCCCTTTTGCGGAAATTCGCAAAGGATTTTTCAAAAAGCCCGGAAGCGGAAATTTTTCTGAAAAAACTTCCCCATGAATATTATGAGGAAAACAATCTCCATGCTTTCCTTCTGGAATTCATAGACGATTACGGAAAAGCGGCAGAAAAGGTCACGGAATTTCTGCCCTTTGTCGATAACTGGGCAACCTGCGATTCAATGTCGCCGAAAATCTTCAAAAAGCATAAAAAAGAACTTTTGGAAGATATTGAAAAATGGGTTTCATCAAAGGACGTCTATTCCGTCCGCTTCGGAATAAAAATGCTCATGGAACATTTTCTCGGTGAGGATTTTTCTTTGGAATATCCGGAAAAAGTTGCGAAAATCGAATCGGAGGAATATTATATCCGGATGATGCAGGCATGGTATTTTGCAACGGCTCTCGCAAAACAGTATGAAGCGGTTTTGCCTTTTATCGAAAATCGCCGGCTTGAAAAATGGACCCATAACAAAGCCATACAGAAGGCAATCGAAAGCTACCGCATAACCGACGGACAGAAAGAATATTTAAAAACTCTGAAAATGTAGGGGCGGATATTATCCGCCCGCTTTTTATTTGTTAACAAAAAAAGCCTTGTTTTTTGCCGCAAAAGTTGTAAGATAAAATCAGAATATGGAAAGGAGGCGTTTTTATGGATTTAAGCTCACCGCTTACGGCGCTTAAAGGCGTTGGCGAAAAACGGCAGAAAGTTTATGCTAAACTTGGAATAACGAACATCGGCGAACTTCTTGAGCATTATCCAAGGGGCTATCTCGATCTTACCGGAAGCCTTTCCATAAAAGACGCTTCCGATGAGCACCCCTGCGCGGTACGCGCAACCGTTACCCAAAAAAGCCCGACAAGACCTATCCGAAAAGGGCTCACCGTTTCAAAAGTCCGTGCAACGGATATGGAGCGGGATTTGCTGATAACCTTCTTCAACGCAAAATATACCGTCGAAGCTCTTGAAATCGGCGAAGAATATATTTTCTATGGCGATTTTACAAGAAGAATGACCGGCGGAGAGATGAATTCTCCCGTTGTTATCCAAACCGAAGAAAGCGGATTCCTTCCGCAATATCCGCTTACCGAAGGCCTTTCTTCAAAAATGGTTTCCGCCCAGATGAAAACCGCTCTTGAAAACTGCGGAAGCCTTATCAAAGAAACTCTGAGCACGGATATCCTTGAAAAATATGGCCTGTGCTCAAAAGCGGAAGCTATCCGCAATATCCATTTCCCTTCCGGTGAGGAGGCTCTTGAAAAAGCAAAAAAACGCCTTATTTTCGAAGAATTTCTTGCCTTCACTCTTGGAATGAGCCTTGTTAAAGGAAAGAACAGAACCGCCGAAGGAACGGCGTTTTTGAATTTGAGCACGGAGGAATTTGAAAAATCTCTCGGCTTTGAGCTGACCGGTGCTCAAAAACGCGTGATTGCTGAATGTAAAAAAGATATGTGCTCGGACGTTCCCATGAGCCGCCTTATCCAGGGCGATGTCGGTTCCGGAAAAACCGCCGTTGCTGCTTCCTGTATGTATTTTGCGGCAAAAAACGGATTCCAGAGCGCAATGATGGCGCCGACGGAAGTTCTTGCCGCCCAGCACAAAGCAACCCTTGAAAAAATGTTCGCTCCCTTTGGAATAAAAGTGGGCTTGCTCACCGGTTCAATGAAAGTTTCCGAAAAAAACGCGGTAAAGGCCGCAATAAAATCCGGCGAGATAACCGTTGTTACCGGAACCCATGCGCTTATTCAGGAGGACGTTGAATTCAAAAATCTCGGTCTTATAATCACCGATGAACAGCACCGTTTCGGTGTCCGCCAGCGAACCGCCCTTGGTAAAAAAGGCAAAGCGCCCCATACGATAGTTATGTCCGCAACGCCGATTCCGCGAACCCTTGCCTTCGTCCTTTATGGTGACCTCGATGTTTCCGTCCTTGATGAAATGCCGAAGAACCGAATTCCGGTGAAAACCTATCTTGTAACTCCGGAACTTTCCCAAAGGGCTTTCAATTTCGTCCGCAACTTTGCAAAAGAGGGAAAACAAAGCTATATAATCTGCCCCCTTGTTGAAAGAAACGAAGATTCTCTTCCGCTTGAAGCGGCGGCGGATCTTGCGGAACAGATTGCCGGGCAGGAACTTGTTGACTGCAACGTCGGGCTCCTTCACGGAAGAATGAAACCCGCGGAAAAGGAAAGGGTCATGGAAGCCTTTGCAGAAAACCGGCTCCAGGTCCTTGTTTCAACAACCGTTGTCGAAGTCGGGGTTGACGTTCCGAACGCAGTTTGCATGATAATCGAAAACGCGGATAGGTTCGGCCTTTCCCAGCTTCATCAGCTTCGGGGAAGAGTCGGAAGAGGAAAGGAACAAAGCTACTGCATTCTTATTTCCGGAACAAAAAATCCCGAAACAAAACGCCGCCTTGAGGTAATCGCAAAAACCACCGATGGCTTTAAGGTTGCGGAGGAGGACCTTAAGTTAAGAGGTCCCGGAGACTTTTTCGGCTACCGCCAGAGCGGCCTTCCAATGCTTAAAATGGCGGATATGATGACCGATATAAAACTTCTTGAACTTGCTAAAAAAGCCGCGTCGGAAATTCTTGAGGACGACCCAAGACTTGATAAGCCGGAAAATCAGGCTCTTTCGAAGAATATCCAAAAGCTTCTTGAGGAAGCGGCAGTATAACATGCGGGTTTGCTCCCGCAGGAAAAGGAGATAAATATGGAAAAGAAAACAATTTTCAGAATAATCAGCATTATTTTGGTTGTTATCGCAATTTTTGCGGTTGTTTGCGCCGCAACCACTACCGGCAGCGGTTTCCTTGATTTGAGCAATATTGTAAAAACCATTTGCGTCTGCGTGGCGGTTGTCTGCGCCGTTCTTTCGGCAGTTATGTGGAAAATTTCGGGAAAATAAAATCAGGCATATTTTTATCGGAAAGAGATGACTTGAATGAAAATAAACAGAAATAAACTTCTCTGCATTTTATTCGCCGCCGCTTCCTGCCTCTTTTTTGCGGGAACAATAAACCATATCGTAAACACCGGCGAAGGCATAATTTCTTCGCTTCTTCTTGCGCTCGGCTGCCTTTGCCTTTCCGTTGCCTTTTATAAAAATAAATGAACGGAAAGATAATATCCCTTCCCGCACTTGCCATAAAAATATAACAGTAGTATAATATTATAATTACATATTTTTCTTAAAAGAAGGAAAAACAATGATAAAAAGCCAAAAAACTTCCGAAATGGTAAAAATGGCGCTTTTCATCGCGCTTATAATATTGCTTTCAGTAACGCCGCTGGGATATATTCCTCTCGGCGCTATTAATGCTACCACCATACAGATGCCGGTAATAATCGGAGCGGTTCTTTTCGGCTGGGAAAAAGGCGCCGTTCTGGGCGGAGTTTTCGGGCTCACCAGCCTTATTAAAAACACAGTTCAGCCGAACCTTACTTCCTTCGTTTTTTCGCCTTTTGTTCCGGTTTTCGGCGAAGAAAGCGGAAGCCTTTGGGCAATAGTGATTAGCCTTCTTCCGAGGATTATGATAGGCGTTGTTGCCGCGGGCGTTTTTGCGCTTTTTGTAAAATTTAAAATCAACAAAACTTTTGCAAGCGCCGCCGCTGGTTTTTGCGGTTCCATTGCGAACACGGTTCTTGTAATGGGCGGAATCTATCTTTTCTTCGGCGAAAGCTATTCCGCCGCAAAAGATATTGCTTACAGCACCCTTCTGGCAACGGTTTCCGCAACCATAACCGGAGCGGGAATTACCGAAGCCGTTGTTTCCGCAATTGTCTGCGGCGCTGTCTGCACCGCGCTTTTGAAATATTCCGAAAGAAAAAGATAAGGAGGCGGTAAATTGGCAAAAAAAGAACAGAACGAATTTGAAATAGCAAGAAAAAAACGCCGGAAAAAATTTGCCGCACAGCGCAACAGAAAAATAATCGGCGCCGTTCTTATTCTTGCAATTTTCTGCACCGGGATTTATTTTTTCATCGAAGAGGACGTTGCCGGAATAATCGGCGACAGAATCGCTTCATCGTCTTCTGCCGGAGCGGGTTTTCCTGTGGATACTTCCGGAACGAACGTAATAAAAACCTTTGCTGTTGGAGAAAACCTGGGTGTCCTTACCGATGCGGTTTATTATCTTTATGCGGAAAACGGAAAACAGCTTCTTTCCGCCCAGCACAGCTTTGCAAACCCTATCGTTGAATCTGCCGGAAGAAGGTTCCTTATTTATGACCAGGGCGGGAACCGCCTTTTTGTAAGAACACGCGATAAAATTCTTTTTGAGAAAGAATTTGAATATAAAATCATAAGCGCGGATCTTTCCGCAGAAGGAATGCTTTCCGTCATAACCTCCGCCCAGCGCTATGCTTCACAGCTCCACGTTTTTGATTCGGATTACAGCGAAGAAATTTTCACATGGTCATCTTCCGGTGAATATATCGTTTGCGCAAGCGCCAATGAGAAAACGAAAAGCGTTGCCGCCGCGGCTCTTTCCGCGAACGAAGCGGGTGAAATGGTAACGGCGGTTCACATTTTTACAACAGAAGCGGCGGTTGAACTTGCAAAGAAAGAATTTAAGGGAGCTTCTGTATTAAGTCTTGAATATGATGCGGACGGCGACGTGAAAATAATCTGTGATACCGTTGCGGCAACCGTTTCAAAAGAAGGAAAAGTGCTTGGAAGTTACGGTTACAGCACCGTTCCGGCGGCAGTAATGAATCTTCCGGGAACAAACGGCGCTGCTCTTGTTTTTGACCGCTTTACCGAATCGCGCGCTACGGATATTCTTTTTCTCGGTAAAGAACTGACAGAAATAAAAACATCTTCGGTAAGCGGAAAATATATATGTTCCGACAGAAACGAAAACAACACGGCGGTATATTGTTCGGGAAAGGCTTTTGTTTTTGATAATGCCGGCGAAAGTACAGCAACCCTTGAATCCGAACAGGACGCAATCCTTATAAAAGTTCTTAAAGAGAATCTTTTTGCGGTGACCCGCGACCAGCTTTGCAAAGTGGAAAAATAATTGAAAGGGGAGGCTCTTGCCGCTTTTGAATTTTGTTTCGATAATTTATGATGCTCTTGCGATTTTTATCGTTATAAACTGCATAAAAAAAGGTGCAAAAAATGGCTTTGCCAAAACCGCAATTCAGGCGATAGGATATATTTTTGCGATTGTCGCCGCCCTTGTTATAAGCCGTATATGCGCTTCGCTTATATACACAACGGCGATAGAGCCGATGGTAATCGAAAAAATGAAATCTTCGATTGCCAATGCCGTTGATACCGAAAGCGTGATAAACGGACTTACGGAAGCCGTTGAAAGCCTTCCGGCAATTTCCTATTTCCTTTTTGATTTCAGTTCCGCGGCGGAAAATCTTATAAATTCCGTCGGGCTTGATTATTCGGAAATTGCTGCTTCCGTTGAGGAAAGCGTTGTTCGCCCGGTTGTGGAACCGATTCTCGAAACACTTTTCTTTGCCGCCGCTCTTATAATTTTAGCAACGGTGGTTTCCTTTATTGCAAAAGGTTCAAAATTTGTGAACGACGTTCCGATAATAGGCGGATTCAACAGCTTTTTCGGTGGTGTTTTCGGAATTGCGAACGGAATTCTTGAACTTTGTATAGGAGCTTTTATACTTGATTTTATAATTTCCGCCGGAATTTTTCCGGAATATTTTTCCGAAGAAATTATTTCGGAAGGTTTTGTTTTTAAAAGGATATATTTTGCCGTATGCGGCAATAATGCTTTGATTTGATTTTTACGATTTTTAATATAAAATTTTTCTCCACGGAGGATTTTTGATGAACAGTATGCTTTGTTCAAGATGCAAAAAAAGAATGGCTGTGGTTTTTGTAACCCGCATGGAAGGCGAAAAAACTTTCAACGAAGGTCTTTGCCTTCAATGCGCGAAAGAGCTTGGAATAAAACCCGTTGAAGACCTTATGAACAAAATGGGAATTTCCGGCGATGAACTTGACGCCATCAGCGAACAGATGATGAATTTTGATGAGGAAGGCGACCCCAATTTTGAAATGGGCGGAGCCCAGGCTTTTCCGTTCCTGAACAGCATTTTCGGCGGCGGAGATATGATGCCCGGTGCCGAAAACCCCACGGCTGACGGCGAAAGAACAAGAAATCCCAAAAAGACCGGCAAAAAAGGAAAACAGGAAGAAAAGAAATATCTTAACCTTTATTGTGAAAACCTTACCGAAAAAGCCAAAAAAGGCGGATTTGACCCGATAATCGGAAGAAACCGCGAAATCG
This sequence comes from Oscillospiraceae bacterium, assembly GCA_017399765.1. GTDB lineage: Bacteria > Bacillota > Clostridia > Oscillospirales > Ruminococcaceae > UMGS1668. Next base: position 117,895 of record JAFQBH010000024.1, on the reverse strand, counting down.
GAAGAGTTGTCCAGATCCTTAACAGAAGGACAAAAAACAACCCCTGCCTTATCGGCGAACCGGGTGTCGGAAAAACCGCAATTGCGGAAGGAATTGCCCAAAAAATCGCTTCGAACGAAGTTCCCGCAAAGCTTGCCGGAAAGGAACTCTGGATGCTCGATTTGACCGCTCTCGTTGCCGGAACCCAGTTCCGCGGACAGTTTGAAAGCAGGGTAAAAGGCCTTGTTGAGGAAGTCAAACGCGAAGGCAACATAATCCTTTTCATCGACGAAATTCATAACCTTGTTGGAACCGGCGACGCGGAAGGAAGTATGAATGCCGCAAACATTCTCAAACCGGCTCTTTCGAGAGGAGAGCTCCAGGTCATCGGTGCAACAACTTTTAACGAATACCGCAAACACATCGAAAAAGATGCCGCTCTCGAGCGCCGTTTCCAGCCCGTTACCGTTGAGGAACCTTCCATTGCGGACAGCATTGAAATTCTTAAAGGTGTCGCGCCGAACTATGAAAAATTCCACCACGTAAAAATAAGCGACGAGCTTATCGAAAGCTGCGTCCGCCTTTCTGAAAGATATATAACCGACCGTTTCCTCCCGGATAAAGCCATCGACCTTCTGGACGAAGCCTGTTCCTGCTCCGCCCTTGCGAACAAGGAACTTGCGGAATATGAAATAAGCGGACAGAAACTCCGGGCGGTCCAGGAAAAAATCGAAGCCCTTCAGCAGGAAGAAACCATTGATTACGAAGCTCTTGCAACAGCAAAAGCGGAAGCGCTCCAGCTTGAAATTGAGCACAACCGCCTTGAGCCGATCGCTCTTGCGGCGGAAGTTGCGCCGAAAGACCTTGCAACCGTAATCGAACTCTGGACAGGAATTCCCGCAAGCAAAGTTCAGGAAAGCGACCTTCGAAAACTCGGTGAACTTGAAGCAACCCTTAAACAGCACGTTATCGGCCAGGACGAAGCCTGCCGTCTTGTTGCGGCGGCGGTAAAACGTTCAAGAGTTCAGATTTCCGCAAGAAGAAGACCCGCTTCCTTCATCTTTGTGGGTCCCACCGGCGTTGGAAAAACAGAACTTGTAAAAGTTCTTGCAAACGAACTTTTCCAGACGGAAGATCCGCTTATCCGCCTTGATATGTCCGAATTTATGGAAAAACACGCGGTTTCAAGAATCGTCGGTTCTCCTCCCGGCTACGTCGGTTATGATGAAGCGGGCCAGCTCACCGAAAAAGTCCGCAGAAAACCCTATTCCGTAATCCTTTTCGATGAAATCGAAAAGGCTCATCCGGACGTTATGAACATCCTTCTTCAGATTCTTGATGAAGGAAAAATTGCCGATGCCCACGGAAGAACTGTTTCCTTCGCGAACACCGTAATCGTTATGACTTCCAACGCAGGAAGCGAAAACAAGGAAAAAGCTCTCGGCTTCGGAAGAGATTCCTATTCCCTTGAAAAAGACAAGGTTTATAAGGCTCTTGCCCAGTTCCTCCGTCCGGAATTTATCGGAAGAGTTGACGAAATCGTTGTTTTCCATGACCTTACAGTGGAAGATTACGAAAGAATTGCCGCTCTTCGCCTTGATGAACTCCGCCAGCCCCTTAAGGAAAAAGGAATCGACCTTTCCTATGACGATTCCGCCCTTAAAGCAATTGCAAAAAAATCCCACGGAAACAAAGGCGGTGCCCGTGACCTTGTAAGAGTTATCCGCAAGGATATTGAGGATAAAGTCTGCGAACTTATCGTTGATAATGCAGACAAAAAACTTTCCGGAATCGCTGTTTCCGCAGAAAGCGGCGAAATCACCGTTAAGGAATCTTTCAAAATTCCGGAACTTGAAGCATAACAAAAAAGCACCCCTAAAGGGTGCTTTTTTGTTGCATAAGAAGATGAATGATACTATAATATAGCCATAAATCAAAAGGAGGATTTTTTTATGCTTACTATCCATACCGATACAAAAATCCACAGGATGTCCGAAAATAATCCGCCCGTTGCAACGGCAAAAAGCGGCGACACCGTTTGTTTCGAAACTCTCGATTGCTTCGGGGGTCAGCTTAAAAGCGAAAATGACCTTCTGGGCGGTCTTGACTGGGACAACGTAAACCCCGCAAGCGGTCCTCTTTTTATCGAAGACGCAATGCCCGGCGACGTTCTCAAAGTGGAAATTCTTAAAATTGAACTTGACGACCACGGAGTTATGGTGGATGCTCCCGGCGAAGGAGTTACCGGCGCGGCGGTTTCTTCCGAAAGCACAAAAATCCTTCCGGTCGAAAACGGAAAAGTTAAATTCAACGAAAAACTTTCCTTCCCGATCTGCCCGATGATAGGCGTTATCGGAACCGCCGCAAAAGGCGAAGGAATCGACACCGGAACGCCCGGTTCCCACGGCGGAAACATGGACTGCACCCGAATCGGTGAAGGCGCGACCCTTTATCTTCCGGTAAACGCCGAAGGTGCTCTTCTTGCAATGGGCGATCTCCATGCAAGAATGGGCGACGGCGAAGTTGAAGTCTGCGGCGTCGAAATTGCCGGAAAAGTTACGGTAAAACTTACCGTTCTCAAAAACTGCAAACTTCCGACGCCGTTCCTTGTCAACAGCGAACTTGCTATGGCTATCCATTCCGCCGATACCGTTGACGAAGCCTGCGTCGGCGCAACAATGGCGATGCACGGATTCCTCACCGGTGAACTCGGAATGAACGAACACGAAGCGGGAATGCTCCTGAGCGTTACCGGAAACCTTTGCATCTGCCAGGTTGTGGATCCGGAAAAGACCGTTCGAATGGAAATTCCCCTTTCCGTAACAAAAGCTTACGGTTATGAATTTGAATAAAAATATAGAGACACCGCGCTGCGTTGCCTCTTTTAAATAACAACAAAAAAACAGGTCAGCCCCTTCGGAGCGACCTGTTTTTTGGTTGGGGCGGCGGGATTCGGACCCACGAGATGCAGGAGTCAAAGTCCTGTGCCTTACCGCTTGGCGACGCCCCAATATGGTTATAGTAAAAACGCCCACAGTTTTTTAACTATGGGCGAAAGTCGTTTTATATGGGGTGGAGGGTGGGATTCGAACCCACGGTCTTCAGAGCCACAATCTGACGCGTTAGGCCAGCTACGCTACATCCACCATATCGGCAGTTAAGCTTAAACTGCCTGGCGCGCCGTGAGGGACTCGAACCCCCGGCCCTCTGCTTAGAAGGCAGATGCTCTATCCAGCTGAGCTAACGGCGCAAAAATTGGAGCGGATGAGGGGAATCGAACCCCCCTATCCAGCTTGGAAGGCTGGCATTCTACCAATGAATTACATCCGCATAACGCACGAATAATTATATCAAAGGAAAATGGATTTGTCAACAATAAAAATGCTTTAATTTAAGAAAAATTTCAAAGAAATTTTTTTATATATTGTTTTAACTGCGAAAAAGTAATATAATAATTAACTATAATAGCTTATTATGCCCATAATTCACAGACAGTTAACCAAAAAATAAAAAAAGAGAGTATAATTTTATAATCAGCTGAAAGGAGGCTTTTTTGTGAAAAAACGGATTTTTGTTTTTCTTTCGGTTTTTGTTTTTGCAATTTTTGCGCTTTGCGGATGCGGAAAAGAAAGCGAAGGCGAAAGCGAAATCAATCCCGGGGAATTCAGCTATGACATGCTCAACGTATCCATTGTTGCGGATGAAATATATAACAGTCTTGAAATAAGTGAATATACCCAGAAAAGTGTTGTGAAAGCAACGGATAAAACTTTTATCGAAGAACAGTATTATCTTGATTTAAAGAACGTTGTTTCTTACGATATAAGATATGCCGAAGGCAATTACGGCGCGGCGGATGTAGCGGTTATCCGGGTTAAAGAAGGAAAAGCCGGCGAAGTTATGGATTCCCTTGAAAAAAGAAAAGATGACCGCATAACGGAATTCAGAAACTATGACGTATATGATTCATATGATATTGCGTTCAATGCGGAAATTTACCAGGAAGGCGAACTTGTTGTAATGCTTATGCTTTCCGAAGATGACAAAGCAAAAGCAAAAGAAATCATAAACAAATATATTCCTTAAAAAAGACAACGAAAGGAACGCAATGAACAAAATTATTGATTTTTGGGAAGGGCTTTCGAATAAAAAAAGAGGCTTGCTTTTTATAATTGCCGGAATGCTCTGCCTTTTCGGCTGTCTTGTTCTGCTGATTTTTACGGAAAGCATTTTTTCAACGGTTTTGCTATATTTTTCCCTTGGGTTTAATATAATAGGCCTGTATATCCTTATGTGGATAAAAGACAGGAGGGACAAAAAATGACAAAAAGCGAAGTTCTTCGCAGAACCTGGGCGGATGTTTCCCTTGATGCGATTGAATATAACTTCAGAAAAATAAAAGCCCATGTGGGAAAATCTTTGGTTATGGCGGTTGTAAAAGCGGATGCTTACGGTCACGGCGACAGAATGACCGCACCATTTCTTGAAGAAGCCGGCGCAGACTGGTTCGGCGTTTCAAATCTGGGCGAAGCTCTCGGAATCCGCGAAAGCGGCGTTACAAAACCGATCCTTATTTTCGGCAACACCCCAGCGGAATGTGTTTCAGATCTTGCAAAATGGAATATCACCCAGACTGTCTATTCTCTTCGTTACGCAAAAGAACTTTCCGCAGAGGCCGAAAAACTCGGCGTTGACATTGACGTTCATCTGAAGTTCGACACCGGAATGGGAAGAATCGGTTTTGTCTGTTCCGAAGATAATTTCGACCTTGCGGTTTCGGAAGCGGAAGAAGCTGCAAAGCTTCCCAACATAAAAGTAACCGGTGCTTTCACCCATTTTGCTTCCGCAGACGAGCCGGATTCTGACGGTGAAAGCTACACACGCCTTCAGTTCGACCGTTTCTGCCGGGTCTGCGATGCGCTTAAAGCAAAAGGAACGGATGTAGGCATAAGACATTGCTGCAACAGCGCCGCGGTGCTTTGCTATCCGGAAATGCATCTTGACATGGTGCGCCCGGGAATTATCCTCTATGGACTCTATCCTGCCTCCCACGAAGAAGTTACCTGCCGGATAAAGCTTAAGCCGGCGATGGAACTTCGTACTGTTGTAAGTATGACAAAGGATTACGAAAAAGGTTCCTGCATAAGCTACGGAAGAAGATTCACCGCCCCGGAAGATATGAAAATCGCTTCCACCGCCATAGGCTATGCGGACGGTTATCACCGCCTTCTCACAAACAAGGGAAGAATGATAATCCGCGGAAAATACGTTCCCGTTGTGGGAAGCGTTTGTATGGACCAGACAATGCTCGACGTTTCTTCCGTTCCGGAAGCGGAAGAAGGCGACATTGTAACTGTTTTCGGAAAAGACGGAGATGCCTGCGTTTCCGTTGACGAAGTTGCGGCTCTCGCCGGAACAATAAACTATGAAATAATCTGCGCGGTTTCCAGAAGGGTTCCCAGAAGATATTATCACCGCGGAGAAAACATACACAATTTCGATTATTCAAGGTGGAAGGAAAAATGAGCTTTGAAATAAAACGCCTTTCGGAAGAAAATTCCGCCGCCGTTGCGGAAATTGAAAAACTCTGTTTTTCAAACCCATGGAGCGAAGCTACGGTTTCTTCGGAGATAAAAAGCGGCTTTTCCGATTTTTTCGGAGCATTTTCCGAAGGAAAACTTGCCGGATATATCGGCGGAAGGACCGTTGCAGGCGAAACGGAAATTTTTAACGTTGCGGTTTCGCCGGAATTTCGCCGCAAAGGAATTGCAAAGGCTCTTATCGAAAAATTTATCGGCACAGTTCGGGAAAAGGAAACCCAGGTGATTTTTCTCGAGGTTCGCGCAAGCAACCTTCCCGCAATTGCGCTTTATGAAAAAAACGGATTCGTTTTTTGCGGGCTCCGAAAAAATTATTACACCAATCCCACTGAAAACGCACTTCTTATGCGTCTTGCTTTTGACGGAAGTCAGGAATTTGAGGATTGGGACGATGAAGAAGATTAAAAAAACTCCGTGCTCATTTTGAGCACGGAGTTTTTATTTTTGTTCGGTTTTATTTTGAAAGTTCTTTAAGACAATGCTCACAGATGTTTTTGCCTTTAAATTCGGAAACACCATCGGCGCTTCCGCAGAAAATGCAGGCGGGTTCGTATTTTTTGAGCATAATCGAATCTTCATCTACGTATATTTCAAGGGCATCTTTTTCTTCAATGTTAAGAGTGCGGCGAAGTTCTATAGGTAAAACTATTCTTCCAAGTTCATCGACTTTTCTGACGATACCGGTTGATTTCATAAGTACGTCCCTCCCATTATTTTACAAATTTGTACTTTCAATATACAGTAATTTCCTTTTTTTGTCAAGATAATTTAAGGTTAGGCAAAAAACTTAATAAATCGTTAAAAAATGCAAGGTATCAAAGGAGCAAAATGGGCTATTTTTTCTTTTTTTCGGTTTTGATTTCAATAATTTCGGGTCTGGTAAACGGGAAAACGGCGGAAGTTTCTGCGGCTGCTCTTGAAGAATCGGCACATGCGGCGGAACTTTCCATAAAGCTTTTGGGTTCGCTTTGTTTTTGGAGCGGGATAATGGAAATTGCGGAAAAAAGCGGATTTGTAGGGGTTCTGGAAAAATTTCTTCGCCCGGTTCTGGGTTTGGTATTTCCTAAAATAAAATGCGAAAACAAAGCCATGGGGGCAATTTCAATGAACCTTGCGGCAAATCTTTTGGGACTTGGAAATGCGGCGACGCCCCTTGGAATAGCGGCAATGAAAGAACTGCACCGCATTTCGGGCTTTTCAAAAGTCGCGTCTTCTGAAATGGTTTGTTTTGTGGTAATGAACACGGCCTCGCTCCAGATTTTGCCGACAACCGTTGCGGCGTTAAGGCTTGAACATGGAGCAGCAAGACCTTTGGATATTCTTCCCGCCGTATGGTTTGTAAGCGCATGTTCACTGATGCTGGGAATTCTTGCGGCAAAAGCGGGTTATCGGAAAGGAGAATAGAAAATGGTCACAGATCTTGTTGTTCCGGCAGCTGTGGCGTTTGTAACCGGATATGCTCTTTGCCGGAAAACGGATATTTTTTCTTCGTTTGTCAAAGGGGCGGAAAAGGGTTTGGCTTCTGCCGTTTCGGTTCTTCCGGCCCTTTGTTTTCTTATGACAGCGATCGGAATGTTAAAGCAAAGCGGAATTATGGAAATGCTGACGGGGTTTGTTTTGCCTTTTGCCGAAAAAATCGGATTTCCGCCGGAAGTTCTTCCGCTTGCGATTTTGCGGCCTTTTTCGGGTTCCGGGGCTTTGGGATATTACGAAGAACTCTGCCGCAACGTCGCTCCGAATTCTTTTTCGGAAAGGGTCGCGTCCGTCCTTATGGGGGGAAGCGAAACAACGTTTTATACTGTTGCGGTATATTACGGCGCGATAGGAATAAAAAAGGGCAGGAACACTGTTCCTGCCGCAGTTTTTGCGGATATTTCGGCCGCGGTGCTGAGCGTTCTGGCCGTCAATCTGTTTCTTGGAAAGTGACTTCGGAATCGACCGTTTCCGGAACTTCAGCAAGAGAACGCTCGTATTTTTCCATAAGATATTTCGCGTGAATCGCGTTTGCAAGAGAGTAATAGGGAACGGTCCAAAGGAGAGGAAGAACAAAAAACGAAAGAAGTGCCCAGCCGATGAAAGAAAATTTAAAGCTTATAATATTGGTGCAAAGACCTTTTGATGCTTTTGCGGAAAGGGAAAAGGATTTCTGAATCCCATTCCCGAGAACCCTGTAATAAGGCGCAAGGCTCCAGCGCTGAATAAAAATAAAAGCGAGGAAAACGCAAAGAACAATTACAGCTGCCGCAATGAAAAAAGCGGATATTTTAAGAATTTCAACGGTTCGGTTCCCTTCGGGGATATAAGTTTCGAAAAACCAGAAAAAGGCTCCGCCGGGAAGAATGGCAAGCAAAAAAACGAAGGCATATCTAATAATGAAAACCACAGCGAAAATTGCGGAACCAATAAATTTTTTAAAAGAAGAAAAAGAATCAAAAAGAGTCTGAATGCTTTCATCTTTTCCTTCTGCAAAGGAAAAGTGGAGTTTTGCAAAACCAAGAAGAAGGGCCGGAATAACAAAAATCCATACAACCGCAGAGCAGGAAATTATAAAAACAGCCTCCGGAAAAGTTCCGGCAAGAGAAAGAATATCGCTTGCGAAAACTTCGCTTCCGCAAAAAACCGTAAGCAAAACAGATTCGGTAAGGCTTATCGCAAGAAAAGCAAGGGCAACAATTATAACGGAGGCAACGGTTCTTCCGCCGCAAAAGCGCATTGCTCTTCGGGCATCACTTTTTATTATTCGAAAAAGTTCCATTCACGTTCCTCCTCAGAAAGCTGAATTTCTTCTTCGCCATCGTCACGGCTTTCAAAAGGAAGGGTGGAAATAACTTCAAAACACTGGTCATGCATCCACATGGAAACGGAAGTGCTTAAAGTGTAGCCGCAGCCGCTGTTTGAAGCCCAGTAACGCATTTCCTGCCTTGGATATCCGCACATTGCGCAAAGCCCCATTATGACTGTTCCGTGGGTTACGACGGCGGTTTCGATAAGGTGGTTTTTAGACATATCGTGGATAATATCATCAAAAGCGCAGGCAATTCTGTTTCCGAACTCCTCGGATTTTTCACCGTTCGGCGGCGGGCATTTTCCCTCTACCCAACCAATGAAAGCGGGGTTTTCAAGAAGTTCGGATATGGGTTTTCCATCAAAATCGCCAAGGTCACATTCGGAAAGCTCGTCCATAATTTCAAAATCTGTTTCGGGAAAAAGAATATCGGCTGTCTGGCGGCAGCGAAGAGAAGGACTGCAGTAAACTTTTTCGGCATAAGGATACTGATAAGTTCCCATAAGTTCACGAAGTTCTTCTGCGCCTTCCGGGGTAAGAGCGGGGTCGCTGTTTTTTCCAAGGCAAATTTTTTTCTGGGGGTCTTCTGCCATTCCGTGGCGGATAAGGTGGATTCTGTAAGTTACCATATTTCCTCCTAAAAATACTTTACAAATTGTATGAATGGGTTTATAATATACAAACAGTTATCGAAAAAAGGTGGATTTTATCAAATGAAGTCAGATTTTCCGCGTGTTTTGTCGCTTTTAAGAAAAGAAAAAGGAATAAGCCAGAAAGAAGCGGCAACCCAGCTTGGAGTTTCTCAGGCTCTGCTTTCCCATTATGAAAAAGGAATCCGTGAATGCGGTTTGGATTTTCTCATCCGTGCGGCGGATTTTTACGGAGTTTCCGCCGATTACCTTCTTGGAAGAAGTGCAGACCCGGACGGAATGACCCTTACAGTTGAAAACATTCCCGAACCGGATGCGGCGGGAAAAGAGAACACCTTTTCCGGAGCGGGCGTTCTTCCGGTGATAAACAAAAAGCTTATTGCAAACTCTCTTAACGTTCTTTTTGACCTTCTTTCAAAAAGCCAGAGCAAAGAACTTACCAAACAGGTTTCGGGATACCTTATGGCAGCGGTTTACCGTATGTTCAGAATTATATACTCTTTCAGCCCGAAAAACAATATGAACACTTTCAGTGTTCCCAATTCCTGCGCGCTTGAAAGCGCAGATGCTTATATGAAAACCTGTGAAGCAAAAGTAAAAAAACTTGAAGGAGATTCTTCGGTTAAAACAGAAAACATTTCTGTTTCTTCCGAAAGCCTTGCAAGAACCTATCCTCTTTTTGCTTCAAGCCTTTTCAGTCTTATCAAAAACTGTGAAGACAACATGGAAAAATAATATATATATTTTACCATGTATAAACTGTAATTTAAACCCGAATATTGTAAAAATTTTAAAACAGCCGGTTTTTAAAAAACCGGCTGTTTTTAATTTGCAAAAGAGATTAACACAATGTTTACTTCTTATCAATTGACAAAGAAAGGCTTTTTGTATTATATTATAAGATAGATAATTATAAACAGAAGGTGAGGTGTCCGATTTTTGAAGAAAATACTTATTGTTCTTGCCGCCGCGGCTTTATGCCTTTCTTTTTCCGGATGCACTTTTTTTGAATCGGATACCGAAGCGCTTATGCGTCCCCCGGTTTTTACGGAAGAACAGGAAAAATTAAATGCTGCCCTTACCGAAGTGATCGGCGAAAGCTATGTTTTGAAATACCCCAAAACCGGAGAAATGAACTCCGCATTTATTTTCAAAGATCTTGACAACGACGGAACAGAAGAGGCCATGGCTTTTTATTCCCTTCTTGATGAAAGCACAAGAATAAATATCCTTAGAAAGGGAAAGGAAAACTGGGTTTCGGTTTATGAAGCCGCCGGTTTTTACGGCGAAATTGAAAAAGTGGAATTCGCCAAAATGGATGAAAAGGGCGAAGCGATAGTAATTAACTGGGAACAGGAAGCAGGAATTTACCGTTATGAATCGGAAAGACTTGAAAGTCTTTACAGAGCTTCATGTGAAGGTACGGATATAGTTGATATAAATGGGGACAGCTATGAAGACGTTGTTATCCTCAGCGGAAACCCCATAGGCAGAACCAACATAAACATCGCTTACAGCGACGGAACGGATATCTGTGTAACAGAAACCATTTCAATAAATGCCGGTTATGACAGCATTTATTCAAAACATGTCGGAAAACTTTCGAACGGACAAAATTTTTATTTTATCGATTCTGAAATTTATGAAGGCGTATATCTTACCGAAATGGTAACGATTGAAGAAGAAAAAGCAAAAAGATATTTTGCGGCAGATTTTGTGGAATATGAAGAGGAAGAAACCGAAGAGGAAAGTACGGGCGTTATTGTTGTTGTCGGCGGCGATTACGGAAAACGCGGGATTTTTCTTCGCAACACAAAAGCCGAATGTATGGATATAAATAACGACGGATTTGTGGAATTCCCCGTTGAATACCGGGAAGATTATGCCCAGGAAGCAAGCGACAAAATCTTTTTCATTCAGTATATGTCTTATGACGGAACAGAGGCAAAACCGGTTTGGAACGGAATTGTAAACAATGAAAGCGGATATCTTTTTGCCGTTCCGGAAAGCTGGAACGAAAAAGTTTCCGTAAGTTTCGGAAAATCTGCGGAAGAACTGGTCTTTACCGAAAACGGAAAAGTAATTCTTGAAATTTGTTCCGTTACAAAAAACGATTATCAGGATAAATATGAAGATTATATTTTTGCGGCGGAAGACGAAACAAAAAATTATTATGTAAAAACTTTTGCCGAACCGGAAAGCGAATTTTATGTTTTGCCCGAATATTTTAAAAACAACATAATTTTTCAATAACAGCAGGAGGGATTGTTCAGATGAAAAAAATTCTTGTTTGTGAAGACGAAGATGCAATTCGTGAATTTGAAGTTATAACCCTTCGCCGTGCGGGATATGAAGTTGTGGACGCCTGCTGCGGAGAAGACGCAATAAAATATTTTGAAGCCGCACCGAACGATTTCAGCGTTGTGCTTCTTGATATTATGATGCCCGGAATCGACGGTTTCGCCGTTTGCCAGCGCATAAGAAAACAAAGCAGCACCGTTGGCATAATCATGCTTTCCGCAAAATCCCAGGAAATGGACAAAGTAAACGGACTTATGCTTGGCGCGGACGATTACGTTACGAAACCGTTTTCTCCAAGCGAACTTACCGCAAGGGTAGATGCAATTTGCAGAAGAATTTCCGTAATGCCGGAAAACAGCCACAGCGACGAACTTGTTTCCGGACCGTTTACCCTTAACGTACTGAGCAGAACCCTTACCAAAAACGGCGTTCCGATAGATCTTACCCAGGTCGAATTCCAGCTTATGGAACTTTTTATGAGCAATGAGAACATGGCCCTTGAAAGAAAAAATATTCTTGAACGTATCTGGGGCGAAAGTTATAACGGCGATGATAAAATCGTTGACGTTAACATAAGAAGGCTCCGCATGAAAATCGAAGAAGAACCTTCGAACCCTGCCCATCTGCAAACCGTATGGGGATTCGGCTATAAATGGATGGCATGACCGCAGGAAAATGATTTTGTAAAAACTTTGCGCCGAAAGGAGGACGCCGAAAATGGCAGTTAAAAAGATTACAAAACGCTGGCTTTTCAACAGCCTCGGCGTCATTCTTGTAATACTTGTTGCCCTTGAAGTGGTAATTGCCTTTTCAATCAAGGATTATTATTACGGAAGCGTTGAAAGAGTTGTTTATTCCCAAAGCGAAACCATTTCGGGCCTTTTGTCAAAATATTATTCAGAAGGAACGGGAGATTACGAAGATTATTTCCGCGGAATAGTTACCTCTTTTGAAAAACGCAATATAATGGAGCTTATGGCCCTTGACGAAAACGGAAAAGTCGTTCTTACTTCAAGCGGTTTTTTGCCCGAATCCGGTTTGCTCACTCCGGATTGTTTTGAAGCGGGAAAAACCATTGAAAAAACTTCCGAATATGTCGGTGAAGTAAACGGAGAAAAAGTGATGTCGGTAACGGTTGTTCCGGAAGGCAGAACGAAAGAGTTTTCTTCGTTCAGAATTGTAACATCGCTTGAAAAAGTGGATGCACAGATTACGTTTGCAATAATCGGAACAAGCCTTGTCTGTATTGCGATTATTTTCTTTGTTGTGGTTTCAAGTTCCTATTTCATAAATTCAATAGTAAATCCCGTTGGCCAGATAGGCGAAACCGCAAGAAAAATTGCCGAAGGCGATTTCAATGCAAAGATCGAAAAAAAGACCGACGATGAAATCGGCGACCTTTGCGATACGATAAATTATATGGCGGACGAACTGGGCGCAACGGAAAGAATGAAAAACGATTTTATCTCTTCTGTTTCACATGAACTTCGAACCCCGCTGACAGCAATAAAAGGCTGGGCAGAAATGCTTGAAGATTCTTCAAAGGACAACAGCATTGACAGCAAAACCCTTGAAAGAGGAATGGGCGTTATAATCGGCGAAACGGAACGCCTTTCCGTAATGGTCGAAGAACTTCTTGACTTTTCAAGACTTCAGAGCGGAAGAATGGTCCTTCAGCCAATGAAACTTGATATAATAGCCGAACTTTCCGAAGCGGTGCTTACTTTTGAACAGCGCGCTATCCGCGAAAAAAAGGCGCTTATATATAATGAAATTGACGACATAATCGCTGTTACCGGCGACAAAAACAGACTTCGCCAGGTTTTTGTAAACATAATCGACAATGCCCTTAAATACAGCGACGAAGGTGGAAGCGTAACAATTTCCACTCTTCGCCGTGAAAGCGGTTTTGTGGATATCGAAGTCAAAGATACCGGAATAGGCATTCCTGCCGACCAGCTTGAAAAAGTAAAAACAAAATTCTTCAAAGGCAATGCGACCCGACGCGGAAGCGGAATAGGTCTTGCGGTTGCTGACGAAATAATAAGAATGCATGGCGGAGAAATTCTTCTCGACAGTATTGAGGGAGAAGGAACCACCGTAACAATCCGCCTTCCTATAGATAAATAACCCAAAAGGAGAAAATATGGAAAATAACGAAAAACAATCCTGCGCAATAAAAACTTCCGTCGGCGGACAGGCTCTTCTGGAAGGTATTATGATGAAAGGCCCTTTTAAAAGCGCCATGGCCGTAAGAAAGCCTGACGGCGAAATCGACGTTTCCATCTGGGATACCAAAAAACTCACCGGAATAAGAAAAATTCCTTTTATCCGCGGAACTTTCAATTTTATCGATACCCTTATCCAGGGTTACGACTGCCTTATGAAATCCGCCGAGATTTCCGGTCAGGAAGAAGAACCGGACAAATTTGAACTTTGGCTCAACAAAGTTTTCGGAAAAGCAGCCGGCGCGGTTTTCGGAAGCATTGTAACGATTCTTGCCGTTGTTCTTGCGGTGGGCCTTTTCTTCGGAGTTCCTGCGCTTATTGCCGGTTTCGCCGGAAATTATATTGAAAACAAGGTCGCGCTTTCCGCAATCGAAGGCATTATCAAAATTGCAATGTTCCTTGTTTACGTAATCGGCGTTTCCAAAATGAGCGATATTCACCGCACTTTTATGTACCACGGTGCGGAACATAAAACGATTTTCTGCTATGAGCAGGGCCTTGAACTTACCGTTGAAAACGTAAGGAAACAAAAACGTTTCCACCCCAGATGCGGAACAAGCTTCCTTCTTATCGTTCTGGTTGTAAGCGTTCTTGTTTCTTCTGTAATCACCTGGGAAAATGTTTTTGTAAGGGTTGCTCTCAAAATCCTTATGCTTCCGATAACTGTTGGAATTTCTTACGAAATCATAAAATTTGCCGGAAGACACGACAACTGGCTTACAAGAATCATTTCTGCGCCGGGCCTTTGGTTCCAGAATTTTACCACCCAGGAACCGGATGACAGCATGATCGAAGTTGCAATCGCGGCAGTAACACCCGTTTTGCCCGAAAATCCGGAGGACGCAATTTATTGATGAACGTTAAAGAAGCTTTTGAAAAAATCGAAAAGCGCTTTCACGAGGCAGGGGTGGATTCCCCTGCCTTTGAAGTTTCGGTGCTTATGGAAGACCTTTTGAATCTTCCAAGAAACCCCGAAATCACAGTTCCCGAAAACTTGCTTGAGCCGGAGGAGGAAGAAAAACTTTTTGCCGCCGCGGAAAAAAGAGCGGGCGGATATCCGCTTCAGTATATTATAGGAAACTGGGAATTTTTCGGAAGAAAATTCTTCGTCGGCGAAGGGGTGCTCATTCCCCGCCCGGAAACGGAACTTCTTTGCGAAACTGTGCTCAAATATTTTTCAAGGACAATGCCGCCGAAAATCGCCGACCTTTGTTCCGGTTCCGGCTGTATAGCGATAACTCTTGCAAAGGAACTCGGCGGAGCCGAAGTGACCGCTGTGGAGCTTTACGACGGCGCTTTTGAATATCTTAAAAGAAACAATGCTTTACATGGAAACTGCGTAAAAACGCTTCAGAAAGACGCTCTTGAAGCTTTCGGAAAGTTTGACTGCATCGTTTCGAATCCACCGTATATAACCGGTGATGAAATGAAAGAACTCCAGACGGAAGTCACCTTTGAACCGGAAACAGCCCTTTTCGGCGGAACCGATGGACTGGATTTTTACCGTGCCATCGCAAAAAACTGGTTCGAGCATCTTAATGAAGGGGGACTTATCGCTTTCGAAATCGGAGATACCCAGGGGGAAGCGGTTAAGGAGATCCTTACGGAAAACGGATATAAAAATGCCGGAATCATTAAAGATTATGAAGGCCGGGACAGGGTTGTTTCTGCAGTAAAATATGATTAAAAAAAGCGGGAAGGTTTCCCGCTTTTTTTATAAGCATAAATTTTGATTTATATCAAAAACTAAATTCAAAAAAGCAAAAAGGAGAAATTTTTTTGAAAAAATATACTCTTTCAATAGACCCCGCCGCGGCAAAGTTTTATGAGACCCTTGCCCGAAGAACCGGAACAACTCCGGAAAAACTTATGGCATCAACTCTTTTTAAATTTGCGGGAGAAATTTCCGTAAACGCGATTCTTGAAAACAAGCAGCCGGAAAACTGAACAAAATATTGTAAAAACCGCCGTTATGCGCTATAATTAATATAGAAAATTATACGTTAGATAAAGGCGATGAATATATGAAAATTTTAGCGATAGAATCTTCCTGCGACGAAACCGCCGCCGCAATAATTGAAGACGGAAGAAAAATTCTTTCTTCTGTAATAAACACCCAGGTTGCGGAACACGGTCTTTATGGCGGAGTGGTGCCGGAAATTGCTTCCCGCCGCCATACGGAAAACATTGTTGCCGTTGCGGAAAAAGCCCTTCGGGACGCAGATATGACCCTTGATGAAGTGGATTACATTGCGGTAACCGCTGCGCCGGGGCTTATCGGCGCGCTTCTTGTCGGGGTAAACTTTGCAAAAGGACTTTCTCTTGCAACCGGGAAAAAACTTATTCCGGTTCATCATCTTAAAGGACATATTGCCGCGAACTATCTTGCTCACCCGGAACTTAAGCCGCCTTTCCTTTGCCTTGTTGTTTCCGGCGGCCACAGCCACATTGTTGAAGTTTCCGATTATACAAAATTCAGAATTCTCGGAAAAACCCGCGATGACGCCGCGGGCGAAGCTTTCGATAAAGCCGCAAGAGCAATGGGTCTTCCGTATCCCGGCGGAGTTTTCCTCGATAAAAAATCCAAGGAAGGCAACCCAAAGGCTTTCAAGCTTCCCAAGCCGAGGGTGGAAGGCTGTCCCCTTGATATGAGTTTTTCGGGACTTAAAACCGCCGTTGTGAATATACTGCATAATGCAGAGCAGCGCGGCGAAGGAATAAACATTCCGGATCTCTGCGCTTCCTATCAGGACGTAATTTGCCATGCCCTTGTTGACAGAGTTATGCTTGCCGCAAAGGAAGGCGGATACAAAACGATCGTTGCCGCCGGCGGAGTTTCCGCAAACAGCGGTTTGCGTTCCCTGCTCGAAAGAGAATGTAAGCGCCGCCACCTTGAACTTTTTGTTCCGCCGCTGGAACTTTGCGGCGATAATGCGGCTATGATCGGTTCCCAGGCTTATTACGAAGCCCTTGCGGGAAATTTTGCGGATCTTTCCCTTAACGCAAGATCCACCATGCCCATTGACGAAGATTTTGAATAAAATATGTTTTTTAAAAGGATATTTGCAGCTTTAAATTCAAATAATTGCAAATATCCTTTTTTAATACTAATAAAATAAATAATTTTGCATTTTTTTGTTATTAAAACCTGCAAAAAGCTATTGCAAAATTTTTGTTTTGGTATATAATAAAACCCATAAAAGTCTTTTCCGGAAAGGAGCTGTCACAAAAAATGACCAACAACTCTCACGTACTTGAATGGATCAAAGAAATGAAGGAACTCGTTAAACCCGATAAAGTCGTCTGGGTAACCGGGGGCGAAGAGCAGATAAAGGCCTTAAGAGCCGAAGCAATCGCCACCGGACTTATGGAAGAATTAAACCCCGAAAAACTTCCGGGCTGCCTTCTTCACAGAACAAAACCCAACGACGTTGCAAGGGTCGAAGCAAGAACTTTCATCTGCACAACGAAAAAGGAAATGGCAGGTCCCACCAATAACTGGGTCGAAAAAGACGAAATGTATGCCCGCCTTCGTCCTCTTGCAGACGGCGCGATGAAAGGCAGAACCATGTATGTTGTTCCCTATTCCATGGGTCAGCTCGGTTCTCCCTTTGCAAAAATCGGAATTGAACTTACGGACAGCATCTACGTCGTCCTCAACATGGAAATCATGACCAGAATGGGTCAGGAAGCTCTTGACCAGCTCGGCGATTCCGCGGACTTTGTAAGAGGTCTTCATTGTTCTCTCGACGTTGACGAGGAACAGAGATACATAGTCCAGTTCCCGGAAGACAACACTATCTGGTCCCTCAACTCCAACTATGGCGGAAACGTCCTTCAGGGCAAAAAATGTTTTGCCCTCCGAATCGCTTCCTGGCAGGGCTGGAAAGAAGGCTGGATGGCTGAACATATGCTCATCCTCGGAATTGAAAATCCCGAAGGCGAAATCAAATATGTTACCGCGGCATTCCCTTCCGCCTGCGGAAAAACAAACCTTGCAATGCTTATTCCTCCGGAACTTTATCAGAAAAAAGGCTATAAAGTCTGGTGCGTGGGCGATGATATCGCATGGCTTCGAATCGGAAAAGACGGCCGCCTTTGGGCGGTCAACCCGGAAAACGGATTTTTCGGCGTAGCTCCCGGCACCAACAAAAAATCCAACCCCAACGCCCTTGCCGCAACAATGAAGAACACCATTTTCACCAATGTTGCGCATAATCTTGATGACAACACCGTCTGGTGGGAAGGTCTTGATAAAAACCCGCCGGAAAACGCAATAGACTGGAAGGGCAACCCCTGGAGCGGTTCCACCGCAACGGAAAAAGCCGCACACCCCAACAGCCGCTTTACCGCACCGGCTAAAAACTGCCCCTGCGTAAGCCCGAAATTCGATGATCCGGAAGGCGTTCCGATTTCCGCAATGATATTCGGCGGAAGAAGAGCAAAAACCGCGCCGCTGGTATATCAGTCCCGTGACTGGAAGCACGGCGTTTTTGTCGGTTCAACAATGGCTTCCGAAACCACTGCCGCAGCAGCAGGCGCAGTCGGCGTTGTTCGCCGGGACCCCATGGCAATGCTTCCTTTCTGCGGCTATCATATGGCGGATTATTTCCAGCATTGGCTCGATATGGGCGAAAAACTCGGCGACAAAGCGCCGAAGATCTTCAACGTAAACTGGTTCAGAACCGATGACGAAGGTCATTTCATCTGGCCCGGATTCGGCGACAACATGAGAGTTCTCATGTGGATCCTCGGAAGATGCGACGGAACAGCGGAAGCGGACGAAACCGCAATCGGATTCGAGCCCAGACCCGAAGATATCGACCTCGAAGGTCTTGATATCGATAAGGAAACTCTTGCAGGACTTCTTTCCGTTGATAAGGAACTCTGGAAAACCGAAGCGGAAGGAATCCGTGAATTCTATAAAAAATTCGGCGAAAAACTTCCCGCGGAACTTATGGCGGAACTTGAAAAACTTGAAAAAAATCTTGAGTGATACTCCCCGTGCTCAAATAAAAAACTCCCGTGCTCGTTTCGAGCACGGGAGTTTTTGCTATAAACAAACGGTTTTATTAAAGAATTTTTTCTCCTGCAATTGCGGGAACAGCACCGTCTTCAATGGGGCTTACGAAGCCGGATTTTGTTTTGATAAGGAATTCCGCCTTTGCTTCTTCAAGAAGCTCCGGGTTTTCAAAAAGATCGACTGCAGTTGCGGCGATAACTTTTGCCGCAAGGTTCATTCCCTTTTTGGCAATGGTGGATTTGCCCATGGAAACAACCTGCCAGCTGTGGCCGGGAATTCCGCTTGTCCAGGTTGCGGTGTTTATCTGTGCGGTGGGGGTCTGCCAGCTTACGTCACCGACGTCGGTGGAACCGGGAAGGGTGACTTCGCTGTGATAAAGAGGCATAAGGAAATCGTTCTGCGCCTTTTCTCCGCCGTTTGTTTTTTCGTCAACAAAGCTTGCGATTTCGCTGCTGAAATTGGAAGCAAAACCCGGAAGACCTTCTGTTACATAGGTCTTTTTAAGCTCTTCCGCAAAGCTGAGTTCCTCTTCGGAATATTCCGGAAGCTCGGTTTCCTCGAAGTTTTTGAACATTGCTTTTTCAAGAACGGAGTTCGGAACAACATCGGCGGTTCCGTCGATAAAACGGCGTTTAAGGGTCGTTCCCGTCATAAGGGCGGCGCCTTTTGCAATATCCTCAACTCTTGCGAGAAGAGATTTAACTTTCGCAACGGTGTCGGAACGGACCATATAAAGAACCTGGGCGGTGGGCTGAACAACGTTCGGAGAAATGCCGCCTGCATCGGTTATTGAATAATGGATTCTGTCGCTGGGCGGCATATGTTCGCGAAGGAACTGAACGCCGATGTTCATAAGTTCGACCGCATCAAGAGCGCTGCGTCCCATATGAGGACAGCCTGCCGCATGTGCGGCAACGCCTTCGAACTTATATTCAACCTGAACGCAGGCAAGATAGGAACCGCTTGTAACCTGGTTGGAATCGTCCGGGTGCCATGTAAGAGCCGCATCAAGACCATAGAATAGGTCCTGCTTCGCCATAAAAGCTTTTCCTGCGCCGCCTTCTTCACCGGGACAGCCGTAGAAAATAACGGTTCCGGAACCTTCGCCCTTTTCTTCAAGATATTTTTTTACCGCATAGGCGGCGGAAAGGGAACCCGCACCGAGAAGGTTGTGTCCGCAGCCGTGGCCGCTTCCGCCGATTATGAGTTCATCGTGAACGGTAAGACCGCTTTTTTGGGAAAGACCGGAAAGGGCATCGAATTCACCGAGAATTCCGATAATCGGTTTTCCGCTTCCAAAAGTTCCGGAAAAAGCGGTTTCGACTCCCGCAAGACCGGTTTCAACCTTGAAACCAAGTTCTTCAAGAAGAGCCTTATAAGTTTCTGCGGATTTGTGTTCCTTAAGGGAAATTTCGGCATATTCCCAGATTTTGTCGGAAAGTTCTTCAAAAATCCCTTTGTTTTCGTCAATATATGCGTAAAGTTCTTTTTTGTCCATTTTAAAACGCTCCTTTTAAAAAAGGCCCCCTTGTTAAAGGGGGCTGGCATTTGCGAAGCAAATGACTGGGGGATTCTTTATATAATGTCCGAAGAGATCGGATGAATCCCTCCACCGTGCGTACCGCAACGGTCCCCCTCCCTTTGACAAGGGAGGCAAATATCAATACAAAACTTTGCTGAGGAAGTCTTTTGTTCTGGGGTTCTGGGGGTGGTTGAAAATATCGTCCGGGGTGCCTTCTTCGGCAACAATTCCGCCGTCAATAAAAACAACCCTGTCGCTTACTTCTTTTGCAAAGCCCATTTCATGGGTTACGATAACGGAAGTCATGCCGGTTTTAACAAGGCCCTTGATAACTTCAAGAACCTCGCCGACCATTTCCGGGTCAAGGGCGGAAGTAGGTTCGTCAAAAAGCATTACGTCCGGTTCCATTGCAAGGGCGCGAACGATTGCAAGACGCTGTTTCTGTCCGCCGGAAAGGCTTGTTGCACTTTCGCCTGCTTTTTCTGCAAGGCCAACTCTGTTAAGAAGTTCCATTGCCTGCTCGTTTGCTTCGGCTTTGGATTTCTTTTTTACGATGGTGGGAGCAAGAGTTACGTTTTCAAGAACGGAAAGATGGGGGAAAACGTTGAAATGCTGGAAAACCATTCCCATTTTCTGGCGGTGAAGGTCGATATCGACTTTTTCGCTTGTGATATCGGTTCCCTGGAAGATGATGCTTCCGGAATCGGGAGTTTCAAGCATATTGAGGCAGCGAAGGAAGGTGGATTTTCCGCCGCCGGAAGGTCCGATTATGGAGATAACCTCCTGGGGAGCAACGTGTTCATTAATACCTTTAAGAACCTGGAGGTCACCGAAGCTTTTATAAAGATCAATTGTCTGGATCATTTGCTGTTGAGCCTCCTTTCATAGGCAAGAACAAGTTTGCTGAGAACGAATGTTACGGCAAGATAAATTGCGCCGACGATAATAAGGATTTCAAGAGCGAGATAGGTCTGGCCGTTTACCTTGAGGTAAGAAGTCATAAGGTCGCCGATGAAGAAAGTGGAAGCCATGGAAGTTTCCTTTGTGATGGCGATAAATTCGTTACCGACTGCCGGAAGGATATTTTTGATAGCCTGGGGCATGATGACTTTCATCATGGTCTGGGCTTTGTTCATGCCGAGAGAACGTGCGGCTTCGGTCTGGCCTTTGTCAACCGCCTGGATACCGCTGCGGAAAAGTTCGGAAACATAAGCGGCACTGTTACAGGCAAGAGCAACGGAAACCCAGAAAAAGTTGCCGGCGCTGATCGGAATGATTTTCGGAAGGCCGAAAACAAAAAGATAGAGCTGAAGGAGAAGAGGGGTTCCGCGGATGACTTCGATATAAACGGAACAGATCCAGCTTACGGGGTTGAATTCGGAAAGCCAGTGGATAAAACCTTTTTTGGCTTTTTTCTTGTTGAGTTTTTTAAAGGGTTTTATGTTCGACATTCTTCCAAGAGCGATAAACGCACCGAAAATTACGCCGAAGAAAACCGCAATGGCGGAAAGGATAAGGGTATAGCGAAGACCTTCGAGGATAAATACCTGCCAGTAATCCCTTATCAGTTCGATAATGTTTTCAAGCATTTCCATCAGAATTATGTACCTCCATGGGGTTTATTTAAGCGGAAAAGCAGGGCGGGAAGAATTTTCCTGCCCTGCTTGTTTTAAATTATGGTTGATATCAGCCGTTTGCAACGTTACCTTCGTCGTCGTAAGAAACGTCTGCTGCGTTTTCGCCTTCTGCAAGTGCAAGAGCTTCTTCATACCAAACGTCATAATAACCGTTTTCATAAGCTTTTGCAAGGATTTCGTTAACTTTTGCAAGAAGATCATCGGAATCTTTGTTGAGAAGAATTACGTTTGCGGTATATTTGGGGTCAACTTCGAAAATGAAGCCGGACATTGCAACGTCGTTAGGGTTGTTTGCAATGAAAACTTCTGCGTTACCGGTTGCAAGAGCAAGAGCATCGAAGTCACCGTTTTTAAGCTGAAGGAATGCGGTGGTAAGGTCGCCTACTTCAACGATTTCGCAATCTTCGGGAAGCTGGGATTTGCAAAGGTCAAGCTGAAGAGAAGCGGTCTGTGCTGCAACTTTAAGGCCGGAGAAATCAGCAGCGGTGGTGAATTTGCCTTCGTTTTCTTTGGTGGTTACGATAACCTGTTCGGTTTCGTTATCGCCTGCGTAGTAATAATCGGAAAGGTTATAGTTTTCTGCACGCTGTTCGGTCCAGGAGAAACCGGAGATGGACATATCAACGGATTTGGTTTCAACTGCAACCTGGCAGGCGTTGAAGCTCATGGGAACGATTTCGAGTTCCATGCCAAGCTCATCGGCGATGAAGTTTGCAAGGGTTACGTCGAAGCCAACGTAGGAATCCTGGCCGGACTTGGAAACATCAACAAATTCCATCGGAGCAAAGTCGGGGGAAAGAGCAACTTTAAGAACTTCTTTGCCGGAAGCGCCGCAGCCGGCGAATGCGAAGAGCATGCAAGCAACAAGGATAAGGGATACGATTTTTTTCATTTTGATTACCTCACTAATTTAGAAATTTAAATTTTGAAGTCATTGATCATTGGCTATGTCCGTATTATACACGCATAATTATTCATTGTCAACCCTGTTTTGTGAATATTTATTCGTTTCTACTTTTTGACTATAACAATCAACACTATGCCGTGTGTTTTGTTCAATTTGCATAGATAAATGCCGAATTATACTGAAAAATCAAAAAAATCCGGCTGTTTGGCCGGATTTTGAATATACAAAACAAAATGTATAAATACACAAAATTTGAATTTTCGGTGAAAAATTTGAGGAATTCGCAATAAAATATGTAGAAAACTTAATATTTAATATAAAGCAATCAGCCGAAAATCGCCATTGCAACAGTTGCGGCGGACATAAGAAAAAGTCCGGTTCCGCTTTTTTTCGAAAGTTTTTCGCCGAAAACAAAATAAGAAAAAGCCACAGCAGCAAGAATACTCAGTTTGTCAATGGGAACAACAATGCTTACAACGCCGTTTTGGATTGCATAATAATAACAAAGCCAGGAAGCGCCGGTTGCAATTCCGGAAAGACAGATGAACCCAAGTTCTCTTTTATCGATGGATTTTATTTCTTTTTGCTTGCCCTTCATAAAAACAATCGCCCAGGCCATTGCAAGAACAACAATTGTTCTAAGGGCGGTTCCAAGGTTGGATTCTACCCCTTCAATGCCGATTTTCGCAAGAATTGAAGTTGCCGCGGCGAAAACAGCAGAAAGAACCGCATAAAGCATCCAGCCTTTTTTGCTTTCGCCGGAATAATCTTTCTTTTCGATCATAAGGAAAATTCCGAAGGCAAGAACGGCTGTGCAAACGAGCTTTATAGCAAGGTTTTCCGTTTCGCCGAAGAAAATTATCGCAAGAATGACCGTAAGAACGGTGCTGGATTTATCGATAGGAACGACCTTGTTGACATCACCCATGGAAAGCGCTTTGAAATAGCAAATCCAGGAAGCACCTGTTGCAATTCCGGAAAGGACAAGAAAAAGAAAAGATTTCGGGCTTATCTCAAAAATCGTTCCGAAGGAACCGGAAACAAAAACCATTATCCAGGAAAAAACAAGAACGACCCCGGTGCGGACCGCGGTGGCAACGTCGGAATCTGTTTTACGGATGCCGCATTTTGCAAGTATCGAGGTGAGCCCGGCAAAAAAAGCCGAACCGATTGCCGAAAAAATCCACATAACAAAACCCCCTCCTTTTTTTGGCTGAAAAAATACCGTTTTTATTATATCACGGTAAAACTGCCCGTCAATATAAAATCCGGATAAAAAAACGCCCGCAAAAAAGCGGGCATTTTACTGTGTTATTTTATTTTGCGGCTTCTTTCGGAATGCAGCCGACGTTTTCAAGAATTGCGGAGGGGCGGTAGCCATAGGTTTTCGGGGTTTCTTCGGTGGAAGCGCCGGAAAGAACAAGAACGGTTTTCATGCCGGATTCAAGTCCGGAGATAACGTCGGTGTCCATTCTGTCGCCGACCATGACCGCCTCGTTGGAATGGCAGTTAAGAAGGCGAAGACCGGTCCTCATCATAAGAGGGTTAGGTTTTCCGCAGAAATAAGCCTTTTTGCCGGTTGCAATTTCAATGGGTGCAACAAGGGCGCCGCAGGCGGGCATAATTCCGTTTTCAATTGGCGCGGAAATATCGGAGTTTGTTCCGATAAGTTTTGCGCCGCCGCGAACAAGGTTTGCCGCTTTGGTGATGGTATCGAAAGAATAGGTTTTTCCTTCGCCCACAACAACGTAATCCGGGTTGATGTCATTCATGGTGATTCCGGCATCATAAAGAGCATTGAAAAGTGCCGCTTCGCCGATGGCATAAACGCTGCAGCCGGGAGCCTGTTCTTTAAGAAAAGCGGCGGTTGCAAGTGCGCTTGTGTAAAAATGGTCTTCGGAAACATCAAGACCCATTCTCGCAAGTTTCTGCTGAAGCTCGCGGGGGGTATAGCAGCTGTTGTTGGTAAGGAAAAGGAATTTTTTGTTTTCGCTATGAAGCCAGTCGATAAATTCGCGGACACCGGGAATAATCTGGTTTCCACGATAGATAACTCCATCCATATCGCAGATGAAGCCTTTGATTTCATTAAAATTGATCATATATAACTCCTTAAAAATGGATATAAATTTCGCTGTCTTTTACATTATATAAACATTTTTTAATAAAATCAAGGCGTTTTATACAAATTAATAATATGTTTTTTGGATAAAAGGACAGTTTTTTTAAAATAATTGCTTGTTACGCCAAGATGATGAAAAATTGGTTGATAAAGTTTTGAATGAATATTATAATATATTATGTAAATTAATGCGCTAAAATGAAAGGAGAAATTTCATGCAGAATTATTCCGGAGAAGTTGGACTTCAGTACCATTTACAGATAAGACCCGGTGACGTCGGACGCTATGTTATTCTTCCCGGCGACCCCAAAAGATGCGAAAAAATTGCAAAGCATTTTGATAACCCGGTTCTTGTCGCAGACAGCCGCGAATACGTTACATACACCGGCTATCTTGACGGAGAAAAAGTAAGCGTAACTTCCACCGGAATCGGCGGTCCTTCTGCTTCCATCGCTATGGAAGAACTTGTTCTTTGCGGTGCAGATACCTTTATCCGTATAGGAACCTGCGGCGGAATCGACCTTGATGTAAAAGGCGGCGACGTTGTTGTTGCAACCGGAGCAATAAGAATGGAAGGCACAAGCAAAGAATATGCCCCGATAGAATTCCCCGCAGTTGCAAACCTTGAAGTTGCAAATGCCCTTGTAAGCGCATGCAAAAAACTTGGATACACTTATCACACCGGCGTTGTTCAATGCAAAGACGCTTTTTACGGACAGCATGAACCGGAAAGAATGCCGGTAAGTTATGAACTTATGAACAAATGGGAAGCGTGGAAGCGCCTTGGAACAAAAGCTTCCGAAATGGAATCTGCTGCTTTGTTCATTGTCGCAAGCCATCTTGGAGTTCGCTGCGGTTCAACTTTCCTTGTTGTGGGCAACCAGGAACGCAACGCCCTTGGAATGGAAAACCCCATTGTCCATGAAACCGAAGGCGCAATCACCGTTGCCGTTGAAGCAATCAGAAAACTCATCAGAGAAGATAAAGAAAAATAAAATCGAATAAATAAAAAAACACACAGCCATTCAGGCTGTGTGTTTTTTATTTTTGCCGTTATACGAAACTCCGAAAACGGAAACGGTAATTATCAGAATTCCCAAAAGCTGAATTCCGGAAAAACTGTCACCCATAATAAAAATTCCCGCAAGAACGGAAATTACCGTTGTGAAATTTGAAAAGATAAGCGCCCTTCCTGCCGGAATATGGTTAAGGGCGGAATTTATCAGAAGAAACGCACAGACGGAAGAAATTATCGCAAGATAAATGACCGAAATCCAGAACATCGGTTCGGAAAAAGGTTTAAGCATCAGGGATAAATCGTTTCGCCCTTCGAAAAACGCAAACGGAATAAAAACCGCCGAACCGAGGAAAAACATAACGTAGGTGCGCTCAAAAGCCGAAAAATCCTTTGAAATTTTGCGGCTTAAAATTGTAAAAAGCGCCGCGGAAACAACCGCACCGAAAAGCAGCAGAAATCCCTTTGCGGAAACATTTCCGAACCCTCCGGAAGTTGTAAGATAAACTCCGAAAACGGAAAAAACGGTGCATAACCCTTGGAGAAGGCTGCATTTTTCCTTAAGGAACAAAATTCCGAAGATAAGCCCGACCACCGGGACCATTCCTATCATAACGCCGGAAAAAGCCGCGGAAGTTGAATTTATACCGTAAGTTTCAAAAATAAAATAGCAGACCGGTTGGATAAGACCGAGCAGCAAAAGGCTTCCGACGGGTTTTCCTCGAAGCGAAATTTTTGCTTTTCCAAAAAGAAGAACAGCGTTCAGCGCAAGAAAAGCCAGAAGGAAACGCACCCCGAGAAGAAAAAACGGACTTGAAAATTCAAGGGCGGTTTTTGAAAAAAGAAAACTGAAACCGAAAATGCTGTAACCCAAAAGGGCACCAAGGGTTGCTTTTAAATTTTTTGTCAAAGGGAAAAACGCCTCTTTTCATTTAAAAAAACCGCCGCGATATAAAAATCGCGGCGGTGTGGTGCGCCTGACAGGGGTCGAACCCGCACGTGTTAACACCAGATCCTAAGTCTGGCGCGTCTGCCAATTCCGCCACAGGCGCAAAAATTAATAATGCAAAGTGCATATTGCAAAATGCAGAATTATTTATTTTGGTTGGAGGTTTTACAAATTGCCATGAGAATTTTTATAATTTCAGATAAATCGTTATGCAAAATTTCAAATTGGGGTTTGCCTATATATTGAGTTTCATATAAAAGACGAAGCCAATATTCGGTTTCGTTTGCTTCTTTTAAAGCTATACTCATTTTTGAAATAAAGTCGGCTTTGCTTTGCGCACGCTGAGCTTCTGAAATATTGGCACCTATGCTGGTTCCGCTTTTTAAAATTTGCTTTGAAAGAACAAATTCTTTTTTGTTTTCGGTAAGAAATTTATATAAATTTACAACCTTTACCGCAAATTTGAAACTTTTATCTGCAGAAACATTGTTTTCCATAAGGTACCTCAATTATGCACTGTGAAATATGCATTATGCATTTGAAAACCATATTAGTTTACACCAATTCTCCGCTGCTGTCAATCAAAGGTTAAGAAGTCCCTCGTTCATCATGGACTGGGCCGCAAGCATAACGCCCATTTTTGCGGTGGGATAGGTAAGTCCGCCCTGCATCCATACGGAATAGGGTTCGCGAAGGGGAGCATCTGCGGAAAGTTCAACGGAAGCACCAAGGTTGAATGCGCCGGCAGCCATGATTACCTGGCTGTCGTAACCGGGCATATCCCAGGGTTCGGGAGTTACATAAGCGTCAATGGGGGAACCGCTTTGGATTCCGCGGCAGAAAGCGCAGAGTGCTTCCGGAGTTTTGAGCGCAATGGTTTCGATGATATCGGTTCTGGGGTCATCAAAACCGGGGTCGGCATCGAATCCGCAAAGTTCGAAGAAACGGCTTGCAAAAACGGCGGTTTTGACTGCGGAAGCGGTTACCGTGGGGGAGAAGAAAAGTCCCTGATACATGGGGCGGAGTTCGTTAAGAGTGCAGCCGACTTCTCTTCCGACTCCGGGAGCGGAAAGGCGGTGGGCGCAAAGTTCAACAAATTCGTGTTTGCCGGTGATGTAACCGCCGGTATGGGCGATTCCCGCACCGGGGTTTTTTATGAGAGAACCGATAATAAGATCAGCACCGACCTGGGTGGGTTCAAGTTTATCAACAAATTCGCCGTAGCAGTTGTCGCAGACACAGACAGCGGAAGGGTTTGCTTCGTGAACGATATCAAAAATCTTTTTGATGACCTCGATTGTAAGGCTGGGTCTTGTGGAATATCCTCGGGAACGCTGGATATAAGCCATTTTTGCGCCTTTAACGGCTTCGGGGATTTTTTCATAATCAACGCTTCCGTCGGGGAGAAGAGGAAGCTCGTCATAAATTACGCCGAATTCTTTAAGAGAACCGACTCCTTCGCCGTGGATAACACCGTTGAGGGTATCATAGGGAGTTCCGGTGAGGGAAACCATTTTGTCCCCGGGACGAAGAACGCCGAAAAGCGCGGTTGCAATTGCGTGGGTTCCGCTCATAAAGTTGTGGCGGACCATGGAATCTTCGGTCCCGAAAATCTGGCTCCAGACCTGATCAAGAATTTCGCGGCCGCGGTCATCATAACCATAGCCGGAAGAACCGGCAAAAAGGCTTTCGCTCACTCTGTTATCGATAAAGGCACGGAGAACTTTTTCGTTGTTATAAGTTTCAATTTCGCCGATTCTTGCGAAAGGCTTTTGGCAATCCGCCTCGGCCTTTTCGGCAATTTCAAGAAGGCGGCTGTCAATTTTGAAAAAATCGCTCATTTTTTGTCTTCCTTTTCCTTAATGTTATAAAGATAGTAATATGTTTTTGCGGCCCTGAAGCCGAGTTTTTCATACATTTTCTGAACCCTGGGGTTCGCCGGAACAAGCCATGGAGTCCGGTGCTCATCAATGAGCATGTTGGCGCAAAGAGCGGTAAGATATGAAGCATATCCTTTGCTGCGGTGTTCCGGAACGGTGACAACGGAGGTTATGGCGCCGGCTTTTTCCGTTCTTCCGCGGATGCAGGCGGTGGAAACCGCTTCGCCGTCATAAAGGGTGAAAAGGGTGCTTTGCTTTTTGAGCACGCCACGGACCATTCGGAGTTTCCAAAGGTCTTTTCCAGGAGAATCTTCTTCGCCAAAAGCTTTATTCATAACTTCAAAAGCATCGTCAAAGTTTTCGGAAGATTTTATATCAAAATCGTTTTTTGGCATATCTATGCGGTTTTCCGCGAACATCTGCACCGCGTTTTCGATTTCAAAATCAAAAAGATTTTTGAGCACGCCGAAGGAATTTTCGTCACATTCGATACTTTTTATTGTTCCGCCGGAAACAAGGTTCGTTATAAAAAGCACCATTTCGAACCTCGGGATTCCATAGGGCGAAAACAGCATTATCGAATCCGCTCCTGCTCTAAGGAAGGAGTGAGCATTCCCGTGCTCATCGATCTCTACCCAGATATTCAGAAGCTCCGGATCATCGAAAAATGAAACCGCCGCCGCATTGAAAAGGCACCCGAAATAAGGTTCTTTTTCCGAAAAACCTTCGAGAAGGCTTAAATCGTCAATAAGCTTTATCATATTTCGCAAAGCTCCCTGCTCAATATTTTGATAAGGGAGATGGCGTTTTCCGCATCGGAAAGTTTGATGGTTGCATAAGGGCTGTGGATATATCTTGCCGGAAGCGAAACCGCAACCGGGCGGATTCCGCCTCTTGCCTGGTGGATGAATTTTGCGTCGTTGAAGCCGCAGATTCCGTGTTTTGTCTGGGCGGGAATGTTTTTGGCTTCGCAAAGTTCCATAATATGATGATAAAGTTCCATATCATAAAGGGTTCCGTTATCGCGGAAGGAAATGACCGGACCTTCGCCCTGTTTGCAGACGAATTTTTCGCCGGGAACGCAGGGAACGTCCCCTGCGGTTGTTGCTTCAACAACAACGGCAATATCCGGATCAACGGAAAATGCCGCATTTCCGGCGCTGTTTCCGCCGACTTCTTCTCTGGTTGTGAAGCAAACGGTTATGTCATATTCCGCCTCTTCCTTAAGGAGTTCCATAAGAATGGCGCAGCCGGCACGGTCGTCAAGAGCTTTTCCCATAACGCAGTCTTCGCCGAATTTTTCAAAATCGGAATCAAAAACCGCTCTGTCGCCGAGCTTAACAAGCTTTTCGGCTTCTTCTTTTGTGTCTGCGCCGATGTCGATATAAAGGGAATCTGTCTTGGTGGGATTTTTGAATTCGTCCTCTTTAACAAGGTGGATAGCCTTGCTTCCGAGAAGTCCGGGAATTCCGTTTTCGCCGACAAGAACCCTTTTTCCGACTATAACGCGGCTGTCGATTCCGCCGACGTTGCTGAATTTAAGAAATCCGTTTTCGTCTATATGGGTGATGATAAAGCCCACTTCGTCCATATGTGCGGAGAACATAAGTCTGTTTTTCGGCTGTTTTTTTCCTTTTTTGGAAACAATAAGGTTTCCGGCGTTGTCAGTTTTTGCTGCGCAATCCGGATAATCGATAATTTCGTCATAGATAAGTTTTTTAACGGCGGATTCGTCGCCGGAAGTTCCCCTTGCAAGGGAAAGCATTTCGAGATTTTCAAGGAAGGTTTTCATATCAGTTTTCTCCTCCTTCCATTACGAATGCGGCAAGAAGTCTGCCGACATTTTTTACGTCATCGACGGAAACTTTTTCAATAATGCTGTGCATATACTGCTGGGGAATGGAGATAAGTCCGGTGCGGACTCCGGCTCCTGCGGAAGCAATGTCGTCTGCGTTTGTTCCGGTGGAAGAACCGCCGTAGGCTTCCACCTGGAAAGGAATTTCGTTCTTTTCCGCAAGGGCGATGAGTTTTCTCGAGATTTCAATATCAAGGGTCGGGTGGAAAGCAACTACCGGGCCTTTTTTCATCGCTTTGGAATTGAGTTCGGTGGTGTCCGGGGTTTTTCCAAAGCCGACGTCAATTTCAATGGCCTCCGTCGGGGCAACCGCAAAAGCTGCGGCTCCTGCGCCCTGACCGCCGGTTTCTTCCCTTGTTGAAAAAACAGCGGTGAGTCCGCAGGGGAGTTCTTTTCCTTTAAGAATTTCAAGAGCTTCAAGGATAGTTACGCAGCCGCTTCTGTCGTCAAGAGCAGGGCCGGTGACATAACCGTTTCCGATATCGCTCCATCTTCCGCAAAGCATAACTCTGTCGCCGAGGCGTACCCGTTTTTCTGTTTCTTCTTTGCTGAAACCGATATCGATGAAAATTTCGTCCCTTTCGGGATTTTTTTCGTTTACGTCTTTAAGATGGGGCGGAACGTTGCAGACGATTCCGAGATATTCCCCTTCTTTTCCGAGAACCCGGACCTTTGTTCCGAAAATTCCTCTGCGGTCGATTCCGCCGCAGGGATATGTTCTGAGGAATCCGTTTTCCTCAATGTTGATTACAAGAAGAGCGATCTGGTCAAGGTGTGCGTCGAGCATAATGTGGCGTCCGTTTTTTTCGGGAGCAACTTCGCAGATTACGCTTCCGAGGTTATCGATATATGTTTTTCCGTATTCGGAAAGAAGTTCGACCGCGGCTTTTGCCGCAAGTTTTTCGTCGCCGGAGTTTCCGTCGACGGAAGAAAATTTTAAAAGCAAATCTCTGGTGTCCATAATTTTCTCCTTTTCTTGGCTCCCTTGTGCAAAGGGAGCTGTCTGCGCAGCAGACTGAGGGATTGTAACCCTGTTTCGTTTTTGGCGGGCGGATAATATCCGCTCCTGCATTTAAAATTATTTATATTCCGGCCAAAGTTTTTCGGCGGAAACCCCGTCAACCTGGCCGATTTTTGAAACAAGTTCCTTGAAATGTTTTCCGCGGAGTTCAAAGTTCTTATAACGGTCAAAACTTGCGGAAGCGGGAGAAAGGGTGACTATGTCGCCTTCCTCGGCGTAAGCATAGGCGGTGGAAACCGCTTCCTCCATATCTTCAACAAAAATCATTTCCGGCTCGCCGTTATAATCCGGGTTATCCTGAAGCGCTTTTGCAATTTTCGGTGCGGTTGCTCCGCAAAGGATGAGGAGTTTTACCTTTTCAATAAGGCTTGGCGCAAGGGGAGCATAGGGAATGTTTTTGTCGTAACCGCCGGCAAGAAGGATTATCTTCTGGTCGAAGCAGGAAAGTCCGGCAATGGTTCTTGTGGGGCTTGTCGCAATGGAATCGTTGTACCATTTAATTCCTTCGAATTCGCGGCAAAGTTCGATTCTGTGTTCAACTCCGCCGAAGTTTTTTGCAACGGAACGCATGGTTTCGAGCGAAACTTCGCCCCAGGTTGCGGCAATTGCGGTGAGGTAGTTTTCAACGTTATGAAGTCCGGGAATCTTTATCTCGCTTCTGTGGAAAAGTTCGGTTGTTTTTCCGTGGTCGGAATAGCAAAGCATTCCGTCTTCACGAAGGAAAGAACCGTTCTGAACCGGGTTAAGGTGGCTGAACCAGCGGAGTTCTCCGCGAACAAGTTCTGCCATGCTTTTGGTGATTACGTTGTCGGCGTTGAGAACCGCAACGGAAAAAGCGTTCTGGTGGCGGAGAACGTTGCGCTTCGCTTCGATATATTCTTCCATATCCTTATGGACGTCAAGGTGGTTCGGCGCAACGTTTGTTACAACCGCAACGTCCGGAGAAGTTCTCATGGAGATGAGCTGGAAGGAGGAAAGTTCAACAACGGCACAGTCTTCATCTTTAATTTCTTCGATAATAGGAAGAAGTGCTCTTCCGATGTTTCCGCCCTTATGGACTGTTTTTCCTTCCGCAGCAAGAAATTCGGAAATAAGAGTTGTGGTGGTGGTTTTTCCGTCGGAACCGGTTACCGCATATTTTTTGCAGGGGCAAAGATCGAAGAAAACTTCCATTTCGCTGGTGACGGCTTTTCCTTCTCTCCGAAGTTCGCAAAGGGTTGGGTTCCACCAGTTCATTCCGGGAGTTCTGAAAACGATATCCGCGTCGATATCGTCGAGATATCCTTCGCCGAGCTTCAGCACAGCGCCGCTTTTTTCAAGAAGCTCCGCCGTTTCGCCAAGCTTTTCACGGTCTGTTTTATCCCTTGCTTCGGTGGAAATTCCCTTTTCCGCAAACTGGCGGATAACGTCCGTGTGGGAAACACCGATTCCGATAAAAGCAACTTTCTTATCTTTAATTTTTTTAAAGAATTTTTCTGCGTTTGTCATAAATATCTGACCTCCGTTTTTCGGAAGAATGATTTTTTACCTAAATAAATATTATATCACAATATATTATAAATTTAAACAGATGGAGCTACATTTTATTTGTTGTGCAAGAACATATTTGGTGATATACTTTTATAAACAGTTGATTTTTAATTTATAGGGGAGATAAGTTTGGATTACAAAAAAGCGCAGATTTTAAGAGATACGCTTATGCTTATCGGTTTTGTTATAATGTTTGCGGGTTATTTTTGGAATCCGCTGGCAATAATCGGCTTTGTTATAGCGCTTTCCTGCCTTGTTCCGGATTATCTTTATAACAAATGTCCGCATTGCGGAAAAAGACTTGGAAGAAACGCAGGAAAGTTCTGTCAGCATTGCGGAAAAGAAATTGACTGATATAGACAGAGAGATAAACTTGAATTTAATGGGTGGGAATACAAAAATGAACTTGGAAGAGTTAAGAAATGATATAACATTTAAACAGAAAAAAGGATTGCCGTTCATTTGTGCATCTGTTGTTATTTGGTCTTTGATTTTAATTGTAGTAGCACTGGATTTGCCGCAACAGCAAGAGAATATGCTTGTGTTTTGCTGCTCATGTCCATTGATGCCAATTGCCTGGTTGATAGGCAAATTATTAAAAGTAGATATTTTTGAAAAAAGCAATCCGCTTGGCAACGTGGGATTTTTGTTTACCTGTAATCAATTTTTGTATCTGTTGATTGTAATGTGGGTATTTAATGCTGTACCGGATAAGATGGTAATGGTATATGCAATGGTTTTTGGTGCACATTTACTTCCATATTCGTGGCTGTATAAGTCAATCAGTTACCGCATTTTTTCCATCATCATCCCAGTCGTTTCTTTGATGTTAGGATGTATGTTTTCGGCACTTGCTGTTGCTATCACACTTTTAACAATAGAAATAGTATTTGCTGTTGCATTGTTTATTGAGTTACATAGGTTCAATAGTAAATAGAAAAATCCCTTCCTTTGGCATACTGACAAATTCCAATATGTCTGACAGAAAAAGAGGCTTCCCAAAGAGCCTCTTTTTTCTTTTACGCATATTATGCAAAAGATATTTTATTTGAATTAAAAAAATCATTGATTATATCGCTTTAATGTGCTAAAATATTAAACGTAATTTTATTAAAGAAGGAGGGCTTTCCGTGACAAAGGAAGAAAGAGAGGCAACTTTCGGTAATTTCAACATTCTTGAAACCGAAGTTGCGATAAAATTCATAAAGGACAGCTTTGAGCGTGAGCTTGCGGACGCCCTGAACCTCACCCGTGTTTCCGCACCGCTCTTTGTCTTTCCGGAAACCGGTCTTAACGATAACTTAAGCGGCGTTGAACGCCCGGTTGAATTCGATATCCTCGATATCGGAAAAAGAAAAGTCCAGGTCGTCCAATCCCTTGCAAAATGGAAGCGCCTTGCGCTTAAAAAATACGGTTTTACCATCGGAACCGGCCTTTATACCGATATGAACGCAATCAGAAGGGACGAAACCCTTGACGCGCTCCATTCAATTTACGTTGACCAGTGGGACTGGGAAAAAGTTATCAACCCGGAAGAACGCAATCTCCATACCCTTAAAAATGCGGTAAAGGATATTTACGAAGCCCTTCGGGAAACCCAGTTCAAACTCTGCGGAAGATTTCCCGGCTTCCGTCCATTCCTTCCGGAAGAAATAACCTTTATTTCCACCCAGGAACTTGAAGATATGTTCCCGGACAAAACCCCGAAGGAAAGGGAAGATGCGATCTGCGAAAAATTCGGCGCGGTTTTCCTTATGCAAATCGGGCTTCCGCTTAAAAGCGGAAAACCCCATGACGGAAGAGCGCCTGACTATGATGACTGGATGCTCAACGGCGATATCCTTGTCTGGAACCCGGTTCTTGAACGTGCATTTGAAATTTCTTCAATGGGAATCCGCGTTGACGCAAAAGCTCTCGATGCCCAGCTTCAGATTTCCGGCTGCACCGAAAGGGCGGATCTTCCGTTCCACAAAGCACTTCTTAACGGAGAACTTCCCCAGACCATGGGCGGCGGCCTTGGCCAATCAAGAATCTGCATGCTCCTTCTCGGAAAACGACATATCGGCGAAGTCCAGTCTTCGATTTGGTCGGAAGAAATGGTCGAAGAATGTGAAAACGAAGGAATCCATATTCTTTAAAAAAACGGTACTCCTTACCTAACTTTCATTTTTATAAAAAACCGGCAGGGCTTTTGCCCTGCCGGTTTTTTCACTTAAAACGAATTAATTTGTTTTACAACGTCTTTATAAGATTTTTTTGCAAGTCCGACAATTTCATCGAAAGAAACTTCATTCTGATGAAGCACGTATCCTCTTTGAAGCCGAAGAATTGCCGAAGCAAGGGAATCCATAAGGAGAATACTTTTTATATCCGTTATTTTTGAACCGGAAATTTTTTCAAGGTGTTCGATAAAAAAATTTCTTCCGGAAACAAGAAGACGTTCGGAAAAATTAATCTGGCTGTCGTTTTTCATCAAAAGAGAATATTCGTTCACATGATTTTTAACGGAAGAAAAGAAACTTTCGATAAAAACTTCAACGGAACGGTCGTTATGAACATCAAGAGAAGCGCAGTTTTCAAGGTCGGTCATATAATCTTTGGAAAACCGGTTGATTATACAAAACAAAAAATCGTCTTTATTTTTATAATGCGAATAAAACGTGTTTTTTCCGATAAAAGCTTTTTCACAGATTTTTTCAACGGTTATGCTGTTGTAACTTTCATCTTTCAAAAGCTCAAAAAAGGCATTATGAATAAGTTTTTCTGTTTTTATATATCTTTTATCCTGTTTCATTTTTTACACCTTTTAAATTACTTTATTTGCAAAAAAGCTCGTTAAAATACTTATATAATCAAATTATACTTAACTTTTTCGAAAATCGCAAGTATAATTGAGTTAAATAATAAACAAGTAAAGGAGATTTTCTGATGAAAGCACTTGAAATCAAAGGTTTAAGACAGATTGAACTTGTTGAAAAAGAAAAACCGGTTGCCGACGAAAGATTTTCCGTAATAAAAGTTACCCATGCGGGAATTTGCGGAAGCGATCTTCATATGTTTTTCCAGACCGGATTTATTCTTCGTCCCGGCTATATTATCGGACATGAATTCGCCGGTGTAATCGAAGAAACTCTTCCCGGTTCCGGTTTTGAAGTCGGTGACAGAGTTGTAGCGATGGACGTTTCTCCCTGCGGAGATTGCGAATATTGCAACAGCGGTCGTTCCGAACTTTGCGCAATGGGCTTTGCGGAAGCACCGGGTGTCGGCGGAGTTGACGGCGGATATGCCGAATATTGCAAAGTGCGCAACGATTTCATCAGAAAACTTCCGGAAAATATAAGCCTTAAACAGGCCGCAATGATCGAACCCGTCTGTATTTCTATGCACGCTGTAAATATGTGCGGAGTTAACGAAAACTCCAATGTTCTTATAACCGGCGGCGGCGCGATCGGTCTTTTTGCAGCGGCTGCGGCAAAAGCAAAGGGAGCAAAATATATTGCTCTTACCGAAGCAAACCCCGGAAGAATAAAAATTGCGGAAGAAGCGGATTTTGTTGACGAAGTTTTCAATGCCGCAGATCCCGAAATAGAAGAAAAAATCAAAGCAAAAGTTCCGGAAGGCTACGATATTTCCGTTGAATGCAGCGGACATCCCGCAGCGGCAACTCTTGCTCTTTACAGCCTTAAACGCGGCGGACAGCACGCAATTCTTGCATACGGTCCCGGCTTCAAATATGATGCAATGGCGATCATCAACAACGAACTGCATATCCACGGCAGTGTAATGTTCACCGTTCCGGAATTTGAAGACGTCATCAAGCTTATGAGCGAAGGAAAAATCAACGTTGAAAAATACGGCGAACTTATTGCAATGGAAGAAGCCCAGGCAACCTTTGAAGGACTTTCCGACGGAAGCAAACCCGCAGTAAAATATATCTACGATATGTCCAAATGATTTGAGAATAAACAAAAAAACAGCAGGCTTTATGCCTGCTGTTTTTTTGTTAAATCAATAAAAATTTTTCTGTAATCTTCGGCAAAAGAAATTTCTTCCGGGGTGAATTCTCTGAATTCTCCGGGTTTGAGCATCGGGTCGAGCATGAATTTTCCCATGGAAAAACGCTTCAGGTAAAAAACCTTGCAGCCGATGGATTTAAGGAGAAGCTTTACTTCGTGGCGCTTTCCTTCGGTAACGGTTATAAAGGCGGAAAAGGTTTTTCCAAAGGGGTTTTTAAGAGCGTGAGCACGCTCGTTTTCGGAAATATAAGCGGCATCGTGCTCAACGGTGCTCGAACTTATATCCGAAAGAAAGGCCGGTCTTGCCTTTTCACCGTTTCCGTAAAGATTTCCGCCGGTTTCAAGTTTTTTGATTTTTTCGTCGAAAATTTCACCGAAGGCACGAAAAAAATATCGCTTTGCAACGCCGAATTCCGGCCTTAGCATACGGAAAGCAAAATCTCCGTCGTCGGTTATAAGAAGAAGTCCTTCGGTATCCTTATCAAGCCTTCCAATCGGGAAAAGCCCGGGGCGGATATCTTCCGGAAAGCAATCCATAACCGTTTTGTCTTTGGCATCGGAAACGGCGGTCACAACGCCGGAAGGTTTGTTGAGCATATAATATCGCATTTGAGCATCTCCATAAAAACAGCGGGCGAATGCCCGCTGTTTTTGATATTAGAATTTATATTTTTTGAAAATTGCGGGCCAAAGGGCGGTTGCCGCAACGGGAATTAAAAGATAACGGATGAAGGAGAAAATTGCGCCGGTGGGAAGCAAAGCCTTCGGAAGAAGATAAACGATAAGAATAAGCACGATTCCGCCGACATATCGAATCGCTTTTTTCTTCGCCGGAACGTCGTCGATTTCAAAACGAATGAATTTTGTTTCGATAAAAGCGCCTATCGCAACGCCAAGGGCAAAGCCGAAGCTTTTCCAAAGGCTTGTGTCATCGGGATAGATAAAAAGGAAAGGTGCGAAAACCGCGGTGCTGATGAAGAACATAACGGCCTTTTTCGGTGCATATTTCCGGTAAAGAAGCCAGAGAAGAAGCGGAAGTCCAAAACCGATTATATATCCGCCGAGGACGTCCATGGGCCAATGTACCCCGAGATAAAGTCTTGAAAGGCCGACCAGCGCCGGCATGATTATTGCAAGGGTCCAGAAGCGTTTGCGGTTGACCGCCCTTGCAATAGAGGTGAAAAAGTTTGCACAAGCGTGGGTGTGTCCGCTTGGGAAGGAATATCCCGGGGCGGTGTGTTCACGCAAAGTTCTTATACCTTCGGTTCCGATGGGGCGTTCAACGGCAAACATAACTTTAAGTGAACTTACGAAAAGATTTCCGAGGGAAAGGCACCAGCACATCCAGTAACCCATTTCCTTATTGAAACACCAATATATAAAAGTTGCAATGAAGATTATAAAGAAATCTTCGCCGAGCATTGTTATTGCTTCAAAAATAAAATCAAGAGCCGGGGAAGCAACGGATTGTATCGCCCGGATAATATCTGCCTGAAATTCCATGGTTTCACCTTCCTTGGTTAAAATATATCACAAAACAAAAGGAAATTAAAGCATAAAAAGTTTTTTATTATTCAATATTAAAAAATATTTAATGGATTTTCATATATAGATATGATATTATAAAGAAAAGATGCAAAAAGGGGCGATGAAAAATGAAATTTGAATGGACCCGGTCAATGACACGAAAAACCCTTTCCTATATTGCTGCGGGTGCGGGAATAATTATGTTTTATTTCGTACTGCAAAATTTCGAAGAAGTAAAAGGGCTTTGGCACACGGCTCTTGATATTCTTCGCCCGTTTACAATCGGAATTATTTTTGCCTATCTTCTTAACGGACCGCTGATGTTTTTTGAAAAACATTTCGGTTTTGTTGAAAAAACAAAACCGAGAAAAGTTATCAAAAGAGTTCTTGCGATAGTTGCAACCTGGATAGCGACAATTGCCGTTCTGAGCGCGTTTTTCTATATCGTAATGCCGGACGTAACAAAGAGCATAAACGTTCTTATCAACAATATTCCGCATTATCTTTCAAATCTCCAGTCCCTTGTAAAAACCGTTTCCGAAACTTATAATTTCGAAGCGCCTTTCATCGATTATTTCCTTGAATTTAAAATAAGTTCCGAAGTTTTCGCAACTCTCCTCAAAGAATACGGCGAGGAACTTTTGCCCCAGCTTGCGAACATTGCGAACCTTTCCGTACAGATCGGCGGAGTCGTTTTCGATATCGTTATCGCGATAATCCTTTCGATTTATATGATGTTCAGCAAGGAAACCCTTATTGCCCAGCTTAAAAAAGCTCTTTATGCAATTCTTAAAAAAGAAACCGCAGCAAAACTTGTAAGAATCGCAAGGGAATCCCACAGGATTTTCAGCGGATTTATCAACGGAAAACTCCTCGATTCGCTTATAATCGGAATTCTTTGCTTCGTCGGAATGAGCATAATCGGATTCGAGTTCACAATGCTCATAAGCTTCATCATCGGCTGCACCAACGTAATTCCTTTCTTCGGACCGTTCCTCGGCGCAATTCCTTCCGTTCTTATTCTTCTTATGGTGGATCCCTGGCAGGCAGTCTGGTTCACAATTTTTGTTCTTGTTCTCCAGCAGCTTGACGGAAACGTAATAGGCCCGAAGATCCTCGGCGACAGCACCGGACTTCCCGCCCTTTGGGTAATGTTCGCAATTCTGGTCGGCGGCGGAATTTTTGGAATTATCGGAATGTTTGTCGGTGTTCCCGCCTTTGCGGTGATTTATAAATTCACAAAAGAATATCTTGAAAACAAACTGAACGAAAAAAATCTTCCGGAAAAAACGGAAAGTTATAAAGTAATAAAAGGCTCAAAGAACCTTGATGACATAGAAAAGGGGGAAATTTAATGAAAACAAAACGCGTTTTTTGGATTGTACTTGATTCATTCGGAGTAGGCGAACTTCCGGATGCGGCGGATTTCGGCGACGTTGGAAGCAACACGCTTAAAGCCTGCGCCGAAAGCGGAAAACTTAACGTTCCGAATATGATAAAACTCGGCCTCGGAAACATCGAAGGCGTTGACTGTATTGAAAAAGCGGAAAAACCTCTCGGCGCTTTTTGCCGCCTTAACGAAGTAAGCAAGGGAAAAGACACCACCACCGGACACTGGGAGCTTGCGGGACTTGTTTCCGAACAGGCTTTTCCGACCTATCCGGAAGGCTTTCCGCAGGAAGTTATTGATATGTTCAAAGAAGCAACAGGTCTTGACGTTCTTTGCAACAAACCTTACAGCGGAACCCAGCTTATAATGGATTACGGAAAAGAACATGTTGAAACCGGAAAACCCATTGTTTACACTTCCGCGGACAGCGTTTTCCAGGTTGCCGCCCACGAGGAAGTTATTCCCCTTGAAAAACTTTATGATATCTGTGAAAAATCCAGAGCATTTCTCCAAGGAAAACATGGCGTCGGCCGTGTTATTGCAAGACCTTTTGCGGGAACTTATCCGGATTTTTACCGCACTTCCGGCCGTCACGATTTTTCCCTTGTTCCGCCGAAAGATACCGCTCTTGATGTACTTATGAAAAACGGTTTTGCGACAATCGGCGTCGGAAAAATTTATGATATCTTCGCGGGAAAAGGCGTTTCCAAAACTTACCGCACCGGCCCGAACAAAATCGGAATGGAAAAAACCGACGAACTTTTTGAAAAGGATTTCGAAGGTCTTTGCTTCATAAATCTTGTCGATTTCGATATGGTCTATGGTCACAGAAACGATGCAGAAGGCTATGCCAACGCCCTTTCTGAATTTGACGAATGGCTCGGCGGCTTTATGGCAAAAATGAACGATGACGACGTTCTTATGATAACTGCCGACCACGGCTGTGACCCGTCAACTCCCTCCACCGACCATTCCCGCGAATATATTCCGCTTCTTGTTTACGGAAAGGGAATCAAAGCCGGAACCGACCTCGGAACCAGAAAATGCTATGCGGATCAGTCCAAAACCATCCTTGAAATGTTCGGAATAAACGATTCCGAAACCGCCGGCGAAAGCTTCTGGAAAGAAATTAAAGCTTGATTATAATACTTAAAATTATATAAATGATAGGAGACGACCTTTTGAAAAAGATATTCAAAACCGGATTTTTGTTTATTTTATGCGTTTTTTTGCTCGTTGGCTGTTCTTTTGATATAAGCGGCATCAACAATGTTGTTGATGCAGTAAAGCCGACCGCACTCACAGGAACACTCAAATCAAATGCGTTCCTCCCTGCGGACGGTTTTACCGCAACAAAGCTGGATTTTGAAAATATAAGTTTTACCAAC
Source organism: Oscillospiraceae bacterium (assembly GCA_017399765.1). Lineage (GTDB taxonomy): Bacteria > Bacillota > Clostridia > Oscillospirales > Ruminococcaceae > UMGS1668. The sequence goes on along the minus strand of JAFQBH010000024.1, from coordinate 76,570 downwards.
ACAAAAAACGCTAAAATTTATATCGTTCCTTCCGAAGAAACAAGGGTCGAAGCGACCTATCCTTCCGATATGGAAGACTACGGTTTCCGCGTTTACTTCAAGGAAGGCGAAATCGAAATTTCCGTTCCGAAACAGACTAATTTTTCAGTGGAAAAATTCGAAGTAACAATTTTTGCGAACATTGAGGAAATCGAAATTTCCGGCGGAATTGAAATTGAAATGAACGCCGAAGCTTCCCGAAAAATCGACCTTGATATAAAAGGCGGCGCTTCCCTTTATGTTTATAACATCGTCGCAGATCATGTGGAAATTGACGTTGCGGGCGCGGCTTCAATGGATCTTGCCGGAAAGGCGGAAGTTCTTGAACTCGAACTTGCGGGCGCCGGTTCAATTGACGCAAAAAGCCTTGTCTGCAAAAAAGCCGAGGTTAAAATAAGCGGAGCCGGAACCTCCGAGCTTTCCGTAACGGATGAACTTCTTGCGGATATCGATGGAGTCGGAACTTTGACCTATTACGGCGACCCGGTTCTCAAAAATATTTCCGGCGGACTTACGGACATTGAACAGGCTTCGAAGGAAGTTTACGGAGGCTGATTTTTGATGCTTTTCTTTAAGCGGAAAACTCCATATGAAAAAGAACTGGCGGCGCTTTTAAAAAGGGAGCGCCGCTTCCTTGAATTGCGTAAAAACAAAAAAGAAAGCTTTATCAACCGAAAGCTTGAAAAATTTGTTCCGAAAAAACTTCAGGGAACGCTGGATTCCGCCTTCGCAAAAGCCTTCGGACTTATTTTTGAAAAAGGAACAAAGGTAATTGAAAAAACGTATAACCGCGAAGGCCTTGAGATAGATTTTTATGAAAACGATTACCGCAACGGCGTTCTTGAAAGCAAGAAAACTCTTCGCGCCTTTTCAAAAAAAGCAAGAGCCGCAGGGAACAAAAATCTTCTCTTTTCCGGCGCAGCGGGAATCGGAATGGGAATCCTCGGGGTCGGAATTCCGGATATTCCGGTTTTCACCGCCTTGCTTTTAAAAAGCGTTTATGAAATCGCGCTTGACTATGGTTTTGATTACGATTCGGAAAAAGAACGCGCTTTTATACTTTGGGTAATCGAAGGTGCGGTTTCCTATGGCGAAAATATTGAAGAAACCAACGAAAAAATCGAATTTTTCATAAAAACCGGAAAACTTCCGGAAGGTTATGACCAAAGCGAAGCAATAAAATCCGCCGCGTCTAATCTTTCAAAAGAACTTCTCTATATGAAATTTGTCCAGGGAATCCCGATAATCGGAGCTGTGGGCGGATTTTACGATGCGGTTTATATGAAACGGATAAACGAATTCGCAAATATGAAATACAGAAAAAGAATGCTTCTTAAAATGAAAAAATAAGGAGGATTAAAATGAAAAAGTTTCTTTTGATTTTTGCCCTTTTAATTCTTGTTCTGTTTTGTGCCTGCGGAAGGGAGGAAGTTCCTGAAAAAGCTCCCGCTTCCGAAAAAGTGATATGGAATATAGATGGAAAAGATTACGAAGTTTTTGTGCCGGCAAAAACCCGCCTTGAAGATGACGGCGAAGGCTATATAACAATCAACACTCCAAGTCTTTCCGAAGGAGCAACGATTGACCTTTCCGGACTTTCCGGTTGCGGATATATCATAAATTTTGACGTTGTTCTTAACACCAATACCGAAAAACTTGTTTTGCCGAATCTTCCAAACGCGCAGAACTATAATATTCTGGGTACGGAAGCGGAACATATAAATGCTTCCGCCGCGGAAGGCATGGAAAATATTCAGATCATGGCTGAAGCGCATGATGTAAACCTTGGAAAAGGCCCCGAAACTCTCTATATTCAGTATGCACCGGATATTTCGGCTCTTGCCGGAGCGGAAAATATAAAAAGTCTTACGGTTCCGGGTGACATAGACCTTTCAAAAATTGCGGATATAGGCGAAATTGAAAAACTTTATCTCATCGGCGGAAAAACGAATATCGGAGACCTTGAAAATCTGAAGAGCCTTAAGCGCCTTTCTGTCCACAGCGATGAATGTGATTTTTCCGGGTCCGAAAAACTTTCGATGGAAATTCTTTCAATAGGTCCTTATGTAACCCAGAATGCTCTTGACAGTTTTTCCGGTTCCGAAAGCGTTACGGAACTTCATCTTAATGACCGCGGCATTACCAATGCCGAAATAATCGAAAAATGTCCGAACCTGAAAAAACTTTTCCTCACCGTTGATGTTTTTCAGGATGAATCCATAGTTTTCAGAACTGAACCCATTGATATGGAAAAACTTTCTCTTCTCAAAACGAATATTCCGAAGGAACAGCTTGAAGTATTTTTGGAAAAAGGCGGAGAGATAATCCCCGTTGACGATTGGTCAAGAACATAAAAAAATAAAAGCCGGAACAGCTTTTTTTGTTCCGGCTTTTTTGTTATAATGTATTTATAAATTAAGAAAAGAGGCGCGGTTATGAAAGTTTATGAAGGCGCGGTTTTAAGCTGCAACGAAAAGGACGAGGTTTTCCGCTATCTTGCTGAGGAAGGCGGAAAAATAGTATATGTCGGAAACGAACTTCCGGAAGAATATAAAAACGCCGAAAAAATCGAACTCGGCGAAAGGGCGCTTGTTCCTTCCTTTGTGGACAGCCACATCCATTTTGCAAGTTACGCAACCTTCCTTGCGGGGCTCAACGTTGCGGACGCGAAAAGCAACACCGAAATTCTCGAAAACATTCGGGAATTTGTAAAAAAATGCGAGGATAAAATGATAATCGCCTTCGGCGCTTCGCCCCATTCTGTCGAGGAAAAACATTTTGTCACCAGAAAACAGCTTGACGAAGTCTGTCCGGAAAAACCGCTTTTCATGGTAAAATATGACGGACATACCTGTGTTGTCAACACAAAACTTCTTGAAAAAATCCGTGAAAAAGCAAAAAATCTCCGCGGTTACCACGAAGAAACCGGCGAAATGAACCAGGAAGCGTTTTTTGCCGTTTCCGATTACGTTACAAATTCCGTTTCGATTCCGAAACTTCTCAAAAATATGCAGAAAGCTGCGGACCACATGGCTTCAAAAGGAATCGGAATGATACATACCGTAAGCGGAGTCGGCTTTCCGCTTGATATGGATGTTTCCATGGAAAACTGGTTCGGAAAAGGTCTTGAAAACGGTCTTCAGCTTAGGGTTTTCTTCCAGACAATGGACGTAAACAAGGTTAAAAAGCTGAAGCTTCCGCGAATCGGCGGCTGTTTTGCAACGGCTCTCGACGGCTGCTTCGGTTCCGAAGATGCGGGAATGCTTTTGCCTTATGAAGGAACCGAAAACAAGGGAGTTATTTATTATTCCGATGAAAAAGTTGCGGATTTCTGCAAAAAAGCAAACCGCGCCGGACTCCAGATAGAAATGCATGCCATCGGCGATGCCGCTTTTGACCAGGCAACAAAGGCGCTTAAAGCCGCTCTTGATGATTTCCCGAGGGAGGACCACCGCCATACCATAATCCACGCCTGCCTTCCGACAGAGGAAGGAATCCGCATCTGCGAAGAATATAAAATCGGTCTTGCAATACAGAGCGCGTTTATCGATTGGCCCCAGGAACCGAACGATTATCTTGAAAGAATTCTCGGCGAAAGGGCAAAGAAACTCAACCCTTTCAAAACCTATGCAGATCATAACATCGCCATGAGCGTCGGTTCCGACGGTCCCTGCACCGACCCTGATCCCATTAACTGGATCTATAAAATCTGCAACAACGGTGAGGAATCCCTTCCGGTACAGAAAGCTCTCCGTATGTGCACAATCGACGGTTACCGCCAGACTTTTGATGAAAAGGAACGCGGAAGCCTTGAAGCCGGAAAAATCGCCGATATGGTTATCCTTTCAAAAAATCCTTTTGAAACAGAACCGGAAAAGCTGAATACCATAGAGGTTGAAAAACTTCTTCTCCGGGGTGAAAATTATAAATCCCTTTCCGAAAACCCGATAAAACAGGTTCTTCGCGGAATTTTTAACTGAACAAAAAAATCCCTGCCGGAAGACAGGGATTTTTTCTTAAGCCTTCCCGGAGGGGAAGGTGGCATTTGCAAAGCAAATGACGGATGAGGGATTATCAGGTAACGCGGAGCGCTCATCACAATTTATCAGGGATATCCCCCCTCAGTCACCTTCGGTGACAGCTCCTCCTCCGAGGAGCAGTTAAACTTTGATGATTCTTCCTTCTTTTCTGGGTTTTTCCGCGGGCGCTTCCGCTTCAAAACCGAGAATGCAGTTTCCGATTCCGATAAGGTTTTCCGGAAGACCCCACTTTTTAAGAAGTTCTTTTCCGACCGGAAGTTCAAAGGTCTGTTTTGCTCTGTGGATCCAGCAGGAACCAAGACCAAGGGCATGAGCGGCGTTCATAAGATTTCCCATAACAAGGCTGCCGTCCTCAAGATAGGTCGGGTCCGGTGCGGCAAGAACAACAATTACGCAGGGCGCGCCATAAAAAGGGTCGCCCTCTCTGCCGATAACTTCGCCGTTGATTTTTGAAAGAAGGTCGCGGGTTTCCTTATCGCGGACCGCAACAAGATAGGTGCTCTGGCGGTTCATTCCGCTTGCGGCAAAAGTTCCGGCTTCAAGAACCTTATCGAGAAGTTCGTCCGGAACCTGTTTTTCGGTATAATTTCTGCAGCTTCTTCTGGTGAGAAGGTTTTCCATAGCTTCCATAAATAAAAATCTCCTTTCGGTAAAAGATTATGCAAAAAAGGCGGAGCAAAGCTCCGCCTTTTGTTTTATCAGCTTCTGAGTTCAGCGCCGATGTTTGCGAGTTCTTTAAGAACCTTGTTAACGGCTCTGTCGCATTCCTCAACGGTAAGAGTGCGGTCTGCCGCACGAAGGGTCATGGTGTAAGCAACGCTCTTTTTGCCTTCGGCAATGGAAGAACCTTTGTAAACGTCGAAAAGTTCAACTTTTTCAAGAAGTTTTCCTGCGCCGGCGCGAATCGCTTTTTCAAGAGATGCTGCGGGAAGTTCATCATCACAGATGATGGCAAGGTCGCGGGTGGAAGCAGGGAACTTGGGAGTGGGTTTGAATTTCTTTTCAACGATTCTTGCGTCGAAGATATCAGCGATATCAAGAGTTGCAACGTAAGCGCGGGTTCCGATTCCGTAGTTATCGAGAACAGCCGGAGCAATTTCGCCGATTTCGCCGATTTTCTTTTCGCCGATAGAGATATCAGCGCATCTTCCGCGGTGGAAGGTGGGGTTCTCTTTGTTTGCGGTGAATTCAACACCGTAAACTCCGAGTTTGTCGAGAGCTTCGAGGATAATTCCCTTCATTGCGAAGAAATCTTCTTTTTCGCCGTAGGAACCGATTACTGCAACGCCTCTTTCTTCCGGAAGAATGTCTGCGGATTCTGCGGGAAGATAGATGGTGCCGAGTTCGAAGAAACGACCGGCAACGTTGCGGTTGTTATAGTTTCTTGCAACAACTTCGAGCATGGAGGGAACGCAGGTGGTTCTCATAACGGAAGTATCTTCGCCGAGGGGGTTGGTGATAACAACGCTTCTGCGAAGATCGGAATCTTCCGGAAGACCGATTTTGTCGTAATATTTGGGGCTGATGAAGGAATAGGTCTGAACCTCATAGCAGCCGTTTGCCATAAGAAGGCGGGAAAGTTTTTTCTCGAACTGCTGGCGAAGGGTAAGAGCACCCTGGGAAGCGCCCTGAACAGCAGTGTTAGGGATTACGTCATAACCGTAGAATCTTGCGATTTCTTCGGCGATGTCGGCTTTGTGGCGGGTATCTCCTGCACGGAAGGAAGGAACGGTGATAACTCCGTTTTCAACTTTATAGCCAATTTTTTCAAGAATCTCGACCATTTTTTCTGCGGGAAGATCGATTCCGAGGAATTTGTTGGTCCATTCGGGGCAGAATTCAACGGTATAAGGTTCGTCGCCTTCGTTATCGATATCGATATATCCGCCGATAACTTCGCCTGCGCCGAGCATTTCAACAAGCTGGCAGGCGCGGTTGACTGCTTCCATGCACATTCTGGAATCAAGGTTTTTCTCAAAACGGCCGGAAGATTCGGTTCTCATGCCGAGTTTTTTTGCGGTGGTTCTTACGGAAGAACCAAGGAAGGAAGCGGATTCAAAAACAACCATGTTGGTGTCGTCCTGGATACCGCTGTATTCGCCGCCCATAACGCCTGCTACGCAGGAGGGTTTTTCAGCGTCGCAGATGCAGAGCATTTCGGGGGAAAGTTTTCTTTCAACGCCGTCAAGGGTGGTGATGCTTTCGCCTTCTTCTGCGTTTCGTACAACAATTTTGTTGCCTGCAAGATATTTATAGTCGAAAGCGTGCATGGGCTGGCCGTATTCAAGCATTACGTAGTTTGTGATATCAACAAGGTTGTTGATGGGGCGAACGCCGCTTGCGCGAAGCCTTTCTCTCATCCATCTGGGGGAGGGAGCAACCTTGATGTTTTTGATCATTCTTGCAACGTAACGGCGGCAAAGGGTGGGGTTCTTAACTTCAACGGAGAGAAGTTCATTGATGTCGCCGGTTTCGTTTTCAATTTTAACTTCGGGAAGATGAAGCTCTTTGCCGAAAGTTGCGGCAGCTTCTCTTGCAAGACCGAGAACGGAAAGGCAGTCGGGGCGGTTGGAAGTGATTTCAAATTCAACGCAAACGTCGTTAAGACCGAGAGCGGTTCTGATATCGTCGCCGGGTTTGCAGTCTTCCTTGATATCCATAATGCCGTCTTCGATTGCATAGGGGAAATCGTGAACGGTTACGCCGAGTTCGGAAACGGAGCACATCATTCCGTTGGAAGGAACGCCGCGGAGTTTTCCTTTTTTGATTTTAACGCCGCCCGCAAGGGTGGAGTTATCGAGAGCGGCGGGAACCATCATTCCTTCGTAAACGTTCTGTGCGGCGGTTACGATCTGAACGGGTTCTTCGCGGCCGATATCGATCTGGCAGATCTGGAGTTTATCGGCATCGGGATGTTTTTCAATTTTAAGAATTTTACCGACAACAACGTTGGAAATATAGTCGGCTTCTTCATTATAGCATTCGACTTTGGAGCCGGACATTGTCATTGCGTCACAGAACTGTTTGGGGGTGACGCCGGTTTCAACATAGTCCGCAAGCCATCTGAGAGATAAATCCATTGTTTAACCTTCTTTACATTTATTAGGCCCCCTTGCCTAAAGGGGGCTGTCAGCGAAGCTGACTGGGGGATTCTTAAAAATCCGCCCGATACAAAAGGACTGTTTTCCGGTAAGAGAATCCCTCCACCGTGCCATACGGCAACGGTCCCCCTCCCTTTAGGCAAGGGAGGTAATTATTTATTTTTCACCGCCGGGAATATATTTTCTTACGGCTTCGGGAATTTTTTCAACAGGAATGATTTCCGGTTCCGGGTCGGGACCGATTTCGCCGTTTATTGCTTCTTCAATAGTTGCGGAAAGGGTAAGTCCGTCAACGGCAAGTCCCTGATAAACGGTAGGAAGAATAAGATTTGCCTGGAAGCAAAGTTTGAAAAGATAGGTGATGTTGTCAGCCTGGCTTTTTGCTTCGGGATAATCTTCATCTTTTATTGCTTTTGCAAGCTTTGCGGCTCTGTCGCGGAGCTCAACGGAATATTCGCGCTCCTGAAGATCGAAGAAAAGCTTGCGGTAAATGTTAAGAGTTCTTGCCTGGAAACGGAGGGTAAGCTCGGAAAGTTCTTTTCTGCTGGTCATTTCAAAGCTCCTCCTTCAATTAAAACTGGTCGAGGAAACGAAGGTCGTTTTCATAAAGAAGACGAAGGTCGTTGATTGCGAATCTTCTCATAACGATACGCTCAAGACCGATTCCGAATGCAAAACCGCTGTATTCTTCCGGGTCGATGTTGCAGTTGGAAAGAACTTTCGGGTGAACCATTCCGCAGCCGAGAATTTCGATCCAGCCTTCGTTTTTGCACATCGGGCAGCCTTCGCCGCGGCAGTTGAAGCACTGGATATCCATTTCGGCGGAAGGTTCGGTGAAGGGGAAGTGGTGCGGACGGAAACGAACAACGGAATCTTCGCCATAAAGACGTTTGATGAAGATTTCGAGAGTTCCTTTAAGGTCAGCCATGGTGATGTCTTTATCGACAACAAGTCCCTCGATCTGGTGGAAAAGAGGGGAATGGGTTGCGTCAACAGCATCGCTGCGGTAAACACGGCCGGGAGCGATAATGCGGATAGGCGGCTGCTGTTTTTCCATAACACGGACCTGAACCGGAGAAGTCTGGGTTCTGAGAAGAACGTTTTCGGTGATATAGAAAGTATCCTGAGTATCTCTTGCGGGGTGGTCTTTCGGAAGGTTAAGTGCTTCGAAGTTGTAATAATCGGTTTCAACTTCGGGACCTTCCGCAATGGAAAAGCCCATTCCGAGGAAGATATCCTCAACTTCGTTAAGAACGATGTTGAGCGGGTGTTCCTTACCGGTGGGGCAAGGGGTTCCCGGAAGGGTTACGTCAATGGTTTCGGAAGCAAGCTTCTTTTCAAGAAGATGCTGGTGAATGTGTTCTGCGGCCTCGTTAAGGTCGTTTTCAATTTCGGCGCGGATCTGGTTTGCAAGCTGGCCGATAACGGGTCTTTCCTCTGCGGAAAGTTTTCCCATCTGTTTGAGAATGGCGGTGAGCTCGCCTTTTTTGCCGAGATAGCGGATTCGAAGTTCCTCAAGTGCTTTGGGATCTTCGCAAAGCTCAAGAGCTTTTTTTGCTTCAAGGCGGATCTGTTCAAGCTGCTCTTTCAAAATTTTTCAACTCCATTTATTTTGATTTTTGTTTATGACGTTTTGCTGGTTTTGCGGATAAAAACGGATATAAAAAAATCTCCGCCCCAAGCCGCAAATTTGGGACGAAGACTCATAAACTGAAAAAGGTTCTCCGCGGTACCACCCGCATTCCCGAAGATTTTCTTCGGGCACTTTAAAATTGCTTTTAACGGAGCAACCCGTTTTTGCCTAATCGAAAAAATTCTTTCAGCAAAACCGCTCGCGGGTGAACTTCGAGAAAAATTTTATCCGCGGAAAAACTTTCAGCCCAATGGTTTTTCCTCTCTTTTCGGAAAAATAAAACCTACTCTCCCGGTCAATGCGTTATATATATTAACAACAAAAGAGATAATAACATAATTAAAAGCAATTTTCAAGCCCTTTTTCGATTGAAAAATATAAACGGGGTGGTATAATGGATAAAAAGCCATAAGCCTCTCTTGCAAAAGAGAGGTGGATTCGCCGCTTGCGGCGAAGGCGGAGGATTTTTTTGTAAAAGAATCCCCTCGCCACTTCGTGGCCCTCTCCCCTTTAACAAGGGGCGCAAATAAGGAGGTACTCCATGAAAATTCTTACAGTTGAACAGATGAAAACCGAAGAGCGCCTTTCGGACGAAATGGGCGTGACCTATCAGCGCCTTATGGAAAATGCCGGCTGTGCCGCGGCGGCTTTTATCCGAAAAACTCTTTCAAACGTTGCGGGCCGCAATTTTATGATTTTCTGCGGAAGCGGAAACAACGGCGGCGACGGATTGGTCGTTGCAAGAAAGCTTTTTGAAGAAGGCGCAAACGTAATTGTCGTTCTCTGCGGCGGAATTCCGAGAAGCGACGAAGCAAAATATATGTATAACTGTGTTATCCAGGCGGGAATAACCATGCTGGATTTCGAACTCGACCGCAAAAAAGTCGATGAATTTCTCGGCGGAGCGGATATTATAATCGATGCCCTTTTCGGAACCGGATTTTCCGGAGAATTCCGGACACCCTATGATGAAATTGTCGAAATGATAAATTCCGATATTGCGGTAAAAATATCTCTCGATATTCCAAGCGGAGTTAATGCAGAAACGGGTCTTTGCGCAAAAAATTCCGTAAAAGCGAATTTCACCGTTGCTTTTGAAGCGGCAAAACCCGGACATCTTCTCCTTCCCGGAAAGGAATTTTGCGGAAAGACGGAAGTTGTTGATATCGGAATTCCTCACGAAGTTCGGGCGCAGGTTGCGCAGAATTGTTTCCTTACAAGCGAAGAAATGGTTTTTTCTTCAATCAGAAGAAGACCCCGCTTTTCCAACAAAGGCACCTTCGGAAAGCTCCTTTGCATAACCGGTTCTGCGAATTTTCCCGGTGCGGCGGTTCTTTCGGCCCTTGGAGCAATGAAATCCGGAGCGGGAATAACCACCGTTGCGACGACGGAAAAAGTGATTTCCATGATTGCGGGAAGGATTCCCGAGGCAACTTTTCTTCCTCTTCCGGAAAATCCTGACGGAACAATTTCCGCCGAAGCAAAGGAAAAAATCCTTCCGTTCCTCGAAAACGTCGATGCGGTTCTGATTGGCTGCGGTCTCGGAAGAGGAAAAAATATCGGAGAAATCGCTGAATTCGTTCTCGAAAACGCAAACTGCACCGTTGTTATCGATGCGGACGGGCTCAACTGTATTTCCGGAAATCCGGAAATCCTTAAAAAAGCAAAACAGATTCCGATAATAACCCCGCATATGGGAGAAATGGCTCGCCTTTGCGGAATTTCGATTCCGGAAACGGTTGAAAAACGAACTGAAATCGCTCTGAAAACGGCGAAGGAATTTGATGCAATCGTTGTGCTGAAAGATTCCACAACCGTTATTGCGGAACCCGGTGGCGATGTTTATTTCAATTCCACCGGAAACCCCGGACTTTCCAAAGGCGGAAGCGGCGATTGTCTTGCGGGAATGATAGCTTCCTTTGCCGCCCAGGGTTATATCGAAACTTCCTGCGCGGTATGCGGAGTTTATCTCCATGGTCTTGCGGCGGATAATGCCGCAAAGGAACTTTCCGAATACGGAATGCTCCCGAGCGATATTCCCGATTATCTTTGCAAAATTTTTGCGGAAAAAGGACTTTGATGAATAAAAACCTCCCGAAGCGGATATAAATTATTCCGGAAAGGGAGGTTTTTTATATGAGAAAAATTATTCTGTCGTTTGTGTTTCTGTTTTTGCTTTCCGGGTGCTCAAACTCGGTTTCCGTAACTCCACAGGAGGTTGCAAAAAGATATGAACAGGATTTTTCCTCCTCGGTTATTGCGGTTTTCGGGGATAATCGGACAGAAATGGAAGCTTCAAAAAACGGCATGAGCATCAGTGTTTCTGTCAATTCTCCGACGGAACTTTCCGGAATGGGAATTGAAATTTTTGATGAGCACGCAAAGATAATTTATGAAGGAATGGAACAGGAAATCAAAAAAGATTCTCTTCCGGAAGGAACGCCTTTTTTGCTTCTGGAAGAACTTTTCGACGAACTTTCGGATCCGGAAGAATTTAATTTGAGCACGGAAAATGAAAAACTTATCGCGAATTTCGAAGATTTTTCTGCGGTTCTTTCGCCGGAAGATTTTTCGCTCATCAGCGCAAAATTTCCGCTTTTTGAAACAGAGTTCACGTTTTCCGATTTTGTATTCAAACCCGCCGAATAAAATTTTTTTGAAAATTTTTCAAAAAAACGCTTGCAATTTTTGAAATGATATGATATTATAACCCTTGCTCAGCTATGGACGGTTAGCTCAGCTGGTAGAGCTTCCGCTTGACGTGCGGAAGGTCACAGGTTCGAGTCCTGTACCGTCCACCATAAAAACAAAAGGCACGCATTTGCGTGCCTTTTGTTTTTTATATTGAAATCGCAGGGACGAGAACGACATTCGATAAGTGACAACCCGCAAAAACAAGTCTTCGGCGAAGTTTGAGCGGCTGACGGAACTTATGCAGGGAGCAAAGCGAGTCGCTGTCCTGTACCGTCCACCATTAAAAAACCGGAAAGCAAATTTGCTTTCCGGTTTTTTTCTATTTACAAAAAACTTTCTTCGTGAGATAATTATTTTGCAATAAAAAATGAACGGAGGATGTTTATGAAAAAGAGTGTTTTGTTCGGTTTAACCGCCGGTCTGGCTGCTGCTTCCGCCGCCGCGGTTTTTGTTGGAAAAATTTCGAAAGAAATCAAAAACGACCTTGTTGAAGAAGAATTTGATTCTCCGTTCGGCAACAACTGGATAAAAATTTCTATGGGTTCTTCCGAAAGCGCAAAAGGGCTTATGTATATCAAGGTTCAGGCAGAATGTGATTCCAACGAGGATATTTGCAAGCTTGTTCTTTTTGCGGAAAAGGATGCCGCCATTTCCATGGTTTGGGAAGACAACGAGCATTTTTTGCTTCTTGCAGGAAACGGAAAACGCAAACAATGCTGCGACGTTGTCTTTGATATAAAAAACATCACGATGAAATATTACACGGTAAAAATATGATAAAAAAACGGCGGAAAAAATTTCCGCCGTTTTTCTTTTTTTAATCGCAGACATAAAGCCCGAAAAGAGCAAGGGTTCCGTTTCCGTCATATTCCATTCCGGCGCTTTCCGCAAGTTTTCTTGCGTGGATGCAGAAAGCGGAAATGCAGGAAAATTTCATATCCGGAAAATTGCAGGGTTTGCCTTCGGTTATGGCGCAGGGGTTACAAAGGCTGCAGCCACTGGAACCTATCATAAATCCGGGGTGGCCTTTCTCCCGGAGTTTTTTCATAAGGCGAAGACCGGCGGCATTATGCTGTCCCTTCGCTTTTTTGATTGCTTCTCCGTCTTTATAATCGGAAATGGGCCAGATGCTTTGGAGAACGATTGCGTGTTTGTGGAAAAGAACGCGGTTTTTCATTTCTTCGGGAGTTCCGCAATCCGGCGGACAGGAATAGTTAACGGCAAATTTTCCGCAAAGATTTTCCGCGCAATAGGGGCGGAAAGCTTCGTCAAAAACGATATCCGCGGTATCGACCACAGCGGCACTGGTGAAACCTTCCTCTTTTGCAAGGGAAACAAGCATTTCGTCGGTCATATCAAAAAATCTCCTTTTATATGAAATACGGTTTGATTTTACAACAAATAAATCTTTTTGTCCAGCGCGATTTTTTGCTGTTAAATTCACAAAAAATTAATTGCCTTAAATATATATGTATGGTATAATAAAATGTCAAAATGGGTAACTATGTAAAGAAGGTGAAACCGCTTGCGGATAATCGGAATCGACCCGGGCTATGCAATAGTCGGAGTGGGCGTTGTGGATTACGTAAAAAACAAATTCTATCCGGTAAAATTCGGTGCGGTGGATACCCCCGCCGGAACGCCTTTTGAAGAAAGGCTCCGGATAATTTACGATACCGTAAAAGAGGTTATTGAAGAAACAAAGCCCGAATGTATGAGCATTGAAAGACTTTATTTCAACAGCAACCAGAAAACCGCCATCGACGTTGCGGAAGCAAGGGGAGTTATCCTTCTTGCCGCGATCCAGGCGGGAATCCCGATTTTTGAATACACCCCGCTCCAGATAAAACAGTCTTTGGTCGGTTACGGAAGAGCGGAAAAACACCAGGTCCAGATAATGGTCCGCGATACTTTAAGGCTCGAAGCCGTTCCGAAACCGGACGATACTGCCGATGCTCTTGCGGCGGCGATTTGCCACGGTTACAGCAACGGTTCGCGCCTTTCCAAAGCGATTAAAGAGTTATAACAATACGATTTACCGTAGGGGCGGATATAATCCGCCCGAAAAAATATTTTTGAGGTAAAAGATATGATATACAGCCTTAACGGAAAACTTTTACATATTGAGGAAGGCTTTTTTGTTGTGGAATGTGCCGGAGTCGGCTATCTTTGCAAAGCTTCCGCAACAACTCTTTCCTGCCTTCCGCCGAAAGACAGCGATGTTTTTGTTTATACAACAATGACCTATAACCAGGAAACCGGTTCCGATCTTTACGGATTTTATGACAGAGCGGAGCAGGATTGCTTCAGAATGCTCACTTCAATTTCCGGAATCGGCCCGAAAGCCGCCCTTGCGGTTCTTTCGGAATTCACCCCGGATTCCTTTGCGCTTGCGGTTGCTTCCGGTGACGCAAAAGCCATAACGAGGGCAAAAGGAATCGGCCCGAAAGCCGCCCAGAGAATTATTCTTGAGCTCCGCGATAAAATTTCGAACGATTCCGTTTCAAAAGGTTTTTCTTCCGCTCCGGCGGTTTCTGTCGGAAGAATCGGCGGAAACGCCGGCGAAGCCATTGCCGCAATGGTAAGCCTTGGTTACACAAATTCCGAAGCAGCCGCGGTCATCGGAAAACTTGACCAGAGCCTTCCCATTGATGAAATGATAAAAGCGGCTCTCAAAGCCATTGCAATGAAAAGATAAGGAGTGATTTTTAAATGCTTTCCAACCAGATGGATTTTGAAAACAGAATAGTCGCTCCGGAATATGAGGAAACGGACAGGGAAAACGAACTTTCTCTCCGCCCCCGAACTCTTGATGAATATATTGGCCAAACCAAAGCGAAGGAAAACATGGCGGTTTATATCGAAGCTGCAAAACGCCGCGGCGAAGCATTGGACCACGTTCTTCTCTATGGCCCTCCCGGACTTGGAAAAACCACCCTTTCGGAAATCATAGCGAACGAAATGGGCGTTGGTTTCCGAATAACAAGCGGCCCGGCAATCGAAAGACCCGGCGACCTTGCGGCTCTTTTAACAAACCTTAACGAAAACGATATACTTTTCATCGATGAAATTCATAGAATGAACAGAAGCGTTGAGGAAGTTCTTTACCCCGCAATGGAGGACTACGCTCTTGATATAATCGTCGGCAAAGGACCTTCCGCAAGAAGCATCCGTGTTGATCTTCCGCATTTTACTCTTGTTGGAGCAACAACAAGAGCGGGACAGCTTTCCGCACCGCTTCGCGACCGTTTCGGCGTTGTTGAAAGGCTGGAACTTTATTCCCCTGCGGAACTTTGCAGAATCGTTGAGCGAAGCGCCGGAATACTCAATATTGAAATTGAGCACGAAGGCGCCATGGAACTTGCAAGAAGAAGCCGCGGAACTCCGCGAATTGCAAACAGATTCCTTAAGCGTATCCGTGACTTTGCCCAGGTTATCGGAAACGGAATCGTAACAAAGGAAATTGCGGCGGAAGCCCTTTCAAGGCTTGAAGTCGATGAACTCGGCCTTGATGCAATCGACCGCAGAATTCTTATGATGATGATAAAAAATTATAACGGAGGCCCCGTCGGACTCGAAACTCTTGCGGCCGCAACCGGCGAAGAATCCGTTACGATCGAAGACGTTTATGAACCCTATCTTATGCAGATAGGTTTCCTTACCAGAACGCCCAGGGGACGCTGTGCAACGGCGTTGGCTTATGAGCATCTCGGAATGATGATGCCGGAACAGCCCTGCGGCGAATGCGAACAAATGAGAATTGGAGAGTGATTCAATGGGAAGAATTTTCGGAACAGATGGTGTTCGCGGAATTGCGAACAAAAAACTTGACGTGGAACTTGCCCTTGCAATTTCCCGCGCGGCGGGAATGATAATAAAAAATGAAACGACCGGAAAACCGAGGGTAATTGTCGGAAGGGATACCCGCCTTTCCGGAACAATGCTGGAAGCTGCCGTTGCCGCCGGACTTTCTTCCGTTGGCTGCGATGTTGAACTTCTCGGAGTTGTTCCGACCCCGGCTGTTGCCTATCTTGTTACAAAACTCGGTGTTTCCGGCGGCGTTATGATAACCGCAAGCCACAACCCTTTTCAGTATAACGGAATAAAATATTTCGGTTCCACCGGTTTTAAGCTTACCGATGAACAGGAAAACCGAATTGAGGGAATTGTTCTTGACGGAAGCGAACCCATTGAATTAGCCCCCACCGAAGAAATCGGAAAAATTTCTCACAATACCGAAGCGGCCGAACTTTATGTCGAACATATCGCTTCAACCGTCGGAGATCTTTCCGGAATTAAGATTGCGGTAGATTGCGCCAACGGAGCTTCCTATTCCACTGCAAAAAGAATTTTTGCAAAGGTGAATGCAAACGCAACCTTCCTCAATTGCGAACCGGACGGAATAAATGTAAACCGCGACTGCGGTTCTCTTCATCTTGACGGTCTTGGAAAATACGTTAAAGAAAACGGCTTTGATATAGGCGTTGCTTTTGACGGCGACGCTGACCGCTGTCTTGCAGTTGACGAAAACGGCGAACTTATCGACGGCGATATGTTCATGGCAATTCTTGCGAAGAGATTCGCTTCCGAAGGAAGACTTAACAAAAACATCTTCATTCCCACCATTATGAGCAATATGGGACTTTTCAAATTTGCCGAAGAACATAGTATGAATTGCTATCCCACAAAAGTCGGCGACAGATATGTTCTCGAATCCCTTTTGAAGCTCGGAGCTTCCCTTGGCGGCGAACAGAGCGGACATATCATTATTCCGGAATATATGACCACCGGCGATGGCGAACTTTCCGCACTTATGATAATCGAAACCATGAAGCTTGAAGGGAAAAAAGCTTCCGAACTCAAAAAAATAATGACCGTATATCCTCAGGTTATGGTGAATATTGAAGCAACCCCGGAAATGAAGGCGAAACTTGATGATCCGGAAGTAAAAAGCTATCTTGATATCGAAAGCGCCCGTCTTGAAGGCGACGGAAGAATTCTTGTTCGTCCTTCCGGAACGGAACCGCTTATCCGAATCATGATCGAAGGAAAAGACAAGGCAAAAATCGACGCGCTTGTTCTCGAATGTGCCGAAACGCTTAAGAATCTTATCAGCTGAGGTGGAAAATGAGATATACAAAAGACTGGAAAGACTATGAACTTCTGGATTGTTCCGAAGGCGAAAGACTTGAGCGCTGGGGAAAAGTCATCCTTATAAGACCGGACCCGCAGATAATCTGGAACACCCCGAAGGAACATCCTATGTGGAAACATGCGGATGCAAGATATGTCCGTTCTTCCCAGGGCGGCGGACATTGGGAATATCGCCGCGAACTTCCGGAATTCTGGAAAATTAATTATAAAGACCTTACTTTTAAAATCAGTCCCACCGGTTTTAAACATACCGGACTTTTTCCGGAACAGGCCGTTAACTGGGATATGATGCGTGAGAAAATCAAAGCAGCAAGAGCAGAGGGAAAAGAAGTTCGCGTTCTCAACCTCTTTGCATATACCGGCGGCGCAACCGTTGCTGCGGCTTCCGCAGGAGCTTCCGTCTGCCACGTTGACGCGGCAAAAGGAATGGTCCATTGGGCAAGAGAAAACGCCGAACTTTCCGGACTTAACGAAAAACCCGTCCGCTGGATAGTCGATGACTGCAAAAAATTCGTTGAAAGAGAGATCCGCCGCGGAAGCAAATATGATGCGGTTATCCTCGATCCTCCTTCCTACGGAAGAGGTCCCGGCGGCGAAGTCTGGAAACTTGAGGAACATGTTTATGAACTCGTAAGCCTTGTTGCGGAAGTTCTTACGGAAGAACCGCTTTTCGTTCTTCTTAATTCCTATACCACCGGTCTTTCCGCTTCCACCATGGCATATGTTCTTGGCTCTGCAATGAAAAAATTCGGCGGAAAAGTTTCCGCGGAAGAAATCGGCCTTCCGGTAACCCAGAGCGGAATGGCTCTTCCCTGCGGTTCTTCCGCAATCTGGAGCAAAGAATAAAATGATTGACCCGAAACCCTATCTTGAAAAAGATTTTGCATATCATGCGGATATGCTCGATGCCCTTCTTGATGAAAAAACAAAGGTGCTTTATTCCGAAGAGGACGGAGTTATGCTTCGCATCGGCGGAAAAGGTCCTTTCGCAATTTCCGCAAAAACCGCCGAAGCAATGACAAAAATGGCTTCGCTTATCGAAAAGGAACGCTATATGGCGGTTATCCGCCCGCTTAAATTTCTTCCGGAATTTTTTGCGGTAAAAGGAAACGCCGAAACAATGCCCTGTTACCAGGCGGCATATCCCGGTAAGGAACCGGTTCCGGAATATGAGGTTCCGGGAATTGAAATAAGACCGCTTACAATGGAAAATCTTTCTTTTGTATGCGAAAATTATGATGACGACGAAGAATATATGAAAAGCCGGATCGAATACGGAATGCTCGGCGCTTTTGACGAAAACGGAAACTGCGCCGGATTCGTCGGTTTCCATGGCGAAGGTTCAATGGGTCTTTTAACGGTTCTTCCGGAATACCGCCGAAAAGGTATAGGAATTGCCATTGAAGCAAAAAACCTTAACCGCCGCCTTTCCGAAGGAAGAATTCCTTTCGGACATGTTGTTGTCGGAAACGAAAAATCAATGGGACTCCAGCGAAAAATCGGGATGGAATTTTCCGATAATATCGTAACATGGGTCTTTAAATAAAATAAAAAAAGTTTCAAAAAAACTTATGAGGATAAAAAGGATCAAAAATGTCTAAAAAAAGTTTCATCGAAGCAAACAGAATAAGCTTCAGCTATCCGAGCTATGAAGGAGAAATTCCCTCTCTTGTTCTCGATGGGGTGGATGTTTCCATCGGAGAGGGCGAATTTGTTGCGGTTCTCGGTCATAACGGAAGCGGAAAATCAACCCTTGCGAAACATTTCAACGCAATTCTTGTTCCGACGGAGGGAAGCGTTTCCGTAAGCGGAATTTCAACCGAGGAGGAAACAAAGCTTTTCGAAATCCGCCAGGAAGTGGGAATGGTTTTCCAGAACCCGGATAACCAGATCGTTGCGACCATAATCGAGGAAGACGTTGCTTTTGCGCTGGAAAACCTCGGAGTTCCTCCAAAGGAAATCCGGGAAAGGGTTGACGATGCTCTCAAAAAAGTTGACATGTATGACTATCGCCTTCATGCGCCGAACCAGCTTTCCGGCGGTCAGAAGCAGAGAATCGCAATTGCCGGAATTATCGCAATGCGCCCGAAATGCGTTGTTCTTGATGAACCCACCGCAATGCTCGATCCAAAAGGCCGCAGAGAGGTTATGGAAACCATTAAACAGCTCAACAAGGAACTTGGAATCACCGTTGTTATAATCACCCATTATATGGACGAAGCCGCAATGTGCGACCGGGTTGTTGTGGTCGATGACGGAAAAATTATTATGGATTCGAACCCGAGAGAAGTTTTCGGAAGCGTTGAAAAAATAAAGGAACGCGGTCTTGACGTTCCCCAGGTGACCGAACTTTGCCATGAACTCAGCAAGGAAGGATTTGATGTTCCCTGCTGTGTGCTCACGGAAGAGGAATGTGTCGAAGCTCTTGAAAAACTTCTGAAAGGCGGTGCTCAGAATGGCTGATGCAATCATCAGAACCGAAAATTTAAGCTACGTCTATTCGGAAGGAACTCCTTATGAACACCGCGCGATAGATAACGTAAATATTGAAATTGAAAAAGGCTCTTTCGTCGGGCTTATCGGCCATACCGGTTCCGGAAAATCCACCCTGATTCAGCATCTTAACGGACTTATAAAACCGACTTCCGGAAAAGTTTTCGTAGATGGCGAGGATATCTGGGAAAAACCGAAGGAAATCAGAAAATTCCGCTTCAAAGTCGGTCTTGTTTTCCAGTATCCGGAGCACCAGCTTTTTGAGGAAACCGTCCGCAAGGATATTGCTTTCGGACCGAAAAACATGGGACTTTCCGATGCGGAAGTTGAAGAAAGGGTCCTTGAAGCCGCAAAACACACCGGTTTGACCGCGGATTACCTTGAAAAATCGCCCTTTGAACTTTCCGGCGGCGAAAAAAGAAGAGTTGCAATCGCGGGCGTGCTCGCAATGAAACCCGAGGTGCTCATTCTTGATGAACCCACCGCAGGTCTTGACCCGAAAGGCAGAGAATTCATTCTTTCGGAAATCAAGGCTTACCACGAAAGCACCGGCGCAACCGTTATTCTTGTTTCCCACAGCATGGAGGACGTTGCACGTTTTGCAAGCCACGTGCTCATAATGAACCATTCCAAAGTTGCAATGTACGGAAAGACCCGCGATATCTTCAAAAGGGTCAATGAACTTTGTGAAATCGGGCTCGAAGTTCCCCAGATAAGCCGCGTTTTTGCAAAACTTCGCGAAAAGGGATACAACGTTCCCGAAAGCGTGCTCACCGTTTCCGAAGCAAAAGAAGCGGTGCTCGATCTCCTTAAAAAAGGAGGCGAAGCAGATGCTTAAAGATATAACTTTCGGTCAGTATTTTCCGGGGGATTCAATAATCCACCGCCTTGACCCGAGAATGAAGCTCATTCTTATCGTTGCATATATCGTTCTGCTTTTTGTTGCGGACGGTTTGTTCTCGCTTCTTATCGGCGCGGGAATGGGAGTTATCTTCTATGCACTCTCAAAACTTCCCTGGAAGCTTGTAATAAAATGCATAAAGCCCATTATGCCCATTATAATCTTTACCGCCGTGCTCAACGTTTTCTTTGTTGAAGGCGAACCGCTTTTTGAATGGAAATTTATTTCGATTTCCGAAAAAGGCGTGCTCACCGCGGTGCTTATGTGTATCCGCATAATCTGCCTTATTGCCGGAAGCAGCCTTCTGACCTATACCACGACCCCTATTGCGCTTACCGACGGTCTTGAAAGACTTATGAAACCGCTCCAGAAGATAAAAGTTCCCGTACATGAACTTTCCATGATGATGACCATTGCTCTGCGTTTTATCCCGACCCTTATTGATGAAACCCAGAAGATAATGGCGGCGCAGAAAGCAAGGGGCGCGGACATGGAAAGCGGCAACGTTATCGAAAAAGCAAAGGCGCTTATCCCGATCCTTATCCCGCTTTTTGTTTCCGCATTCAGAAGAGCGGACGAGCTTGCACTTGCAATGGAATGCCGTTGTTATCACGGCGGCGAAGGCAGAACAAGAATGAAGCAGCTTAAACTTTCCGGAAAAGATTTCGGCGCGGCTCTTTTTGTTGTCCTCGGTTTTGCCGCAATTATCCTTATGAATATGTTCGGTCCGGAGGTGTTCAGACTTTGAGGAATCTTCTGCTGACCATTTCTTATAAGGGCACCAATTACCATGGTTTCCAGGTTCAGAAAAACGCAGTTACCGTTGCGGAAACTCTTCAGGACGCAATGCAGGTGCTTTTTAAAGGCGAAAGACCGGACATCAAAGGCTGTTCCAGAACCGATGCCGGCGTTCATGCCAACATGTTCTGCGTAAGTTTTAAAACCGAAAGCGATTTCGACTGCGACCATATCCGAAGAAGCCTTGATGCGCTTCTTCCGGATGATATTGCCGCGGTGGACTGTGAGGAAGTTTCCGAAAACTTCCACGCAAGATATTCCTGCAAAGGAAAACGCTATGTTTATAAAATCTGGAACGCACCCTATATGAGCCCTTTCTGGCAGGGACTTGCGCTCCATTATCCGAAACCCATTGATGAAAACTTTCTCGATGCGGTCTGCACCGATTTTATCGGAACCTATGATTTTTCCGCTTTCTGCGGTTCGAACGGCGACCAGGAGGATTTCACCAGAACGATTTTCGATTGCCAGGTTGAAAGGGAAGGGGAACTTGTTACCTTTTCCGTGACCGGCGACGGATTCCTTTATAACATGGTCCGCATAATGGTCGGAACCCTTCTTGAAGTTAATGAAGGAAAAATCGAACCGGACGAAATTCTTGATACAATCGAATCCAAAGACCGCACCAGAGCGGGAAGAACAGCAAAAGCCGAGGGACTTTATCTCGATTACGTACTTTATGATGAGGAAGATGACTGACAGCATGGAATTTATTACAACCGAATTTCCGAAAAACGATACCGTTGTTGCTCTCGGAGTTTTTGACGGAGTCCATAAAGGCCACCGGGAAGTTCTGCGCAGAGCGGTTATTTCCGAGGGACTTGAACCCTGGGTTTTCACTTTTTCCGAAAAAAGCCTTCCCACCGGAAAAGCCGGCGCAAAGCGCCTTGAACCTCCTGAAATAAAATTCAGCATTATGAAAGCCTGCGGAATCCGCCATGTTTTTGCACCGGATTTCGGCGACGTTAAGGGACTTTCCGGCGAAGAATTTGTCCGGGATATACTTTTTGGAAAACTCCGCTGCAAAAAAGTTGTTTGCGGAACGGATTACCGTTTTGGATTCAAGGCTTCCTGCGGAACAAAGGAAATGGCGGAATTCTGTGAAAAATTCGGAATGGAATATTGTTTCGTCGAAAAAATTTATGATAAAGGCGAGGCGATAAGTTCCACAAGAATCCGCGCCGCAGCCGAAAACGGAAATATGGCAGAAGTGGAACTTCTTGCGGGATATCCTTTCTGCGTTGAAACGGAAATCGTTTCCGGAAACAAGCTTGGAAGAGAATTCGGTCTTCCGACCATTAACCAGCCCATTGCCGAAAACTACATAATCCCGAAATACGGCGTTTATGTTTCCGCCGCCTATATTGACGGGAAATTCTATCCGGCGGTAACCAACGTCGGCGTTAAGCCCACCGTTTCCGACGCAAACATTCCCGCGGCGGAAACACATATAATCGGCTGGAACGGCGAACTTTACGGAAAAAAGGTTCCGGTTTTCCTTATTGATTTTGTACGTGAGGAGATGGTTTTTAAAAACCGTGAAGAACTTTTTGCAAGAATTGCCCTTGACCGAAGCAACGCCGAAAGGCTTGCGCTCCGCTGGATTCGTACAAAAGGCGAAGAAACAAAAAATCTTTTGGGAATTTGAAGAAAGGCGGGCTTTTTTTGAAAGAAAACTGGAAAAACGAATTTCCCGCGGCGGTTTTTGCCGGAATTCTCTGCGGAGCGATCTGCCTTATCGGACTTCTGTTTATCGCACCGGAAAGATGGTATCTTTCCTTTGTTGTGGCGGTTTTTATGGGCGGCGTGGTCTGGTATAAATCCGTTTCGGACAGGAAGAAGAATTCCGGAAAATTTGAGCGGGACGAACATCTCATAGATTTTCCTTATATCTATTCCGCGGCCGGATATCTCCGGGGAGATTCCGACCGGGACGCAAAATTCTTTTTCGGCGAAGAAAAAATCGGCGTTCTTTATTATAAAAACGTAAGACCGCTTACGGAAGAATTTGAAAAAAGCAGGATAAAAGCCGGCTATTTTGACCGCTGCGGCTGGTTTTCGATTATAATCGAAGGCGAAAAAAGAAGAATCGTTATTCCGAAAGGCGAAGCGGAAAAAGCGGCGGAAGTTCTTGGAGTTATCCTTGGCGAAAAAGATTGAAAAAAGAACTTTTTTGCCGGCTCTGTTCCCTTGACACACAATTTATATTATGATATTATATAAAAAATAAATCTTTAAAAGACGATACAGAGAGATCGGCAAGATTGTATATATGTTATTCTGGCGCTTTGCATAGTTAATTGCGGTGCCGTAATTTTTGTATGCATTCCGCCGGCGAATTCTGTTCGCCTGCGGATTTTTTGTTTTGAAAGGATTTTTCAATAATGAGTGCTTACAAAACCAAAAAAGTTGAATTCAAATCCAAATTTTGTGAAAACGCTTTCTTCGCAGAAGTTTCTCCTGCGGAAGAGGGCATTGTTCGCGATTTTTCAAAAGATGCCGTTTTCCCCGGTTTTTGCGATGTGCATGTGCATTTTCGTGAACCGGGGTTTTCTTATAAAGAAACCATAAAAACCGGTTCAAAGGCTGCTGCAAAAGGAGGTTACACTTCCGTTTGCACAATGCCGAACCTTAACCCCGTTCCGGATTCCCTTGAACATCTTAAAGAACAGACCGATATAATCGAGCGGGATGCGGTTATCGAAGTTTTGCCTTATGCCGCAATTACCGTCGGCGAAAAGGGCGAAGAACTTGTTGATATGGAATCCCTTGCGGAAAAGGTAATTGCTTTTTCCGATGACGGAAGGGGAGTTCAGAGCGAAGAAATGATGCGTGAAGCAATGCTTCGTGCAAAAGCTCTCGGAAAGATGATAGTTGCCCATTGCGAAGTCAACGAACTTCTTCGCGGCGGATATATCCATGACGGTGATTACGCAAAAGAACACGGTCACAGGGGAATCTGCAGCGAAAGCGAATGGAAACAGATTGAAAGAGACCTTCGCCTTGCGAAAGAAACCGGATGCGCTTACCACGTCTGCCACATTTCCACCAAGGAAAGCGTTGACATAATCCGAAAGGCAAAAGCCGAAGGAGTAAACGTAACCTGCGAAACCGGACCACATTATCTTGTTATGGACGATTCCGACTTGCAGGAAGAGGGAAGATTCAAAATGAATCCTCCTCTTCGGAGCAAAGCGGACAGGGAAGCCCTTATCGAAGGAATAAAGGACGGCACCATTGATATGATAGCCACCGACCATGCGCCCCATTCCGCGGAGGAAAAATCCAGAGGTCTTGAAAAATCGCCTTTCGGAATAACCGGAATCGAAACCTGTTTCCCGGTGGTTTATACAAAACTTGTCAAAACCGGAATAATCACCCTTGAAAAGGCAATCGAGCTTCTTGCAATAAATCCGAGAAAGCGCTTCGGAATAAAGCTCGGAAACGATTTTACAGTCTGGGATCTTGAAACCCTTGAAAAAGTCGAACCGGAAAAATTTATTTCTATGGGAAAAGCAACGCCTTTTGAAGGTTGGGAACTTTTCGGAAAATGCTTGCTCACCGTCAAAGACGGACAGATTGTTTATAAATAATTTTCAGATATAAAAACGAAGGAGAGCGAAAACGAATGGCAAAAAGAACGGACATCAAAAAAATCCTCATCATCGGCTCCGGCCCTATCGTAATCGGCCAGGCTGCGGAATTTGACTATGCGGGAACCCAGGCATGCCTTGCGCTTAAAGAAGAAGGCTATGAGGTTGTTCTTTGCAACAGCAACCCCGCAACCATTATGACCGATACCCTAATCGCCGATAAGGTCTATATGGAGCCCCTTACTCTTGAATACATCGCAAAGATCATCCGCCACGAAAGACCCGATGCAATCGTTCCCGGAATCGGCGGCCAGACCGGTCTTAACCTTGCAATGCAGCTTGAGAAAAAAGGTATCCTTAAAGAATGCCGTGTAAAACTTCTCGGAACCAGCAGCGAAAGTATTGAAAGAGCGGAAGACCGCGAACTTTTCAAAGAACTTTGCCAGTCCATCGGCGAACCGGTAATTCCTTCCGAAATCACCTATAATCTTGACGAAGCAAAAGCAGCAGCAGAACGCATCGGATATCCTATCGTTCTTCGCCCTGCTTTCACCCTTGGCGGAACCGGCGGCGGTTTTGCAAACAACGAAGAAGAACTTGTTGAAATCGGAAGAAACGCTTTCAAACTTTCCCCCGTTCACCAGGTTCTTATCGAAAAGAGCGTTAAAGGTTATAAAGAAATCGAATTCGAGGTAATGCGCGATTCCGAAGACAACGCAATCACCATCTGCGGAATGGAAAACGTTGACCCCGTCGGCGTTCATACCGGCGACTCCATCGTTGTTGCTCCTATCATGACCCTTTCCGACCATGATATGAAAATGCTCAACGATTCCGCTATCAAACTTATCCGCGAACTTAAAATCGAAGGCGGCTGCAACGTCCAGTTTGCTCTCAACCCCGATTCCAGCGAATATTACCTTATCGAAGTTAACCCCCGTGTTTCCCGCTCTTCCGCTCTTGCTTCCAAAGCAAGCGGATTCCCCATTGCAAAAGTTACCGCAAAAATCGCAGTCGGCATGACTCTTGACGAAATCGAACTTGCCGGAACCACCGCAAAAACCGAGCCTTCTCTCGATTACGTAATTGCAAAACTTCCGCGCTTCCCCTTCGATAAATTTGCTTCCGCACCCAACACCCTCGGAACCCAGATGAAAGCAACCGGCGAAATCATGGGAATCGGTTCCAACCTTGAGGAATGCCTCCTCAAAGGCGTCCGCTCTCTTGAAACCGGAGTCTGCCACCTTTATCTCAAAAAATTCGACGGCATGAGCACCGAAGAAATCTATAAATATATCGAACAGTTCCGCGACGACAACATCTTCGGAATTGCCGAACTTCTTCGCCGCGGCGAAACTACCGCAAAGCTCCACGAAGTCACCAAAATTACCGAATTCTTCCTCAAAGCCGTTGAAAACATCGTAAAGATGGAAGTTAAAGTCAAAGAGAACGTTAAAAACGAAGAAGTTCTCCTCGAAGCAAAGAAAATGGGCTTCGGCGATGAATTTGTCGCAAAACTCTGGAACTGCCCGGAAATCGAAGTTTTCAACTTCCGCAAGGAAAAGAATATGTTCCCGGTTTACAGAATGGTCGATACCTTCCATTGCGGAGCATATATCCCTTATTTCTATTCTTCCTATACCGGCGAAAACGCTTCCGTAGTAACCGATAAAAAGAAAATTATCGTTCTCGGCGCAGGCCCCATCAGAATCGGCCAGGGCGTTGAATTCGACTATTCCACCGTTCATGCGGTAACCACCATTAAAAAATCCGGTTATGAGGCAATTATCATCAACAACAACCCCGAAACCGTTTCCACCGACTATACCACCAGCGATAAGCTCTATTTCGAACCTCTTACTCCCGAAGATGTTATGAACATCATCGAGCTTGAAAAACCCGAAGGCGTAATCGCTTCTCTCGGCGGCCAGACCGCAATCAACCTTGCAGAGCCTCTCCGTGACAGAGGCGTCAAAATCATCGGCACCGATTGCGACGCTATCGAAAGAGCGGAAAACCGCGACAGCTTTGAAAAAATTCTTGAGGAACTCAATATTCCTCAGCCGAAAGGCAAAGCCGTTACCAACATCGAAGACGGCTGCAAAGCCGCGGCGGAAGTCGGCTATCCCGTTCTCGTAAGACCTTCCTTCGTACTCGGCGGAAGAGCAATGCAGATCGTTGCAACCGAAGCGCAGCTTCGCCAGTACCTTAAAACCGCGGTTGAACTTGGCGAAGACAAACCGGTTCTTGTTGATAAATATATCTTCGGAAAAGAAGTTGAAGTCGATGCAATCTGCGACGGAATCGACGTTTTCGTACCCGGAATCATGGAACTTGTTGAAAGAACCGGTATCCACTCCGGCGACTCCATAAGCGTATATCCCACCTTCAGCATCTCTGACAAAGTTAAAGGCACCATTCTCCAGTATGCGAAAAAACTTGGTCTCGGAATCGGAATAATCGGTCTTTATAACATCCAGTTTATTGTTGACGAACACGATGACGTTTATATCATCGAAGTTAACCCCCGTTCTTCCAGAACTGTTCCGTTCCTTTCCAAAGCAACCGGTTACAGCCTTGCGGATATCGCAACGGAAGTAATCCTTGGCAAGAGCCTTAAAGAACAGGGAATCTTCGGAATCTATCCGGACGAAAAGAAGAGATGGTACGTAAAAGTTCCGGTATTCTCCTTCAACAAGATCCACGGACTTGACGCTTACCTTTCTCCCGAAATGAAATCCACCGGCGAAGCAATCGGTTATGACGATAAACTTAACCGTGCACTTTATAAAGCACTCCAGGCTTCCGGAATGCATCTCCAGAACTATGGTACGATTTTTGCTACCATCGCCGATAAAGATAAGGAAGAAGCACTTCCCCTTATCCGCCGTTTCTATGACCTCGGCTTCAACATTGAGGCAACCGGCGGTACCGCAAAATTCCTTAAAGAAAACGGAATCCGCACTCACGTTCTCAAGAAAATCAGCGACGGAAGCGAAGAAATCCGCGATTCTCTCCGCCAGGGACATATCGCCTACGTTATCAACACCCGCGATATCGGTTCCGTCGGTCAGGAAAACGACGGTCAGCTTATCCGCAACTACGCTATCGAAAACAACGTTTCCGTTTTCACCGCTCTCGATACCGTAAAAGTTCTTCTCGATGTTCTTGAAGAAACGACCCTCTGCATCTCCACCATCGACGCTTAAGGAGGAAATATGAGACAGCTGCTTTTTGAAATCAAAGAAAACAGACCCCTTACAAAGGACATTATGGAAATGGTCCTTGCGGGTGATACTTCCGATATCACCCGTCCGGGTCAGTTCGTAAATATCAAACTCGACGGACTTTATCTCCGCCGCCCCATTTCCGTCTGTGATTCGGAAGAGGGAAAACTCACCCTTATCTATAAGGTTGTCGGAAAAGGCACCGAACAGATGAGAGATATGACCGAAGGAACTCTTGATATCCTTTCCTCCCTCGGAAACGGATACGACACTTCCATTTCCGGCGAAAAACCGCTTCTTATCGGCGGCGGCGTCGGTGTTCCTCCTCTCTATATGCTTGCAAAAGAACTTCGCAAAGAGGGCAAAGAAGTTTCCGTAATTCTCGGCTTCAACACAAAGGACGAAATTTTCTATGAAGAAGAATTCAAGGCTCTCGGCTGTGAAGTTTACGTAACCACCGTTGACGGTTCTTACGGAATCAAAGGTTTTGTAACCGAAGCCATGAAGGAAATCGATTACACCCATTTCTTCACCTGCGGACCGGAACCCATGCTCAAAGCGGTATGGAACGCTTCAAAAACTTCCGGTCAGCTCAGCTTTGAAGAAAGAATGGGCTGCGGTTTCGGAGCCTGCATGGGCTGCTCCTGCAAGACCCTCACCGGTTTCAAACGAATCTGCAAGGACGGACCTATCATGATGAAGGAGGAGATTTTATGGAAAGATTAAAAGTAAATCTTTGCGGAATCGAAATGGATAACCCCATTATCCCCGCTTCCGGAACTTTCGGCTATGGATATGAATTTGCCGATCTTTATGATATCAATATGCTCGGAACTTTATCCTTCAAAGGAACCACAAAAGACCCGAGATTCGGAAACCCCACTCCGCGAATTGCGGAATGTACCGCCGGAATGATAAACGCCGTCGGTCTTCAGAATCCGGGCGTTGAAAAAGTTATCGGCGAAGAACTTCCGAAACTTGCAAAATGCTTCAATAAAAAAGTTATGGCAAACGTTTCCGGTTTTTCCGTTGAAGATTATGCCTATACCTGTGAAAAACTCGATAAATGCGACCAGGTCGGCTGGCTTGAAGTAAACATCAGCTGCCCCAATGTTCACGGCGGCGGAATGAGCTTCGGAACTTCGCCCGAAGCCGCCGCAACCATTGTTAAAGCGGTAAAAGCCGTTACCACAAAACCTGTTATCGTAAAACTTTCACCGAACGTAACCGATATCGTTGCAATAGCAAAAGCCTGTGAAGAAGCCGGCGCGGACGGTCTTTCCCTTATCAACACCCTTATGGGAATGAGAATCGACCTCAAGACCAAAAAGCCCGTTATCGCGAACAAAATGGGAGGCTTTTCCGGCCCCGCAATTTTCCCGGTTGCGGTAAGAATGGTTTACCAGGTTGCCCAGGCGGTTAAAATCCCGATCGTCGGAATGGGCGGCGTTTCCTGCGCAGAAGACGTAATCGAACTTATGCTTGCCGGAGCAACCGCCGTTCAGGTCGGCGCCGCAAACCTTGTTGATCCTTATATCTGCAGAGATATAATCAATGACCTTCCGAAAGTCATGGATAAATACGGAATAAATAATCTCAGTGAAATTATAGGAGGAGTTAAATAAAATGGGAAAAGACGTTATTATTGCCTGCGATTTTTCTTCCGCAGAAAAAACTTTCGAGTTCCTCGATAAATTCGAGGGCAAAAAACCTTTCGTAAAAATCGGAATGGAGCTCTTCTATGCGGAAGGTCCTTCCATCGTCCGTGAAATCAAAGCAAGAGGCCACAAAATTTTCCTCGACCTCAAACTCCACGATATCCCCAACACCGTTAAAAAAGCAATGTCCGTTCTTTCCGGTCTTGACGTTGATATGACCAACCTTCATGCGGCAGGTACCTGCAGAATGATGGAAGCCGCAATCGAAGGCCTTACCAGACCCGACGGCACCCGCCCTCTTCTCATCGCGGTAACCCAGCTTACTTCCACCGACCAGGAAGCAATGGAAAACGACCTTCTCATCAAAGAACCCCTTCCGGAAGTTGTTATGCATTACGCACAGAACGCTAAAAAAGCAGGTCTTGACGGCGTTGTCTGCTCTCCGCTTGAATCCAAAAAAGTTCACGATTCCTGCGGCGCTGAATTCGTTACCGTAACTCCCGGTGTTCGCTTTGCTGACGGCGACAAAGGCGACCAGAAACGTGTTATGACCCCTGCTGACGCAAAAGCAATCGGTTCCGATTATATCGTAGTCGGAAGACCCATCACCGCCGCGGAAGACCCGGTTGCGGCTTATGAACGCTGCGTAGCAGAATTTGTTGACTGATAACAGATACATAAAAAGGAGATAGAAAAATGGAAGCTTATAAAAGAGAATTTATCGAATTCCTCCAGAGCGCAGGAGTTCTCAAATTCGGTGATTTCACCGCAAAATCCGGCAGAAAAATCCCCTATTTCGTAAACGCAGGTATGATCAAAACCGGCGACCAGATTTCCAAACTCGGCGAATTCTATGCAAAAGCATATTTTGACAAACTCGGCAAAAAAGAAGCAGTTCTCTATGGCCCTGCCTATAAAGGTATTCCGCTTTCCATTTCCGCTGCGGTTGCTCTTTCCAAAAACGGACTTGACGTTCCCTTCTTCTTCAACAGAAAAGAAGCAAAAGACCACGGCGAAGGCGGCACTTTTGTTGGCTATATTCCTCAGCCCGGCCAGGAAATCGTTATCATCGAGGACGTAATCACCGCAGGAACCGCAATCCGCGAATCCATGGAAATCCTCAGCCGGCTCGAAGATACCAAAGTTATCGCAACCTTCATTATGGTAAACCGCAAGGAAAAAGGTCAGACCGAAAAAGGCGCAATGGAAGAAATTTCCGAACAGTTCGGTTTCCCGGTATATTCCGTTGTTGACGTTTACGATATCATCGAATTCCTTGAAGAAGACCCGGCAAACGAAGAAAACGTAACCAGAATCAAAAACTATCTTGCAATTAACGGAGCAAAATAAATGAGCAATCTTATTGATATTCTTGATCTTTCCGTGGAAGAAATCGACGGTCTTATCTCTGTTGCAAACGATATCATCGAAAACCCCGGAAAATATGCAAAAGCCTGCGAAGGAAAAATCCTTGCGACCCTTTTCTTCGAACCTTCCACCAGAACCCGCCTGAGTTTTGAATCTGCAATGCTCAGCCTTGGCGGATCCGTTCTCGGCTTTTCCGAAGCCGGAAGTTCTTCCACCGCAAAGGGCGAAAGCTGCGCAGATACTATCCGCACCGTCAACTGCTATGCGGATATAATCGCGATGCGTCATCCGAAAGAAGGAGCACCCGTTGTTGCGGCAAAAGCTTCCCGTATTCCGATTATCAACGCAGGCGACGGCGGACATTTCCACCCCACCCAGACTCTTACCGACCTTCTGACCATCAGCCGCCATAAAGGCAGACTTAACGACCTTACCATAGGTATCTGCGGCGACCTTAAATTCGGAAGAACCGTTCATTCCCTTATCGCCGCTTTCGCAAGATATACCGGAATAAAATTCGTGCTCATCTCTCCGGAAGAACTTTGCGTTCCGGAATATGTAAAGACCGAAACTCTTGATAAAAAAGGAATCCCTTATAAGGAAGTCCGTACCCTTGAAGAAGCAATGCCGGAACTGGATATCCTCTATATGACCAGAATCCAGAGAGAACGTTTTGCGGATCCAGCAGAATATGAAAGACTTAAAAATTCCTTCGTGCTCGATCTTCCGAAACTCGAAAATGCAAAAACCGACCTCTGCATAATGCATCCGCTCCCCAGAGTCAACGAAATTTCCACCAAGGTCGATAATGACCCCAGAGCCTGCTATTTTGACCAGGCTCTTTGCGGAAAATATATCAGAATGGCGCTTATCCTCAAGCTTCTTGCGGAAACTCCGATGCTTCTTTCCGAAGCTTCGGAAACCGAGCAGGAAGAAATGCTCGTCAACAAAGTTTTCTGCGAAAACCCCCGCTGTATAACTTCCGTTGAGCAGGAAATTGACCATATTTTCCATTACACCGATAAAGAAAACGGAATCTGCCGCTGCGCTTATTGCGAAGCACAGAAAAAGATTTAAAGTCCCGTGCTCAAAAAAGAAACCCCGTGCTCATTGAGCACGGGGTTTCTTGTTAAAAAGGCTCCCCTGTGCAAGGGGAGCTGTCACCGAAGGTGACTGAGGGGTTGTAATCCCTACACATATTGATCGGGCGGATGATATCCGCCCCTACAGTAAAAAACGGAAGAAATTTATACAGATTTCCGCTTCCTTGTATAAAAATATCTTACAGTCAGAACCACTGCCGCAATGAAAAATCCGGTATATATCCATACATAAAGCGAGTGGGAAAGCACATAAAATACGGTGTTCATTGTGGAAAGAACGTAGTTCATTATCTGTTTGTAAAGGTGGCTTAAAGAAAAAACAGCAAGAAGAATTTTCATCGCTCCGTAAATTCCCCAGAAAATTATCGGAAGCTTTTTGCTTTCAAGGGGAATTTTCATAAAGCGGAAAACCGTTATAAAAATAAGCGAAGCGATTGCCGCAAGCTGGGCAAAAGCCAGCAGAAGCCTTATAAAATCGCCGCCGCGAATCATAAATAAAAGGGTCTGGAAATTAAGAATAACCGCGGAGCTTATTCCGGTTGCAATCCGAAGATACATATCGATTGCAAAAAATACCGCCCAGGCACACCAAAGACCGATATTTTTCTTAAAAATAAAGCAGATCGTTCCGCAAAAGATAAGCGGGGTGGAAAGAACAAGTCCGATTATTCCTCCGCCTGCGGCAAGAAGAACAACGGTTACAATAAGCGAAAGAGAAAGCAGAACAGTTCCGATAATTTTCCGTGGCGGAAAACTGCTTTCTTTTTTTATAATAATTTCCCGTGCTTTTTCTTCCGGCGGAGAAAAAACTTCTTCGCTTTTAACAAGTTCGTCAATGGTTATTCCGAAAACCTCGGAAAGTTTTATGATTTTATCAAGGTCCGGCGTCGCGGCGCCGTTTTCCCATTTTGAAACGCTTTGGCGCGAAACTTCGAGAAGTTCCGAAAGTTCGCCCTGGGAAAGATTTTTTTCGGTGCGAAGTTTATAGATTTTTTCGCCGATTGTCATTAAAAATCGCCTCCTTTTATGATAAAATTCTATCATTTTTGAATGTAAATGTCTATCAACATCGGTTTAAAACTTTAGCAACCGGCGGTTGCACCTTTGTTTTTCAACAAAAATTACAGATTTTTGTCGAGGAGATTAAACTAAAGTTAAAATTGCGGAAACAAAAAGTTAACATTTTGCTGGTATTATTTCGTCAGAAAATTTTACCGAAAGGCGGTGAAAAATTTGGAAGAAAAGCTCAGCGTATGCCTCATAAACGACAGTTTTCCTCCGCTTATCGACGGCGTTGCAAACACCGTTATGAACTATGCAAAAGTTATAAACGAAAACCACGGGAAAGCTGTGGTTGCCGTTCCGTATTATCCGAACACAGATGATGACGCTTTTCCCTACAAAGTTATCCGCTACCCGAGCATAAACGCAGGAAACTTTATTGATTATAGAGCAGGCTATCCTTTTTCCTATGAAACCCTTGAAAAGGTAAAAGAGGATAATGTGAACATAATCCACACCCATTGTCCTTTTGCTTCGACTTTTCTTGCAAGAACTTTGCGCGAACCCCTTGATGCGCCTGTTGTTTTTACCTACCATACAAAATTTGACGTTGATATCGCAAGAGCGGTCGGCAACGGTTATTTAAAGGAAAAAGTTATAAAAGAAGTTGTTAAAAACATCGAAGCCTGCGATGAAGTTTGGGTTGTAAGCGAAGGAGCCGGCGAAAACCTCCGGAGCCTTGGTTATAAAGGCGATTATGTTGTTATGCCGAACGGGGTTGATATTCCAAAAGGAAAAGTTTCGCCGGAGGAAATTGAAAAGGCCACGGCCGGTTATAATCTTCCGGAAAACATTCCGGTTTTCCTTTTTGTGGGAAGAATGGCCTGGTATAAAGGACTTGATATAATTCTCGAATCCCTCGTTAAAGTTAAAGAATCCGGAAAGGATTTCAGAATGGTTTTTATCGGCGGCGGAATGGATAGGGAAGAGGTGGAAAAATATTCCGAAGAACTGGGACTTTCGGAAAACTGCATTTTCACAGGACCTATCCATGACCGAAACGCTATCCGCGCATGGTACAGCAGAGCGGATCTTTTGCTTTTTCCTTCGGTTTATGATACCAATGGGCTTGTTGTTCGCGAGGCCGCGGCATGCGGTCTGGCAAGCGTTCTGATAAAAGGCAGCTGCGCCGCGGAAGGAATTTGTGACGGAGAAACGGGTTTCCTTTGTGAAAAAAATTCCGCTTCATTTTCGAAAAAAATCATAAATCTTTGTGAAGAACCGGAAAAAATGAAAACGGTAGGCGAAAACGCAATGGATAAAATTTATATTTCATGGGAAGATTCCGTTAAAAATGCAGTGGAAAGATATAAAATTGTTCTTGAAAATTACCGTGGGGGAAAATACGAAAGGAAACAGACTTTTGCGGACGAATGGCTTTCGG
Organism: Oscillospiraceae bacterium; assembly: GCA_017399765.1. Taxonomy (GTDB): domain Bacteria; phylum Bacillota; class Clostridia; order Oscillospirales; family Ruminococcaceae; genus UMGS1668. Next base: position 42,322 of record JAFQBH010000024.1, on the reverse strand, counting down.
CAGAAGGGGAAATTCTTGATATCATCTGCAAAGCGAAAGCCAAAGGAAAAAATTTAAAAAGCGAAGTGGAAATTTACGGGAAAACAGTATATGACAATTCCCTGAAAGCGGCAAAGAGTTTTAACAAAAGAAGAATAAAAATAAAAAATGCCGCAAAGACAAAAGGAAGAAAAATGAAAAAAGCTTTTTTTGAAAAAATTGACCGATATTTTTAATTCTTTTTCTTGCTGTTTTTAGGCTTGGCAGCTTTTTGTTATTGAAATTATATAAAAATGGCGGTATAATTTTCTTCGGAGATTTTGCTTTTGAAAATATTAAAAACGGAGGACATTATGAAAAAAACTGCCCTTATTTTTATTGCCGCTGTTTTGGTGCTGGCTTTCGCCGGATGCGGCCACGAACACGTTCCCGGACCTTCCGCAACTTGCACTGAACCCCAGATATGCACCGAATGCGAAGAAATTCTTGTTGAGGCAACCGGTCATCGCCCCGGCCCGGAAGCAACCTGTCTTGGACCGCAGGTTTGTGAAAACTGCAATATCGAACTTGCTCCGCAGCTTGAACATACCCCCGGTGCGGAAGCAACCTGCACCGAAGGACAGCTTTGTTCTGCTTGCGGAACTGAACTTGCCCCAAGGCTTGGCCACAGCATGAACAGCGAAAACGCCTGTGAAACCTGTGGGCTTCAGATTGTTCCGGCGGGACAGAAATATATTAAACCCGGAAGAAACGGCGCCCTTTCCGATAATCTTGATAATATTATTCCGGAAACCGAAGGCGGGCATTATAACAACAGCATTGATGCTTATTATGAAGGTGCTGTTCTTGTCTGCGGAGATTACGCAATGGAATATTTCCTTCCTTCTGAAAACGGAAACGCCGGCTGGGCAACCACCATCAATAAATTTGCGGAAAAATATCCCGATATCAGCGTAAACGCCCTTCTTGTTCCGAAAAACTGTGCGTTCAATCCGCCCGCGGGGTACACCGACCCTTACGACAGAACAAAAGCGCATATTGAAGCAACATACGGAATGCTCAGCGAAGGAATAAAAGCCGCGGATGCTTTCGGAGTTATGAGCGAGCATCGTGATGAATATATGTTCTATCGCACCGACCACCATTGGACAAGCCTTGGAGCTTATTATGCTTCTGTTGCTTTCTGTAACGCAAACGATATTATTCCTTATGAACTCGATACTTACGAAACCGTTGTAAAAACCGATTTCCTCGGAACCCTTTACAGCTGGTCCGGAAAACCTGCCTGCCTTAAAGAAAATCCGGACTATACCGTTGCGCATTATCCCCATGTCGGTTATTCCATGGTTGCCGGAAACAGCGGAAATTGGTACAATACTTCCGCTTTTAACCATAATTACAACAACTATGCCGGAATGTTCATAAGCGGAGATAATCCCCTTACAGTTATCACAACCGAAAACAAAAACGGAAAGACCCTTATGATTTTCAAGGAATCCTACGGCAACGCTTATGTTCCATATATGATCGATTATTTTGAACAGATTGTTGTTGTTGATATCCGCGAAGAAACAAAAGGCACCGGCGCGCTTATTGAACAGTATGGCGTAACTGACGTTCTTTTCATCAACAACTGCCAGGCGGCAATTTCTTTTGATGAAATTTTAAGAACAAAAGCCCTTTCCTGATTGAATAAAAAAAGGCGGAAGTTTTCTTCCGCCTTGATTTTTAGGAGCACATAATGGATATTAAAGAACAAATTTTGAATTACGTTCCTTTTAATGAACAGGAAGAAAGAGATAAAAAACTGCTTTTGGAATGGCTTTGTGAACCGGACGTTTTTGAAAGAAAAAACGAGAGGGCTCATTTCACCGCTTCCGCCTGGGTTGTTAATCCGGAAAGAACGAAGGTGCTTATGATTTATCATAACATCTATGATTCCTGGGCGTGGATAGGCGGTCATGCTGACGGCGAAGAAGATCTTCTTGCGGTTGCAAAAAGGGAAGCAAGGGAAGAAAGCGGAATAACCGATATCAAAGCAATTTCGGAAGAAATCGCTTCCATTGAAATTCTTCCGGTAAGCGGCCACGAGAAAAAAGGAAAATACGTTCCTTCCCATTTACATCTTAACGTTACCTATCTTTTTGAAGCGCCGGAAGAGCAGAAGCTTTTTATAAAACCGGACGAAAACAGCGGCGTTATGTGGATACCCTTTGATGAGATAAAAAACAAAAGCAGTGAAAAATGGTTTGTTGAAAGAATTTATTCAAAACTTATAGAAAAAACAAAAAAACTCCGTTGAAATCGGAGTTTTTGGATTGATTATTATAATAAAAAAGGCGCTTCCGCAGGAAGCGCCTTTTTGTTATACAATTTTTCAAATTACATGGTGTAGTTATCGAAATAACCCTGAACAAGGATAACCGGAGTACCTTTGTCGCCGGAACCGGAAGTGAGGTCGCAAAGGGAACCGATAAGGTCGGTAAGCTGGCGGGGAGTGGTTCCTTCGGAAGCCATGTTGCCGACAAGGTTTGCGTCTTTTGCTTTAATGCTTTCGGAAATTGCATTTTTAAGCTCTTCGCCGGAAAGGTTGCTGAAATCGTTATCGGCAAGATATTTGAGTTTGAGCTCGTTGGGGGTGCCGATAAGACCGTCGGTATAGAAAGGAGAAACAACCGGGTCTGCAAGTTCCCAGATTTTGCCCTGAGGATCTTTGAATGCGCCGTCGCCATATACCATAACTTCAACGTGTTTGCCGGTGGCTTCAAGAACACGTTTCTGGATATCGAGAACAAGATCCTGGCTGTCGCGGGGGAAGAGTTTTACGGTGCTTTCGGTTGCTTTGTTGGAACCGAGAAGGCCGTATTTTTCGTTGTAACCGCCGCTGATGGGAGAAGTGAGGATATCGTCAAGGCCGAGAACAATTTTTGCGCCTGCTTTTTTGAGAAGGCGTTTGGTTCTTGCGCGGGTGTGGATATCGCAGTTGAGAACGCAATCGGTATAATCAAGGATTGCTTTGGGCTGGTTTGCAAAGATGATTTCAACCTCTGCGCCTTCTTCTTTTACAAGACCGCAGTAATAATCGACGTAGTCAACGCCGGTGAAGGGGTGTTTGTTTTCGCCGAAAAGTTCGCGGTATTTTTCAAGAGAAAGAACATCGGTATAAGGGTCAACGCCTGCGTCGTCGAGTTTATCGAGGCTTACAAGTTCGTTGCCGACTTCGTCGGAAGGATAGGAAAGCATAAGAACAACCTTTTTGCAGCCTCTTGCAATTCCGCGAAGGCAGATTGCAAAGCGGTTTCTGGAAAGGATCGGGAAGATTACGCCAACGGTTTCTCCGCCGAATTTTGCTTTAACGTCGGCGGCAATGTCGTCAACGGTTGCATAGTTGCCCTGTGCTCTTGCAACAACGGATTCGGTGATTGCGATAACGTCGCGGTCACGGATTTCAAAACCTTCGGATTCTGCTGCTTCAAGAACGCTTGCGGTTACCATTTCGCCAAGGTTATCTCCCTGACGGAAAATGGGGCAGCGAATGCCGCGGGATACGGTACCAACTTTTCTGGTGTTTGCCATAAAATTACAGATCCTTTCTATATAAAGACTTTTTTTAACTATTGTAAAAAAGTCCCTTTTTCGTCCTTTTTCAAGGCGAAAAAGCAATATCTACAACAGAATATTATACATAATTATATTCTTTTCCGCAAGATGTTTTTTATAATTTTAGGTGTGGAGTTTTATAAAATTTTTTGTTTTTTGAAGTCTTATTTTTTGTGTTTATATCACAAAAAAAGCGGAACAGAACGTTCCGCTTTTTTAAACGAGTTTTTTAAGAAGTTCTTCCGGGGGAATTTCATAAAGCTTTCCGATGGCGATAAGGTTTGTTGTGCTTGGTTCGGAAGTTCCGTTTTCCCATTTTGAAACCGCCTGGCGCGAAATCCCAAGGCTTTCCGCAACAAATTCCTGGGTCATGTTCCTTTCGGTCCGGAGCTCCTTAAGGGTTTCTCCAAGAGTTTTGCGGATTTCCTCCTGACGGGGAGAAACGGGTTCCTGCGGAACATAACCTTGTTCCAAAGGTTTTCTTTTGTTTGCGTAATAAACAACAATAATTATAATGGCAGCGACGACGGCAAGGGAAAGCAAAAGCCCAAGGCCGAAGAAAATGAATAATCTTGAACTGACAACGCTCATAAAAATCTCTCCTTTCATGCGGATATTATAGCATTTTTTGTGCGGTTGCGCCATCAATTATCGCGCAACCGAAGCGCAACTTTGCGTTGCGAAGATTGAAATAATAAAAAACTTTACATAGTGGGGCAAAAGTGGTATTATTTTTCTATTGTTTTTTAAAAAAGAGGTAATAAACGTGTTCGAAAAACTTTGGAAAAATCTTCCGCCAAGATATAACCGCCTTGTAAAAATGGTCTGGTCGGCTTTTACAATGTTTTTTATCGGGTTCGGAATATATCTTCAGATTGAAGCAGATATCGGTTTTCCTTCCTGGAATGCCCTTAATCAGGGTTTTTCAATAGTTTTCCCCATAACTTACGGAACCGCAAGTATAACTATCGGGCTTTCGATTGTTGTTATCGATCTTCTTTTAAAGGAACCTATCGGAATGGGAACCCTTATCGATGCGGTTTGCGTCGGTCTTGGCTGTGATTTTTTCAGCTGGCTCGATCCGGTTCCGGAAATGGAATCGCTTTTTATAAAAATAATCGTTTTCATCATAAGCCTTTTTATCCTCAGCTACGGACAGTATATGTATATGATAACCGGGCTCAGCTGCGGACCGCGCGACGCTTTTACGGTAGCGATCGGAAAGCGCTGCAAGAAAATTTCCATAGGAACGGTCAACAATATCATAAGCGCGGTCGTTCTTGCGATTTCCTGGGCAATGGGTGCAACAATCGGGATCGGAACGGTGCTTTCCGTTTTCGGACTTGGAATGGTGATGGATTGGACTTTTAAGTTCTGTAAATTCGAGCCCAGAAATGTTAATCACGAAGATATTCTCACAACGGCAAAAGTTATATTTACGAACAAAGAATAATCGTTTGGCAGGAAGAAATTCCTGCCAATTTTTGTTTTGTGCAGCAAATCGGCGTAAAAAAGTCACTATTTAATTATAAATAAAGTATTAAAAATAATGTTGAAATGTTGAAAACTAATATATTTTAGTGTATAATAACTCTGAATAATGGAGAATTATGTTCATCGGAGGCGGATTTGTGAAAGAGATATATCTTGATAACAGCGCGACAACAAGGGTTTATTCCCAGGCCGCAGAAGCCGCCTTCAAAGTTATGACGGAAATTTACGGGAATCCTTCTTCGCTTCATATGAAAGGCGTTGAAGCCGAAAAAGTTCTTGAAGAAGCAAGACGGGATATTGCCGATGCTCTCGGCGCAAATCCGGAAGGACTTTATTTCACTTCCGGCGGAACCGAAGCAAACAACCTTGCGGTTATCGGCGGAGCCCTTGCAAAGAAAAGAAAGGGCAACAAAATCGTTGTTTCCGCCTATGAGCACGATTCGGTTATAAAAAGCGCAAAACAGCTTGAAACCATGGGTTTTACCGTGACTTGGGTAATGCCGGACGAAAAAGGAATAATAACCCCTGCTTCGGTTTTCGAAGCGGTGGATGAAAAAACCGTTCTCGTTTCGGTAATGCTCGTCAACAATGAAATCGGCGCCATAAACCCGATAAAGGAAATCTGCGCCGCAGCAAAACGCAAAAATCCCGAAGTCGTTTTCCATACCGACGCAGTCCAGGGTTTTTGCAAGGTTCCGTTCAAAGCGGAAAAATCCGGCGTTGACCTTGTAACGGTGACCGCCCATAAAATCGGCGGTCCGAAAGGGATAGGCGCTCTTTGGATAAAAAAAGGCACAAGAGTTTTGCCCCAGCATTTCGGCGGTGAACAGGAAAAACAGCTTCGCCCGGGAACCCAGGCAATGCCCCTTATTGCTGCTTTCGGAAAAGCAGTTTTTATGGAAACAGTTTCCGCTGTTCCGCGAAAGGAAAGAATGGAAAGACTTGAAAAGTATTTCAAGGAATCTATTGCCGGAATCGAAGGTATCTTCCTTAATTCAAAGGAAGGGGCGATTCCGAACATCGTGAACATTTCCGTTCCGGGCATCCGGAGCGAAATCATGCTCCATTTCCTTGAAAACAGAGGAATCTACGTTTCAAGCGGTTCCGCATGCGCCCTTGGCGCAAAAAGCCACGTTCTTGCGGCGATGGGTTATGATAATGCAAGGATAGACAGCGCAATTCGAATCAGCTTCGGACGCGACACCGAAAAAGAAGACATTGATGAACTTGTTGATGCCCTTAAGGGCGCGATGAGCACACTTTGCAGATAAAGAGGTTCATAAATGAAAGAAATCATACTTATAAAATGCGGTGAAATTGCCCTTAAAGGGCTTAACCGCTCCGGTTTTGAGGACAGACTTGTTAAAAACTGCAAGCGCCGTCTTGAAGACCTTGGGAAATTCAAATGCTGGAAAGCCCAGTCCACAATTTATATCGAGCCCCAGGACGAGGATATCGACCTTGATGAAGCGGTTGAAAGACTTCAGAAAGTTTTCGGAATAGTTGCGCTTACAAGAGCCTGCGTTGCTGAAAAAAACTGGGAAGATATTGTTGAAAAAGCGAAGGTCTATCTTGCGGATACCCTTCCTTATCTTAAAACATTCAAAGTTGAAGCAAAACGCAGCGACAAAAGTTTTCCGATGCAGTCCCCGGAAATTGCAAGGGAAATGGGCGCGGTGCTTCTTTCCAAATTCCACCATCTTCGCGTTAACGTAACAAACCCGGATATCGTCGTAATGGTCGAGATTCGTGAAAAATATGCTTACATCCACGGAAAACAGCTTCCCGGAGCGGGCGGAATGCCCATCGGAACCAGCGGAAGAGGACTTCTTCTTCTCTCCGGCGGAATCGACAGCCCGGTTGCGGGTTATATGCTTGCGAAGCGCGGAGTTGAAATCTGCGCTCTCCATTTCCAGTCGCCGCCATATACCGGCGAAAGAGCATGGCTCAAAGTTCAGTCCCTTGCGCAGAAACTTTGTGACTATTGCGGAATAGTTGATCTTTTCTCCGCCGGATTCACCGAAATCCAGGAAGAAATCAAAAATAAATGTCCCGAAGAACTTTTTACCGTTATCATGCGCCGTTTTATGATGAGGGTTGCGCTCCGTCTTGCTGAAAAAGAAGAATGCGGCGCAATTATCACCGGCGAAAGCCTTGCCCAGGTTGCAAGCCAGACCATGCCTGCAATCGGCTGCACTGATGCGGTTTCAACTCTTCCGGTTTTCCGCCCGCTTATCGGTATGGATAAACAGGAGATCGTTGAAATTTCCGAAAAGATCGGAACTTTTGAAACATCTATCCTTCCTTACGAGGATTGCTGCACCGTGTTTACACCCAAACATCCGAAAACCCGCCCCACCCTTGAAATGATCGAGGAAGCGGAAAAGGCTCTTGATATTGAGGAGCTTGTTGCAAGATGCGAGATTAAACACCAGCGCTTAAGACTTTTTCCGAAGAAATGAGATTTTATATGATTAACAAAAAACTTTTGAAAGGAGTGGTTTCTTGCAGTCACAGGTAATTCTTTTAAGCAACGTAAAACAGGATAACGTTGCCCAGCTTGTTCAGAAAGAATTTGAAATGCTCGGGATCACCAATATCAAAGGAAAGCGCATTGACGCAGAACGCGCCGCAATTCACAAGACCGTTGCGGAATCCCTTTCAGATTATAATGTAATTATGATTATAGGAGGAATCGGTGAAGAAAACGGAAACATGACCGTTTCTGCGGTTTCTTCCGCAATCGGATTCCCCACGGTTCTTAAAGATGAAGAAGTTTTTCCGGAAGGGGCGGAAATTTTCCGCAATAAAACCGGAAAACCCAGCGGATGTGCGATTTCCCAGGGAAATCAATGTATAATCATGCTTCCCGGAGACAAAGAAACGCTTCAGTTCATGCTTTGCTACCGCGTTTCACAATATCTTGCCGACTTTGTGGGCGGAATTTATTCCATTAAAACTTTGCGCGCCGAAGGAATTTTAAAAGCGGAGGCAGAGGACGCAGTTTCCGCGGCGGAAACTGCCGGCACAGCGGTAAGAGTTTTTGAAGACGGAAAAGAAATTGTGGTTCAGTTTTATGGGAAAGGAACCGACAAGAAAGAAGTTTCCGCGGCAGTAAATTCCGCGCTTAAAAACGTGATTTCCGCCATGGGTTCTGCGGTTTATGCGGTCGGTGCGGAAAACGTCGGCCAGGCATTTGCCCAGGAACTTTCCAAAAAGGATCTTAACGTTGCGGTTGCAGCGGAAGGAATTCAGAGAAATGAAATAACCGGAGCGGTTTTTGCTGAAGAATATGTCGGTAACTATCTTGGAACTTCTCAAGGGGTTTCAAAATATGATATTCCGGAAAAGCTTCTTAAACGCCACGGCGCAAACAGCACATGGACTGCGGCGGTTCTTGCGGGAGAGGTCTGCAAAACTTACGGTTCAAATATCGGTATTGCTGTTACCACCGATCCGCTTAAAAATAACGATGGGGCAAACATTGCGGTTTGCATGGGCGACAATGTCTGGACTGAACACGTTACCGCAGAAAACAGGGAAGAACTTATCGCTGTTGCCGGCGCAAGAGCTGTTCACCTTGCAAGAAACGTTGTTTCCGCATATCCGAAACTTTATGAAAATTCCGTTTCTCTGATAAATGCGGTTTCCGGAAAATCAAAATTCAAAACTTCCGAATCAAAAGGCGAACAGAAATGGTACGCAAGATTTGTTCCGATGAAAGGCGACAGCAAAAACGAACTTATCAGAAAATCTATTTTCATTCTTTGCGTGCTTGTTTTCCTCGGTTCAATGGGATATCTCAGCACAAAGCTTTTTGACAGTGTTAAACACCGCGACCTTGCGGCAAATCTTCAGAACCTTGTTCAGAACCAGGTATATGATGAAGAAGAAGTAAGAGAATGGGGTTACAACGCCAAACTTTACGGTCTTTTCAAAGAAAATCCGGATACAGCGGGTTACATCAAACTTGATGACACAAATGTTGATTTCCCGGTTGTACAGACACCCGTTGCCAATGAAAAAGGACAGCGCGGACAGTATTATCTCCGCAAGGATTTTTACGGAAATTATTCCATGTACGGAACACCGTTTATTGATTACCGCTGTGAAACGAAACCGGAAGAACAGAGCACGAATATTATTGTTTACGGTCACAACGTTTACAATGACGGACAGATGTTCAGCGACCTTCTTAAATACAGAAAGCTCAGTTTTTATAAAGAACACCCGGTTGTTCATTTTGACACCCTTTACGGCGATTTTGACTGGCTTGTTGTCGGCGTAATTCTTACCAATGCTTATGAAAAAGACGGCCCGGTATGGGATTATAACAACTTTATAAACGGCGACGAAACGGAAACAAAAGAATTCCTTAACCAGGTTGCAAAGCGCACAATGATAGTAACCGGTGTCGAATATAACACAAGCGACCATTTCCTTACCCTTTCCACCTGCAGTTATGACTTTACCGATGCGCGTGTAGTAATTATTGCAAGACAGGTAAGAGAGGGCGAAGACATCAGCGCTCTTGATACAAGCAAAGCTTACTACAACTCCAATCCGCTTATGCCGGACAAATGGTACCAGGCAATTTCCGAAGCGCAGCAGTCCGAATCTGACGCATCTTTCGGTGAAGCTGAAGAAATCGGCGGAGTTGAGGGCGTTGAAGAAGTCGATATAATCAGTTACCCCGACAAACGCGTTTATAAAGTCGGAGAAAGCATTGATACATCCGGGACCATTCTTGCGGTTTATAAAACCGAAGGAGAATACGAAGAAATTTCCGAAGGATTTACCGTTTATCCGGAAGGTCCTTTTGATGAAGCCGGAGAATATGAGATCATTATTGAATATGCCGGATTCACTTTCAGCTATATAATTGTTGTAGAAGACGAAAACGCCGAAGCAATTGCGAACTCAATTGAAATTATCGGTGCGCCTGATTTTTACAACGTGGGCGATGTGCCGAAAGCTTCTGATTTTGTTGTAAGAGTTTATAAGAACGACGGTACCACAGAGGATATTACCAGTGGGTTTACTGTTTCCGGTGATACAAGCAAAGCAGGAAACGCAACTTTTACCGTAAGCTATAATGAACTTACAGCAAAAACAACTGTTGAAGTAAAAGCGGTTGAAGCCACCGTAACCGGAATTGAAATTGTAAGCGGCCCGGACAAAACGGTTTATACCGTTGGCGAAAGCCTTGATACTTCTGGTCTTGTTATAAGAGTGAAAAAATCCGACAACACCACCGAAGATATTTCAATCGGATTTACTACGAATGTTACGGTTCTCAATACAGTCGGAACGCAGAACATAAAAGTAACGTACCAGAATTATTCTGCGGTATTTAAAGTAACCGTAAATCCTGCCCAGACATCTTCCGCTCCGGAAAGTTCCGATCCTTCCAGTGCTCCGGAAAGTGTTCCGCCTTCCAGCGTTCCGGAAAGTGTACCGCCTTCCAGCGTTCCCGAAAGTTCTATTCCTCCGGAAAGTCCTTCTGAAAACGAAAGTGCTTCCGAAAGCGAAAGTGCAGCTACGGTTGAAAACCTGAGCAGTACAAAAGGAAAAACAAGCAAATATTACGAACAGTCCAAAAAAGATAAGGTCAAAGTCAACGGAACAAGCATGAGCGTTTATGACGCTGTTTGCCAGATCGTTGCTTATGAAGCAGGTCAGGGTCAGCCGGACGAACACGTTAAAGCCCAGGCCGTTGCATCTTATACTTATCTTATGAATAACGGCGGAAAAATCAGCGCCGGCACAAGCACCAAAAAGCTTGACAGCCAGATTGAAAAATGCGTTGCGGAAGTAATAGGCTATGCGGTTCTTGATGACAGAAGCGACGATTTTATTCTTGCAACATATTTTTCCGAAAGCTGCGGAGAAACCGCCGATGCGGAATGGGTTTGGGGTTATCCGAACAGAAACCTTCTTTCCGTTTCCTCTCCTGTTGACGGAAAAAGCTCCAAAACCTATAAAATTTCTTCTTCCAGCTTTAAAGACAAAATTGAAAGCAAAACCAACATAACCGTTTCGGGAGATCCTGAAGACTGGATAGAAATTTACAGTTATTGGGACGACACGGATTACGTAAACCAGGTGAAAATTTGCGGAACAAAATACAGCGCAAGAAAGCTTCGCGAAACCGTTCTCGGCGGTTCAAGCCTTCGCTCCACCGCATTTGACGTGGAATATGATTCTGCAAAGGACCAGTTTGTCTTTACAATGCGCGGTTATGGCCACGGCGTTGGAATGAGCGCCATCGGTTCCATTGCTTATGCAAAAAAAGGCTATGAATGGGACGAAATTCTTCTCAAATATTATTCCAACTGCTACATAGGTTATAAAGAACCTTAAAAACAAAACTCCCGTGCTCATTTGAGCACGGGAGTTTTTTATAAACAAAAGCACCTGCCCAAAAGGGCAGGTGCAATTTTGTTTTTTTAGAGAATAATGCTTTTTCCGGTCATGCTTTCGGGCTGGGGAAGTCCGAGAAGTTTGAGCATGGTGGGAGCAATGTCTGCGAGCACGCCGTGCTCACGAAGTTCACATTCGTGGTTGAAAACGATAAAAGGAACGGGGTTGGTGCTGTGGGCGGTGAAAGGAGTTCCGTCCTTTGCAAGCATAACGTCTGCGTTGCCGTGGTCGGCGGTTATAAGAACCGTTCCGCCAAGTTCCTTTACCTTTTCGCAAACTTTGCCGAGGCATTCGTCAACTGCTTCACAGGCGGCAACAGCGGCGGAGAAAACGCCGGTGTGGCCGACCATATCGGTGTTTGCATAGTTGAGAATGATTACATCGTGCTCGTTTTTGTCGAGTTCTTCAAGAAGCTTTTCGGTAACGAGATATGCGCTCATTTCCGGCTGAAGGTCATAAGTTGCAACGTTCGGGGAAGCGATAAGGTCGCGGTCCTCGTTTTCATAGCAAGCTTCAACGCCGCCGTTGAAGAAGAAAGTTACGTGGGCATATTTTTCGGTTTCCGCAATGCGGAGCTGTTTAAGACCTTTTTTTGCAATGTATTCGCCGAAGGTATCTTCAAGAACAAGGGGCGGGAACGCAACTTTTACATTTTCGAGGGTTTCGTCATACTGCGCCATGCAGACGTAGCAGACTTTTTTTGCGGTTCTTTCGAAACCGGAAAATTCCTCGTCAACGATAGCGCGGGTCATTTCTCTTGCTCTGTCCGGGCGGAAGTTTGCAAAAATAACGGAGTCGCCGTCTTTGATTCCGGCGTCTTTTTCGCAGATGAAAGGAACGATGAATTCATCGGTGATTCCTTCATCATAACTGCGCTGAACGGCTTCTGCGGCGTTTTCTTCAAAAGGAGCATCACCGAGGACAAGAGCTTTATAATGGCGCTCAACGCGGTCCCAGCGCTTGTCGCGGTCCATGCCATAATAACGGCCGCCTACGGAAGCGATTTTACCGATGCCGGTTTCGGAAAGTTTTGCTTCGAGTTTTTCAACATAGCTTTTTCCGGAGGAGGGAGGAACGTCCCTTCCGTCCATGAAGCAATGGAGATAAACTTTTGAAAGACCGTTTTCCTTTGCCATATCGATAAGTCCGAAGATGTGTTCAAGGTGGCTGTGAACGCCGCCGTCGGAAAGAAGTCCGAGGATATGGAGGGCGGAATCATTATTTTTGCAGTTTTCCATTGCGGAGCAAAGGGATTCGTTTTTATAAAAGCTGCCGTCGCGAACCGCATTGGTGATTCTCATAAGGGGCTGGTAAACAATTCTGCCTGCGCCGATGTTGGTGTGACCGACTTCGGAGTTGCCCATCTGTCCGTCCGGAAGACCGACATCAAGACCGGAAGCACCGATTATGGTTTTTGGGCAGGTTTCTTTAATTTTATCAAGGTTCGGCATTTTTGCGGCGCGGATCGCGTTTCCGTAATCGCTTTCGTTATAGCCGAAACCGTCGAGTATCATTAAAACAAGTGGTTTCATAAAATCTCCTTATACGGAAGCAGCCGCAACGATTGCCGCAAAATCCGGAGCTTTAAGAGATGCGCCGCCGATAAGTCCGCCGTCAACATCCTCTTTGGAAAGAAGTTCAGCGGCGTTCTTTGCGTTCATGCTTCCGCCGTACTGAATGGTGATAGCTTCAGCTGCTTCTTCGGAATAGAGTTTTGCGATAAGTCTGCGGATGAATGCGCAGGCTTCTTCTGCCTGGTCTGCGGTTGCGGTAACGCCGGTTCCGATTGCCCAGACGGGTTCGTAAGCGATGATGATATTTTTAAGTTCGTCTTCGGAAACGCCGCCGAGGGCAACTTTAAGCTGTTTTCCGACAACTTCTTCCATAATTCCCTGTTCGCGTTCGTTAAGAAGTTCGCCGCAGCAAAGGATTACGGTAAGGCCTTCATCAAGAGCGGCGCGGGTTCTTTCGTTAACGGTTTCGTCGGTTTCGCCGAAATACTGTCTTCTTTCGCTGTGGCCGATGATAACGTAATCGGCGCCGACTTCTTTGATCATGGAAGCGGGGATTTCGCCGGTGAAAGCGCCGGAAGGTGCCCAATGGCAGTTCTGTGCGCCGACTTTTACGTTGGAACCGGAGGTTGCGTTAACTGCGGTTTCAAGATCGAGGAAGGGAGTGCAGACAACAACTTTGCAGTCTGCTTCTTTAACAAGGGGAAGGAGTTCTTCGATAAGAGCTTTTGCTTCCGCGCGGGTTTTGTTCATTTTCCAGTTGCCGGCAATAACAGCGGCGCGTTTGGATTTGTTCATAGATATCGTCCTTTCAATAAGCGCCCCTTGTTAAAGGGGAGAGGGCCACATTGTGGCGAGGGGATTCATCATAAAATAATCCCTCCACCGTGCCATACGGCAACGGTCCCCCTCCCTTTAGGCAAGGGAGGCAATTATTATTTCTCGTTAAGAGCTGCAATGCCGGGGAGCTCAAGGCCTTCGAGGAATTCGAGGGAAGCGCCGCCGCCGGTGGAAATGTGAGTCATCTTGTCAGCAAAGCCGAGTTTGGTTACTGCTGCAACAGAGTCGCCGCCGCCGATGATGGAGATGCAGTCGGTTTCTGCAATTGCTTCCGCAACAGCAAAAGTGCCGCCGGCGAAGTTTTTGAATTCAAAAACGCCCATAGGTCCGTTCCAGATAACGGTTTTTGCGTTTTTAACAGCTTCTTTGAAGAGTTCCACGGATTTGGGACCAATGTCCATACCCATAAGACCATCGGGAATGTCTTTGCCTTCAACAGCAACGGGCTCTGCGTTTTCATCAAATTTGTCTGCTGCAATGTGGTCAACGGGAAGAAGGAGAGAAACGCCTTTTTCTTTTGCTTTTGCAAGAAGTTCACAAGCGAGTTCGAGTTTGTCTTCTTCGCAAAGGGAAATGCCGACGTTGTGGCCTTCAGCTTTGAGGAAAGTATAAGCCATTGCGCCGCCGACGATAAGGGTATCAACTTTTTCAAGAAGGTTGGTGATTACGCCGATTTTGTCGGAAACTTTTGCGCCGCCGAGAACCGCAACAAAAGGACGAACGGGGTTATCAAGAGCCTTGCCCATAACGTCGATTTCTTTCTGGATAAGGAAACCGCAGACTGCGGGGATGTAATCTGCAACGCCGGTGGTGGAAGCGTGTGCTCTGTGAGCGGTGCCGAAAGCGTCGTTTACGAAAATTTCTGCAAGGGAAGCAAGTTCTTTTGCGAATTCGGGAACGTTTTTGGTTTCTTCTTTATAATAACGAACGTTTTCGAGAAGGGCGACTTCGCCTTCTTTAATGGTTGCGGAGATATTTTTTGCGTCTTCACCGATAACGTCTTTGCTCATTCTTACTTCGCATTCAAGAAGTTCGGAAAGTCTTTTTGCAACGGGAGCAAGAGAAAATTCCGGAAGCCATTCGCCTTTCGGACGGCCGAGATGGGAGCAGAGAATTACTTTTGCGCCGTTTTCTTTAAGATATTTGATAGTGGGAAGGGCGGCAACGATTCTTTTGTCGTTGGTGATAACGCCTTCTTTAAGCGGTACGTTGAAATCGCAGCGGACAAGAACTTTTTTGCCGGCTACGTCGATGTCTTTTACGGACATTTTGTTTGCGGTGTTCATGGAAAAGCATCCTTTCTATGGAAAATTTAATTAAAAACGTTAAAACTGAAGCCAAATTACTTCATATTAAATATATAATAAAATCATATATTTTTCAAGAAAAAAAGGGCGACTTCGTCAGTTTGTTCAAAGGCGGATTTTTTTGGATAAATTAATGTTAAATTTTTATAATAATGATTGCATTTTGAAAAAGCCGCAGTTGTGCAAAATTACCTTTTGCTTTAAAGTTTTTACAATTTGACTACCCGAAAAGCTTATCTTCAGCCTTTGTTTGTTGCTTTTGCCAAAAGGCGGATTTCTTCCCGGAAAACCACCGGAAAAGCTTTGTTCAAAACCACAAAGAGGCGGCGGAAAAAATATCTTTCGGTGGATATTTTATACAAAACATAAAGAGCAAAACAGAAAAACCGGAAATTTGTGAAAACCGAAAAAACGGAATATAATTTGTACAGATTTTAAAACATCGGAGGCGGAAACATTGATAAATCAGAAAAAATTTACCGTAAGAGATCTTGCGGAAATCGGCGTTCTTGCGGCTTTGGTTTTTGTTGCGTCATATTTTCTTAAAATCGGTCCGATCCCGACTCCCGCAGGTCCCACCCAGTTCAAAATGGGAAATGCGGTCTGCCTTTTGGGCGCACTGCTTTTCGGAAAATTAAAAGGCGGTCTTGCTTCCGGAATCGGTTCCGCAATGTTCGATCTCACTAACCCTGCTTTTGTTGCAAGCGCCCCGACTACTTTCATAAACTTTTTCCTTATGTCCTTCGTTTGCGGCTGGGTTTCAAAAATCGGCGGAAACGACGGAACAAAAACGAAGCAGAATATTGTTGCGGCAATTTGCGGCGCGGGAACATATCTTGTTCTCCATCTCGGAAAATCCTTTGTTACCCTTCTTCTTGAGGGAAGCGAAGTTCATGCGGCTTTGGTTGCCTGCGGAACAAAGTTCATTACTTCCGGAATAAATGCGGTTTTTGCGGTTGTTGTTTCGGTAATTCTTGCTCCGGTTTGCAAAAAAGCTCTCGACAGAGCGTATAGAGGAAGATAAATTATACAAACTGTAAATAAAAGGCGGCCGAAAGGCCGCCTTTTTTCTTTACTTTGAAAGGAAAAGATGATATTCTTTTTTAGGGAAAGGCGGTGGTTTGGAAAAATGAACTATCCGGGTTTTTTGATTAAAAGGGAACGCCTTTTGAAAAACTGGAGCCAGGAAGGGCTTTGTAAAGGAATTTGTGCCGTTTCCTATCTTTCAAAAATAGAACAGGGAAAGGCGGAAGCTTCCGAAGAAATTATTTCCGCGCTTTTTGAAAGGCTTGGAATAGATTGGGTGACTGATGAAAAACTCCTTTTGGAAGGAAAGAAATTTGTTGAAGATTGGTATGAAGCGGTTTTTTCTGCCGATTGGGACAGATGTTTTAATTTCCTTTCGATTTTTAAAAGAAACTATTCCTTTCTGGAAAACAGCCCTTTCGGGGTTGACATTATGCTTCTCAAAATTTTCGGCGAAGAGGAAACAAAGCCGGTTGATGAAAAATTTGAGATTTTTATGGATCAGCGAGGGCTTTCGCTTCAAAGGCTTTATGGAGGAAATTTCGAAGAAGCAACAAAGCTTTTTCCCTGCTCATATATGTTTTTCAGGGCGGGAGTTTCTGACTATGTGAAAGGCGATAACGCAAAGGCGCTTGAAAATCTCCAAAGAGCTTACAGCCTTGCTTCCGAAGAAGGAAGAACAAGGGTGATGCTTTTTTCAAAGCTTTATATTACAAATTGCTACAGCAACATCTGCGATATCGAATCAATGAAGCGGCATGGTAAAATAGCGAAAAGAATTGCCGCGGAACTTTCGGAACCGGATTTGATTTCAACGGTGGATTATAATTTTGCCGCAACAAAAATTGAAGCGGGAGATTTTTCCGGCGCTTATGATTATTTTTCCAATCTTTCTGAGCCTTCTGCCCCAAGCCTTCATAAGCTTGCAGTTTGCTGTGAAAAACTTGGAAGAAGGGAAGAAGCTCTTTTGGCAATTGAAAAGGAAAAAGACGCGAAAGCGGAAACGGAGGAACTTAAAAAAATTGCGGATGAAGCCTGCGAAATAATAAAATTCCGCCTTGAGAATGAAGATTATCTTTCAAACGCGGATTACGGAAAATTGCTTCTTGGGCATTTTGAAAAATGCAGAAAGGAAATGCCAATAGGCTACGCGAAATTCCATCTTCCGTGGGTGCTTGAATGGTATAAAGCCAACAGAGAATATGGCAAGGCGTTCCGTCTTGTTTGCGATTTTCCTTAAAGTTTTAAATAAAAGACGTTTATCCGGTTGTTTTGAGAAGGATTTTCCCAAAACAACCGGATTTATTTTGTTTAAAATTCATGATATGATTTTATCATGGAGGTGAAGAAAATGGCAAAAAAACTTTGGACAAAAAATTTCACTTTGATAATCGTCGCAACGACTTTTGGAGCAATGGGCGGAGTTGCAGGAAATTTTGCTCTTTCGTTTCTTGTTTTTGAGGAAACGAAGAGCACTTTTGCGGCGGCTCTTACTGCGGCTTTGGCTTTTGTTCCCGCATTTGTTATCCCGTTTTTTGCGGCACCCTGGATGGACAGACTTCCGAGAAAACCTTTTCTGGTGGGCGGAGATTTGCTCAACGGAATCTGTTATTCGGCGGCTGGTTTTTATCTGCTTAATTTTGAATTCAGCTATGTGGGATATCTCGGCTTCTCGCTTCTTGTATCAAGTCTTCAGACATTTGATGAACTTGCCTATAACAGCATATATCCGAACCTTATTCCGGAAGGATTGGAGCAAAAGGGATATTCCGTGCTCGGAATGTTATATCCGGTGCTCAGGGTACTGATGATGCCCGTTGCGGCGTTTCTTTATGGAACGATAGGCGTCGGAATGATGCTCATACTGCAAGGCTTTCTTTCGGTTCTTGCGGCAATTATTGAAAGCGGAATAAAAATAAACGAGAAAAACCGCCTTCAGGACGAAATTTATACTTTTTCAATGTGGAAAAACGATATTGCAGAAGCGGCGGAATATCTTAAAAAAGAAAAAGGTCTGCGGAGTATCTATTCCTATATGGCTTTCACCAATGGTGTTGGAAACGGATATAATCCACTTTTGGTTGCGTTTTTCAGCACTGCGGCAGGAATGACCGCGGCCATGTATTCGCTTTTTTCCGCGGCGGAATTTATTGGAAGAAGTATAGGCGGAACTTTTGCATATAAAGTTAAAATAAAATCGGAAAAGCGTTTTTCCTTTGCCTTTATGGTTTATATGATTTATGAAACAATGGATATGGTTTTGCTTTGGATTCCATATCCGCTTATGCTCATCAACAGAGGAATCTGCGGATTCCTTGGAATAAACAGCGCAACAATGCGCGAAGCGGCTGTTCAGACATATATTCCGGACGAACTTAGAGCAAGATTAAACGCTTTCGAAGATATGCTCTATTTTGCTGTTTCCGCTTTGCTGGGACTTATTGTTGGCGCTCTTGGCGAAATTCTTGATTACAGAATCTGCATAACTCTTTGCGGTGCTTCGACAATGGTTTTCTGTTGGCTAACAATCTGGAAAAACCGCGGCGAAGTCGCTTTAATTTACACAAAAGAAGGGGAGAATTAAGAATATTCCTTTAATTCCGTTCCCGGATAATAGTGCGAGAGAATTTCCCGAAAATCCGCCCCTTCTTTTGCCATATGATTTGCGCCGACCTGGGAAAGACCTACTCCGTGGCCATAGCCTCGGACGGTGAAAATGAATTCATCATCTTTATAACTGATGTCAAAATCTGTTGACCGAAGGTTAAAAATGCTCCGGAGTTTTTCTCCGGAAAAGGTTGCGGCGCCGATTATGATTTTATCAACGTAACCGGCTTCGGTGCGCTCTGCTCCTTCGAACCATTCTTCCGGATAGGAACCGTTAAGCCCCGCTCCGTTTTTGTTAAGAATTTCAAGAGCGTCCTTTTTGCTTACCGAAAGGGTGGTTTCATAATCCGGCGATAAAACGTCGCCGGGACTTTTTACGGAAACAAGATATGGAACGGCGCCGCCCCAGGCGTTTTCACTGCTTTCAGTAGTGCCGTTTGAAATTGCGTGATAAACCGAAAGAGCGGGTTCGCCTTCATAGGTGAGGACATAATTCATCGCTTTTTCCGCGGCTGAGGAAATTACCGACCATTTTTCACTGAATTTATCTCCGTAAATTTCCTTTGCTTTTTCTTCGGTCATATATCCGAGTTTTTTATCCGGAGCGGCAGAAAAATCATAATCCGCGGCAAAATGTATCCTTTGCTGATAAAGTCCGCAGCTGAAAGCCGCGACCCCTTGGGCAACAAGTGCTTCAAATTCAAAATCCGCGCCCATTTCGGAAGCAATTGCGCCTTTCACATAATCTGAAAAAGAAACTTCGGAAACAGTTTCTGTTTCAAGATCAAAAATCCGAAAGGTGCCTTCCGGAAAAACAGGTTCTTCGGAAAATTCTTCTTCCGGAACGGAAACAAAGTTTTCGGAAACGGAAGGTTCCTTTTCTGCGTTTGCATTGGGTGTTTCGGGAATTGCGGAAATCGGTATAAAAAATATTGCCGCAAGGGTTACTGCGATTACTGCTGTGCGGAATTTTGACATCTGGTTTACACTTTCCTTTCTTTTTTGTACAAGCCTATGCAAAACAAAAGAAAAAAATTCCACAGGTAAAAAGAAAAAGCCCGCAGAGCGGGCTTTTTGTCTTTTTTAATTTAAGGCCAATATTGGACAATTGTGTAGGAATCGGGCATTGCCACAAGGGAAGGGTTAAGATATTTGTTGAAAGCGGTGATGTTTTCAATGGTTATGTTGGTTCCGTTTTGGCTTATTTTTATTCCGCACAGAACGGTGTTGTCAAAATAGAAAGTGATGTCACCTTCGTTTGTGGTGTAACGTTCAAAACGGCAGTTTTTGTTTCCGAAAGATTCGTTTCCGGCGGCAACAAGTTTTATATTATCCACGGAAATTTCGAAAGGAACGGCTTTATAGTTTTCCGGATTTACGGTGAACATTTTTGCCTGGTCATCGTCGATGTAATAATAGACCCCTTCGTAAAGAACAATATGTTCGTGGGGAATTTCCGGTTCGATCTCGTTTCCGTTTTCGTCATACTGAGGTTCCACACCTTCAAGTTCGGCAGGTTCCGGATAGCTTGTTCCGGTGCGGACCCCATTGGTTCCGTACATAACTTCTGTTCCGTCGGAAAGAACATAGGACATATAGAAAGTTCCGTTTTTAAGCATATTTACGTAACCTTCGGAAAAAAATATTTCGTGGTCTTCGGTTTCGGTTTCCATTCCCGTAATCTGAGCAATGATAAGTTCAATGTCGTTGGGAATAAGCGCGCTTGCGTCTTCGAGCCATCCGCTTATTTTTTCGGCAGGAGAACAGCCGGAAAATGAAATAAGCATTGCGGCGCAGAGTAAAGCGGCAAGAATTCTTTTTGCCATTGTTACCCTCCAGAAAATAAAAATTTGTTGTTTTTCTTTTTGCTTTCGGTTGACTGAAAAAGCAAATAGGTTTATATTTATAAGGTAGTGTTTTGTAAAAAAGATTACAAGAGTAATTATAGCGGATTTCTTTTCTTTTGTCACCACTTTTTACATAAACTTAATATTCTTTTTAAAAATATAATTTGGACAATCAGGGGGAAATATGCAGAAAATCGGTTTTGACAGCGCAAAATATTTCAAAATGCAGTCCGAAAAAATTAAGGAACGCATTGATGAATTCGGAGGAAAGCTTTATCTTGAATTCGGGGGAAAACTTTTTGACGATTTCCACGCATCAAGAGTGCTTCCGGGTTTTGCTTATGATTCAAAGGTAAAACTTCTTTGCGAAATGAAAGACCAGGCGGAAATCATCATAGTTATCAACGCCACCGATATTGAGAAAAATAAAGTTCGCGGCGACCTTGGAATCACTTATGACCTTGAGGTAATGCGCCTTATCGACGCTTTTTCTTCCCTTGGACTTTACGTCGGAAGCGTTATAATTGCCCAATATTCCGGCCAGAGAGCCGCAGACGCTTTCCGCGCAAAGCTCAATTCCCTTGGAATAAAAAGCTATATCCATTATCCGATTGAAGGATATCCCATGGACGTAAACTTTGTTGTAAGCGATGAGGGTTTCGGCAAAAACGAATACGTTGAAACAACAAGACCCCTTGTTGTTGTAACTGCTCCCGGTCCCGGAAGCGGAAAAATGGCAACCTGCCTTTCTCAGCTTTTCCATGAAAACAAACGCGGGGTAAAAGCGGGCTATGCAAAATTTGAAACTTTCCCGATTTGGAACCTTCCTCTTGCCCATCCGGTAAACCTTGCTTATGAAGCTGCAACCGCCGACCTTGATGACGTAAATATGATAGACCACTATCATCTTGAAGCCTACGGCGAAATGACCGTTAACTATAACCGCGATATCGAAGTTTTCCCAGTTCTCAACAGAATTTTTGAAACGATACTCGGCGAAAGCCCATATAAATCCCCGACGGATATGGGAGTAAACATGGTCGGAAACTGCATTTGCGATGATGAAGCGGTTTGTGAAGCTGCAAAACAGGAAATCATCCGCCGTTTTTATGAAGCAGCATGCGAATACCGCCAGGGAAAATGCGACGAAAACCCGATGCTTAAAATCGAACTTCTTATGGAAAGGCTCGGAATCGGAGTTGAGGACAGACCTGTCGTAAATGCTGCGCTTTTGAAAGAAGAAGAAACGGAGCTTCCGGCAACGGCCATTGAACTTAAAAACGGAAAAATAATAGTTGGAAAAACCAGCTCTCTTCTCGGTTCTTCCGCGGCTATGCTTCTCAATGCACTTAAAGAAATTGCAGGAATCGACGATTCCATTGATATAATCGACCCGCTTGTTATGAACCCGGTTGAAGAACTTAAGAAAAAGCATCTCGGACATAACAACGCAAGACTTCACCTTGACGAAACTCTTCTTGCCCTTGCGGTAAGCGCGCCCAAAAACCCCGATGCGGCAAAAGCACTTGCCTGCCTTGAGGAACTCCGCGGGTGTGAAGTACACTCCACCGTAATTCTTTCCCAGGTCGATACCCAGACCTTCAAAAAGCTTGGTCTTAATCTTACCTGTGAACCGAAATACCGCAACAAAAAACTTTATCATGCCTAAGGAGGTTTTTTGATGAAATTTGTATCCTGGAACGTAAACGGACTTCGCGCCTGCATGGGCAAAGGATTTATGGATTCTTTCAATGAGATGGATGCGGATTTTTTCTGCCTTCAGGAAACAAAGCTTCAGCCGGACCAGATTTCCCTTGAGCTTCCCGGATATTATCAGTTCTGGAACAGCGCGGAGAAAAAGGGATATTCCGGAACGGCAATTTTTACAAAGCACGAGCCTCTTTCCGTAAATTACGGAATCGATGTTGAACGTCACGACCACGAGGGAAGGGTAATCACCCTTGAATATCCGGATTTTTATCTTGTTGACGTTTATGTTCCGAACGCAAGACGCGACCTTGAGCGCCTTGATTACAGAATGGATTGGGAAGACTGCTTCCGGGAATACGTAAGTTCTCTCGATAAACACAAACCCGTTATTATCTGCGGCGATATGAACGTTGCCCATGAGGAAATCGACCTCAAGAACTATAAAACAAACAGAGGCAACGCAGGTTTTACCGACGAGGAACGCTCGAAAATGACCGAACTTCTCGGAGCGGGTTTTGCGGATACTTTCCGCTTCCTCTATCCGGAAAAAGGCGATTCCTATTCCTGGTGGAGCTATATGTTCCACGCAAGGGAAAAGAACGCGGGCTGGAGAATCGATTATTTCATCTGTTCCGAACGTTTCACGGAAAAACTCGAAGACAGCCTTATCTATCCCCAATATTACGGAAGCGACCATTGTCCGGTTGCAATTATTACAAAAGACTGATAAAAAAGAAAACCCGTGCTCAAAATGAGCACGGGTTTTTTGATGCGTTTTTAATTTTCGGATTCGAGGTTGGTAAGGCGGGCAATTCCTTCAACATTCGTTACCGGAAGGGCAAAGGTTATTCCGGCGCCTTCGGAATCCATTCCGACACGTTTTACAATGGCCTGCATTATGGCAGATTTTGTTTCGCCGGAGGCAAGGATTATAACAAGTTCCTTTTCCGGATGAATCGAAATTCCGAAGAAGGTTTCCGCTTCGCGAAGTCCGGCGCCATGACCATAAAGAATGGTTCCGCCTTTTGCGCCTGCTTCTCTTGCGGCGTCCATAACGTCATCGGAAAATCCGCGGTTGACAATGCTGATTATAAGAGAATATAAAACTTTGTTTTCCATAAATCAAAACTCCTCCGTAAGGTCAGCGGTTATAAATTTGAAAGCGGCAATTCCGGCAACGCTCTGGAGCGGAACTGTGAAAGAAATTCCGTTTCCGGGTTTTGAAAAAGCAAGTTTTTCGGAAATTTTGCGGATTATTTCCTCGCTTTTTTCGTTTTTTACAAAGCTCAGAACGATGTCTTTTTCCGTTGCGCCAAGTCCGAGCATTTCAAGAATACTTGAGGGTGCGGTGCCCCTTCCGTGGCAAACAGTGTTTTGAAGAATTTTGTTTTCACGAAGAACGTCAAGGACTGTTTCGCCTTTTCCTCTTGAAACTATTGTAAAAACAAGGTCGATTCGCTGGGTGCTGCAAACGGTATCGATTTTTTCGTTTTGAATCAAAGGGAACACCTCCTTGGTCATTCATAATCATAACAGTTCAGCTCGATGATAGAATATTCAAGGTCAAGCTGATATTCTTCAACTTCCTCTTCGATTTCCTCAACGATTTCGGCAAGTTCCTCCGCTTCTTCTTCTTCCGCACGTTTTGCTTTAATTGCATAAACGGCGCCGAGAATCTGGATTGCAACAAGGGGAGTCATGGCGACCATTGCAACAACGCCGAAGCCGTCCATAAGAACGTTTCCGCCAATGGCGGTGCAGGCGCCGGTTGCAAAAGGAAGAAGGAAAGTTGCGGTCATCGGGCCGGAAGCAACGCCGCCGGAATCGAACGCGATTGCGGTAAATACTTTTGGAACAAAGAAAAGAAGGCCAAGAGCTATCGCATAGCCGGGAATGAGAAGATACCAGATGGAAATTCCGGTTATAACGCGGAGCATTGCCATTCCGACGGAAATGCTCATTCCGATCATAAGGGCGGTCATCATCATTTTTCTTGTAATTGCGCCGTTTGTAACGTCTTCAACCTGAACTGTGAGAACGTAAACAGCGGGTTCCGCCATAAGGATAAAGAAACCGACGAGCATTCCTATGGGAATTATTATCCAGTTATAAGGAAGAACCGCAAGGGTTCCGCCCATATAGCTTCCCGCAGGCATAAAACCCACGTTTGCGGCGGTGAGGAAAATTACAAGACCAATATAAGTATATAACACACCGATAAGGGTTTTTGCAAGGGAAATTTTCGGGAGCTTAAGATAAACTATCTGGAAGAAAATATAGACAGCGATTATCGGCGAAAGGGCAAGGGCAACTTCCTCGAAGAAAGTAGGGAAGGCCTTGAGATAGACCATGAAAACGTCGCCGATGGTTTCAATTTCGGGAATAACGGTCGGGTCATAGGAAGCGTCGCCTTTTGCAAGCATTCCCATTATGGCAACCGCTATGATAGGACCGACGGAACAAAGACCGACGAAACCAAAGCTGTCGGTTTCGCTGTCGGCGCCTTTTTTAACCGAAGCGATTCCGACGCCGAGGGCAAGAATGAAAGGAACGGTTATC
The DNA here is from genome assembly GCA_017399765.1 of Oscillospiraceae bacterium. Lineage (GTDB taxonomy): Bacteria > Bacillota > Clostridia > Oscillospirales > Ruminococcaceae > UMGS1668. The sequence goes on along the minus strand of JAFQBH010000024.1, from coordinate 17,419 downwards.
GGTCCGGTTGTAACGCCGCCGGAATCGAAAGAAACCGCAAGATATTCGGGTTTTGTAAAATATGCAAGAGCAAAAACAGCAAGATAGAGAATGAAAAACAGTTTTGAAAGATCAAAACCGAAAATAACTCTTATTACCGCAATGGTCAGGAAAATTGCAACGCCGATGGCGACCATATAAATAAGGGTCTGACCGACGGAAATATCCATATTGAAAAGACTGAACATGGTCTGTTCGGGCATCTGTTTTCCGAGAACCTGGAGGTCAGGCTCGGCAATTGTTACAAGAAAACCGAGAAGAAAAGCGGTTATAAGAAATATTTTGAGACTTTTAAGTTCAACAAGCTTGCTTCCGATCTGGTTTCCAATGGGGGTCATTCCGACTTCGGAACCAAGCTGGAAAAGGGTCATTCCTACTATCAGCAAAAACGTTCCCGATAAAAAAAGCGCCAGAACGCCGAAAGGCATTGGTGCTATGGTTAAATGAAGCATAAAAACAACGCCGGCAACCGGAAGAACGGCAACAGCGGTTTCTTTAAATTTTGAAAAAAGTTCTTTGTTCAAGGAGGGTTCCCCGCCCTTCTATTTGGATTCACAATTAGTTTTGTATAACATTATTGTAACTTATGTGATGAGTTTGTGTCAATTCGGAATGTTATATGAAATTATTAACACAAAAAAGGCTATAATTCACAAAAACAGTTCTTAAAATTAACAATTCTTGTGTTGACTTAAAACAAAAGGATTGTTATTATTATAAAAGTAACATCATAGTTGACCTTAAATGGAGGTAATATAAGTGGAATATTGCGATGCAATTAACAAACTTCCGGACAGCGAAGAAAACGGGCTTTACGGAAAAAACCTTCTCCGTACATGGGATATGAGCGATGATGACATAAAAGCAATTGCAAGGGGAACATGTGCACTTAAATCTCTTCGTGATAACAATGTATCACCGAAAATTTTTGATTCCGGAATTGCTGTTTCGATGTTCAGCAAAAAAGATATGGGAATGGAACTTGCTTTTGCTTCCGGATGCGACCTTCTTGGGCTCACCATTATCGATATGGACAGAAAACTTGGAAACAACAACATAAAAGAAACCGCAACAATGGCTTCTTATATGGCCGATGCTCTTGGTGTTTGCGAAAGCGATTTTATTGAAAAAAGTTCAAGATATATAAAAAGAATCTCCGATTCTGTTGAGGAAGCACAGAAAAACGGTGTTGTTGCACAAAAACCCTGCGTGATAAACCTTGGAAGCGATGAGGACAGCCCTGTTCAGAGCATTGCGGATTTTCAGTATATGGCGGAGCATTTTGGAGGAATCGAAGAACTTAAAGGCAAAAAAATTGCCGTAACATGGGCTTATTCCCCCAACGGAACCCGCTCCCTTGCTGTTCCCCAGGGAATACTTTCCCTTTTCACCCGTTTTGGAATGAACGTTGTTCTTGCCGCACCGGAGGGAATGGACCTTATGCCCGATGTTTACGAAAGGGCAGAGAAAAATGCCGAACGTTCCGGCGGAACTTTTGTGCGCACCGATTCCATGGAAGAAGCATTTTCCGATGCAGATGTTGTAATCCCGATAAACTGGGCTCCGTTCACTTTCCTTGAAAAACGTACAGAACTTTCTGCAGCAAACCTCGGTACATACATCGACCTTCTTGAACATGAACTTCGCGAAAACAATAAGGAGTTCATCAACTGGGAAGTTACCGAAGAACTTATGGAAAAAACAAAAGATGGAAAAGCACTCCTTATGCATGATATTCCCGCAGACGTAACGGATATAAGCTGCATCCGCGGCGAAATGACCGCGCAGGTTTATAACGCAAACCTTGAAAGCCTTCTTAAAGAAGCGGGAAACCGTCCTTATGTAATTGCTGCAATGATCATTCTTTCCAAATCGGAAGATCCAAAAGCAGCATTCAAAACCATTGCCGAAAGAGCAACAAAAAGATATTTCTGATTTTTTCGGCATATACTTCAGAAAAAAACGAAAGAAGAACTCTTTAAAAATGAAAAAAACACTTGTTATTCTTGCGGCCGGAATAGGAAACAGATACGGCGGCGCAAAACAGATAACTCCTGTTGGTCCCTGCGGAGAAAGAATAATCGATTTTTCAATGTATGATGCCTATAAGGCAGGTTTTGAGAAAATCGTTTTCATAATTCGCAAAAGCCTTGAGGATGATTTCAGAGAAGTTATCGGAAACCCGGTTTCGAAATTTATGGAAGTTGATTATGTTTTCCAGGAGATCGATCCGGAATATGCAGAAAAAGGAAGAACAAAACCATTTGGCACGGCGGAGGCCATTGCGCTTTGCCGCGGACATGTTGACGGTCCTTTTGCTGTAATTAATGCAGACGATTATTACGGTATCCATTGTTTTGGACTTATCGGTTCCCTTCTTGAAAAAATGGAAGGCGAAGGCGAATACTGCATGATAGGTTACCACATTGAAAACACCGTTACCGACAAAGGCCACGTTGCAAGGGGCGTTTGCAGAACCGAAAACGGAATGCTTGTTGAAATAAACGAGCGAACCCATATTGAAAAACGCGGAGAATGTGCAGAATATACCGAAGACGGTGAAAACTGGGTTCCGCTTCCGGCGGGAACTCCTGTTTCCATGAATTTCTGGGGATTCACTCCGGATATATTCGATTATCTTGACAAAGCGCTTGAAGAATTCAGAAACACCGAACTTAAAGAAAATCCGCTTAAGGCGGAATGCTATCTTCCAAGCGTTGTTGGCAATGCCCTTGCAGAAGGCAAAGTTACCGTAAAAGTACAGGAATGTCCCGACAAATGGTTCGGGGTAACATATAAGGAAGATACCCCCGCCCTTGTCGAAGCACTTAAAAAACTTACCGAAGAAGGAAAGTATCCTTCTCCCATCTGGGGATAACGGGTCAAAACGGAAGCAGAAAATGCTTCCGTTTTTTTATATTTATCTTTGCAATGGAGCGGGTTATGTGATATTATATTTTTATATTGATTCTGAAGGGCGGCATTGATTTTGAAAACGCTTATAATATATTCTTCAAAAACCGGAACAACGAAAAGATGTGCGGCGCTTCTTGCGGCGAATATCGGTGCGGACAGCTGCGACCTTTTTGAAATATCCGAAAATATTCCGGATATTTCAGATTATGAGTGTGTTGTAATCGGTTCCTATGTCAGAATGGGCGTTATTGATAAAAAAATATCCGGATTCCTTCAGAAACATAAAGAAGAGCTTTTTGAAACAAAATTCGGGCTTTTCATCTGTTCCTGCCTTGCGGATAAGGTTTCGGACGCGATTACAAAAAACTTCAGCGAAGAATTTATGGACCATGCCGCAATAATCGATTCTTTCGGCGGAGAGCTTCCGGCGGACAAAATCAGGGGAATGGATAAAATTATAGTAAATTCTATTATAAAAATCGCGAAAACCGACCCGACTTTTAAAATTTTTGAAAAAATTATTCCGGAAAGCATCACCAATTTTGCAGAGGTGCTCAAAGAAATTTAAAACAGAAAATCCCGTGCTCAAATCCGAGCACGGGATTTTTTTAATAGCTGGCCAAAGGCGCGGTGCCGTCGTCTTCCATTTTTTCGATGGATTTTATTATAACGTCGTAGCTGTAATCCGGGTTTACCTGAACGGTGCAGGTATCGCCCAGCTTTTTACCGAAAACTGCCTTTCCGAAAGGGGATTCCTTGCTTATGAAGCCGGAGGAAACATCGTAGCGGACGTCGGTCACTATCTGATAAACTTCTTCCTCATCGTCATCCGGAATATATACGGTGACTTTATCATAAAGGCCGACAACGCCTTCTTCAGCATGACCGTCGATTATAACGGCGGTTTTTATCATTGCTTCAAGATAGCGGATTCTGCTGTCGTTTCTGCCCTTGGCTCTTTTTGCTTCCTTATATTCAAAGTTTTCGGAAAGATCGCCGAAGCCTCTTGCGGTTTTTACGTCATCAAGAATCTGCGGACGGAGAACCAGTTTTCGGTATTCGAGTTCCTCTTCCATTTTTTTAATATCGTTGGCGGTGAGTTCGTCGTGCATAAAGGTGAAATCCTGCCTTTCTTTTTAATAAGCATATTATATTCCAAAAACAGGGTGTTTTTCAAGGAATATTGAACTTCTTTTGCAGTAAAATTAAATATTAGGGACTTTTCAGTTTGATTAAAATGTTGTATAATATATTCTGTATTGTTTTGATTTAATGAAAAGGAGGATAATTTTTAAAATGAGACCTATTAAAATCATCAGTGACAGCACCGCAGATCTTCCGAAAGAACTTATTGAAAAATATGATATAGAAGTGCTTCCCCTTTCCGTAACCCTTGGAGAAAACTCTTATAAGGACGGACTTGAAATTTCAGCCCAGGATATTTTTAAATACTATGAGGAAACAAAGGGACTTCCGAAAACTTCCGCTGTTTCCGTTCTTGAATATACCGAAGCTTTTACCACCTGGGTCGAAAAAGGTTATGACGTAATCCATTTCACCATCAGCTCCACCATGTCTTCCTGCTATCAGAACGCATGCATTGCCGCGGTGGAAACCGGCCATGTCTGGTCCATAGATTCCGCAAACCTTTCTTCCGGAATCGGTCTTCAGGTTGTTCTTGCCGCGGAACTTGCCGCAAAAGGCGAAAGTGCGGAAGTTATCGCAAAGCATATTGCCGAAGCAAAAACCAGAGTCGACGCAAGCTTTATTCTCAACCAGCTTGAATTCCTCCATAAAGGCGGAAGATGCAGCGGCGTTGCGGCTCTCGGCGCAAACCTTCTTAAGCTTAAACCCTGTATCGAAGTTGTTGACGGAAAAATGAAAGTCGGCAAAAAATATCGCGGCGCTTATGAAAAATGCGCACTCGAATATGTTCGCGACAGACTTGACGGAAACGATAATATCGAAACCGATATCATCTTCCTCACCTGGACCGGCGTTGATGCAAAACTTCTCAAGGAAATTGAAAAGGAAATCAAAAAATATCATAAGTTCCGCACCATTATCGTAAACGAAGCCGGAAGCACCATTACCGGACATTGCGGTCCCGGAACATTCGGAATTCTTTATTTCCGCAAGGAGAATATTTAAAACAAAAGAAGGGTTAGGATGAAAAGTTTAACCAATCTTTACAGGATCGGAAGAGGTCCTTCCAGTTCCCATACCATCGGACCGGAAAGAGCGGCGCTTTATTTCAAACAAAAAAATCCCGATGCGGATGGTTTTTCCGTAACGCTCTATGGTTCCCTTTCGAAAACCGGAAAAGGGCATATGACCGATGCGGTTTTGCGCCAGACCCTTGCTCCGATTCCTTCGGAAATCATTTTTGATTTTGAAACGGACGAAAGCAGTTTTTATCACCCGAACGCAATGGATATGCATGCTTTCAAAAACGGCGAAGAGGTTGATAAAATCCGCGTTTATTCCATCGGCGGCGGCGAAATTGCCGTTGAGGGAACGGATTATGTTGCTCCGCCGGAAGTTTATTATGAAAACAGCTTCGACGAAATTGCGGAATATTGCCGTGAACACGATATCCGGATTTGGGAATACGTTGAAAGAATGGAAGGTCCGCGAATCTGGGATTATCTTGAAGAAGTCTGGGCACAGATGAAGCGCACCATTAAGGAAGGACTTAAATCCGAAGGAGTTCTTGCCGGAGGATTGGGCGTTCAGCGCAAAGCGGCTTTTCTTTATAACCAGTATCACATGGACGAAAGCCCCGAAACCAAGGAAAACAGAATTGTTTGTTCCTATGCTTATGCGGTCGGTGAACAGAACGCAAGCAATGGAACCGTTGTTACCGCGCCGACTTGCGGTGCAGCGGGAGTTATGCCCGCCGTTCTTTATTATTGGCAGAAAAAACGCAAGGTTTCCGACAGCGATATCCTCCATGCTCTTGCAACAGGCGGAATTATCGGCAACCTTATCAAAACAAACGCTTCAATTTCCGGTGCGGAATGCGGCTGCCAGGCGGAAATCGGAACAGCCTGCTGCATGGCTTCCGCCGCCCTTGCGGAAATTTGTGGAATGAGCCTTGACCAGATAGAATATGCTGCGGAAGTTTCCATGGAACATATGCTTGGGCTGACCTGTGACCCAATTGACGGTCTTGTTCAGATTCCCTGCATAGAGCGCAACGCCGTTGCGGCAATGCGTTCCATAAACGCCCTTTCGCTTGCAAATTTCCTTACCCATACGAGAAAAATTTCCTTCGATACGGTTGTAAAAACTATGTATGAAACCGGAAGAGATATAAAAAGCCATTACCGCGAAACTTCCGAAGGCGGTTTGGCAAAGCATTATTTCGGCTGTGACTGATAAAATAAAAAAGACGGGTTTTACCCGTCTTTTTTTATTTTATCATATAAGTTTTTTCGGTTTTGCCATCAAGGTTTTTCCAGGAGAAAACGCCGTTTTCAAAAATCATATATCCGTGAGAGCTGTTTTCCTTTGGAATTGAAACGGAACCCGGATTCATATAGGTTATTCCATTCGCTTCCTCAAGTTTCGGAATATGGGTGTGTCCGTAAAGAATAAAAGTTCCGCTTTTTACCGGCGGGAAAGGTTTATGGCCATGGACGGCGAGCATTTCAATGTCATCTATGTAGAGATAAGCCTGCTCGCTGAGCACCGGAAATTCCAGAACCATCTGGTCAACTTCCGTATCGCAGTTTCCCCGGACGCAGATTATATATTCCTTAATACCGTTGAGCATGGAAATAACTTCCTTCGGAGCGTAATCCTTCGGAAGGTCGTTTCGGGGACCGTGATAGAGGATATCACCGAGCAGAAGGATTTTATCCGCGTGCTCGTTTTTAAATGCGCTGAGCAGCTGTTTGCAGTAAAATGCGCTTCCGTGAATATCAGACGCTATCAAAAGTTTCATAAAAATGCTCCCTTTCTCACATTTCGTTCCAGCCCCGGCCGATAATTTCAGTTTTTGCTTTTGCGGAGGTGAGCTCGGTGATATCGTGCTCAAAACCGGAAACGTCTTCGGTTTTAAGACGGACGACGATGCTCACATCTGCGCCAAACTCGCTTTCGACAACAAAAATATGGTGTTCGTTTATAAAATGTTCGATTTTTCCGTAAAGATTATAGTCGCAGGTGACCATTATATCCGCGCTTTCCGCAACGGTTTTTATTCCGCCGGCGGCAACGGCAATTTTTGCGCCTTCGGTATATGCCCGAACGAGGCCGCCCACGCCAAGCAAAGTTCCGCCAAAATAGCGCGTTACAACGCAGCAGACGTCCACAAGTTCGTTTCCGTTGAGAACGTTGAGCATGGGGACTCCGCCGGTGCCCTGGGGTTCACCGTCATCGGAAGCGCGTTTTATCTGTCCCGCCCGAAGAGAATAGGCATAGACGTTGTGGGTTGCGTCCCGGTGCTTCGTTCGGATTTCGTTTATGAAATCAATAGCTTCTTCTTCTGTGGAAACCGGAGCGATATATCCGATGAAGCGGGATTTTTTTTCAACAAATTCGTCGCTTGCCCGCTTTTTTATGGTTTTATATTCGGCCAAAAAGTTCCCGCTCCTTTCTTTAAAAACGGATAGAAAAAAAGCCCGGAATGATTCCGGGCTTTGTGGTTTTGGAATTATTCCATACCGAAACGTTTTTTGAATCTGTCAACACGACCGCCGGTATCAACGAGTTTCTGACGACCAGTGTAGAAAGGATGGCATTTGGAGCAAACCTCTACGTGGATGTCTTCTTTGGTGGAACCGGTTTCCCAAATTGCGCCGCAAGCGCAGGTAATGGTGGTGGGTTTGTAATTAGGATGAAGACCTTCTTTCATCTATGTCACCTCTTTCTCTACAGAGCTTATATTACAAGTCCTTTTTTTACATCAGTATTGATATCATATCACAATCCGGGAAGGATTGCAACAATTTTTTTCGGAAAATTTCTTCCAAACGGAAATTTTTTTATCAGAAACCAAGAAGTTTTGTAACTTCGGCCTTGATTGCTTCGCCTTCGGCTTTTGCGGCTTCAAAATCGGAAGCTTTTACGGAATAATAGATCTTGAGTTTGGGTTCGGTGCCGGAAGGACGAACGATGAAGCTTGAACCGCCTTCAAGAGTATATTCAATCATGTTTGCGTCCGGTTTATAGTCTTTTTCGGCAACAACGGCTTTTCCGCAAACGGTTTTCGGAGCTTCCTCGCGGAGATCGCTCATAATTTTCGCAATGCGTTTTGCGCCGTCGGCGCCTTCGCAATAGAAGTTATCCTGAAAATCGTGATAATAACCGTATTTTGCCTGGATTTCCGCAAGAGCTTCGCCAAGAGTTTTTCCGCGGAGCTTCCAGAAGTTTGCGGCTTCGCAGATGAGAAGGGAAGCATCGACGGCGTCTTTATCGCGGACATAGGTTCCGGAAAGATAGCCGCAGCTTTCTTCAAAACCGAAGATGAATCTTTCGGGCTGTTCGATTTCCTCAAGTTCGGCAATAACTTTTCCGATAAAGCGGAAACCGGTGAAAACGCTTTTCATTTCGATTCCGTGGCCCGCGGCAACCGCATCCGCAAGTTTTGTGGAAACAAGGGAACGTACCGCAACGGGGTTTTCGGGCATGGTGCCGTTTTCTTCCCTTGCGGAAGCGATGAAATCAAGAAGAAGGGCGCCAACTTCGTTGCCGGTGAAAAGGCGGAAACCGTCTTTTTCGCGGGAAGCGATTCCGACTCGGTCAGCGTCCGGGTCGGTTGCAAGAACAAGGTCTGCGTTTGTTTCTTCGGCTTTTTTAAGAGCAAGGGCAAGAGCTTCGCGAAGTTCCGGGTTCGGGAAAGGACAGGTGGGGAAATCGCCGTCGGGTTTTTCCTGTTCGCGGACCATTTCAATGTTGCCGAAACCGGCAAGGGAAAGGGTGGTTACAACCGGGATTGCGCCGGTTCCGTTAAGAGGAGTATAAACAACGGTAAGGTCGTTTTTTGCGTGGTTTTCGCGGTCAACGCCTTCCTGAAGAACTCTTGCGTAAAATCTTCTCCAGAAAGAATCCGGAATAAGAATGATTTTCTTTTCCGCAACGGCGGTTTCAAAATCTGCAGTAACGGCGCCTTTGAGGACGTCGGTTTTGTCGATTACGGAAAGGATTTCTTTGGCGACTTCGGGAGAGATCTGGCAGCCGTCGGAGCCATATACTTTGTAACCGTTATATTTTGCCGGGTTATGGCTTGCGGTAACAACGATACCTGCATCGCAGTATCTTTCGCGTACAGCATAGGAAAGCATCGGGGTGGGTGCGGGAGCATCATAGAGCCAGACTTTTATTCCGTTTGCAACAAGAACGCCTGCGGCTTCCTTTGCAAATTTTTCGGAATTGTGACGGGTGTCATAAGCAATTGCGACGGAAGCACCTTCTTTATGAGCGTTGAGATATTCCGCAAGTCCCTGGGTTGCCTGACGGACGGTATAGATGTTCATTCTGTTTGTTCCTGCGCCGAGAACGCCGCGAAGTCCGGCGGTGCCGAATTCAAGACTGCGGTAGAAACGGTCGAAGATTTCTTCTTCGTTGCCCTCAACTTTTGCAAGGTCGGTGGCGAGTTCTTCGTCGCGGACAAATTCTTTCCATTCAAGATATTTTTCGTTTTCAGTCATTATGTATGCCCTCCCAGACAATCAGCGGATGAAGTTTGTTACGTCGCGTTTTTCGGGTTCCGGAGCTTTGACTCCGTTTTTCTTTCCTGCTTCGATGCATTTGAGGAAATATGCCATGTTTTTTCCGAGTATCCTCATGCACTGGATTCCTTCCTTATCTTCCGCAACGTCGGAAGCAACGGCGCCATGGACCATGTTCCAGTAATGGGAAGAAATTATCGGCATTTCGGCGATGGCCGGATATTTTATAAGCTGGTCATAAGCCGCGGTTGTTCCGCCCCTTCTTGCAACCGTTATAACTGCGGCGGGTTTGTGGCGGAAAGTTTCGCCGGAAGAGGAATAGAAAACCCTGTCGAGGAAGGAAGTTATTGCGCCGGAAGCGCCGGCATAATGAACCGGAGTTCCGAAAACAAAGCCGTCGGCGTTTTTTGCCCTTTGAACAAATTCGTTTACGATATCGTTTTTAACGCATTTTCCGTTTCTTGAACAATATCCGCAGGCAAGACAGCCGGAAATTGCTTCCGTTCCGAGCCATACGATCGAAGTTTCGATCCCTTCGTTATTAAGAGCGGTTTCAACTTCGCGCAGAGCGGCATAGGTTGAACCGTTTTTATGGGGACTTCCGTTAACAAGCAGTACTTTCATAAAAGCATCGGCACTCCTTTTTAAAACATAATCATACATATTAATTATAGACCCAATCTTTGGTAAAAGCAACTTAAAAATAATACCTTTTTGTTACAAAAAAGACCGCATTTTCGGTGATTTTAATAATTTTAAGGTGAAAAACGAAAAAAATTCTTAAAAATTGTTTAAGTTTTATTTAAAAAGTAGTAAAATATAGAATTATGTAGAAAATGTGATGAAAAAGCTTCTTTTAAAAAGGAGATTTTATGGCTAAAAGAAAAAATTGGATAAAACCGCGCCACCGGATAATTCAGGCAATTGCAAAATATGTACTCTGGCCTGTCTGCCGCTGGAAATACGGAATAACCGTTGAAAAATTCAGGGAGCAGGAAAACCGCCCATACCTTATTCTTTATAATCACCAGACAGCTTTTGACCAGTTTTTTATGGGAATATCTTTTAAAGGACCGATCTATTACGTTGCAACGGAAGATATTTTTTCAATGGGCTGGATTTCTTCTCTTCTGCGCTTTGTTGTTGCGCCGATTCCGATAAAGAAACAGACCACCGACGTCGGCGCCGTTATGAATTGTTTCCGCGTTGCAAAAGAAGGCGGAACAATTTGTATTGCGCCGGAAGGAAACAGAACTTACAGCGGAAGAACGGAATATATCAATCCGGCAATTGCTCCTCTTGCAAGAAAACTTAAAGTTCCGGTTGCGCTTTACAGGATTGAAGGCGGATACGGAATTCAGCCCCGCTGGAGCGATAAAACAAGAAAAGGAAAAATGCGTTCCTATGTTTCGGAAGTTATTATGCCGGAAGAAATTTCCGCCATGACCGATTCGGAACTTTGCGAAAGAATAAACAAAGGTCTTTTTGTTGATGAAGCAAAGGCGGACGGATTTTTTGAATCCGAAGTAAAGGCGGAATATATGGAAAGGGCGGTTTATGTCTGTCCTTTCTGCGGACTTTCGGAATTCGAAAGCCACGGGAACGAAGCTTTTTGCAAAACCTGCGGAAGAACCGTTACATACGGCGAAGATAAAAGAATCCGCGGAAAAGGTTTTGAATTTCCTTTTGAATTTTTCGGGGAATGGTACGATTATCAGAAGGATTTTGTAAACAGCCTTAATGTTCTCGAATATACCGAAAAACCTCTTTTCCGTGATGAAGTAAAAATCAAAGAGGTCATTATCCGGAAGAACAAAATTCCTTTCAGAGAAAACGCAAAAACGGCCCTTTACGGAAACAGGATTTCCGTTGACGAAGGAACGGAAAAGGAACTGATAATTCCCTTTTCGGAAATTTCGGCGGTTTCGGTTCTCGGAAGGAACAAGCTGAACGTTTATTACGGAAACAAGGTTTATCAGTTTTCCGGAAGCAAAAGGTTCAACGCTCTTAAGTACGTAAACATCTGGTACAGATGGAAAAATATCAGCGAGGGAAATGAAAATGGAAAATTTTTGGGATTATAGTGTTTGGGGAACTCTTAACGTTGTTGCGGTTCTTCTTGCAAGCCTTCTTGTGGGCAACATTCTTAAAAAATCTGTCGGATTTCTTAAAGATTCGCTTATCCCGATTTCGGTAATCGGCGGCGGAATCCTTATTCTTGTTGCCTGGGTATATAAGCTTATAACCGGCGACATTATGTTCGATACCGCGTTTTTCGGTTCTTCGGGAACGAAAACCCTTGAAATGTTCACCTATCACTGTCTTGCCCTTGGCTTTATTGCCTCCACCCTTAAAACCGGCGACGGAAAAATTACCAAGGAAAGAGCAATCGAAGTTTTCAACACCGGCGTTACCACCGTTTCCACCTATCTTCTCCAGGGTGTTTGCGGAATGATAATCACCATTGTTGCCGCAAGAGTTTTTATTCCGGATTTCTTCGAAGCGGCGGGCGTTCTTCTTCCCTTCGGATTTGGACAGGGAACCGGCCAGGCCATGAACTACGGCGGAATTTATGAAAACGATTTCGGCTTCGACGGCGGAAAAAGCTTTGGACTCACAATTGCTGCTCTTGGATTTTTAAGCGCAAGCATCGGCGGCGTTGTTCATCTTAACCTTCTTAAAAGAAAAGGCGTTATTGCCAAAAAAGCAAGCGACAGACATAACCACGAAAAAATCGAGGGCGAAAACGAAATTCCGATGCAGGAAAGCATCGATAAAATGACCGTTCAGATAGCGCTCATTATTGTAACCTATATGATTACATATTTCCTTATGAACGGAATTTCAAAACTCATTCCCGGAATGACTTCGCTCATCTTCGGTTTCAACTTCCTTCTTGGCGTTCTTTCAGCAACGCTTGTTAAAGAAACCATGAAATTTCTCAAAAAGAAAAACGCTATTCAGAGGGAATATACGAACAACTTTCTTCTTACCCGGGCAAGCAACTTTTTCTTTGACATAATGGTAGTTTCCGGAATTGCGGCGATCCGCCTTTCCGTTGTTGAAAAATACTGGGGAATTATGCTTATTCTCGGAATTGTCGGTCTTTTCGTCACTTATTTTTACAACCGTTATGTTGCGAAAACCCTTTTCCCGAAATATGCCGAAGAACAGTTCCTTATGATGTACGGTATGCTTACCGGAACAGCCAGCACCGGAACTATCCTTCTCCGTGAAATGGACGGGGATTTTGAAACTCCGGCGGCGGACAACATGGTTTACCAGAACTTCCCGGCAATCGTTTTCGGTTTCCCGATGATGCTTCTTGCAATGCTGGCGCCGAAAAAACCGCTTCTTACTCTTGGAATTCTTCTTGTTTTCTTCATAGCGATGAACATTCTTCTTTTCCGAGATCAGATTTTTAAATTTAAAAAGAAAACGAAAGTTTAAACGGAAAAACTCCCGTGCTCAAAATTTGAGCACGGGAGTTTTTATTTGCAGCCGCTGCAGCCGGAACAGTTTTTGCAATAGGCAACGAGGATAACGCCGTTTCCGGAAGTATCGGTTATTTCGTGCTGAAGGGCGTTAAGTTTATCAAGCTGGGCGCGGTCGAGATCTGCGGGTTTTCCGGGCTTAAACAAAAAATCATCTCCTTATATAATGTATATATATTATTTAGCATCCGCAAAGAAATATCCGCCATTCAGGCAGGACCTTTGGTTTTGCCACATTTCTTTACGCGAGGGAGGCGTTTTGATGACAAAAATGCACCAACAAACAAAAACTCAGAACAAATGTTCGATTTTTTGTTCCAAAGCTATTGATTTTAAAATATTTATATATTATACTATAAAGCAGAAATGAAGCCGATTGGATATTATGAAAAATGGAGGAATGAGATTTTATGGCAGACAGAAAAGAAGCACTTGAAACCGCAATCAAACAGCTTGAAAAACAATACGGAAAAGGAACCGTTATGAAACTCGGCCAGGCGCCGGCTCTTAACGTGGAAGCAATTTCCACCGGTTCCATCTCTCTTGACAGCGCCCTTGGAATCGGCGGTGTTCCGAGAGGAAGAATTGTTGAGATTTACGGACCGGAAAGTTCCGGTAAAACAACCGTAGCCCTCCATATCATAGCATCCGCGCAGAAAGCAGGCGGCGAAGCCGCATTTATCGACGTTGAGCACGCTCTCGACCCGGTTTATGCAAAAGCTCTTGGCGTTGATATCGATTCCCTTCTTGTTTCCCAGCCGGATACCGGCGAACAGGCTCTTGAAATTACCGAAGCGCTTGTTCGTTCCGGCGCAATCGACGTAATCGTTGTTGACTCCGTTGCGGCAATGGTTCCGAAGGCGGAAATCGAAGGTCTTATGGGCGATACCCACGTTGGACTTCAGGCAAGACTTATGTCCCAGGCACTCCGCAAACTTACCGGCGTTATCAGCAAAACCAACTGTGTTGCTGTTTTCATCAACCAGCTTCGTGAAAAGGTCGGCGTTATGTACGGAAACCCGGAAGTTACTCCCGGCGGCCGCGCACTTAAATTCTATTCTTCCGTTCGTCTTGACGTTCGCAAACAGGAACAGATAAAACAGGGCGGCGACGTTATCGGAAACCACACCAAAGTTAAAGTTGTTAAGAACAAAGTTGCTCCGCCTTTCCGTGAAGCGGAATTTGATATTATGTACGGACAGGGAATCAGCAAGGAAAGCGAACTGCTCGATATTGCGGTAAAACTTGATATCGTCGATAAATCCGGCGCATGGTTCTCCTATAACGGCGAAAGACTTGGACAGGGACGCGACAACGTTAAGGAACTTCTTCGCGCAAACACCGCTCTTTGTGAAGATATCGAAGCAAAAGTCCGCGCGAACATGGATAAACTTTCCGATCTTTCAAAGCCTGCGAAAAAATCCAAAATTCTGAGCGTTGCCCCCACCGGCATTGATATTGAAGCAGATGTGGATGACGAAGAATAAACCGAAAACAAAGCTTACAACCGAACAGACCAAAGAAAAAGCCCTGAACTTGTTAGAGTACAGGGCTCATTCGCGTTTGGAGCTTTTTGATAAACTCAAAGTTTTTGCAAACATCGATACTGTGAACGAAGTCCTTGATATGCTCGAAGACGGCGGACTTATTGATGACGAAGCCTATGCTTTCCAATATGCCCACGACCTTATGGAAATGAAGCTTTTGGGACCTTCGAGACTTAAAATGGAACTTAAAAGAAAAGGAATTGAAGAGGAAATTGCCGAACAGGCGATTTTTGCCGCCGAGGAGGAAATCGGCTCTCCGGAGGAAAGACTTGAGAGGATTATTGAAATCCGATACAAAAATCAGCTTACCGACGAAAAAAATTCCAAAAAAGTTATAAATTCGCTCTTCCGTCTTGGCTACGGATATGATATGATAAAAGATGCGATATATAAAGTAAAGGAAGAAATTGCAGATGAACTGTATGGAAACGAATGAAACCGTAAAAATCGGAATGATTGCCCTCGGCTGTAACAAAAACCAGGTGGATGCGGAGCTTATGCTCGGCGCACTTGAAAAAGAGGGTTTTGAAATTGTCGAAAACGCCGCCGAATGCGACGTTGTTATCGTCAATACCTGCGGTTTTATTGAAAGCGCGAAACGCGAATCCATTGAAAATATTCTCCAGTGCTGCCAGCTTAAAGAACAGGGTTACGTAAAACTCGTTGTTGTAACCGGCTGTCTTGCAGAACGTTACCGCGAGGAAATGGCAGAACTTATTCCCGAAGCGGACGTAATCCTCGGAATCGGCGCAAACGATGAAATTGCCGCTTCCATCCGCCAGGCTCTTGAAGGACAGAAGGTCCGCAAATTCTATGCTCCGGAAAATCTTGAGATGGAAGGCAAGAGGATTCTTGTTAACTATCCCTATTATGCATATATCAGAATTGCCGACGGCTGTGATAACCGCTGTTCCTATTGCGCAATTCCGGCCATTCGCGGACGTTACCGCAGCAGACCTATGGAAAGCATTGTTGAGGAATGCAAAGCTTTTGCCGCAAAAGGCGTTGAGGAATTTATCATCATCGCCCAGGATACCACCAGATACGGCGAAGATATTTACGGAAAAAGAATGCTTCCGGAACTTCTCCGCCAGATTTGCAAAATCGACGGCATTAGATGGATCAGAATTCTTTATGCATATCCGGAAAGAGTTACCGAAGAGCTTCTTGACGTAATGGCTTCCGAAGAAAAAATTGTAAAATATCTCGACATTCCGCTCCAGCATTGCAGTAAAAAAGTTCTTAAAGCAATGCACAGAAAACAGAGCACCCCGGCAGAACTTATCGCAATGGTAAAACATCTCCGGGAAAAAGTTCCGGGAATCACTCTCCGCACAACTCTTCTCACAGGTTTCCCTGGCGAGAGTGACGGTGATTTTGAGGCTCTTTGCAAATTTGTAAAGCAGGCAAAGTTCGACCGCCTTGGCTGTTTTGCATATTCAAGAGAGGAAGGCACAAAATCTTACGATATGCCGAACCAGCTTGATGAAGAAACCAAACAGCGCAGAGCGGAAGTTATAATGGAAATACAGACCGCTGTTTCCGCTGCGCTTCTTAAGAAAAAAGTCGGTTCTGTAATGGAAGTTGTTGTAGAGGGCTATGACAACAAAAACAAGGTTTTCCGTGGAAGAAGTTCTCAGGATGCTCCGGAAATTGACGGAATCGTTTATTTTGCAAGCCCGGAAAAACATTGTATCGGAGATTTTGTAAAAGTTAAAATCATCAAATCCTCCGAATATGACCTTCTCGGAGAATTGGCCGAATAAAAATTTTGAAAGGAGGGCGCTTGTTGAATCTTCCCAACATACTCACTCTTTTAAGAGTTGTGATGATTCCGCTTTTTGTTGCAGCTTTTCTGACTGGCGGTATCAGTGATTGGATAACACTTGCGCTGTTCGCGCTTGCCGCAATAACAGATGCCCTTGACGGATATATTGCCAGAAAACAAAATCTTGTTACCGATTTCGGAAAGCTTATGGATCCCCTTGCGGATAAGCTTATGGTAATGGCGGCTTTTGTTTGTTTTACCTATGCGGGACTTCTTCATCCGGCAGTTACCATTATCATTATGTCGAGGGAATTCCTTGTTACAGGCGTGAGAATGCTTGCAACATCAAAGGGAAAAGTTATTGCCGCGGATATCTGGGGAAAACTTAAAACGGTTTTTCAGGATATCGCTATTATTCTTATCCTTATTAAAAGCGCAACGGGTTCGCCGGACGCAAGTCTGGTTGGTACCGTAACTTATTTCTGCAACTGGATCATGACAGTTCTGACCGTAACTTCGGCAATTAATTATTGTATTAAAAATAAAGATATTTTTAGAGAAAAAGAATAATTATAGAAAAATATTAATAAAAAGCCTTTGGAGCAAAAATTGTTTATTTGAGTTCCAAAGGCCTTTTTTGTTGAAAAATCGTGGAAAATTAGGGCATTTTGTCGAAAATACAGGTTCAAATATTGGATGTTTCAACCAAATGTGGAATGTTATTCACAGAACACACGGCGGCGATGCATTTTTCAAAAAAAGTTTTAAAAAACCGTTGACATATCCGTTTCGGAATGATATACTAATCAAGCTGACCCGCGAGAGAGCGGTTAGCAAAAAGCGAAGGACCTTGAAAATTGAACAACAGAATGGAAGAAAAGAATTAAACCCTTGTATTCATTTGAGTAAATTCCAAAAGTAATAGCAAGTCAGTGAGACTTGAAGCTAAGGAAAACAGACTTTGATTTGTTTAAGCTC
>JAFQBH010000003.1 GCA_017399765.1 Oscillospiraceae bacterium | reverse complement strand
TTCGACAACAGTTCCTTCCAAAATTTCGTCAGTTCCGGCTGCTTCTTCAACAACCTGGAAGTTTTTCTCTGCATCGACTTTCTTTTTGGAAAGGGTCATGGTGCCGTCGGCATCATTTACGTGCAGAACTTTGAGGGTGATCTCGTCGCCTACTTTAACGATATCGGCAGGCTTTACGCTGGGGTCATCGGAAAGTTCTTCGGAAGAAACGAATCCGGTGTGTTTGCTGCCAACGCTGACAACAATTTCGGTGTCCTTAACAACCATAACGGTTGCCTGAACTTTTTCGCCGTTTCTTACATATTTGGATTCTTCCTTTTCAAAGGACTGTTCCAGCATTTCCTCAAAGCTGATTTCTTTGTTTTCACTCATGGTTTGTAGTACCTCCTTAATTATGCCGTATGGGGTTGATGCACCGGCAGTGACGCCTATTACTTCGCAATTTTTCCAATCATTCGGCTTTAGTTCTGATGGATACTCAATCAAAACAGTCGGACAGTTGGCCGCACAGGTCTCCCATAACCTTGCGGTGTTGGAACTTTTCCGCCCACCGACTACAATCATCCCATTGCACCGGCGCGAAAGAGCGTCCGCCTCGCTTTGTTTAGTACAGGCATCATTACATATTGTATCAAAAATTAATAAATTTGTATATACCTTTTTTGCAAATTTTTCGCAATTTTCCCATTCCGCCCGCAAAAAAGTGGTTTGCGATACAATTGTGATACATTTTGCACAAAGATTTTCTTCATTTTTGGAAAGTTCTTCCAATTCAGCTAAATTACGCACCACACGGACATCACCTTTGGCATGTCCGACAATGCCGCGAACCTCCGCATGATCGGGATTTCCTGTGATAATAACGGTATCTCCGGCCGCTGTTCTTTCCGCCACAATGCGGTGGATCCTTGCAACAAAGGGACAGGTTGCGTCCGCGTAGGGAATACACTTTTCATTAAGTTCATCTATTACCGAAAGCGGAACTCCATGTGAACGGAGTATCAAAGTTGCTCCTTTGGGAACTTCGGAAACGCTTTCAACCGGATAGACTCCCTTTTCCCTAAGTTCTTCAACAACCGTCGGATTATGTATGATTTCACCAAGGGTTACCGCAGGAATTCCCTTTTCCGCAAAATCCTCCGCAATTCCGACCGCGCGTTTTACCCCGAAGCAAAAACCGGCGGAATCCGCAACGATTATCTTTCTTTTCAAACCATGCGCTCCTTTGCAAGGGAAATGATCTTTTCAAAAGTTTCTTCGAAACTGAGTTCGGAGTTATCGAGAAGGATTCCGTCTTCCGCAAGTTTAAGCGGACGGAAATCCCTGTGGGAATCGTTATAATCGCGCTGGATAACGTCCGCAAGAACGTCGTCAAAATTCGTTTCAATTCCCTTTTCCAAAAGCTGTTTAACTCTGCGTTCCGCCCTTACTTCCGGCTTTGCGGTAAGGAAAATTTTAAGTTCCGCATCCGGAAGAACAACGGTTCCGATATCCCTTCCGTCCATTATAACGTCGTTTTTCTCGGCAATATCCCGCTGCATATCAAAAAGAAAATCTCTTACGGCAGGAATTGCGGAAACGTCCGAAGCCGCGGCGGAAACGGATTCGGTTCTTATAAGACCGGAAACGTCCTCTCCGTTAAGGAAAATGTGCTGTTCACCTTCGATATGGCGCATTTCGATTTTTATTTCCGCAAGAAGCGGAACAACCTCTTCAATCGAAGAAGGTTTTGCGCCTTTTCGGATAACGTAAAGGCCGATTCCGCGGTAAAGTGCGCCGGTATCGACATAGATAAACCCAAGCTCTTTTGCAACGGCTTTTGCAGTTGCGCTTTTTCCTGCTCCGGCAGGACCGTCTATTGCAATTTTCATGATTTTTCCTCCTTAAATCGCCGTTCCGGCGGCATAACCGGTTGCAAAAGCAATCTGGAGGTTATATCCTCCGGTTTCCGCATCAAGGTCGATTACCTCCCCGGCGAAATAAAGCCCCGGACAAAGTTTTGATTCCATTGTTTTCGGGTCGATTTCCTTTACGGAAACACCGCCGGCGGTTATTACCGCCCCTTCGATATCCCCGAGTTCCACCGGTTTTATCGGGAAAGATTTTATCGCCGCAATAAGTTCAAGGCGCTGTGCTTTTGTTATCTGGTTTACCTTTGTTTCCGGTTCGATTCCGCTTTTTTCAACAACGTAGGGGATAAAACTTCTCGGAAGAAGTTCATCAAGAGAATTTATGAAATCGCGGTTTTTCTTTTCGGAAAAATCCCTGAGGATTCTTGCGTCAAGTTCTTCCGCGGAAAGACCGGGCTTTAAGTCAAGCTCAAGGCGATAGTTTGAAATTTCCGTGCTCATAAATGAACTTGCGCTGAGCACCAGCGGTCCGGAAATTCCTTCGTGGGTGATAAGCATTTCGCCAAGTTCTTCATATATCGGCTTTTTCTTTTTGGCGTCAAAAAGCCGCAAAGTTACGTTTTTAAGGGAAAGTCCCGCCGCTTCCGAAAGGTTTTCGGCGGTATAAATTCCTACAAGCGAAGCTCTTGTGGGAACAATTGTGTGCCCTGCCTGTTTCGCAAGTTCATAACCGTCGCCGCTGGAACCGGTTGCGGAATAGCTGAGCCCGCCGGTTGAAACGATCACCTTTTGAGCACGGTAAAAATCTCCGTTTTCCGCGAGCACGCCTTTGAGCACGTTATCTTCAAAAACAAGGCTTTTTGCCCTTCCACGGCGAATTTCAACGTTCTTGTTTTTTATAAAAAGCTGAAGAGCATCGGCAATATCGATTGCCTTATCCGAAACGGGAAAGACCCTTCTTCCCCTTTCGGTTTTAAGCGGAACACCAAGCTTTTCAAAAAGTTCCATAGTATGTTTCGGTGCAAAACGGCTCAGCGCGCTGTAAAGGAAACGCGGGTTGCTGCGAACGTGGCGAAAAAATTCTTCCGGTTCACAGTTGTTGGTCACATTGCAGCGGCCTTTTCCGGTAACAAGAATTTTTCTTGCGGGTCTTTGGTTGCGCTCAAGAATGAGCACGCTTTTTCCGTTTTGGGCAGCATATCCTGCGGCAACGCAGCCTGCTGCACCGCCGCCGACAATTATAACATCATAAATTTTCATGCTCATCGCTCTTTTCATAAACTTCATATTCGGACCAGATTCTCTCAAGCTGGCTGAAAGTTGCGGAAATTTCGTTTCTGCGGCGAATTCCGATCGCAACAATAAGCGCGTTTATAAGAGAAAGGGGCGCAACAAGGGAATCCGCAAAGGAAGCCA
This sequence comes from Oscillospiraceae bacterium, assembly GCA_017399765.1. Classification (GTDB taxonomy): domain Bacteria; phylum Bacillota; class Clostridia; order Oscillospirales; family Ruminococcaceae; genus UMGS1668. The sequence goes on along the minus strand of JAFQBH010000003.1, from coordinate 38,763 downwards.
TATCGCTTCTTGCAAGCAAAATTCTGTCGCTGTGTTCAATAATCGGCGCGCTGTGGCTGTCGGTAATGGCAATTACCGTTGCCCCTTTATCGTGGGCAAATTTTGCCGCTTTGATTGTTCTTTTGCTGTATCTTGGGAAAGTTATGGCAATAAAAACGTCCCCTTCGCCGATGTTCATAATCTGCTCGAAAACTTCGCTTGTGCTGGAAGTTGCAACGTTGCGGACGTTATCAAAAATCTTGTAAAAATAAAAGCTGAGAAAACTTGCAAGAGAAGCAGAGCTTCTTACACCAAGAATATAGATGTGTTTTGCGGAAACAATGGTATCCGCAACCTTGTTGAATTCTTCGCTTGAAGTGTCCTCGAGCGTGCGGCGGATTTTTTCTATATCCATATTAAGAACTTTCGTAAGCACATCCGCATTGCTCATGCGGTCGCTTGCGATTTCAATTCTCTGAACAGTCGTAAGGCGGTTGCGGATCATTTCCTGAAGAGCATGCTGAAGTTCCGGATAGCCGTCATAACCAAGTTCGGAAGCAAAACGTACAACAGTGGATTCGGAAACGCCTACGGATTCGCCGAGTTTTGCCGCAGTCATGAAAGCGGCTTTGTCATAGTGGGAAAGAATGAAGTTTCCGATTCGTTTCTGGCCTTTCGAAAAGCTGTGCATATTTTCGGAAATTTTATGTAAAAAGTCTTTGTTCATAAAAAACATCCCCTTACTATAAAATAGGATTTTAGAAATTCATTTTATCAGCTGTTCCTGCAAAAATCAATAGAATCCAAAGAAAAAACGGCCTTTTTCCTTTAAATTTGCAGGAAATTCAAAAAACTGGCGGTTTTTATGCAAAATTTCATTTTAAAAAAGCGGCGGAAAATTCCGCCGCTTTTTTCTGATATCTTAAATTCCTTCCGGAAGTTCAAGCCCGAGGACATCGTAATATTCCGCCGTAAAACGGATTTTTGAATAATCGAATTCCGCCTGGAGCTTTTTTACGTTTTCAAAAGGATCCTCCATAGGTTTTATTCCAAGTTCATTTTGGATTTTATCAAGAACGGCCTTCCTTTTTTCGATAAAATCCAGGAATTCCGGCTCCTTTTTATTTTAACAAAAACTGTCTTCCGGTGTGGTCAATGGTATAGTTTTCCGTATAAACAAGTTCCGAAACTTTTACGAATTCATAGCCTCCGTTTTTAAGGATTTCGAGAATCTGCGGAAGAGCTTCAAGTGTGTTTTCCTTTCCGGAATGGAAAAGGATAATGCTCCCTTTCCCAACGTTTTTTGTAACGCTTTCCACCATTTCGGCGGCGGTTTTGTCCTTCCAGTCCCGGCTGTCGATATCCCATTGGATAGTCATAAAACCCATTTCCGAAGCGGTTTTTATAAGTTCGCCCGAATATGAACCGCTTGGCGCACGAAAAAGTTTTGGCTTTCCGCCGCCGGCTTTTTCAATATATTCGCAGGAACGCAAAAGTTCTTCCCTCGCTTTTTCCATTGTGATTTTCGCCATATCCGGGTGGGTGTTGCTGTGGGTCCCGATTTCGTGCCCCGCTTCTGCAATCATTTTTACTTCGTCCGGATTTTCCTTTGCCCATTGCCCAAGGATAAAAAACGTCGCCTTCACTTCATATTTTTCCAGAATTGCAAGAATTTCCGGAATATCCTCCGCTTCCCAGGCGCAATTGAAAGTCACCGCAACTTTTTTCTCCGGAGTTTCCACCGAATAAACGGGCAAAAGGCGGCTTCCTTCGCCCATTGCAACGCAGTTGAAAACAAAAAAAGCTAAAGCGGCAAAAATGATTGCCGCCGCAAAAATTGCCCAAAGGGGCCTTTTTCCAAGAGAATAATCGTTTATATCAAAATTCATTTTTCCGAAAACCCCCAAAAAACTTTTTTATTAAATTTATTATTAAAATTAACAAAAAATTCTTGACTGGGCCGCCGTTTTTAAAATATAATATATATTCTGAAAATCCCCTTTTTATCGAGGTAAAATATGCACGAATTTTTACACATTTTTATCCATACCCTTGAACATGCCGCTTCGTCGCTTCCGTTCCTTTTCGGAGCATATCTGCTCATAGAATTTATTGAACACCGCCACGCGGAAAAATTTGCCGCATGGCTTGCAAAATTCGGAAAAGCCGGAGCCGCCGTCGGCGCCCTTCTCGGAATTGTTCCCCAATGCGGTTTTTCCGTCGTTGCGGCGAACCTTTATTCCAACAGAATAATCACCGCCGGAACAATGCTTGCGGTTTTTATTTCCACAAGTGACGAGGCAATTCCTGTTCTTATCTCCAACCCGGAAAGCGCGGGAAAAATTCTTCCGCTCATCGGTTCCAAGCTTGTTCTTGCAATTGCAGCAGGGCTTCTTGTTGACCGGTTCGGCCTTTTCAACATCACAAAAGAGGAGCTTGAGGAAGTTGTGGAGGAACATTCCCATTGCCATACCGAAGGCCACCACGGACTTCTTAAAAGCACCCTTGCCCATACCGCAAAAACCTTCGCTTTCATCTTTGTTGTGATGTTTGCTCTCGAAGTTTGCATACATTTTGTCGGCGAAGAAACTTTTTCCGCTTTCATCGCAAATGAAAGCTTCTTCCAGCCTTTTGTTGCCGGAATGGTCGGGCTTATTCCGAACTGTGCTTCTTCCATAATCATCGCCCAGCTTTATGCAGAAGGGGCGATTTCTTTCGGCGCGGCATTTGCTGGACTTTCCGTCGGAGCCGGAACCGGTCTTCTTGTTCTTTTCCGCAACGACGTTGACAAAATTGAATGTCTTCGCCTTACCGGATTTCTTTTCGCCGTTTCCGTCCTCACCGGAACGGTTCTGCAGTTTATTCTTTGATAAAACGGCTTGCAAAAGCCAAATATATATGTTAAAATAATCTGTAAAATAATTTTCCCGCTAAGGAGAGATATATAATGTCCGGACATTCCAAATGGAGTACCATCAAACGTAAAAAAGAAGGCATCGACGCAGCCCGCGGCAAAGTTTTTACCAAAATCGGTAAAGAAATCACCGTTGCAGTTCGCGAAGGCGGCCCCGATCCCTCAAACAACAGCAAACTCCAGGCTCTTATTCTTAAAGCAAAAGCAAACAACGTTCCCAACGACAACATCGAAAGATCCATCAAAAAAGCTGCCGGCCTCGGCGACAAAACCACTTTCGAAGAAATCACTTACGAAGGTTACGGTCCCTGCGGCGTAGCAGTTATCGTAGAAACTCTTACCGATAACCGCAACAGAACCGCCGGCGACGTCCGCAGCTATTTCTCCAAATACGGCGGCAACCTTGGCCAGACAGGTTCCGTTTCCTTTATGTTCGACCGCAAAGGCCTTATCGTAATTGCCGACGAAGACCTTGACGAAGAAAAACTTATGGAAGACGTTATGGAAGCAGGCGGCGAAGACTTCAAATATGAAGACGGCGTTGCAGAAATTTACACCGCTCCCAACGATTTCCCCGGCGTCCGCGACGCACTTTATGAAATGGGCTACCGTTTCGAAAGCGCCGACGTTGCTTACATTCCCCAGACCACCACTGCCATCACCGACCCCGACACCATCGTAAAAATGCAGAAACTTCTTGCTGCACTTGAAGATAACGACGACGTCAACAACGTATGGCATTCCTGGGAAATGCCCGAAGAAGAGGACGAAGATTAATTTTAAAACAGCAAAAAGCGGCTTTATTAAGCCGCTTTTTTTGTTTTGTATTCTAATTTTCCGCAGCGCCGGTAAAGATAGTCGGTAGTGACAAACTACTACATCATATGCTATAATTGTGGCATAAGGGATTCTGCTCCATTTTGTTTTAACAGCTGGATAAACTTGAATTTGATGTGGAAGGGAATACAAAGATGAACTTGGAAGAGTTAAGAAATGATATAACATTTAAGCAGAAAAAAGGATTGCCGTTCATTTGTGCATCGGTTGTTATTTGGTCTCTGATATTAATTGTAATAGCGCTGGATTTGCCGCAACAGCAAGAGAATATGCTTGTGTTTTGCTGCTCATGTCCATTGATGCCGATTGCCTGGTTGATAGGTAAATTATTGAAGGTCAATATTTTTGAAAAAAGCAATCCGCTTGGCAACGTGGGATTTCTGTTTACCTGCAATCAATTTTTGTATCTGTTGATTGTAATGTGGGTATTTAGTGCTGTACCAGATAAGATGGTAATGGTATATGCAATGGTTTTCGGCGCACATCTACTTCCATATTCGTGGCTGTATAAGTCAATCAGTTACCGTCTTTTTTCTATCATCATCCCCATCGTTTCTCTGATGTTAGGATGTATGTTTTCTACACTTGCTGTTGCTATTACACTTTTAATAGTAGAAATAGCATTTGTTGTTGCACTGTTTATCGAGTTACATAGGTTCAATAACAAGTAGAAAAATCCGTTCTTTTGACAGACTAAAAAAACTTCAATTTATCCAACTATTAAGGGTTGGGACGTGTTCCCGCCCTTTTTGTGTTCGTAAGAGTACACTTTTGCAAACAAAGTTTGGCATTCCCGAGAAGAACCCTCCGAAGAGGACGAAGATTAATTTTAATCAGGATAAAAAAACGCCCCTTGCATTAATGCAAAGGGCGGTTATTCTTTTTCGAATTTTATTATATCCGAAACTTCGCAATCGAGGGCATAGCAAAGGGAATCAAGGGTCTTTGTGCTGATCGCTTCGCCTTTCTTAATTCTGTGAAGAGTGTTCGCGGAAAAACCTTGCTTAAAAATAAGGTTATATTCCGTTATTCCTTTTTTATAAAGCGTTTCATAAAACGGCTTGTAACTTATCATTTGTCCATCACCGTTTTTATAGTATCATACTCAAACTCTTGACTATACTCAAATTATTGAGTATAATTCTATTGTTTTCGCCTTTCAGATTATTTTTTCAAGCTCATCCGCAATCTCCTTCGCAATCGCCATTTTGTAATCAAGGCGGTTTTTTTGATGAAGAAGATTTTTTTCAAAGGTTTTTGTTCCTTCAAAAAAATCGAAGGCAAAAAATACCCTTCCCGGAACGGAATCCGCATTATCCGGATCCGCATTTCCAAAAGTTCCCGTAATTCCGATGCCAATATCCGCTTTATAAGCTTTCCGGCAGGCTTTTGCCATTTCCGCGGCGGTTTCCTTTGAATACACTCCGAACTTATCAATGGTTTCCGCCGGAACGCCCTGCATGATTTTTCCTTCGTTGCTGTATGTCACAAAAGCGCCCTTTATAACCGCGGAAGCTCCTTCCGTATCAGTTATAAGGCTTGCTATCTGGCCGGAAGTGCAGCTTTCCATTGTTGTTATGGTTTTCCCTTTTTCGATAAGCTTTTTTGTAATTTCGCGGTATTGATTTCTTACGCTTTTTTCATCACATTTTTCCAAAACTTTCGCCCGCCTTTTTGTCTTCTGTTTTTAATTTTATCACCCGGAAAAAGAAATAGCAATATCTGCCGTTTTTTGTTTTTAAATGTTGCATAAAACAATTTTCGGTGATACAATATGTCTTAAATACTTGGCTTTATTATTAACTTTTACCATAAAAATATTCCTGAAATTTTTCCGTTCTGTAAAGATACAGAATTTCGTTATAATCATAAAACCGAGGAGGAATAACAGTGTTCTGTCCAAAGTGCAATTCAGAGATTCCCGACGGCAGCCTTTTCTGCACCGCCTGCGGCTGTCGTTTTCAAGATAAATCCGCTTCAGTCACCGAAAATTCCGGCGAACCGTTTTCTGTTTCTTCCGACAGCGTTTCTGTCAGAAAAAAGGCAAATATTCCCGCAATAATCCTTGGCATTCTTCTTTTGGCTTCAATCGCTGTTCTTGTTTTTTTCTTTTCCGAAAATTCAAAACTTTCCGATGAAAATGCTGCCCATTTAAACACGATCCATGACCGCGAAACAAAAATCGGTTTTCTTGAACGCAGCGTTGACGCAAAAACAAAAGAGATAAACGATCTTCGGGACCAAACTTCTTCCGACGCAAAAGAAATAGCCGCGCTTTCCGAAAAGGATGAATATTTCAGTGATCTTATGAAGGTTCTTTCTTCCGAAGAAAAATGGGGTTATGCAACGGAAAACTTTCACGTTGACAAAGGCGTAATGGTTATTGACCGTTTCGGCGGAATGCAGGAATTAAAACTTTTTTCCACTTACTATACTACTTTTACTTTTGAAGTTTCCGATACGAACGTTTGTATAGCAAAATGGTCCGACGAAGATTGGATAAACAAAGATACCAGCGTTTTTGTAACCCCTGTTTCTGCGGGGTATGCCACCATCACTTTCACAAACGATCTCTACGATACTTCTTTCAAAGTTCTTGTAATTGTTGAATAACAAAAAACCCGTGCTCAAAATTTTGAGCACGGATTTTTATTTTTCAAAATCAGCCTTTAAGTCCTCTGGACTGGCGGTCCATATCTTCGACAACGATATCGAAAATTTCGCCCTTGGTTGCGCAATATTCAAGAACCTTCCAGGGGGTGTTGGTGTGATAATGGAGTTTGATAAGTTCCTCGTCGCCGACTACGATAAGGCAGTCGCCGGGAATTTCATTCATAAGATAATCGTGGATCTCGTCTTCATCAAGGTCGGTGCCTTCGATAAGAAGCTGTGTGTCATATCTGTATTCGGTTTCTTCCATCTGATTATTCCTCCTTGTTCTCTGCTTCTGCTGCAGCTTTTGCGGCGGCTTTCTGTGCTTCATATTCGTCGCGTTCACGGCAAATCTGTGCCATAACCTCTTTGATAGCCTCTTTTCTTGCTTCATCGGTTACGGTGCGCTGGAATTTGCCCTGGGATTCATCTATCTGTCTGCCGCGGTCTTCGCTGAAAACTTCGCCGGGAAGACCCATTCCGCAGGAAAGAGCGGTAAGAAGAGCGTTGCCTTCGGCTTTTGCGGCATCAATAAATCCGGATTCAAAACCCGCCTCATCTCTTTCGATGATAGGGGTATAGATATGAGGAGAAACGGTTGCGTCTTCGCTTACGGCGCCTTTTGTTACCATCTGGAGAAGAACAACGCGGATAGCGTCGATGCGGTTAGGGGTAACAGCATTGCCAAGAGCGGCTTTTGTAAGGGCATGAAGGGTCATCTGACCGTTTTCCCAAAGAATTTCCATCAGCTCGCGCTGAGTTCCGGTAAGTCTGATCATTTATAATTCCTCCAAAAAAGTTTAAATTTAATTATAAACACTTATGTGATATATTATAGTACGATTTCGGACTGATGTCAACATCAGATAACCGATCCGCCGTTTACGTTAAGAACGGCACCGGTCATATAGGAAGCTTTTTCGCTTGCGGCAAAAAAGACCGCTTCCGCAATTTCCTCCGGCTTTCCGATATATCCAAGGGCGGACTCTTCCGCAACCGCTTCCATATCTTCCTTGCTGAAACGGGCGTTCATATCGGTATCAACAGCCCCGGGAGCAACGCAGTTCACCCTTATTCCGGAAGGGCCGAGTTCTTTCGCCATTGCTTTTGTGTAACCGATAACGGCGGCTTTCGCTGCGGAATAATGGCATTCACAGGAAGCTCCGGTAACACCCCAGATCGAAGAAATGTTGACTATCGAACCGCTCTGGTTTTTAAGCATATTCCCGACGGCGCGCTTTGAACAGTTGAAAACACCCTTTACGTTCACACCGAATATTCTTTCCCATTCCTCATCGCTGCAATCCTGAAAAAGCCCGAAGGTGGAAATTGCGGCGTTGTTTATAAGAACGGAAACTTCGCCCATTTCCCTTTCAATTTCATCAAACATTCCGCAAACTGCGGAATAATCGGAAACGTCCGCGCAAAAAGCTTTTCCGCCGATTTTTTCCGCAAGCGCCTTTGCTTTTTCTTCGCTTTTTTCATAGTTGACAGCAACGAAATAACCTTCCGCGGCGAATTTTTCGCAAATTGCTTTTCCGATTCCGCGGCTTCCGCCGGTTACAAGAACGACCTTTTTCAAAAAAGCGCGCCCCCTTTTTATAAAATACCTTTATAATAATATCATGTGTATTTCTTTTTAGCAATTGTTATTTTCCCGAAATGGTGCTATACTCAAAGCATACAAAGAAAAGAAGGTTTTTTATGTCAGCAACAAGACGCATTTTTGATGAAGATTCATATATAACCGAATTTTCCGCAGAAGTTATTTCCTGCGCGGAAACGGAAAACGGCTTTGACCTTGTTTTGGATTCCACCGCTTTTTTCCCGGAAGGCGGCGGCCAGTTTCCGGATAAAGGAACTTTGAACGATATCGAAGTTCTTGACGTTCAGGAGGACAAGGAAGGGGTTATTCACCATTTTTCGAAAATCGGCATTCCTGCCGGCGAAAAGGTTACTGGAAAGATAGATTGGACCCAGCGCTTTGATTTTATGCAGCAGCACAGCGGGGAACACATTTTTTCCGGTCTTGCCCATTTAAATTTCGGTGCAAACAACGTCGGTTTCCACCTTGGGTATGGAGAAACCACCATCGATCTTGACGTTCCTCTTTCGGAAGAACAGGTGCAGAAGCTTGAGCTTCTTGCAAACGAAGCGGTTTATAAAAATTTTCCGATAGAGATAAGCTTTCCTTCCGAAGAAGAGCTTGCGGTTCTTCCTTACCGAAGCAAAAAGAAACTTACCGGAAAGATCCGCATTGTCACCTTCCCGGGTTACGATATCTGCGCCTGCTGCGGAACCCATGTTAAACGCACCGGCGAGATCGGAATTATAAAAATCACCGCTTTCCAAAATTATAAAGGCGGAACAAGACTTTTTATGCTTTGCGGAAAACGCGCTTTCCGTGATTACCAGAGCAAAAACAGTGATGTTATAAAAGTTACCAATTCCCTTTCCGTAAAACCGGAAGAGATAAAATCCGCGGTAAAACGCCTTGAAAATGAAATCACCGAACACAAAATTTATGAATCCGCTCTCAAAAAGGAACTTTTTGAACTCAAGGCGGAAAAACTCGGAAGCGGCGAAAAAATCTGCGTTTTTGAAAAAGGAATGACTCCCGATGAACTTCGCAGATATTGCCTTACCCTCGGCGAAAATTTTAAAATTGCGGCGGTTTTTTGCGGCGAAGACGGAAACTATAAATATGCCGTTTCTTCAAAAACCGAAAACTGTAACCCGCTTGCAAAAGAAATAAACGCAAAATTTTCCGGCCGCGGCGGCGGAAAACCGGAACTTGTTCAGGGCAGCTGCGCAGGAAAAGCTTTTGAAATCGAAGAATTTTTCAATAATCTTTAAACAATTCTTACTAAAACATATTTAAGGAAAGGGGCTTTCCAGAATGGATAACTTCGAAGTAAATGAAATAATAAGAAAACAGCTTGCCGCTGATTTCAACTGTTCCGAAAAGGATTTTGATTCCTACAAAATTGTGATTACGGAACTCAGGGAAGCCGGAAACAAGGCCATGAAAGCCGTTTGTTTCGGCGGCAGCGCAATTTTCTCCGTTCTTCCGAAAATGATTCCGGATTTTCAGAGAAACTTTGGCGGAAAAGACCCCAACTGGATTTTTGAACCCAATTCTCTCATTCTCCTCAGCGAAATTCTTTATCTTCACGGACACAACGTTGATAATATCTACGGCTATTCCGTTCCGGACGTTACTCTCCCCAAAACCGAACCGAAATATGATATTGAAATAATTGATTCCGGTTTCGATTGCTTTAAAAGCGAACCTCTTGCTGCGGAAGTTTTTGACCTTGAAAGTCATGGACCCATCGCTCTTATTCTCAGAGCAAAGAAAAACGGAAAAACCGTTGCCGTTGCCGGAGCCTATTCCGAAAGCGAAAAACTTTGGCAGATAAATCTTGCCGTTGCGGAAGAAGAGCGCTTTGGCTTTGCGGCGGAAAACGTTCTCGGTCTTATCAAAGATGCTGTTCTTGAAAAAGGAAAGATTCCCTATTTCGGCGGTCCTTTCTGCAAAATTTCTCCCAACACCGGTTCCAATGCAGGCTTTTTCCCCTGCTGGAGCCAGATCGTTTCCCGTCCGAGAGATGATGAATTCCTCAACCTTCACGGAACAAGATAATATTTTCAAAGCGGTTCAAAAAAGGCGGAAAATTTCCGCCTTTTTTATTGCAATTTTCTGTTAATATATTGACAACGCTAACTAAATATTGTATCATTTGATACAGAAACGGAGGTTTTTTTATGACAGCAAAAGACCGTGAAGTTTTTTCAAAGAACAAACTTTTTTCAAATTTTGATATTGACCGTTTTCGTGAAGAAATAAAAATAATTTCCGTAAAAAAGGGCGAAACCGTTATGGACAAAAACAGTTTCAGCCGCTGCCTTGCGCTTATTCTTAAAGGAAGCGCTTCCGTTTCCAAAATCGGGTTTGACGGAAGGCGTACTGTTATAAATCGCCTTTCCGAAGGCGACGTTTTCGGAATGGCAACTCTTTTTTACGAGGAAGAGGAATTTCCTTCGGAAATATCCGCAGAAAGCAATCTTAAACTTGCAATTTTTCCAAAGGAAACCGTTGAAAAAGCTTTTGCTGTTTCTCCGGAATTTGCCAAGGCATATGTCACTCTTCTTTCCGAAAAAATACATTTTCTGAATAAAAAGATTTCCGCTTTTTCCGAAGGCGAAGCTCACGAAAAACTTTTCCGCTGGATACTTACTTTTGCAAACGGAGAAAACGAATTTATTCTTCCCTGTTCCGTTTCAAAACTTGCCGGAATGCTCGGCATCGGCCGCGCTTCCGTTTACCGTGCTTTCGATTCCCTTTCCGAAAAAGGCATTATTTCAAAAGACGGCAAAAAAATCGTTATATTAAAGCCTTGAAAAAAGGCGTTTTATTGGAGGAAACCAAAATGAAAAAACTGCTTTCCCTTATTCTTGCGCTTATTATGATTATGAGTATGGCTGCATGCTCGAACGAACCCGAAAAACCGGATGTTCCGGAAGAACCCGCCGTCAGCGAACCCAGCGAACCCGCCGTTCCGGAAGAACCGGAATTTTCCGGCGCTGAAGTAAAAGTCGGAATGCTCAAAGGCCCCACCGGAATGGGCGCCGCATGGCTTATGGAACAAAATGAGCTTGATCTTACCCTCAACAGCTATGAATTCACCGTTGCCGGTGCTCCGGACGAACTTACCGGACAGCTTATCCAGGGCGGACTTGATATTGCCGCGCTTCCTACAAACGCAATTTCAAGCCTTTATAACAAAACCGAAGGAAAAATCGTCTGTCTCGGTGTAAACACCCTCGGCGTTCTTTATATTCTCGAAAACGGTGAAAGCATTTCAAGCATCAAAGACCTTGACGGAAAGACCATTCTCGCTTCCGGAAAAGGCAGCACCGCCGAATCTGTTCTTGTTCACCTTATCGCCGAAAACGGAATCGGTGCTGAAATTCATTTTGCAAGCGAACACGCCGAAGCCGCAACCCTTGCCATTACCGGAGAATATGACATTGTAATGCTTCCTGAACCTTTTGTTACCAACGTTATGAGCAAAAGCGAAAATTTCCGCGTTGCCCTTAACCTTTCCGAGGAATGGGACAAGCTTACCGGCGAAGTTCTTACAATGGGCGGAATCGCAGTCCGCAAGGAATTTCTTGAACAGAATCCCGAAGCTGTTGCGGAATTTGTAAAAGATTACGGCATGAGCATCGAATTTACCAACGAAAATCCTTCCGAAGCGGGAGTATTTATTGAAAAATATGAAATTGCAGCGGCGGCTGTTGCTGAAAAAGCTATTCCGAGATGTAACATCGTCTGGCTTTACGGCGAAGAATATAAAACTGTGCTTGAAAATTTCCTTTCCGTACTTCACGCTGAAAATCCTGCAAGCGTAGGCGGTGCAATGCCCGGAGAAGATTTTTACGGCTGATAATTAAACCTTGATTTTACGAAAGGAGCGACGGCGAAATTGAAAAAGCTTACCCTTGCTTTGTTTTCTGCATTTTTCTGGATAGCCGTGTGGCACTGCGTTCATCTGGCTGTCGGAGAAAACATTCTTGTGCCGTCGCCTCTTTCTGTTTTAAAAAGGCTTTTCGAACTTTGCGGTGAAAGTACATTTTGGCTTTCGGTTCTGGTTTCGCTTTCAAGGGTTGTTTCGGGACTTTTTATCGGAACCGTGCTCGGGATTTTTCTTGCGGTGCTCACCGCTAATTTTTCCGTGCTCAAAAATCTTTTTTCGCCTTTGCTGCACATAATAAAAGCCACCCCCGTGGCTTCTTTCATAATTCTTGCGATACTTTGGTTAAACGTTGAAAATGTTCCCGTTTTTACTGCCGTGCTCATTGTTCTTCCCACTGTTTGGGCAAATACGGAAAAAGGCATTCTTTCCGTTGATGAAAAACTTTTTGAAATGGGAAAGGCTTTTGGTCTTTCTCCTTTTGAAAGTTTTTTTCGAATAACGGTTCCTTCTGTAAAACCCTTTTTTAACGCAGCTTTAAACAGCGCCGTTGGAATGGCCTGGAAAGCCGGCATTGCCGCGGAGGTTATTTCTCCCCATGGTAAATCCATCGGTTCGGCCCTTCACGATTCAAAAATTTATTTCGAAACCGCCGACACTTTTGCCTGGACCGCTGCGGTGATACTCTTTAGCGTGCTTCTTGAAAAAGCGATTCTTTACATTACTTCCGAAAGGAGGAATCGCCGTGCTTGAATTTGAAAACGCAAGTTTTTCTTACGGAGAAAAAAAGATTCTTGAAAACTTTTCTTTTTCATTGAAAGAAGGAACCTCTGTTTCAATTCTCGGTCCTTCCGGTTACGGAAAAACAACTTTATTGAATCTTGCCGCAGGCTTTCTCAGACCGGAAAGCGGAAAAGTTTCTTTGGCCAAAGAAAAAACTGCATTGATTTTTCAGGAAGACCGGCTTCTTCCCTGGTACATCGCCCTTGAAAACCTTACGGCAGTAAACATTGAAAAAGAAAAAGCCCTTGAATATCTTGAAAAAGTGGGTCTTTCCGATTGCGCCGACAAATACCCGGATGAACTTTCCGGCGGAATGTGCCGCCGTCTTGCTATTGCAAGGGCGCTGGCCTTTGGCGGAAAAATCTGTCTTTTTGATGAACCTCTTCGTGGACTTGATGTAAAAACCTCCGCAGAAATTCTTGAACTTATAATAACTGAAATTTCCGGAAAAACTTCGCTTGTGATCACACATAACCCTAAAGAGGCCTTTTCCCTTTCCGAAAGAATTGTCGTTGTCGGAAAAAGCCCCTTGCAGATAATTGCCGACCGAAACAAAAGCGATTTCCCCGATGAAAAAGCTTTTTCCGATTTCATTGAATCCGTGATATAAAAAAGCGCTTCGTCATGAAGCGCTTTTTTTATTTTATTCTTTTTCGATTCCGGAAAGCATAATTGAGACCGGAGAAAACTTTCCGCCGAGAATATCAGAAACCGGCGATTCCACGGAAAGGTTGGTTTCCTCTTTTTCCATAAGCGGAATAAGCATTGAAACCGTTGTTCCTTTTCCCCTTTCGGAAAAAATATGTATTCTTCCTTTGCTTTCAAAAACAAACCAACGGGCAAGGGTAAGACCTATTCCCATTCTTTTCTTGCCGAATCTTTCTCCTTTTGTGAAAAACGGCTCAAAACAATGTTCGGCGGTTTCTTCATCCATGCCTGTTCCGTTATCCGAAACGGCAATTTTCACAAACTTTTTGGTTTTTGTAAGAACAACCCTTACTTTCCCGCCTTTCGGCGTGTTTTCCGCGGCATTGAGCAGAATATTCAGCAATGCATAATAAAATTTTTCCCGGTCAATTTCAACAAAAATGTTTTCAGAACTGCTTTTGAAAATTAACGCGACGCCTTTTCTTTCAAAAAATCTTTTTGCTTTTTCACAAAGGTTTCCTGCCGTTTCTTTCAGTTCAGCTTTTTCGGTTTTGAAAACCGCCTTTCCGGAAATTGCCTCGCAATATTCGTTAAAGTTGTGACTTATGCGAAGAACAGAATACCCCATAACGTTTATTTCTTCGGAAACTTCAGTATATTCCGCCGGAAGTTTTATTGTTTCCACAAACTGATTTCTTATTGCTTCAAAAATCTGTTCTTTTGCGGCAAATGAAAAATCCGCCATTTCCCCGCTGTTTATGTGCTTTCCGCTTCTTAATCTTTTATATGCCATAAATTTCTCCGATTATAATTTTATACAATTATAATAGCCGAGAAAAGAAAAATAAACAAGCCTTTTTGTCAACTTGACGAAAACAGAGTATTTAAAAAATAAATTTTAGTGAAGGAATGCAGAATAATTAAAAACCCCTTGTTAATGTTAAAAAAATATTATAAAATGATATCTGTAAAAAATTGATTTATGGAGGTAATCCCAAATGATCAGAATTGGCATCAACGGCTTCGGCCGTATCGGCAGACTTGTTTTCCGCATTGCGGCAGCACAGCCCGAAAAATTTGAAATTGTAGCAGTTAACGACCCTTTCATCGATCCTGACTACATGGCCTATATGGCAAAATACGACACCGCACAGGGCAGATTCAACGGCGAAATTTCCGAAAAAGACGGCAAACTTGTTGTTAACGGAAAAGAAGTTAAAGTTTTCGGCTGCAAAAATCCCGAAGAAATTCCGTGGGGCGAAGTTGGCGTTGAATACGTTATCGAAGCAACCGGCGTTTTCAAAGAACTTGATACCGCTCAGGCTCACATCAACGCAGGCGCAAGAAAAGTTGTTATCACTGCTCCTTCCAAAACCGCTCCTATGTTCGTAATGGGCGTTAACAACAACACCTATTCCAGCGACATGACCATCGTTTCCAACGCTTCCTGCACCACCAACTGCCTTGCTCCTCTTGCAAAAGTTATCAACGATAACTTCGGCATTAAAGACGGCCTTATGACCACCGTTCACGCAGTAACCGCAACCCAGAAAACCGTTGACGGTCCTTCCAAAAAAGACTGGAGAGGCGGCCGTGCTTCCTGCGGAAACATCATTCCTTCCTCCACCGGCGCAGCAAAAGCTGTTGGCAAAGTTATCCCCGCTCTTAACGGAAAACTTACCGGTATGGCATTCCGCGTTCCCACCATCGACGTTTCTGTTGTTGACCTTACCGTTAACCTTGAAAAACCCGCAAAATATGACGAAATCTGCGCTGCAGTAAAAGCTGCTTCCGAAGGCGAACTCAAAGGTCTTCTCGCATACACCGAAGACGCTGTTGTTTCTTCCGATTTCCTCGGCGATCCTCACGGTTCCACCTTTGACGCAAAAGCAGGTATCGCTCTTACCGATACTTTCGTAAAACTTGTTGCATGGTATGATAACGAATGGGGTTATTCCAACAACGTTCTTAAACTCACCGAATACATCGATTCCGTCGATAAAGCATAATTTTTGCGAATTTTCAAAAGCCTCCCGAAAGGGAGGCTTTTTTCTTAAAGTTTTATTAATTTTTCCCTTTTTCCTTGCAACAAAAATGCGGATTTGCTACACTTTATTTATAAAGGAGGGATTTTTTATGTATAAAGAAATCAAATGTGAAAAATGTGGAAATACCCTTGATTTTGTAAGGCAGGACAATATCCAGTTCGGCAAAGAAAGTATGTTTTTTGACAGAGATTACTCAAAAGGACATCTTCCGGTAGATATCTATATCTGCCCTGAATGTGAAGAATATCATTTTATAAAAACCCCGCCCTGCAAAAAAGAGGAACTTGTCAAATGTAAATGGTGCTGCAAAATGGTTGACCCAAATTATCCCTGCTGCCCTGTTTGCGGCCATAAAGAAGGCGATAAATGGTGAACTCAAAACGAAAAATATCCCTTATTCTCGGAACAGTCTGCGTTGCGGTCCTTGTCCTCTGGTTTTCCGGAATCCTTCCTAAACAATTCGCAAAATCCGCCGCGGAAAGATATATGAACGAACAGCTTTACGGCGAATTTTACGACGCGGAATATGTTGAATATTCCCCCGCCCATGATTCCTATTTTGTCTATTTCAGCGGCGGACCGAACCCTTCCGGCGAAATGGGAACAACCCGCCACATCGGCGTTTATTACCGCTTTTTCCCTTTTTTCGTCTGGTATGATTCCATGTACCCCGGCTGATTGAAATTTTTCTTAAAATCGTTTATAATTTTTCCAGATCATAAAAAAGGCGGTTTTTAAAAAATGGAGATAAACGAATACCAGAAGCTTGCAATGGTGACCCTTAACAAAAAGCTCGATAAAAAAGAGATGCTCACAAATTCCGTAATGGGTCTTTGCGGCGAAAGCGGCGAAGCCTGCGACCTTGTTAAAAAGCATCTTTTCCATGGGCACGAACTTGACCGGGAAGCGCTTATAAAAGAACTGGGCGACGTTGCCTGGTATCTTGCGGAAGCCGCCGCCGCTCTTGATATAAGCCTTGACGAGGTTTTTGAGCGCAACATCGAAAAACTTAAAAAGAGATATCCGGAAGGTTTTTCTGAAGAAAAATCCATAAACAGAACCGAATAAAAAGAAGCTCCGCATTGCGGAGCTTCTTTTTATTCATATTTTACATATTCCGAAATATCTTCGACTTTTTCAGCGCTTCTTATAATTTCCCGAACCGTTTCTTCGTCCATACCGAGCCTTGTTTCAAGCACAAACATATTATAGCCGTCCGACCAGAAAATTATCTTTGTTCCAAAAGGATCTCCGCGGAATCCGTCATCGCAAGGCAAAAACTCAACGCAGAAAAGTTCTTCGCCGTCAATTTCAAAAACGCCTTCCGAAACTTCAGTTCCCGCCGGAACGCCGTAACCTATCGAAGCGCCGTTATCATAGTTCCATGCGGGATATTGTGTAAAAATCGCATAAAGATTTTCTCCGTAATTATCATAAACCATTACGTTGAACGTTTCGCCTGCTTCTCCGCCGCAATCTGTCCAGTTTTCGTTTTCCTCAAGATAGGCCGGAACATAATAATCATGGAGAAACTGGTCCGAATCCTCCGCAACGTCGATGTTGAAACGGATACTGTAATGATCGCCGCTGTATCCGCCGAGGGCCTCCATAAAAACAATTTCGCCCTCGTTAACGGTATTGAAAAATTTTGCCGCCGCAACCGCCGTTACCGAAAACAAAACCAAAAGCGCCGCCGCAAGCAAAAGGCTCGCTTTTGTTTTAAAACGCTTTTTTGAAAAATTTTCGCTTTCTTCAATATATTTTTCGTCAATAAATTCCATTGCGGAAATGATATCCTTTTCTTTCATCAAAAAAGCCCCTCCTTTTCAAGAAAATTTTTAAGTTTCTTTCGCGTTCTGTGCAAAATCACCGAAACGCGGTTTGGTGAAAAACCGAATTTTTCGCCGATTTTTTCCGGAGTTTCAAAAAAGAAATAGCGCCGGATAAAAATTTTTCTTTCCTTTTCCGGAAGTTTTGAAACAAAAAGATTTATGCTTTCGCCAAGTTCCCTTGCGATATAATCTTCCTCAACGCTTTCTTTTGAAGGAAGCGCTTCCGAAAGTTCTTCCGCGGCAATTTCCAGAACACCGCCGCCGCGCTTTTCCGCCTTTTCCTTTTCAAGGATTCCAACGGCAAAATTCCGGGCGATTTTCGCAAGATATATCTTAAGATTTTTCGGTTCATTCGGCGGAACCGAATTCCAGACGGCAAGCAGCGCGGAATTAAGACATTCTTCCGCCTTTCCGGAATCGCCGAGAATGTTTTCCGCCGTCTTATAGCAATATCCGCCGTATTTTTCTTCCGTCTTGCGGATAGCTTCTTCGTCCCTTTCAAAATAAAGCCGGATTATATCCTTATCTTCCAACCGCGCACCTCCTTTTTTCCTAATCGAAAAGCCTTTCATTCTTAATGACAGATTTTTTCATAAAATATTACACATAAAAAATTAAAATTTCTTAAAATTGTCTTTTATTTCAGTAAACACCCTTTGCTTTGTCCGTAATATAAACACAGTTTTTTTCGATTTTCTGTAAAAAATATATAAAAAATCTTTAAAATCTGACAAAAATGATACATTTTTCACATTTTGGTTATTGCAAAACCTTTAAATTGAATATATAATATGTTTATATTTTCGAGCGGTGTTCCCGCCAAGGAGGAAAATCATGGGAAATAATGCTCTTGACAAAAAAAATCTTTCCGATGCCCTTGCAAGACGTCTTCCTGCTTATTATCGTCACGTTTGCATAATGCTTGCGGAAGGAAAACAAACTGTCACTTCCGGTGAACTTGCAAAAAGAATCGGTAACACCAGCGCACAGGTAAGACAGGATTTCTTTACTTGCGGCGGCGTTGAAAACTATCACCCGGATACTCTTAAAAACTGGCTTTCCGGTCTTCTCGGAATTAAAGAAGAACACCATATGGTCGTTATCGGCGCCGGAAACCTTGGCCGTGCAATCATAAGTTTTAAAGATTTCAATAACGACGGTTTCTTCATTGACGCGGTTTTCGACAACAACCTTATGTTTGACGGAATGCAGATTTGCGGAATTCCGATCCTTAACGTCAGTTCTCTTGATGAATATCTTGCCGCAAACAAAGTCGATATCGTTGTTATAACAACTCCCGCCGGCGTAGCCGAAGAAATTCTTGAAAAATCCATAAAAGGCGGCGTAAAGGGTGTTTGGAACTTTGCCCCGGTCGATCTTCGTTCAACCGACAAAATCGAAGTTCAGAACGTTCATCTCAGCGACAGCCTTTTAACTCTTTCTTTCCGTATCAACGAAAAAGAGTTTTGGAAAAACGAAAGATAAAAAAGCAAAAAAGACCTGTGCATTGCACAGGTCTTTTTTTATTTTATCATAATTTTATTCTGAGAAGGCGGAGTGACCAGAGAACGGTCAAAAGGCAAACGCCGACATCCGCAAAAACCGCAAGCCAGATGGGCGCATAGCCGAGAGCGCCAAGAATGAGCACCGCGACCTTTACCGCCATTATGAAAATTACGTTCTGGCGAACACAATTCATTATCTTTTTTGCAATTGCAACCGCTTTCGGAAGGGCGGAAACGCCGCCTTTCATAAGAACGATATCGGCGGATTCGATTGCGGCGTCGGTTCCCATTCCCATTGCCGCACCAATATCTGCCGCCGCGAGCACCGGCGCATCGTTGATTCCGTCACCGGTGAAAACGGTTACGCCGCTTTTTTTGATTTCTTCAATTCTGTCAACCTTATCCTCCGGCATAAGGGAAGCAAAAAAGCCTTCAACCCCGCATTCTTTCGCAATTTTTGCGGCGGCGTGCTCATTATCTCCGGTGAGCATAAAGCTGTGCTCAACTCCGAGCATGCGGAGTTTTTCAAGACTTTCCTTCGCTTCTTCCCGAATGGTATCTTCAAGAAAAATGCTTCCGGCAAAGGTTCCGTTGAGCGCAACATAAAGATTTGCACCGTTCTCTTTCGGAAGTTCGATGCTCATATGCTCAAAGAGCTTTTTGTTGCCGCAAATCACCGAAGTTTCGCCGAAAGTTACAGTAACGCCTTCACCGGCAATTTCGTTGACCTTATCAGCAGAAGGAAATTCGATTCCTCTTTTTTCCGCTTCCGCAACAACGCATTTTGCAATGGGGTGGTCGGAAAGAGCTTCCGCCGCCGCGGAAAACCGAAGGATTTCTTCTTCGGAAAAACCCTCCGAAGTCCGGATTTCGGAAACCCGGAGGATTCCGGAAGTGAGGGTTCCGGTTTTGTCAAAAACAGCGTTCTTTACGTTTGCAAGGCGCTCGCAATATTCCGAACCTTTGATTATGACGCCGTGTTTTGATGCGGAACCGATTCCCGCAAAATAGGCAAGCGGAATCGAAAGAACAAGAGCGCAGGGGCAGCTTGAAACAAGGAAAACAAGGGCGCGATGGGTTGCTTCGGAAAAAGGAAGCCAGCCGAAAACCCAGGGAACAAGGAAAACCAAAAGCGCAAGAACAATTACGATCGGGGTATAAATTTCGGAGAAACGGGTGATGAATTTTTCGGTTGCGCCTTTTTTTGCGGATGCGCCTTCGACCATTTCGATAATTCTTGCGGCGGCGGAATCTCCGTAACCGCTTATTGTTTTTCCGTGGGCAGGGCTTCCGAGTACAACACAGCCCGCCTTAAGAATTTCGCCGGGTTCAATATGTACCGGAAGGCTTTCTCCCGTAAGCGCGGAAGAATCCGCCATTACGCTTTCGGAAAGAACTACGCAATCCAGCGGAACTCTTTCGCCGACTTTTACTATAATTTCGGAACCGATTTCAACTTCCTTAGCCGGAACGGTTTCGATATCCCCATCATGGGGGCAAATTACGTTGGCGGTATCCGGACGGATATCCGCAAGGGCGGCGATATTCTTTTTGGAACGGTCCACAGCAAGACCTTCAAGATTTTCGCCAAATGTGAAGAGCAGAGCGACCATTGTTCCCTCAACATATTCACCGATGAGGAATGCGGCAACAACTGCGATTGACATAAGGGTTTCTTCACCGAAATGAAAATGAAGAAGATCTTCAAAGCCTTCCTTCAAAACTTCTCTTCCGGCAACGAGAGTTACTGCAAGGCAAATAAAAATTGCAAAAGGTTTTAAAAAAGGAATAAAGCTGAGTGCAAAAAAAGCCGCGCAGATTCCTATTACGATCAAATCTTTTTTTATATCATCGCTGTCTTTTCCGCCTTGGCATGCGCAGCCTTCGTGACAGTGACCGTGATGCTCGTGGCAGGAACAGTGGTCATCATGACAATGTTCATGTTCATGCTCGCAGCAATGGTCGTGGCAATGTTCTTCTTCGTGTTCGTGACATTTGCAGGCCATTTTTCAGTCCTCCTCAACGTGAGAAATTCCGGTGCAGAGAATTGCGCCGATATGGGCATCATCGAGGGAATAATACATCTGTTTTCCCTCTCTGCGGCTTTTAATAAGTCTTGCGGCTTTAAGAACCGAAAGCTGGTGAGAAACCGCACTTTGGCTCATTTCAAGAAGGTCGCAAAGACAGCAGACGCACATTTCCCCTTCGGAAAGAGCGGCGAGAATTCTTATTCTTGTTTTATCGCCGAAAACCTTGAAAACCTCCGCGGTTTTTTCAAGGATCTCTTCAGAAGGCATGTTGGCTTTTGTCTGTTCGATTATATGCGCATGTTCGGGATGGATATCCGCCAAAAAAATCATCTCCTCATAATGAAGATATGAACATATGAACAAACATTCATATGAATTACATCTTGAGTATATACCAGCGGGCTTTTTATGTCAATAGAATTGCATAAATTATTCGGCAAAAAAAGACGGAACGAAGCGTTCCGTCTTTTTTATTCCATTACCTGGAATTTTTCAACTTTATGGAGGATTTTTACGTCAACAAGCGCATCGATAAGCGTTCCGTTTTCGGTGAATTCCTCGCTGAAAATTCTTCCGCTTTCACGGATTTCGGCGGAAATTCCGCCGTTTGAATAAGGAATAAGAAGGTTCATTCTGATCTGGCTCGGCGGAAGCATTTTTGAAAGTTTCCGGAGCATTTCTTCAATTCCGAAACCGGTTGCAGCGGAAATCATAACGCAGTCATCTGTACAAATCGGAAGTTCGCCTTCAAGAAGGTCGCATTTGTTGAGGACGTTGAGCATTGGACTTTTGTCCGCTTTAAGGCTTTGAAGAAGCTCTCTTGTCACCTCGGTCTGGGAATCCGCTTCCCCGGAAGAAATGTCGCAGACGTTGATAAGAATATCCGCCTGAACAGTTTCTTCAAGGGTGGATTTAAAAGCTTCAACAAGATGATGCGGAAGCCTTCTTACAAAGCCGACCGTATCAACAAGCATAATGCTTCTTCCGTCCGGAAGTTCAAGGCTTCTTGCGGTTGGATCAAGGGTCGCAAAAAGCTTATCTTCCGAAAGAACTCCTGCATTTGTAAGGCGGTTGAGCAGTGTGGATTTTCCGGCGTTTGTATAACCGATTATCGCCGCGGTGATGATTCCTTCCTTTTTTCTTCTGGAACGGATAAGTTCCCGGTTGGCAGAAAGTTCCTCGAGTTTTCGCTCAAGGCTTTCTATGCGTCTTCTTATATGCCGGCGGTCACTTTCAAGCTTGGATTCACCCGGGCCTCTTGTGCCGATTCCGCCGCCAAGACGGGAAAGGTTTTTTCCCATTCCCTCAAGGCGCGGAAGGCGGTATTTGTATTGGGCAAGTTCGACCTGCAAACGGCCCGCTCTTGTCTGCGCTCTTGCGGCAAAAATATCAAGAATGAGCATGGTGCGGTCAATAACTCCAAGACCCGTTGCTTCTTCAAGATTCCGGATATTCGCGGCGGTGAGTTCGTGGTCGAAGATAAGGATATCGGCGTCATTCGCCTCTGCAAGTTCCCGGACTTCGTCCAGTTTTCCGCGCCCTATAAGGGTTGCCTTATCATAATCTTTTCTTACCTGGATTACTTTTGCGACAACTTCGGCTCCGGCGCTTTTCGCAAGTTCCTCAAGTTCATCTATGGAAACTTGTGCGTCCCAATCGCCGCAATCCGCCGCAACAAGAATTGCCCTTTGGATTTTGTTTTCGTTTTCTATCATTTTTTGTGGTTCTCCTTAACCGAAAACAAAAGGCAGGATTTTTTCTGTTCCTGCCCTTTTTAATTATCTTTTCATTTCAACAAGATATTCTTCGGTGCCTTCTTCAAATTTTCTTTCGCCGGAAAGACAAAAACCCCGGCGTTCATAAAAAGCGATTGCCCTTTTGTTCTTTTCAAGCGCCCAAAGAAAATCCGCGCCTTTTTCAGAAACCGCAAAATCCAAAAGCTTTGCGCCTATGGAATTTCCTTGCAAAACCGGTTCAACAAAAAGCTTTTTTACCTGTTTTCCTTCAACCATAACAAAGCCTTTTATTGCGCCGTCATCATAAACAAAAAATTTTTCCGCTTCGGGAAGATATTCCTTCGCTTTTTTTGAAACCGAAAGTTCGGAAAAATAAAATTCATCGTCCTTAAAAATCGGATAAAAATTCAGCCGATAGTTAAAAATTTCGATTTCCGAAATTCTTTCAAAATCTTTTGCTTCTGCTCTGCGAATGTTTTTCATCAGCGAAGATAGGTTATCATTTCTTCAAGGGGTTTGCGGTGTTTTTTACGGATTTCGGAATCCGCAGGATATCCTATTGCAATAACGAGAGCGATGGATTTCGGGCTCGGGATTCTGAAATTTGCTTTAAGTTTTTCTTCATTGAAAACGCCGAGAATGCAGGTTCCGAGTCCGAGCTCGGTCGCTTCAAGGCAGAAGTTTTCGATCATAAGACCGATATCATACTGGCGGTAATCGCGTTTTCTTGCTTCGGAATTTGCTGCGGGAATCTCGGCGTGTTCCTGGGTTATAAGAACAAAAGCTTTTGCCTCGCCGACCCATTTGTTAACTTTTTCGCCTTTGCAATATTCTGCGGCAACGGCAACAGCTTCCGGTGCATGGGCAATATAGAAATGATAAGGCTGGGTGTTGCATGCGGAAGGAGCAAGACAGGCAGCATTTATGCAGGAAACAATTTTTTCGGCCTCAACGGGTTTTTCGGAAAAACTTCTGCAGCTCTGGCGCTGCTGCATAATTTTGATAAGTTCAGTCATGTAAAAATCAATCCTTTCGTTTATCGTTGCCAATATATTATAGCTTTAATTCAGTCGGATTACAAGAAAATTTATACATCAAGAGAAACCGGTCTTATAAATCTTGCGTAATTGTTCACAAGGTCGGAATAATAGACAAAACATGCGGGGCTGTTTTGCGCCAAAACCATTTTCTCACAATCCACTACAAAAAGCGCATGGGTATATTTTTCTTCTTCGGCGCAGACATAGGAACCTATATGAACAAGGTCGCCGTTTTTCACCTTGTTTATGTCACGGAATTTGTGAACCTGCATTTTGCAGTTTTCACGGGTTGTCCATTCATAAAAACGGCTTACGCTTGACCAGATAAGGGTTCCTCCCGTTTTTCCGCAATACCAGTTTTTCGTCATTCCACCGTAGCCCTTGGGGGTTTCGCTGTCGGTTTTAAAACCGGACCAGATACATTGGGAAGCAAAATTCATACAGTTTCCGTACCAGTCCCCTACAAAATGAAATGCGGGGTTTTGTTCTTCGCAATATTCTGCGGCATATCCGGCGGCAGCATTTCCGTTATAGATTCTTTCGTGTTCGGAAAACGGAACTTCCGGTTCTGCTTTTTGCCTGAATTCCTGTTTAAGAAGGGTTTCCATTTCCTCTTTTTCCATAAGATTTACCGGAAGATCGTTTTGGAATTTTCCTTCCGAACCGGGGAAATAATGATATGCTATCTTATAAATTCCGTCTTCCAAAGTAAAGACCATTGAATGTTGGGAATTAACCGCAAAAATCGGCGGATAGGCTTTCCCCGGAACACCTTTTATCACAAAATGAAGAGCAACGGCGCCTTCGCCGAAATCCTTCATAGAAACATAATCCATTCTTTGATCGTCAAGTTCTTTTTTGCTTATGTAATCAATGGTGTAAGGAAATTTTTCAGTTTCCACATAGCAATAATCATTTTCGGCGATAATGCTTCTTCTCATTGCCAAAAGGGTGTTCCAGTTCTGAACGTTACCCATCATTTCAAAATCACGGTCGATAACCGGAGAAATATCCACCGGAAGCATTGCCGCATAGGAATCATAAAGCGCATCAAAATAATTCAGCACCGCCACTTCCGGTGTTTTGCTTTCCGGAGCAGCATATTTTATTTCCGACGGTTTTTCTTCCGCCTTTTCCTCGGGTTCTTCCGGTTCGGAAACTTCCGGAACCGGTTCGGAAATTTTGGTTCCGACAGATTCCGCTTTTACACAGCCGAAAAGCATCAGTATTGCAATAAAAAGAGCGGCAATTTTCAAAATTTTCCCTCCGTTTTTTACAAAATAATACTTTAATATTATATCCGCCGGAAGCCCTTTTGTAAATGATAGTTGCATAACAAAACAAGGTTCCGCTTTTTCAGGCGGAACCTCGCTCTTCAATATTTCTGTGCAACTTTATAACTGTAAATCACGCAAATTATTGTATCGGCAATTATAAGACCAAGCGCAGCGCACATTGCCGCATAACCTTCCATAAGAATTCCCAATGCTATCATAACTGCGCCGCAAATCATAAAAGAAATTCCACCGAAAAGCTGGCTCTTTTTCCATGTTACGTCATTCTTCGTGCTCCAGGGAGTCCTTAGCCCAATTATTCCGTTGTTGCGGAGTTTCGGCATAAAATTCCCCATTATCACCATGCTTATTCCAAGAAGGACACAGATAAGCTGGTTTATATCCGCTTCGTGAGCATAGCTCATGCTTCCCGCCGCGGCAAAACTTTTATAAAGGAAAAAGCAATGCTCAAGGGTGAAAAAAACGGAAAGGCCCATTCCTGTATAGAAAACGATTTTTTCGTTGTTCTTTCCGCTTTCCTCCTGTTTTGCGGAAATTTTTGCCATCCAAAGCATAAAAAATCCCATTCCGATTGTCACAATCGGAAAAAGCAGCGTTTCAAACTTGCTGCCCCAACGGTCGATTTCTCCGGCAAAATTATAATGCGCGGGAATTTTTTCCGGAAGGAACGGAAGCGCAATAACGGTTATCAAAAGCGGAAGAAACATCAGCGCAAAATAAAGAATCCTTTTTTTATTCATCATCTTTTTCTCCTTTAAGAGTGCTTATCCAGACGATTGCTTCGTCAAGAACGGTCAAATCAAGCTCGTAATATATGAAATTCTTTTCCTTGGTTTCATAGATAAGCCCGGATTTTTTAAGTTTTGAAAGGTGATACGAAAGCGCCTGGGGCGAAAGGCCGACGGCTTTCGCAAGATCTCCGGAATTTATCTTTCCTTCGCGGAGTTTTTGCAGAATTGCCCTTCCGGTTTTATCCGCAAGGGCGGAAAGAACCTCGTGTAAAGCCAAAAAACTTCTCCCCCTTCCCGAAAAGCTATTTAAAATTTTCTTTAAATAGATTAAACCATATTATGCATTTTTCTGTCAAGATGACCGAAGAAAATCTTTTGTTTTTTTATAAAAAATCTTGCAGACGGAACGTTATGCGAGTATAATAATTCTGTTAAAGTGTTTTATCACTACTCTATATAAATAGGAGGAATTTCCATGCCCGCAAATGTTCGTCCCGAAAATATGGAACGCATTACCACCCCCGAACTTGCCGAAAAATTTATTGAAGAACAGGTTGCCGAAATCCGCAGCCAGGTTGGCGACAAAAAAGTCCTTCTCGCTCTTTCCGGCGGTGTTGACTCTTCCGTTGTTGCCGCTCTTCTTATTAAAGCAATCGGCAAACAGCTTGTTTGCGTTCACGTTAACCATGGTCTTATGCGTAAAGATGAATCCGAAAACGTAATCGAAGTTTTCAAAAACCAGCTTGACGCAAACCTCATCTATGTTGACGCAACCGACCGTTTCCTCGATCTTCTTGCGGGCGTTTCCGAGCCGGAAAGAAAGAGAAAAATTATCGGAAAAGAATTTATCGAAGTTTTTGCTGAAGAAGCACGCAAACTTGAAGGCGTTGAATTCCTTGCACAGGGAACCATCTATCCCGATATCCTCGAAAGCATCAAAGCCGCAGAAGGCAAAAAAGCAGTCAAGAGCCACCACAACGTCGGCGGCCTTCCCGAAGACCTCAATTTTGAGCTTGTTGAACCCATCAAACTTCTCTTCAAAGACGAAGTCCGCGTTGTCGGCGAATCCCTTGGTCTTCCCCACGGAATGGTCTATCGTCAGCCGTTCCCGGGTCCCGGCCTTGGCGTTCGCTGCCTTGGTGCAATCACCCGTGACCGCCTTGTGGCCCTCCGCGAAGCAGACGCAATTCTCCGCGAAGAATTTGCTCTCAACGGTCTTGCCGAAAAAGTATGGCAGTATTTCATCATCATTCCCGACATCAAGAGCGTCGGCGTAAAAGACGAAAGCCGTTACGAAGGCTGGCCCGCAATTATCCGCGCAGTCAACACCAAAGATGCCATGTCCGCAACCATTGAAGAAATTCCTTACGAAGTTCTTCACAAAGTTACAAACCGCATCATCACCGAAGTTGAAGGCGTCAACAGAGTTCTTTACGATCTCACACCGAAGCCCACCGGAACTATCGAGTGGGAATAACAAATGAGTGTCAAAAAACCGCATGAGCATGCGGTTTTTGAAAGGTCGCCAAGCCTTGTGACAACATTTTGACAACAAATCAAGATTATTCAAAAATAAAGAGCTAACAGATTTTTGTTACAAAGTCTGTTAGCTCTTTTTTATTTTGGCGAAGTGGGGAGGGTTTGAACCTCTTCAGGCACTTGTTTCACGCAACTTATTTTTCCTCTACATTCTCCATTGATACAACTCGGCCACTCCGTGCGCGCCACTTACCGCCATGTAATCAAAGTTTTCCATTGTCATTTCTCCTTTCAGTGCTATAAGGGTCTGAATTAAAGTGAGAATTAGGGAGATTTGATCAATTGGGAGTCCGATCATTGAAGTCAAAAAAGTCACGATAACCAACAAATTTAGGTTGTAGAATTATTTTTATTACAGTTCTCTCATCACGTCAAGAGCATTCCTTGTGCGCTGTACTTCTACTTCGGGATATGTATAACGCCAACGGTCATATTCTTCTTTGCTGATTTCACCGTTACGGTATTTCTCCGCTTCTTTCTGCCAGGCAGTAAAACGCTCGAGTAGAGAAAGATATTCAACTCCTCTGTTTTTATCAAGGCGGATACATACTTCATCATCAAGTTTATCTATTTTCAGCCCGTAAATATCTTCAAGGGCAAAAAGGGTGTGCATCAAGCCAAGATAGCTTTCGATGTCCGGGACATTAAGTGCCAACGGAGAAACACCCAACACATGCGCAAGTTCTTCGGTCAAATCTGCCTTCGGAGTTCTCGAACCGGATTCATACTGTGCCATGCGAATATCCGCCGTCCTTTCAGAAAATCCCACCTGAACACCGAGAAATTTTTGTGTCATACCTTTCAAATTGCGAAAAAATCTTATTCTTTCCCCTATTGCCATAGATAAATCTCTCCTAACATATTTCATATAATGAATATAACATAAACAGTTAAGTCAAGTCAATATAACTTAAATAAAAAAGTTTAATATTCTTCTCAAAATCTATTGACTTAACTAAAAAAGTTTAATATAATATAAGCACCTTAAACAAATAACGTTAAGGATGTACAATTAAATGACCGTCTGAGTGAGATATTACGCCATGACCTTCTGAAAAGAAGCGAGCGAAATACGCCGCTGGAAAAGGCAGGGGCAGGAACGGCATTCGGGCAGAACGGCAAGTTCAAAAAATGGAGAAAGGAGGACAGACAATGTTTGAAGATTATTATATGACCGTTGATGAAGTTGCTGAGGCACTGAAAATCTCAAAATCATTCGCTTACAAAGTGATACGAAAAATGAACGCCGAACTTAAAGAACAGGGATTTTTCACTATGGCAGGCAAAGTCAACAAACAGTTCTTTTTAGAAAAAACATGCTATTATTCCGAAAAATTCAAAGAAAGGAGGTAACAAAAAAATGTCCGTTTATAAAGATGAGAAAACAAATACCTGGAAAGTCTATTACCGGGTAACGGATTGGAAGGGCGATAAAAAACAAAGTACAAAACGTGGATTTCCGACCAAGAGAGAAGCTCTTGCATGGGAAAGAGAATTCCTTAATAAAACCCAAACGGATCTTAATATGACATTCGCTAGCTTTGTCGATATCTACACTGCAGATATGAAGAATCGCATGAAGGAAAACACCTGGCACACAAAGGAGCATATAATCCGCACCAAACTTTTGCCATATTTTGAAAAGCGGAAAATCAATGAAATCCAGCCAAAAGATATAATAGCATGGCAGAATGAAATGATAAAATTCCGGAATAAAAATGGCCATAATTATTCGCCGGTTTATCTCAAAACAGTTCATAACCAGCTCAGCGCAATTTTTAATCATGCTGTAAAGTTTTACGGCCTGAAAGAAAATCCCGCTGCAAAGGTGGGCAATATGGGTAAAGCAAAGAATCGTGAAATGCTCTTTTGGACGCAGGAAGAATATCAAAAATTCGCGTTTGCGATAATGGATAAGCCCATATCTTTTTATGCCTTCGAAATGCTGTATTGGTGCGGAATCCGTGAAGGAGAACTTTTGGCGCTGACAGCCGGAGATTTCGATTTTGAGCGCGGAACAGTCCGTATAAATAAATCTTATCAAAGGATCAACGGACGGGATGTCATCACAGATCCGAAAACTACCAAAAGCAACCGTGTTATTAAAATGCCGGATTTCCTTACCGATGAGATTGAAGAATACGTTTCAAAATTATACGGCATAGGAAAAAACGGCAGGGTATTTGCAATAACCAAAAGCTATCTTCAGCGGGAAATGGAACGAGGTTCCAAAGCTGCAGGGGTAAAACGCATACGTATCCATGATCTTCGGCACAGCCATATTTCACTGCTGATTGAAATGGGATATTCTGCAGTTGCCATTGCTGACCGTGTCGGGCACGAAAGCATAAATATCACCTATAACTATGCTCATCTTTTTCCATCCACACAAGCCGATATGGCAGATAAATTAAATAATTTCAGAAAGGAATCGGAAGAAAATGTCTGCTAAAAATCTGGACAAGCACAACCGCTTTAGATGTATCACCGTTGGATTTCGGGTTTCTCCCGAAGAAAATGAACAGATAAACCGCGTTGTTGCACTTTCAGGACTGTCAAAACAGGAATATTGCTACCGCAAATGTCTTGATATGGAAATAGTTGTGGAAGGCAATCCAAGAGTTTACAAGGCTCTGAAAACAGAACTTGATGCTGTCCTCGAGGAGCTGAAACGCATCGAAGCAGGTCAGAACATTAACGAAGATTTGCTCACAATTATAGAACAGATAAACAAAACATTGTATGGATTCAGGGAGGAATGATTTATGCCAAAATAAAAAAGACCGCTCCGAAAGTATCTGTTGGCGCAGATACGGAGCAGTCCAAAACTGTAGCATATTTATTATAGCTTATCGTTCCTCCGTTTTCAATACCAAACAGAAACGGAGATGATTTGAATGACCGATTTAAAACTTATTAATATGTCCGATATCGAGGTTGAGGAGGTGGAGTGGCTCTGGTATCCGTATATACCGTACGGAAAGGTCACAATCGTTCACGGCGATGCCGGAGAAGGTAAAACAACTATAATCCTGCAGCTTGCGGCACTTCTTTCGAAGGGAGAAAAACTTCCATGCGATGATACCGAAAGGGAACCGATAAACATAATTTACCAGACCGCAGAGGACGGATTGGGAGATACCATAAAGCCAAGGCTTCTTGCAGGAGGAGCCGACTGCGAAAGAATAAAGGTTATTGATGAAACCGAAAGCTCTCTTTCATTAATAGATGAAAGGATAGAAAAAGCTATCGATGAAACAAATGCAAAGGTGATAATTTTTGACCCGATACAGGCTTATGTGGGAGAGAAGATAGATATAAACCGGGCGAACGAAGTCCGCTCGGTTTTATCCAAACTCAAAGACCTGGCCGAAAGAAAAAAGTGTGCGGTAATTCTGATAGGTCACCTCAACAAAAATCAGGGTGCAAAAGCAGGTTACAGAGGACTCGGCTCCATAGATTTCTCCGCCGCAGCAAGAAGTGTTCTCCTCGTCGGACGAGTAAAAGACAACCCGGAGATAAGAGTTATGTGTCACGCGAAATCGTCACTTGCTCCGGAGGGAGAATCCATAGCATTTGAACTCAGTAAAGAAAACGGATTCCATTGGCTGGGACATTATGATATCAACATAGATGACCTGCTCTGCGGAATAAACCGACAGAAGAAATCCGAAATGGCGGAAGAACTTCTTAAAGATCTTCTCTCCTCCGGAAGCTGTGCTCAGCAGGTGATTATGGACAAAGCAAGAAATCTCGGAATCTCAAAAAGGATCATCGATGAGGCAAAGAAGAAACTTAATATAAAATCGACCAAGGAAGGAAACGGTTGGAACTGGAGCCTTCCGGAAAACTGAAAAGATTAAAATCAAGGTTGCAACATTGCAGGTTTTTAGAAACTTGCAACCTTGCAACCTTCCTTTTTTCAGCCGGTGATTATTTAAGTGAGAATATTTTGTGCAATCTTTGCAAGCATCGCGTTTTGGGGACAAAACGCAGTATCACAGGGTAAAATCCCCTGTAACCCCTAAAAAAGAAAGGATGGAATCAGAATGAAAACAGAAAAACTTGCAGAACATTATACCAATGAAAGGACCGGAATCAGCTACACACTTCATGGAGATTACTACCTTCCGGATTTAAAACCTGCCGAAGAAGAATGTGAAATTGGAATCTGGGGCATGAGATACCTGAGCTACATCAAAGATCACCGCAAAATTCTATATACGAATCTTCTCACAACCGGAAAGCTGAACGCTCACCTTGCTGAAATTGACGAGCGTGCTCACTCTATGGAAGAGATGCTTATAAAACAAATGGCGGAGCTGGAAGGTGTAAACGAAGCCCTCAAAGAGCAAAATCAGATGGAATGGGTCGGAAGAATGAACAATATTAGAAATAGGGTGGAGGAGATTATACGGAGAGAAATGTTTTAATAAAAAAGCTTTAATTGATTTAGATAAGGATAAAACCTTATATTTTTAATTATATTGAAAATATAAGGTTTTTAAATTATAATATTTTTTAGATACTAAGAATTTGTATTCTTTTTTGGGGGAAAGCGTTTAATGTATGATTTATCTTCTAAATTTAATACTTTTTACAAATCATTTGTTGTCTTACCAGAAGATGATAAAAATGAATTATACAAGAAGAAAGATCTAAACATTCAGCGTTTAAATGATGGTTTAAAAGAATACAACGATGAAAATGGTACTTCATATTTCATTGCTGAAAGTTGTGTACAAGGAAGCGTAGCAATGTCTACCGTAGTTCAAAACGAACACAATGATTACGATATAGATATAGCAATTATTTTTGACAAATCAAATCTCGGAGACAAAGGTGCACTTTCAGCAAGAAATATAGTAGCTAATGCTCTTAAAAGAAAAACCAAACAATTTAATGCTGAACCTGAAGTAAAAACCAGTTGTGTTAGAATAAAATATGCTGATGGATACCATATAGATTTTGCTATTTACAGAAGACATTATGATTCTCTTTCTGATAGTTGGATATATGAACACGCTGGATCTGAATGGACGGAGCGTTCTCCCCAAAAATTAAACGAATGGTTTAAAAGACAAAACAATTCTTCAAAAGGAAAACTTCGAAAAGTAGTCCGCCTCTCAAAAATGTTTTGTAAGTCACGAAACTCATGGAAAAATATGCCGAGTGGATTGTTGCAGACAGTATTATGCGATGAAAAACTTCAAAACTCTTATAGCCGCATTGATGAGCTTTTTTATTACACAATGAAAGAAATCGTAAATCAACTTGAAAGTAGCACATCGGTTATAGCACCCATAGATAATGGTAGAGATTTAACTCCAAGAAATAGTGACATTCAAAAAATGAACAACTGGAAAAATAGACTTAAAAGTAAACTTGAAGATTTGGATGTTCTTTTTGAAGAAGATTGTACTAAAAATGACGCTCTTCAAGCTTGGTATGGCTTTTTTAATCATTCTTTTTGGGATGAAGAGAAAGAAGAAAAATCTGATTATTCTTTTGAAAATTCAGCAAAATCCATACGTCCTTTTGCTGATACAGAGCAATTCATAGATGATTTGTTCCCAGTAAAACAACAATACAACTGTAAAACTTCATGTATAGTAACAGGAAACGGTTGGAGACCGAAACCAATATCTGAAATCCTAAAACTTTTAAAAAACTTTTTACCTTTTAATTTTGAAGTCAAGTGTACACTTGAATATACGGATTGTCCTAAACCCTATAAAGTTTTTTGGAAAGTAAAAAATGTTGGCCCTGAAGCCGAAAGAAGAAATCAAGTTAGAGGACAAATATTTGAAAAAGGAAATAGTATAATAGAACATACAAATTTCTTTGGTAATCATTATATTGAATGTTATATCATAAAAAACAACGTCTGTGTTGCTAAAGAAAGAATAGACATTCCTATTGGAAGGAGGTAGTAATACTAAGATGTTTAAATTTTTAGGAATTATGATTTTATCTCTTATTTTGATAGCAATAATAGTGATTTTTGAAATTAATTCATGGCCTATAGGAAATAGTTTAGCAGGTGCCGTACTTGGAATATCTTTGCCTGAATTATGTCATTGTATCCAAGATTTTGCTGACACCTTAGATTGGAAGAAAGCCCAAAGAAAATTAATGCGTGGTAAATTTATTAACAATGCAACATTAATTCGTATTTCTTTTGCTTATCTATATAGAATCAAAGTAGGTGACAAGTATTTTTTAATAAAAAATGAGCGAGGTACAGGCAAATTTCAACCGGTTGGTGGCGTATACAAATTTAAAGAGAGTGAAAAAATACAACTTAAAAATCTTTTCCAAATAAAGGACGATGATAAAATTCCTATAGATGCATCCTCTCGAGATGATTACAGACTTCGTATGGAAAATAAATATTTACGAAAATTTGTAAAAAGGTTTGATAAAAAAGCTAACCGCGAAAACCTTGAGAATTTAAGTCGAGAATTCAAGGAGGAAATGATTGATACGAAGATTGTTAATTGGAATTATATATCTTATCGTTTTTGTGGAAGACATATGACAGATGTTAAATATAGTGACCATTTTAAAACATATGAACTTCTTCTTGCTGATGTTATAGAGTTAATTCTCACCGAAGAGCAAGAAAAAGATTTAAAAAAATTAATGAAGCAAGAATCTGAAAAATATTGCTTCGCTACAGCTGATGAAATATCTTCATTGGGCGTTAATACTACAATCGGTAATTTAGTTGATAGTATTGCAAGTCATTCCCCTAAAATTCTTCAAGAAAATGAAGGGCTTTTGATGAAAATTCCTAATGTTGGCAAAGAATACACCGTAACGCTATCTGACAAATAATAGACATTAAAAAACAACAGCAGGTATAATATCTGCTGTTGTTTTCTGTTTGATAGTTTTTCTTCAGTCAAGCTTTCAACGTGTAAAACCTATTACACATATCCCCAACTTCTGCCGATTCTTGTTTTCTGAATCTTACCTTCATCAACCAGTTTTGTCAAAATCCTGTTTGCGGTTGCGGAGGAAACATCAAACATCTCACGCACATCGGCATTTGTGATGGCTTCGTTTTTCTTAAGGAATTTTTCAATTTTATACCAGCGCAATTCGTTTACAGACATATTTTCTGCTGCGCCGGCTGTCTGTATGGCCTCTATCAAAGCTTCTTTTATTGCAGAAAGCATAAACACAATAAACGCTGTAGATTCGCTTTCCATATTGGAACGGTTTATGGCATTGTAATATTCGTTCTGGCGATCATGAATTATTGACTCCACCGGAAGCCACGCAAACATAGGCTTCCATTGCGCCAGCAATAAAGTATGCCAAAGGCGTCCGATTCTCCCGTTGCCGTCCGCAAAAGGATGAATAAGTTCCAATTCATAATGGAAAACGCAGCTTTTTATAAGCATGTGGAAATCGCTGTTTTTAGTCCAGTCCAAAAGTTCTGCAACAAGTCCCGGAACATAGTCAGGAAGCGTTCCGAAATGCAGAACATTACCTTCTTTATCAACAACGCCAACAGGTCTGGAACGAAAACATCCGGACTCTCCAACCAGATCTTTTGTCATAACCGCGTGAGCTTTAAGGAGATCATCAACCGAATACGGATTCAGAGAATCCAGCATATCGTAAATTTCATAGGCATTCTTTACCTCGGCAATATCCTTCGGCGGAGCAATTACTTTTTTGCCGTTGAGAACTGCCGTAACCTGTTCAAGGCTAAGAGTATTTTGCTCTATGGCAAGGGAAGAATATATGGTGCGTATTCTGTTTGTGCGGCGCAAAGTCGGGTTAGCGGAAAGTCCTTGAGTTGCGGTAACATGTCCCACAAGCTCTGCAATTTCAGTAATTTCATCGAACATTGCGTTTGTAATTTCAAACGGCGGCTTTTTATTGCGCATAACAGATCACCTCAAAGTTATTATATCATTTCATCACTCATTTATCAATAAAAACGAGTGATGAAATGAGTGATGAAAAACCCGGGCAGCATCTGACTGTCCGGGTTTGTTTTTTTAGTATATAAATTTCACAAATCTGTTTTTTAATTTCTCCCAAAGGCTCCATTTGTTTTTGCATTCCACAAGGATCTTTTCCGCGTATTCATCAATGGTTTTCCTCTGTTCATCGGAAATTGCGTGTTCGCTGAAAAGTGCTTCTCTGTTTATCACAAAGGCTTCGTCATATCCAAAACTTTTTGCATCAATATCAGCGTTTTCCAAAAGCTTTTCAGCGTAACCAAAACGCAAAGGAACGGCGGTTTTGTTATCGGCGTTATCGATAGCCAAAAGCGCTTTTTTAAGTTTTTTCCGCATTACAATAACATAAACAATCGCCGCAACAACCGCAAGCGCAAACACGCTCACCGAAACCGCAATCAGAACTGTATAATCCTTTTCAGTCTCTGTGATATCGTCCTTCGGTCGGTCCTGTTCAACGTTCGTTTCCGGAAGCTCGCTCTGTTCATAGCGTTTTGAACTTTTGCCGTTGGTGCTGAAAGCGGCCTTTTCGAGTTCGTCATCCATATATCTGGGGGTGACTTCGAATGGAATCCAACCTACACCTTCAAGATAATATTCCGCCCAGGCGTGCACGTGATTTTCTGTAAGAATTATGGTTTCTCCGGATTCATATTCTGCCGCTTCTTTTGCCGGAAGGAAATATCCTTCAGCGTATCTTGCGGGGATTCCGAAATAGCGGAGCATCAGAGTCGCCGCGGTGGCATAGTGGACGGAATATCCCCTTGCGGATTTTTCAAGGAAGAAAGCCGCAAAATCCGTTCCGCCGTTTGAGGAAAAATCCTCGTCGTATGTAACGCCTTTTTCAAGATAAAGAAGAATTTCGCTGATAATTTCCGTTGCCGTCGCCGCTTCGGAACCGGCAAAAATTCTGTCTATTGCAGCGTATGCCTCTTCGGTAATTCCGAGGTAATTCGCCTTTACAAATTCCCGGTAAAGCTGTTCGTTCGCAAGGTGCTCATCAGCCATTGCGTCGGCGCCCTGCTTTTCTGAAAGATCCACCTGCGCCTTGTACCATTCGGAAAGTCCGCCGGGAATACAGCTTGTTTCATAGCTTTTGCCAAAGGAATTTGTGTTCGCGTCACCGATTTCAAAATTGTTAAAACCTGCATTTGAAACTGCGTACGGAAGATACGCTCTTTTTGAGCACGCGGAAAGATTTTTGATGCTCATGGCAGAATATTCCTGTTTTCCGGTTGCTTCCAGAGCGGAAGAAACCGCCGACTGGCCGAAAAATCCGTTTTGGTGGAGGATATAAAAATCCTTTGCATATTTCGCAAGGTCTTTGTTTTCGATTTCTTCCCAGCCGTAACCGTTATAAACTTCGCCGACAAAGCCTTTGAGATAGAGTTTCTGCGGTTTTTCCATTGTAATTTCAAGCGCAGGAGCATCGTTTTTATCAAAAGTACCAAGATTTTCAAAATCCCCCTCCGGCATTGCGTTGGTTTTGCTGTCAAAAACAACGCTGTGCACCGTTTTTTCTGCAAAAGAGCGAACATTTTCGCCGAATCCCGCCGGAACAAAACTTATGAGCACCGCACAAATCAAAACGCACGCAACCGGAATCGCAAAAACCGAAACCGCGGATTTTGCGGTTGTTTTTCTGCCGAAAAACGGCAGAAAAACATTGAACACAATTCCCGCTATTCCGAAAAGGAAAAGCAGAAACCATATATCCGTGCTCAAAAATCCGATGAGCAAACCGGCCGCGGCCAAAGTTCCCACAAAGGCCAAAACAACCGGATTTTTTATCAAAACGCAGATTGCGACAAGCAAAAAGAAAAGCGAAACCACAGGCAGACTTTCTCCCGAAGCCTCAAAAGGGAGATGAATCCTTCCGGTGGCGGCGGTCAGAAATTCCAGAAGATTATTGCCGAGCACCAAAAGTCCGTTCCTGAGCACCGGAATAGCGAACACCGCCGCAATACAAATTGCCGAAACGGCAAGCGGTGCAAATTTACCGGTTTTCTTTCCGGAAAAGAAAACGCAAATTGCCGCAGCGACACCAATCAGAAGTCCGAAAGCGGGGTTTATTCCGACGGAGAATGCCTTTATGAGCATTGCGGAAAAACCTCCTGCGGCGGCAAAAACCGCAAGAGCTTCCGCCAAAAGTTCCGCAACGCTTTTTTCTTTTTTCAGAATATTTATTTTTATCGAACTTTCTTTTTTCATATCAAAGCTCCATAAATTCAAGATCTTCTGTATAACTTTCCGCGCCGAACGGAATTATATTTGCTCCGGCGGCGGATTTACCGCAGATAAGAAGGCTTGCGCCTTCATTCGCCAAAAGATTTTCCGGCGGCTCTTTTGCGACGAAGATAATTTTTCCGAAATGTTCGAAAATGCCTTCAAAATCATCTTCCGGTTTTTCTCCGGCAAACTTTATCATCTTCGGAATCGCTTCAAGAAGGTCTTCCTCGGTCTTTATTTCCGCCGTTTCAATACGGTCGCGGTCGCTCCAACCCAGCATAAATTCATATCCGCTTCGAAGAAGGCTTTGGGCAACGGAACAGCTCACCTCCGCCATGGAATCCGTTTCTTTGGGATTCGCTGTAGCGGTTTTATCCCAGAAAAGAAGAATATTTTTCGCAATGGGAAGGCTTAGGTCACGGACTATGGTTCTGTCAAGCTTTTCCGAAAGCTTCCAGTGAATCTGCTTTATGCTGTCGCCGGGAGCGTATTCCCTAATCTGAAAAGTTTCGGAATAATCGTTTCCTTTCTTATCCGGGGCGTAGCTCTCGCTGTCTTCCGGAACCGGAAGGACCTTTCCGAAAACAATTACAGGCGCAAAAGTTTCCGGCAAAACTGTGGTTTTCCCTTTTGCGGAGCTGAAATTTTTAACCGCAACCGGCAGAAAACCAAAAATATCAGTAAGAGAAATCCGTTCAACTTTTGCGGTCAGGTATCCGCAAAATTTAGAAGAAAGGGCAAATTCCGCTTCGGTTTTGCTTTTCGGCATGGCGGAAAGGCAGATGTTTACTGTATTTTCCTCTCCGGTAAGGTTGTTTTTTATAAGAACTTCGCAATGCGCTTTAAAAACCGGAAAAGCGGAACCGTTTTCAAAAATGATTTCCCCCGCAAAATCTTTTCCTTTTTCCGCGGTTGGCGGCAAAATCGCCTTTGCGGAAATTTTGTTTTTTACCGCAAAGGCTGTTCCAAAACTTGCCGCCGCAAGAAAAAGAAAAACGAGGAACGCAAAAAGCGCAAAGGCGGAATTCTGCAAAACAAAAACCCCGAGGAGCAGAATTTCAAAAACCGCAAAAAGAACCGCGGATTTTATAATTTCTTTTTTCATTTTATTTTAAACTCCGTGATTTCCGGTTTGGTTACCTTTTTGGTTATTTCCGAAAGAATTTCTTCCGCGGAAAGTTCGTGAAGTCTTGCCTTCGCCTCGAGCAAAATTCTGTGGGCGCAAACGTCGCCAAAAACCGCTTCCACGTCATCGGGAATAGCGTAATCCCTGCCTTCAAGGAAGGCAAAAGCCTTTGCGGCACGGCAAAGCGCCAATGCACCGCGGGGGCTGATTCCAAGCTGGATATATGCGTTATGACGGGTTTCCTCAACAAGTTCCGAAGCATAGGCATAAACCGAATCTGCAACAAAAACGTTCTGCGCTTCGGCAATAAGACTGTTGAGGGTCTTTATATCCGTCACCGGAACAACTTTATCAAGAGGATTTTCGTGGTGGCGGTC
>JAFQBH010000023.1 GCA_017399765.1 Oscillospiraceae bacterium | reverse complement strand
CTTGATCCTAACGTTGTAGCAGGTCTTCTTATCGGCGGTATGCTCACCATGCTCTTCTCCGCTCTTACCATGAACTCTGTTGGTAAAGCAGCAAACCAGATGATCGAAGAAGTTCGCCGTCAGTTCCGTGAGTTCCCCGGCATTATGGAAGGAACCCAGAAACCCGACTATGCAACCTGCGTAGATATTTCTACCGGCGCTGCACTTAAAGAAATGCTCCTTCCCGGTATCCTCGCAATCGTTTGCCCCATTGCTGTTGGTCTTATTCTTGGCACCGAAGCACTCGGCGGCCTTCTTGCAGGCGCTCTTGTAACCGGTGTTCTTATGGCAATCACCATGTCCAACGCCGGCGGCGCTTGGGATAACGCAAAGAAATACATTGAAAACGGTCATAACGGCGGCAAAGGTTCCGAACCCCACAAAGCTGCTGTTGTCGGCGATACCGTCGGTGACCCCTTCAAAGATACTTCCGGTCCTTCCCTTAACATCCTTATCAAGCTCATGACCATTGTATCTGTTGTATTCCTTCCCCTTTTCCTTTGATAGGTAAATAAAATTAAAGCCCCGCTTTGCGGGGCTTTTTTTGTGCCAAAAAACTGCTTGTATTTTTGTTGGATTTGTCAACAGAAATTTCTTTAAAAAATAAGAAAAATTAATAAATATATGTTATACTTAAATTGAAGTATAACCCGAAAGGATTTGCGCCCATGTCACCTCAATTCGCCAATGAACGCGAACTTGAAAAAGAGTTCGAGGAAATTTTTGAAAGCGAAGAAGCCCACTACCTTATTGCCCAGCGCGCTCATGAATACGCAAAGCTTATGGCCTATTACCGCTGTGCCATAATGGAGGTTGAAACCAAATTCAAGGTGCTCAACGAAGAATTTTCTCTTCGATTCGATAGAAACCCCATTGAAAATATCAAAAGCCGTCTTAAAAGACCTATCAGCATTCGCAACAAACTTAAAAAATACGGCTATCCGCTTTCAATGGCAAACATTGAAGAACAGCTCCATGATGTTGCGGGAATCCGCGTTGTTTGCTCTTTTCCAAGTGACGTTTATACAATTGCTGAAGCATTTCTTAATCAAGATGATGTAACTCTTATCCAAATGAAGGATTATATCAAAAATCCAAAACCCAGCGGTTACAGAAGCTTGCATCTTATAATTGAAATACCGATTTTCCTTGCAAAAGAAAAACGCATGATGAAGGTTGAAATTCAGCTTCGCACCATTGCGATGGACTGTTGGGCAAGCCTTGAGCACCAGATACATTATAAAAAGGATTTTCATTTTACAGAAGAAATGGCAAAAGAACTTGCGCATTGTGCAGAAATCAGTGCAGACCTTGATGAACGAATGGAAGCTTTACGAAAGATTGTTAGAAAAAACCCCGATAAAGTGGATATTATAAATATCATATAAAAAAACCGTGCCGGAAAATCCGGCACGGTTTTTTCTTAAATTGCATTATTTACCGTAATCATATTTACAGAAAGGACATTTGGGATAATCGAAATCATGCTTTTTTCCACAGTTTGGGCACTGCTTTTGCGGAAGTTCTTCTTCCGCTTCTTCTGCAAGATAAAATTCAAGTTTTCCGCAGTTAGGGCAAGTATAAATATCCACTTCCATAGCTCCAGCCAGAAGATTCGGCAAATCACCTAAAATCCAGCCCGTTTGTCCAAGCTGCAATTTTTCTGTTTTTATATGATTCATTTCGTGTCCGCAACGCAGACAAGGCATGTTCTTTGACATAACGGTCTTCCCCTTTAATTAAAAACGGGCACTGTAGTTTTTACCGTGCCCGTAAATTTTGCTGTCTTAGTCGCAAATATTAGAAGAACTGGAAGTTCCGATTCTGGAAGCGCCGGCTTCGATCATTGCGCAGGCTGCTTCATAAGTTTTAACGCCGCCGGAAGCTTTTACGCCCATTTCCGGACCAACGGTTTCGCGCATAAGGCGGATATCTTCAACAGTTGCGCCGCCGGTGGAAAAACCGGTGGAAGTTTTTACAAATTCTGCGCCGGCACGTTTTGCCGCAAGGCAAGCTTCGACTTTTTCTTCATCGGTAAGAAGGCAGGTTTCGATAATTACTTTAAGGATTGCTCTTCCGTCGCAGGCGCTGTGGACAGTTGCAATGTCGTCCTCAACGCGGCGCCAATCGCCCACTTTTGCGGAAGCGATATCTATTACCATGTCGATTTCCTCTGCGCCGTCTTCAATTGCGCAGGCGGCTTCAAATGCTTTTGCAGCGGAAGCCATTGCACCAAGAGGAAAACCTACGACAGAGCAGGTTTTTATTCCGGTACCTTTAAGCTCTTTATGTACGAAGTAAACGTTAAGGGAGTTTACGCAGACTGCGGCAACTCCGTATTTTTTTGCTTCGTCACAAACTGCTCTGAGCTGTTCATGGGTAGCATCTGCTTTAAGAAGGGTGTGATCAAGATATTTTGCGATAGCCTGTTTATCCATTGTATTTTCCTCCTTTTATTTAAATCAACCGCAACCGCCGCAGGAACCGCAATCGCCGGAACAACCGCCCTGTTCGGGTCTTGTAATGGTTTCGGGATCGTCGCCTGCTGCGGACATCTGGATGATATGAAGAACATATTCAAACATTTCGTTGAATTCGTCCTGGGCATTGTTATATGCAACCATTTTTTCATGGTTGGTCGCAACGTCATAAAGCTCATGAACAACTTTATCGAGTTCTTCGATTTTTTTGTCGTCACGGTCTGCCTTGGTGATTTCCTGGGTGAGTTCATATCTCTTCATATTGAATTCGGCAATTTTTTCCTGAAGTTCATCGTCTTCCTCAACAGCTCTCTGTGCGGTGTTGAGAAGGATATAGCTTTCTTCCTGCTGGATTTTTTTGCCAAGTTCTCTTGCCATTTCGATAACAGTCATTTTATTTTATTCCTCCGTTTTAATAATTTCTCCGTCAAGAGCCCAGCCAAGGGACTCTTTTAAATATACTTTTGCAAAGCCTTTCTGAACGTCGGTTCTTGGGGCTCGAACAACAAGGTTTTCATAACTTCTTCCGCTTATATAGCCTTCTCCCACGTCAACTTCATCATCGAAAAGAACGGTTGTTGTTTTTCCGACGAAAGAAGCGTTTATTTCGTGGCTGATTTCCGTCTGTAAATCAAGAAGTCTTTGGAAGCGGTTCGAGGAAACTTCATGGGGAATCTGGTCTTCCATAACGGCGGCCTTTGTTCCCTCTCGTTTTGAATAGATGAAACTGTAAGTCATGCTCCATCTCGCTTTCCTCGAAAGTTCCATAGTCGCTTCAAAATCCTCTTCCGTCTCCCCGGGAAATCCGACTATAAGGTCGCTTGTTATGGTAACATCGGGAATGATTTCTCTCGCCATATCAACAAGTTCCATATAATGTTCGGCGGTATATCTTCTGTTCATTCTGCGAAGAACATCGTTTGAACCGCTTTGTACCGGAAGATGGATATAGTTACAAACTTTTTCGCAATCGCGGATCGCTTCAAGAAGTTCGCGGGTGCAATCTTTCGGATGGGAAGTCATGAATTTTATTCTGAAATCTCCGGGAATTGCGTTAACTTCCCGAAGAAGCTCTGCAAAGGTGATTCCCTTTACAAGCCCTTTTCCGTAGGAGTTTACGTTTTGGCCGAGCAAAGTTATCTCTTTATATCCCGCCGCAACGATTTCTCTTGCTTCTGCAAGAATATTTTCCGGTTCCCTGCTCTTTTCTCTTCCTCGAACAAGAGGCACTACACAGTATGTGCAGAAGTTATCGCATCCATGCATTATCGGAAGATTTGCTTTCATATCGCTGTCACGGTGGACAGGAAGATATTCCGCCATACAGCCTTCGCCTTCGCCGATATCGAACTGGCGTTTTTTTGCGGTGATATGTTTATAAACAAGTTCCGGTAATCTCGGAGCGGCGTGGGTTCCGAAAACGATATCCACAAAAGGATAGCTCTGGCGGAATTTTTTTGCAATATGTTCCTGCTGGACCATACAGCCGCAGACAGCGATTATCATATTCGGGTTTTCCTCATGGGCCTTTTTAAGGATTCCCACGTTTCCGAAAACTCGTTTTTCAGCGTTTTCCCTTATTGCGCAGGTATTAAAAATTACAAATTCTGCTTCTTCGGCGGAATTTATGATTTCATATCCCATCTCTTCAAGAAGACCTTCGAGCTTTTCGCCATCGGAAAAGTTCTGCTGACAGCCGTATGTATGGACATAGGCCTTATGTTTGCCTTCTCTTTTTGAAAGGATCTCGCGCACTTTTTCAATATAATTTATTTCGGGCATTGAAACTTCCTTTCTGCCTTTAAAAAATTAAATATATTCCTTAACTTTATTATATTATCACGAAGACGGAAAATTATCAATAGTATATAAGGCGAATATGTTTAACAAAGCTTTTTCGCGGCAATAATATCTTCGCAACAAAATTACGGAGTGATAAAAATGACCGTTAAACGAGGAGATATTTATTATGCCGACCTGAGTCCCGTGGTCGGTTCGGAACAGGGCGGGATACGTCCGGTACTTATTGTTCAGAACGATGTCGGAAACAAATTCAGCCCAACTGTAATTGCCGCAGCAATTACAAGCCAGAAGGACAAAACAAAGCTTCCGACCCATATTTCCGTTTCTTCGGAAAAATGCGGGCTTGCAAAAGATTCCATAGTTCTTCTTGAACAAATCCGCACCATTGACAAACAGCGTCTTAAAGAACACATGGGTCATCTTGACGACGGCGCAATGAACAGAATTGATGAAGCTCTTTCAATAAGTTTCGGACTCGGAAACCCTGTTATATAACTAAAAAAACGGAAGGCTTTGCCTTCCGTTTTTTATTCATAAATTTTATATAGTTCTTTTGCTCTTTTCCGAATTGCATCAACAATATTTTCCGGCGCGACAACTTTCATATCCTCTGCGGAAAACTGCATTATCCAGCGGATAAGTCCTTCGCCTTCGGCGGCTTTTACTTCTGTAACAAATCTGTTCTCGCCGATTGGCTTCGTAATAATATCCTCGCCGAATTCTTCGCGGACGTTTTTCGCGATTTTATCGCTGCATTCAAGAGAAATTTTAATGCTTTCGCCGCCGTACATATTAACGCTTCTGCGGAGATATTCGCCGATTGAAAAGCTTCCGTGAAGTTCTTCAATTTCGCTTTCCGGTCTTATCGGAATTTTCGTTACCTCAACGTTCGTCATCATTTCAACATGGAAATGGATAAGGTGGTCGTGGCTTTTGCTGTTTCCGATGAGAAAATAGCTGTCGTTATCCCAGCAGAGATAATACGGCGAAATTTCATAGATATGTCCGTCGCGCTTAAGCTGCATTTTTCCATCGGCGGCAAACTCAAAATACTGGAAAGTTATGCGTTTTCCGTTTTTAATTGCGTTTATTACTTTATCGATGTTATAGCGGACTTTTTTGTTTTTGGATTTTATCTTTTCATCAATGAAAGTATGGTTTTTAATAATTTCCTCGCCGGTGGGGCTTGCAAGTTCGCAAAGTTTATCAAC
The DNA here is from genome assembly GCA_017399765.1 of Oscillospiraceae bacterium. Lineage (GTDB taxonomy): Bacteria > Bacillota > Clostridia > Oscillospirales > Ruminococcaceae > UMGS1668. Next base: position 27,565 of record JAFQBH010000023.1, on the reverse strand, counting down.
AATTGAAGAAGAATCTTCATAGGTAATAAATTTTGCGCCGGAAACCGCATCTGCAATTATTTTCAGCTCATAATCCTCAAAAAGCTGGTCGGTCATATAATAACCGCGCTTATATTCATCGCAGAGAATTATTGAATAGCCTGCATCCCGAAGGGCGGCAACATCTCTTGCAACGGATTTTCTTTCCGCGGTTATTCCCCTTTCGCCGAGATACGCAATAAGTTCATTGGTATTAACAGGGTGCTGTTCGTCTGTTTTTTTTAGTCTTTCAAGTATAAAAAGAAGTTTTTCTTTTGTTCTTCCTTCCATTTTTGAGCACCGCCTTTCCTTTTATGAACCTATTTTACCACATTTTTCAGGACAAAACCGCACCAACAGGCTGTTTTTTCTTAAAATTCTGAACTTTTTCAATAATCCAGCCGGAAAGAAGAACCGTTATAAGCGAATAGAAAATCTGTCTGAACGGAATATAACTCAGAGAAAGCAAAAGAACGGTCATATCCGTTGAAAGATATGCTGTTGAAATTTTGCATTTAAGTTTTTTTGATATTGCAAGAGCAAGAGCATCGTCACCTGCGCAGGCGCCCCCTTGGCGAACAACAATTCCTGCTCCGATTCCTACAAAAATTGCACCTATTATCGCCGCAGCCAAAGGAACCGAGTTCAAATCCGGCAAAAGCGGCGGAAACTGTTCAAGAACGGCATAAAACGCGGAATAGCCGAGGGTTCCGACAAGAGATTTAAGAATAAATTCTTTTCCCAGGAAAACAACGCCCAGAAGATAGCAGGTTCCGTCAAGAAAAGGCGCGGTTACCGCAGGCGAAAGCCCGAACCAATGGTCAAGAAGAAGCTCTATTCCCCAAATTCCGCCTTCGGTGATAATCGTTCTCGAATGGATATTATACATTCCAAAAGCAAGAACAAAAGCACCGATAAAAATATAAGTAAGATAGAAATATTTTTTTATCAGTTTTTTCAAATTTTTTCTCCTTTCAGTTGAATCCGCGGAAGCCTTTACCGATGATTTCACTGCTGTTGGTAATCATCATAAAGGCAGTTGGTTCAACATCTTTTATAAATCTGCGAAGGCGAACCGCCTGGCTTCTTTTAAGAACAACAAGAACTATGTTCTTTTCGGTATGGGAATAAGCGCCTTCCGCCTTATAGATAGTTGCGCTTCTGTGAAGTTCGTGATGAATAAAATCGCATATCGGCTTCGGATTCGTTGTGATAATGGTAAAATATTTGCAAAGGTTCATATTTTCGATCGCGCCGTCCATAATAAGGGTTTTTGCCATAAGGCCGGTTACGGAATAAAGACCCGTTGCAAAATCGAAAGCAACGAACGCACTGAGGGTTATGATAATATCGACCGCAAAAATTGCCGTTCCGATTTCCATTGTTGTATATTTTTTAAGGAGCATAGCAACAATATCAGTTCCGCCGCTGGAAGCATCCATATTGAAAAGAATTGCGGACGCTACCGCCGGAATTGCAACAGCGAAAAGAAGTTCGATAACCGGTTCATCGGTAAGCGGAGTTGTTATCGGATAGATTTTATCCAGAGCGGAAAGACCGACGGTTGAAAGAATTGTTACATAAAACGTTTTTCCGGCAAAGCCTTTTCCGAGAACAACAACGCCGATTACAAGAAGGACCGCGTTCATAACAAGGTTAAGGGTACTTGCGGGAACTTCAAAAATCCGGCTTAAAACAATTGAAAGACCGGTTATTCCGCCGAAGGTAAAGTTGTTGGGATATTTAAAGAGCCATGTGCTTATGATTATCAAAACCGATGCAAGAGTAAGCAATACATATTCTTTTACGATTTTTACTGCGGGTTTCGTCATATCCATAATTGATCTCCTTAACGGTCAGATGACCTGGAAAATATAGAATTTAAGATAATCCGTTTCCGGAACGTTCCAAAGAATCGGGTGGTCGGGAGATTGCTGTCTTGCCTCGATCTGGCGAAGTTCAACTCCCGCATCTTTTGCAGCGGAATGGAGCATTTTTACAAAAAGCTCGTCCGGCATAAAATGCGAACAGGAAGCAGTCGCAAAATATCCTCCCCTTGGAAGAAGTTTCATCGCTCTGAAGTTAATGTCCTTATAACCTTTAAAAGCGCTGTCAACGGTCTTTCTGGACTTTGTGAATGCCGGCGGGTCAAGGATTATGAAATCAAATTTTTCCGCTTTATTATCAAGGTTGGTAAGCAAATCGAAAACATCAGCAACTCGGAATTCCATAACGCCTTCAAGGCCGTTTTTCTCCGCGTTGCGCCTTGCCATTTCAATTGCGGATTCGGATATATCAACAGCGCAAACGTGGCTTGCGCCGCCTTTTGCGGCGTTGAGAGCAAAGGAACCGGTGTGGGTAAAACAATCCAGAACTCTTTTTCCTTTTGCGATTTTTGAAACGGCAAGACGATTATATTTCTGGTCAAGGAAAAAGCCTGTTTTCTGTCCGTTTTCAAAATCAACGCTGTATTTTATTCCGTTTTCAATAATCTCGGTTTCTGTTGAATCCGGAAGCGCAACGCCCGGAAGATTGAACCAGCCTTTGTTTTCTTCCATTCCTTCCAGCTTACGGATAGCTACGTCGTTGCGTTCATAAATTCCGCGAACGGTTTGTCCGTCTTCGGAAAGCACCTCATAAAGAAGCGGAAAAACAATATTTTTTATTTTTTCCATTCCAACGGAAAGGCATTGTGTAACAAGGATATCACCGAATTTATCGACCGTTAAACCCGGAAACTGGTCCGCTTCGCCAAAAATAAGGCGGCAGCAGCTGATATCCTCGCCCATTACGGTTTTCCGGTAATCCCAGGCATATCTGACCCTTCTTTTCCAGAAATCACGGTCGAATTTATCGTTCGCGTTTTTTGAAACAAGGCGGATACGGATTTTGCTTTCGGTGCTGATAAAACCAGTTCCGATATATTTTCCTTTTTCGGAAACCGCATCAACAAGCGAACCGTTTTCAAATTCGCCTTCAACGGAAATCACCTCTGCATCATATATCCATGGGTGGCCGCCGGCGACCCAGTTTTCACCTTTTTTTGTTATAATTGCTTTTGGAAAGCTTCTTTCTGTTTTCATAAAAATCCTCTCAATATATAAGGTCTTCCGGAAGTAATTCCGAAATTTCAAAATCTTCTTTTTTATAAAAAGCCGCCGTAAAAGGCGCTTCGTTTATTTTTCCGCAGAAAAAGCCGATTTTTCTTCCGTTTATTTCATGCGGATCATCAAGCGGAAGAACAGAAAAGTTCTTCGGTGAATATGAAAAACCCGTTCCAAAAAGTTTGAGCACAGCTTCCTTCGCTGTCCAGATCCTCAGAAAATTTTCCGTGCTCAACTTTGCAAAAGCCTGTTCTTCTTCGGTAAAACAGCGTCCAATCAACCTTTCGCTTGGGCTTTGATGCATTTCTATATCGATTCCGATTTCATTTTCCGAAACCGCAAGAACAGAAAACTGCCTGCTGTGGGAAACGCTGAAAAATGGTCCCTGTTCAAGAAAAGGTTTTCCATGTTCGCCATAGGAAAGCATCGAATCTTCCGTAATACCGAGAACTCTTTTCATCATAAGCCCGGAGGTTGCAGAAAGAAGGGCTTCGTTTTTGTTGATTATTCTCTCTGCTTTCTGCCTTCTTTTTTCCGGAAGAAGGAAAACACATTCCTCATAAAGATGTTCGAATTTTTTCATATCGCAATAATAGATATGACCCAAAAGCGAACACCTCTTTTTCTTTACATATTTTTATAATCTTGTTATAATTATAATAATTCCACTGATCCAATTCATTTTAGCACAATCTGCTGTATTTTCAAGTATTATTTGAAAGAAGGGCATAAATACGGATAAAATCAACAAAATTGTTCTCTGTTCCCTTTCATCAAAATATGTACATTCACCGCTTTCTCCCTGGTGCCTTGCCGCCGGAATAAGAACTTATTCTTCCGGAAATTACTCCTGCAAAGTTGTTGAAGGAACCATCAACGAACCCATTGAAAAAGTTTTTGAAAGAATTGTTTTTGAAAAACCCGACATAATTGGTCTTTCCTGCTATATCTGGAACATAAGCCATGTAAAAATGCTTGGCGAAATGCTTAAAAAATCCCTTCCGGATTCTTTGATTGTTCTTGGCGGTCCGGAAGTTTCCTATAACCCGAAAGAGGTTCTTGAAGAATATTCCTGGTGTGATTATTTAATTTCCGGCGAAGGAGAATATCCTTTCGCCCTCCTTTGCGATTTGCTTAATTCCGAAACGAGCTTCCCTGTTCCGGGGCTTTGTTACAGAAACGGAAAAGAAATTGTTATAAACGAGCCGTTTATTGCCGAAGGCGAACCGCCTTCACCCTATTGTGAAGAATATTTTGAAGCGCTTAAAGGGCGGATTGCTTATCTTGAAACAAGCCGCGGATGTCCCTATTCCTGTGCCTTCTGCCTTTCCGGAAGATGCGGCGGAGTTCGTTTTTTTGATATTGAAAGAGCAAAAAAGGAAATGCTTCTTCTTGCAAAAAGCGGAACCCAAACCGTTAAACTTGTTGACAGAACCTTTAACGCAAACAGGGCAAGGGCGAAAGAACTTTGGAAATTTGTCATAAATGAGCACGGAAAAGGAATTCCGGAAAACGTATGCTTCCATTTTGAAATTGCCGGAGATATTCTTGACGAAGAATCCATTGAAATCCTCAATTCCGCACCGAAAGGTTCCATTCAGCTTGAAATCGGAATGCAAAGTTTCAACGAAAAAACCCTTGCTTATATAAACCGCAAAACGAACACCGAAAAACTTATTGAAAATATCAAAAAACTGCTTATTCCGGGTAATTTACATATCCATATAGACCTTATTGCCGGGCTTCCTTTTGAAGATTTGGAAAGTTTTGAGCACAGTTTTGATATCGGATATAACCTGCATTCAAATATGCTCCAGCTTGGGTTTTTAAAACTCCTCCATGGTGCTCAAATGCGCGAAAACGCAGAAAAATACCCTTGTGAATTTTCAAAAGAACCGCCTTATGAAGTTATTTCCACACAATGGACAAGCGAGAAAGACCTTTCTCTTCTCCATAAAGTTGAAGATGCGCTTGAGCGTCTTTGCAACAGCGGAAGATTTATCGGAACGGTTGAATATATTCTTGAAAAAACCGGGCTTTCGCCTTTCGAATTTTTCAAAAAATTCGGCATTTATGCATCCGAACATTCGAAACCGCTTGTTTCGCTTGATGATTACACCGAAATGGCTTTTGAATATCTTTCCAAACTCGACGGAATCGATGCATCCGTGCTCAAAGATAAAATGATCTGCGACAGGCTATGCTCAAATTCTTCCGGAAAACTTCCGGAAGTGCTCAAAGTCAAAAATCCGGAAATAAAAAAGATTCGTCTTGCAATAGAATCCGAAGAAGAAAACCGCAGAAAACCCGGAATCAAACGAGGTTTTTCTCTTTTGGAAAGCGAAAAAGCCGCAGTTTTTGCGGATTATGAAAACAAAGACCCCGTTACCGGAAAATTCGTGCTCAAAAAAGTTTATTACTGAAAGAGTTGATAATATGGAACTAAGTGAAGCATTGTTTAAAAGAAGAAGCGTAAGAAAATTCACCGCCGAACCGGTTTCCGAAGAAAACGTTTTGGAACTTCTTCATGCGGGAATGAGCGGACCTTCCGCTTGCAACAAAACTCCCTGGGAATTTTTTGTAATAACAAAGCCGGAAGTTCTTGAAAAGCTCCGCAAGGCCGCAAGATATTCAAAAATTGAAGCACCCCTTGCGATTGTTGTTTGCGGAAATTTATCAAAAGCTCTCCCTTCCCAGCTTTCTCCATTCTGGATTCAGGATTGCAGCGCCGCAACTGAAAACATTCTTCTCCGGGCAGTCGATTTGGAACTTGGCGCCGTATGGTGCGGGATTCATCCTATGAAAACCGCAGAAAAGAATGTCCGCGAAGCTCTTTCGCTTCCCGAAAAATTTATTCCTCTCAATATCATCTACATTGGTCATCCTTCCGAAGAACCGGAAGCAAGAGATCAATTTAATGAGAAAAAAGTTCATTATATAAAATAAAAAAGCAGCCGAAAGGCTGCTTTTTATATATCAGAATCCACCGGATTTATGAGAAAAACCTCCGGCGTTTATTGTTGTTCCGCCGCCGCTTTTGTTGTCATTATCCTGCGGAGGATTGTAAACTCTGCGGATATCTCTGTGGCTGAATCTGTCATAATGATTGGTAAGATTAAGCTCTTTCTGATAATCATGCGCTTCGGTCGCAAGTCTTGCGGTTTTCATCTGCGCTCTGAAAATAAGACATACCACAAGCGCTATTACACAGGAAACTATGGTTGCAATAAGAACTCCGAAAAGATTTGCGCCGAAGGAATCCCCTTCCGAACCAACGTCAAAAGGTTCTCCGTTTGCGGCCATTTCAAGAAATTCGTCGCAGGTATCGAGGTAATCATTGAACCCCCAGTACCAGTCGTCATTGGCAAAATCATCGAGGAACCTTTCCGCCATAACATCTTTTCCGTAATCGGTGAATACGGTGTTTCCGTAGCCGTGAGCAAGTATGTCATACTGTCTTTCTTCCATTGCAAGAGTAAGAATTATGATATCTTCACTTGCTCCGAAAACTTCAGTAAGCTGAAAGTAAAGCATTTCGTTAAGTTCCCATGCTTCACCGCCTTCAAGACCTGGAAAAGTTATTGCATAAACTTCGCAGTTATATTCTTCTGATATTGCTTTTGCTTTGGCATTCAGTTCTTCAATTTCATCATTTGTAAGTATTCCTGCCTCATCATAAACATATATTCCCTGATTATTGGCAAAGGCGGAAACGCTCATTCCGAGCACGAGGATAATTGCGAAAAGGATCGAGATTATTTTTTTAGTCATCATAAGCCGCCCCCTCTCACAAAAGAATCCAGATTATGCTGGATATTATCGCAAGGGGTGCCGCTATCGCTGCAAAAAGTCCCCAGAATTTGCCTTTATCAACCGGCAAATCGCCGATAAGCTTTCCGGTCTGGCCGTTCATGGCAAAAAGGAAGTTTTGTCCTTTCCATTTCGTGCTCAGCATCCATACAGGCATCAATGCGTATTTTACGCCTTTGTTCTCAAAGTCGAAATTTTCCATTTCTGTCGTTACCATGGAATATCCCCTTACGGTGTTACGCATTTCGCTCTTGATGCTGTTTCTTGCTCTTCCTTCAATCCTTTCCATGCTCGCTTCTTGGCTCACGTCATATTTATCCGCAAGGAATCCCGGAAGATAGGCAGTTGAGAACGGTTTCAGTTCTCTGTAATCGAAGGGTTCAACAGCGTCCATATGAGCATCCGGCATCTTTGTGGAAGCATCTACCGGGATCATCTCAAATTCGAGTTTTCCTTCACGCATTACATTGAAATAGGTGGTTTCGGTGATATCATAATCCCCCTCGCGCCAGCTTCTTACGTTTGCGCCTTTATACATTGCGCTTCCGCCCATTTCGCAGTCGCAAAGCCAGAACGGAACATATACGCCTTTTATCTCTTCGATGTGGTTATGTTCTTTGAATGCCTTCGGAAGGAAGATCTTGCCTTTATAGTAATTTTCAAGAGCTTTTACCGCCTGGTCTTTGTTCAGCTTAAAAGGAATGACAAGGTCCGGTTTAAGTCCGCCGGTGAACTGTCCGGGAATAACGGTCGGGTTTCCGCAATAGGGACAGCTTGTTGCGGCGGTGGTTGCGTCACAGATAAGTTCCGCGCCGCAGGAAGGACAGCTATAGGTTTTCATGCCTTTAGCCTCTTCTTCGCTCCATTCCATTCCCATGGCTTCAAACTCAGCTTTTTCCTTTTCTTTTTTAGCCTCGTTTTTTGCAAAGCCCTCTTCTGCTTCCGCAACGTCTTGTGCATAGAGTTTTTCAATTTCCTCAACGCTGTATTTGCTTCCGCAGTAATCACATTCAAGCATTCCGCTTTCGCCCACAAAATGCAATGGTCCGGTACACGCGGGACACTTATGGTTAGTTATATCTATTGCCATTTCTTCGCCTCCCTGTTTAAGGATTCTATGCTTATATAATACACCCATAATACCTTTTATTTCAACAAATTTTACAAAATAAAAAAAGATGCCCGTTTTAGGGGCATCTTTTTAAAATCAATGGTAAATACCGGTCATCGCCTCAAGAACTTCATACTGTTCTTCATTAAGACCTTTTTTCATATTAAGGGCTTCGATAATATCGATATCCTCAAATTCACCGGAAACGGAACGGATAACACGGTTTGTTTTTCCTTCGGCAAGGGCTTTTACCGCTTCATAACCCATTGCCGCCGCAGTAACTCTGTCACGGGCTGAGGGGCTTCCGCCGCGCTGGATATGGCCGAGAATGGTTACTCTTGTATCAAGCGCAAGCTCTTCCGCAATGCGTTCGCCCATTTTTGTTGCTTTTCCAACGCCTTCTGCCATAATAATCATAAAATGGGTTTTTCCGTTAAGTCTTGCTTTTCTGATATTTTCAACGATATCGTTTTCAAAATCGAATTCTTTTTCCGGAACAAGAACAGCGGTTGCGGAAGTTGCAAGACCTACATAAAGAGCAAGGTGACCTGCTCTGTGGCCCATAACTTCAACAACGGAACAACGGTCATGGGACTGCATTGTATCGCGGAGACGGTCGATTGCTTCAACAGCGGTGTTTGCGGCGGTATCATAACCGATGCAGTAATCGGTGCAACTGATATCGTTATCAATGGTTGCGGGAATTCCGACAACGGAAACACCGTGTTTTGAAAGAGCATAAAGTCCGCGGAAAGTTCCGTCGCCGCCGACGGCGATTATTCCGTCAATGCCGAACTGTTTGCAGGTTGCGGCGGCTTTGTTCTGTCCCATTTCGGTCATGAATTCTTCGCTTCTTGCGGTATAAAGCATTGTGCCGCCTTTGTTGATAATTCTCGAAACGCTGTCGGAATCAAGGCGGATTATATCACCATTGATAAGACCGTTATAGCCTCTTCTGATACCAAGACATTCAATTCCTTTGCTTGCGGCGGCTCTTACAACGGAACGAATTACAGCGTTCATACCGGGGGCATCGCCGCCGGAAGTAAGAATACCGATTCTTTTAACATGTTTATCCATATATCAAAAAACACTCCTGTCAGAATTTGCTATTATATATAATAACTGAAAAATGTCAATATGTAAACTGGCAATTTGGCAGAAATAAAAACCCGCGGCATTCCGCGGGTTTTTGCATTAGTTACAAAATATCATCGGTTTTTTTGGTGTATTTTGCTTTAATGAACAGCAGCCATTTTCAGATTTTGTTTATAACATATCTTCTATGGTAATATCCGTCTTTTCAAGCCCGTGTCCGCCCGGAGCACCGCCCCCGCGAAGAAGCAAACCGAATTTTCCGTTTTCATTTTTTCGTACTCTTATATTAAGATATTCCTCCGCACCTTCGTTTGTAAGATATTGATAGGAAACAAAAAATTCTTTTTCATCACCGAAAACTTCTATTCCGAGAAGATTTTTGCATTTCAGAAATTCATAGGGTTCTTTTTCCATAATCAAATCAAATATTTCAAGGATAACGGCAGGAAATTCTTTTTCCGTTTCAAAAAATTCAATAGGCTCAAGCTGTTTTACATATTCATCAAAAAAAGCCTTTTCATATTCTTCCATTGTTTCGAAATCCGAAGGCTTAAAATCTGCAGTCCAGCCGCCTAAATAAATAACATCTTCTTCCTTTTCCGCAGGTTTTTCTTCTTCGTTTACAGAATTTTCCGAAAATGATGGTTCTTGCTCTTCCGAAGGAATTTCATTTTCCGGTTCCTTTCCACAGGCACAGAAAGCCAAAATCAACACCAAAATAAGGCAAAGTTTTTTCATAAAAACACCTCCGCTTATATAGTGCAAAATTTTTCTGTTTTTGTTGCATCATTATTAAAAAATCCCATGGCAAAGCCATGGGATTTTCTTATTTCTTTCTGAATTCGCTCATAAAAATCGGCATCATACGTTTTGAATATTCACGAAGGGCATATTCACCGTTGCAGATGCACCAGTCATAAAGAAGCGCCCTTTCGCAAAGAGCATAGGCTTTTACGATTTCTCCCGTTGTAACGTCATCACGAAGTTCGCCGTTTTCCTGACCTTTTTTTACAGTGTTGCGGAGAAGCTTATAGTAAGTTCTGCTACGGTCGAGAAGATGCTTTTCGCTTTTTGTAATAAGCTGGGAAGAATAAAGCCGGGCAAGAAGATCTATTGAAATCCGGTTTTCTATCATTCCGAAAAGTTCGTTATTATAAAACATAAGTTTTTCAAAAGCGCCCATTTCCGGATCAATTTCTTCCTCTATCTCCTCATATTTTTCGTCAAAAAGATATGAAAGCGAACTGAGCAAAGCATCTTTTCCGGCAAAATAATGATAGAAAGAGCCTTTTGAAGTGCCGGATTCAAAAATTATATCCTCGACGGTTGTGTCGTCATAGCCCTGTTCATAAAAAAGGCGCCAAGCGGCATCGACGATTTTGCTTTTTGTGTTGCGGGAATTTTTCTTCGGCATTTTTCATCAGCCCCTTTCATATATTTTATTTTATCACAAAGATTTGTTTTTCACAATATCGTTTTTCTGCGAAAAACAACTGTATTTTTAAGAAACACTTAAAAACCGTTGTAAATATGAATAAATATTCTCCACTTTTTCGTTATTTCCTACAAAAATAGTATAATATGCTTGAATTTATATTTAAAACTGATTATTATAAGGGCAATTATTATTTTTTCGGAGGTGTAAAAAAACTTATGGAAAGATTGTTCAACTTTTCAGCAGGCCCGGCGGCTCTTCCGCTTTCTGTTCTTGAAGAAGCTCAGCGCGATTTGCTTTGTTATCCCGGTGCCGGCTGCAGCGTTATGGAGATGAGCCATCGATCTCGACCCTACGAAGAAATTATTGAGAAAACCGAAGCGACCCTTCGCCGGATTATGAACATTCCGGACGATTATGCGGTTGTTTTTTGTCAGGGCGGAGCAACAATGCAGTTTTCAATGGCCGCAATGAACTATGCCCGTCAGGGACAGAAAGCAGCTCATGCCGTTAACGGAGTTTTTTCAAAAAAAGCTTTTGAAGAGGCTTCACGATGGTGCGACGCTTATAAAATTACCGATACAAAAACAAGCGTTCCGGAAATTACCGAGGACATGATCCTTCCCGGAACCGCATATCTTCATATAACCGGAAACAACACCACAAGCGGAACCATGTACCGCAAACTTCCGGAACACGGAAACATTCCTCTTATCGGCGACTGGACTTCCGGAATTCTCGGAACCGAAATCGACGTAAGAGATTATTCCCTTGTTTATGCCGGAGCACAGAAAAACATGGGTCCCGCCGGAGTTGCCGTTGCAATTTTCAAACGCGGAAGCGTTCTTCCTGACATCGACCCGGTTGTTCCCTCTCTTCTTCGCTATGAAACCATGGATAAAACCGGTTCAATGCTCAACACTCCGCCGACTTTTGCAATTTATATGTGCGGACTTGTTTACAAATGGGTTGAAGAACAGGGCGGTGTTTCCGAACTTCAAAAACTCAATGAAAAGAAATCACAGATACTTTATGACGTTATCGACAGTTCCAAACTTTATAAAGGCATTGCCGAAAAGGACTGCCGTTCCATTATGAACGTAACCTTCACCCTTCCCGACGAAGAAAACACCAATGCATTCCTCGAAATGGCAAAAAAACGCGGAATGATAAGCCTTGCGGGCTACCGTTCCGTCGGAGGAATCAGAGCTTCCATTTATAACGGAATGCCGATTGAAGGCGTTGAATGCCTTGCAGAGTGCATGGTGGATTTTGAAAAGGGATACAGGGAATAATCTTTATTTTAAAGGAGAAAATTCTATGTTTACTATCAATACTTATAATAAAATCGGCCAGGCGGGCCTTGATATGTATAATAAGGAAAAATACGTTATTACCGACGTTCTTGACCAGCCGGACGCAATAATGGTCCATTCCGCTCCGCTTCATAACGTTGATATGGGTAAAAACCTTAAGGCAATCGTCCGTGTCGGCGCCGGAGTCAACACAATTCCGGTTGACCGCCTTACCGAAGAGGGCGTTGTTGTTTTCAACACCCCCGGCGGAAACGCAAACGCTGTTAAAGAACTTGTTATCGCCGCAATCGTTATGATTTCCAGAAACGTTGAAGCCGCTTCCGCCTGGGTCAAGGGTCTTAACACCACCGAACCCGGAAAAGAGGTCGAAAAAGGTAAAGAAGCTTTCCGCGGACCGGAAATTATGGGCAAGAAAATCGGTATAATCGGCGTTGGCTCCATCGGTTCAAGAATGGCAAAAGCCTGCAGCGATCTCGGAATGGACGTCCTCGGTTATGACCCTTATCTCCTTCCCGCAAGAAAAAAAGAACTCCGCGCATATCTTAACTTCACCAATGACGTTGATGAGATTTATAAAACCTGCGATTATATCACAATTCATGTTCCGCTTACCGATGAAACCAGAGATTATATCGGCAAGGCACAGTTTGAAATGATGAAACCAGGAACTTATCTCATCAACTATGCCCGCGGTCCCGTTATCAACAACGAAGCCGTTGTTGAAGCCCTCAAGAGCGGAAAAGTCAAAGCCTATGCAACCGACTTCCCCACTGCGGAACAGCTTGAACTCAAAAACGTTCTTGCAACTCCTCATCTCGGAGCCGGCACTCCCGAAGCGGACGAAAACTGCGCGAAAATGGCGGCAAAACAGATTATGGATTATCTTGAAAACGGAAACATCGTAAACTCTGTTAACCTTCCGGCAGTTTCCTTCCCGAGAGCCGCAGGCGCAAGAATTACCCTTATCAACCACAACAAACCCGATATGCTCGGAACCATTACCGAAAAAGTTGCCGCCGCGGGACTTAACATCGAAAACCTTGTAAACAAATCCCGCGACAGCGTTGCATATACCATTCTCGACTTCGACGAAGACGTTACCGACGAACTTGTTGAACAGCTTAAACAAATCGATGGCGTCCTTCGCGTTCGCGTTCTTTGATAATTAAAATTTCAAGGCGGAACTTTGGTTCCGCCTTCTTTTTTCAGGAGGTTCATTATGGACTATTTGGAAAAATTCGAAAAACTGGGCGTAAAAATCCCGAACATTCTTTTGCCGAAAGCCGGAACAGATTATTCAAAATATGCCGTTCTTGCCTGCGATCAATATGCCGCACAGCCGGATTATTGGGAAAGAGTTAAAAATTACGTCGGAGAAGCCCCTTCCACCCTTCATATGACTCTTCCGGAAGCGTGGCTTCTTTCCGGCGACAGAGATTATGAAAAACGCACAAAATCAATGGAAAAATATCTTTCCGAAGGAACTCTCAAAGAAATCGGCGAAGGTTTTATCTTTACCGAAAGGGATACTCCGGACGGCACCAGATTCGGTCTTGTTGCGGCTTTTGACCTCGAAAAATATGATTACAACCCCGGAGCCGACAGTTTAATCAAAGTCACCGAAAGAACCGATATCACAAGAGTTGCCCCAAGAGTTGAAATCAGGAAAAAAGCTCCTTTGGAACTTCCCCATGTTCTTATGCTCATTGTTGATAAAAAAGATAATTTTATGAGCATGCTCCGAAAAGAAACCGAAAATCTTCCGAAAATCTATGATTTTGATTTAATGGAAGGCGGCGGACACATTAAGGGAACAAAAATCGAAAGCGAGGAGCTTTATCAGAACATTGCCGATGTTCTTGATGAACTTTTTACCGAAAACGGCGGAACTTTTTCTTTCGCAATGGGCGACGGAAACCATTCCTTCGCAACTGCAAAATGTTATTGGGAAGAGATTAAGAAAAATCTTTCTCCGGAAGAACAAAAAAATCACCCGGCAAGATTCTGCCTTGCGGAAATAATCAATCTTTATGACCCGGCAATGCCTTATGAATGTATGAACCGCCTTGTTTCCGGCGTTTCCGACCCCGAAAAGGCACTTTCCGAGATGGGTCTTGATCTTTCAAGCCTTCCTTCCCTTCAGGAATTACAGCCGATTCTGGACCGCTGGCTCGAAAGCCATCCGGAAGCATTTGTTGAATACGTTCACGACGCGGATACCTGTGAAAAACTCGGAAAAGAGCCGGGCTGCATTGCATTCTGCTATCGGGAATTTGACCGGGACAGCGTTTTTGAAGTTATTAAAAACAACACCGTTTTTGTACGGAAAAGTTTTGCAATGGGGCATCCTTTTGAAAAACGATATTATCTTGAAGGAAGAAAAATCCGATAAAAAAAGGCGTGCCTTCGGCACGCTTTTATTCTTTTATGTAATAGTCATTTTTTACCGGTGGATTTATCTCTGTTCCGGGGAATATAATCAAACCAAGGGATATTTCCCCCGAGGAGGTAAAAACGATGGAATACAAAGCATTTTTTAAATCCGGACAGAATCTTTTCAAAAATTTTTACGTAAAATATGCTGTTTTTGAAGACAAAGGTTCTTTTTTTATTGAATCCGAAATTTGCGGAGGTTTTTTCAGAGAAATATCTTTTCTCGGAAACTGCGGCGAAGAAAAAGCAACCGAAACAGCAAAGCTTTTTGCTGAAAAAAGAGTTCATCCATTACATATTGAAGATATTATTTCCGATATGCGGTTTTAATAAGTGAACAAAAATCTTTTCCAATCATAAAATATATTGAGTGTGCCTCTTTTTAAGGCAAGAGGCAGCTTTTTTATCAACTTGATGGGAGGATTTTTATGGCAGAGCAAAAAACAAGCGGCAATGCCTTTAAGGAGGCAGTTTGCATAGACGCCGGCAGGATCTATGATTCCTGCTCAGATAAAGATTGCCTTGAGGATCTTCAGGTTTATTTTACCGAATCCGAACAGGCAAAAATCGACCGTGCGCTTTCCGTTAAAGCGAAAAGCGTTGAAGTACTTAACGTGTTCCTTGAAGTGGAACCCATTCCCTTTAACCGCGGTTTTTATTCCGTGGATATGACCTTCTATTTCCTTGTAAATCTTGCGGCATATTATACCCCGGTTTCAACGGCGGATACGGTAACCGGAATTGCTTTTTTCTCAAAAAAAGTGATTCTTTACGGAAGCGAAGGAAACGTTAAGGTTTTTAGTTCCGAAATGCCTTTCGGCGGAAACGGAAATGTTTCCGACAGCCCGAGAGCGGTTGTTCAGGCTGTAACTCCAATTGTTCTTTCTAGCAGAGTTGCGGATTCCTGTGAATGTGACTGCGGCTGCTGTGAACTCAACTTTCCGGAATGCGTTTCAAGCTGTTTCAACGGAAACTTTGTTGTTCCGAACGGCGGAAGAAAAGTTCTTCTTACCCTTGGTCTTTTCACCATCGTTCAGCTTGAACGCAGGGTCCAGATGCTTATTCCGGCCTATGATTTCTGCATTCCCGGAAAAGAATGCGTTACCACGACCGACGACCCCTGTGAAGTTTTCAAGCATATCAAATTCCCCACAAACGAATTTTTCCCGCCCCGGCTTGAGGAAACCGACGGAATCGGAGTTTGTTCCTGCGGATGCGGCTGATGCTCAAAAAGAAAAACCGTGCTCAAATTTTGAGCACGGTTTTTTGTTTACCAGACAAACGGAATAAGACGATATTTTACTTTTTCGGAATATTCTTTATAACCCGGAAGACCTTTTTTCAGCATTTCGTCCTCAAGTTCAGTTCTTATGCTTATGACTGCAGAAATCGCAAGGGCAAGAATCAGAACTTCTGCGGAAGGAAAAATGCATCTTACCGCAACACACCAAAGAAGAACCGCGGAATAGGTCGGGTGGCGCACTATAGAATACGGTCCGGTTTGTATTACAGTCTGGTTTCTTTCCGGCTGAAGCCTTGCTGTGGATTCAAGAAAAGTGTTTTCGAGCATAGCTTTGACCGTTATCACCGCGGAAACAAGATAAATCACCATTCCTGCAATAAAATCAAAATCGATTTCTTTTCCGGGCGGAACGGTTTTTCCTGCGGCAAAATAAACGATAAAAAAGGCGGAAAGCCAGAAAACAAGAAGCAAAATTTTATCCCATTTCGGGGAATTGGTATTCACCTTTCCCCTTTCTTTTAAAGTTTCAGGTTTTTTTCGGTAAATTATTATTCCGGAAACAAGCGCAACCGCAACATATACCGAAAAGAAAATTCCGGAGCGAAGGTCAAAACTTCCTGCGCCAAGCAAAAACAAAGCCGCGCCGATAAGCCTTTCCGCAAAAAGCCTTAAAATATAAATTACTGCGCCTTTGTTCATAAAACACCGCCTTTCAAATTATCTGTGAAGGTCAGGCTCCCGGAAGGTATAAGGAAGAACGTCGCTGAGCTTGTGTTCTTTGAATTCATCTTCGGATTTTCCGATAATTACGGTAAAATCATCGGAACAGAATTCCGCCATAACCTGGCGGCAGACTCCGCAGGGATAGCAGAAATCCACCGGAGGATTTCCCGCAGGGCCGCCGACAATGGCGATTGCTTCAAAATTCCTTTCGCCTTCGCTTACCGCTTTAAAAAAAGCGGTTCTTTCGGCGCAGTTTGTCGGAGAAAATGCGGCGTTTTCGATGTTGCAGCCGCGATAGATTTTTCCTTCTTTTGTAAGAAGAGCGGCACCTACCGCAAATCCGGAATAAGGAACATATGCCATTTCTCTTGCAGCAAGAGCTTCTTTAACAAGGGTTTTGTTATCCATAAAATAAAATCCTCCTTTGGTTTTTCTGACTGAATTTTAACATAAATTTTTTTGTTTATCAACAAAAAAGCGGCGGATTTTCTCCGCCGCCTTTTTAAGCTCATCAAAGTTCGGAAATTTCAAGGTCTTCTTTCTTAACAATTCTCATTTTCTTTCTGGAAAGCATTTCATACATTACCGGAATTACAACAAGAGTCATAAGGGTTGCATAAACAAGACCGCCGATGCAGCAGACCGCAACCGGCTGGATAAGGCTTGCGCCGAATCCCAGTCCAAATGCGATTGGAACAAGGGCAAGAATTGTTGTAAGCGCAGTCATGAAAATAGGTCTGACCCTTGTTTTGGAAGCTTCGATTATTGCTTCTCTTCTCGGAATACCCTCTTCGCGAAGCTGGTTAATATAGTCAACAAGAACAATACCGTTGTTTACAATAATACCGACCAGCATTACAAGACCGATCATTGCAACAACGCTTATTTCAAGTCCCCAGGCGATAAGCGCAAGGAAAGCGCCGGTGAACGCAAGAGGAATTGTGAACATTACGATGAAAGGAGAACGCAGTGACTGGAACTGGGCAACCATTATAAGGTAAACAAGAATGATGCCTATTCCAAGCATTTTTACAAGTTCCCAGATGGCCTCCATAATGCTTTCGTTTTCACCGGAGAATTCAAAAGAAATTCCTTCCGGAGCATTATAATCCGCAAGAGCCTCCTGAACTTTTGTGGAAACGATTGTTACGTTTTCACCTTCCGCAATTCCGGCGGAAACGCTGAGATATCTTCTCTGGGCGCTTCTGTTGATTGTTGAAAGAGTGTTTCCGTCAAGAATTTCCGCAATATCGGAAAGCTTGACTTCTTCCGTCGTTCCGTCCTGTTTGTTTACTTCAAAGACGTAATTTTCGATATCCTTACGTGTAAAGTTTTCCGCCTTTTCAGAGATCACAATAATATCATAATCCCCGTCTTTAGTTTCAACCGTTGCCGCAGTTGCGCTTTTTGTAAGCTGGGTCGCAATTTCCTGGAAAATTTGCGCGACGGTAAGACCTTTTTTCATTGCGGCTTCTTTATCAACGCTTATGTTGATAGTGGGTTCTGTTTTTTCCTCTCCGGCAGAAACATAGGAAATTCCTTCGACATCTCCGATTATTTCACCGATTTCGGAAGCGGTTTTTGTAATATCCTCAAGGTCCTCACCATAAACGTTGATTGTGACGCCGCTTCCGGTGAGCATGCTCATGGAATCCATCATTCCGCCGGTAACGCCAATTTCTGCTTTGTCCTCATATTTTTCGGCAATTGCGGAAATTTTGTTTGTAATTTCTCCGGCCTGTTTTTCTCCCTCACTGTTGAGGAGAACATACATTACCGCGGAGGTTACGTCGGAACTTCCTCCGGACATTCCGACCATGCTTGCCATTCCGCCGGAAAGCATCGTGCCAACGGTTTCAACGCCTTCGATTTTTCTTACTTCCTCGCTGAATTCGTCACAAAGTTCTGCGGTATCTTCAAGAACGGAACCTTCCGGCATATTGATATTTGCGGTAAGCTGGTTGGATTCCATTCCCGGCATAAAGATAAATCCGCGGCTTATGCAGGCATAAGCGCTTCCGCCAAGAAGGACGATTGCGAGAAGAAGAACAAGCGCTTTATGTTTAAGCGCAAAGAGAACGAATTTTCCGTATCTCCTCATTCCCTTGCTTTCTTCCTGCTTCTTTTCTTTTACGTTTTTAAGAACGGAAGGCGCCATTGCCGGAATTACCGTAAGCGCAATTATAAGGCTTGCAAGAAGAGAATATGCAATTGTCAGCGCCATATCCTGGAAAAGCTGACGGGTAAGGCCTTCGACAAAAACAATCGGAAGGAAAACACAAACTGTTGTGAGAGTTGAAGAAGTGATTGCACCGGCAACCTGGGAAGCACCGGAAACCGCCGCTTTTACCGGAGAAAGACCAAGGCTTCTCAAACGGTAGATATTTTCGATTACAACAATGGAGTTATCGACCAGCATACCTATACCTGCGGCAAGACCCGCAAGAGAAATTATGTTAAGGGTTACTCCGGAAAAATACATAAGAACAATTGCAAAAACAACGCTTATCGGAATGCTGAGAGCAACCATAAAGGTCGGTTTGATATCCCGGAGGAAAACCGCAAGAATTATGATTGCAAGCACCGCACCGATCACCATGTTTTCGAGAACGGAGCTTATGATTATTTCGATATAATCCCCCTGGTCCATAAGGGGCGAAAAATGAAGCCCGCTGTATTTTGCTTCAAGTTCATCAAATCTTTCCTGAATTGATTCAGAAACAGCCGCAGTTGCATAGTTTGACTGTTTTGTAAAAGAAAGGATTACACCGCGGTTTCCGTTAACGCTTGCATAGGTTTCTCCGGAGTTATCGGTATAATTTATTTCCGCAACGTCGTCAAGAGTAACGGCATCAAGGCCTTCGATTCCCATATCGAAAAGAACGATTTCACCCATGTCTTCAACGCTGTCATATTTATCACCGACACGCACTAAAACATTGTTTTCACCGTCTTTTACATAACCGGCAGGCATTTCAAAATGCTGAGCATAGAAAATCGTTGCAAGCATCTCGATGTTTATCATTTCGTTTACGTCGGCCGCTTTTATCGCTTCGTCAAGGGCGGCATCTATCTGTTCTTTTCCTGCTTCAAGCTCTTTTTCCGCAGATTTTATCTGCGCGGAAGAAGCCGAAAGCTGGGCGGCACCATCGTTAATCTGTTTTTCTGTGTCTGCAAACTGTTTTTTCATTTCGGCTTCACCGGCAACAAGCGCAGTTTTGCCTTCATTTATCATTTTCTGTGCATCTTCAAGCTGTTCATAGCCTTTTTCAATTTCTTCAAAAAAGCTATCCATATTGCAAATCGCATATTCTATATCATCAATTGCTTTATCAAGAGTTTCAAGGCTGTAACCCTGTTCTTTAAGAGTTGCGTCAATGTTTCCGAGGAAGGAATCTATTTCATCTATTCCGCACTGAATGGTTTCCATTCCTTTTCTTAAAAGGTTAAGAGATGTATATTCCCCGTTTGTCATTTCCGAAACTATCTTATCTATTTCTTCGGTACTGATTTCTTCCGAAAGAACATATTCTTCAACAGATTTAAGTGAAGCAAGACTTTTTTGAAGAACAAGTCTGCTTTGTTCCATTCCGGCTACGGTTGTTTTAAGAACAAGCATCTGACCGTAAGTTTCATAAATGGTTTCTTTTTGTTTTATAAGCTGCTCTTTCGCCCTGTCAAGTTCTTTTTTTGCAGCGTTAATTTCTTTCTGAGCTGAAGAAAGTTCCTTTGCCCCGTCAGCAAGCTGCTTTTCAGCTTCGATTTTTGCTTTGTCAAGTTCTTTTCTGCCCTTTTCAAGTTCAAGGGTTCCCACTCTTATGGCTTCTTTGCCGTCGGCAAGCTGAGCTTTCGCATTGTCAATTTCTTCATAAGCTTTGTCAAACTGGCGGATTATTTCGTTTTCTATTCTTCTGTTAAGAGATTCCAGCTTTTTCGGAGAAATTCTTATTTCAACGCTTTTTTCAATCATGCCGTCGGCAGTTACGGAAGCAACACCTTCAATTCCTTCAAGCTGACTGATTATATTATCATTAAGAAAAGAAGTAAGTTCGTGTTCTTCAAGTCCGTCAACGCTTACCGCAACAACTGCGGTCGCAAGCATATTGGGGTTGATTTTAAGTATAATCGGGGTTCCGACCATATCTCCCCAGCCGGATTCCAACTGGGCAATGGAGTTGGTAATATCTATTGAAGCTGTGGAAAGGTCGGTTCCGTCAGTAAATTCAAGCATTACCATTGAATAGTTTTCCGCAGAAGTTGAAGAGATACTGTTAATATTATCAAGTTTTGCCATGCTTTGTTCAAGCGGCCTTGTAACGGTTTGTTCAACTTCCTCCGGAGAAGCGCCGGCATATGTTGTTGTGATTATAACATAAGGAAAATCTATGTTAGGAAGAAGGTCCGGGGTAAGTTTTAAAAACGAAACCACGCCAAGAACAAGAATTGCAATTACCGCAACCAAAATTGTGTATGGCTTTTTTACGCTGAATTTTGAAAACAAATCAAACGCCCCCCCTTACTGTTGCTTTTTTTACTATATTAAGTCTTCGGCGAAATCTTTCTTTGATTTCCTCTCTGTTTTCTTCTTCTGAAAAAATGCTGGGAAGTGCACTTTGAAAAAGAGCTTCTATAACGCCGATTATGTCCATAACTTCTTCTTCGTTTTTTATATCAAGATTTCCGATTCCAAGAGAACTGCAGGCCACGAGCCATTCTTCCCTTTTCATATTTTCGATATAATGAGAAATCGGTTCCAATTTATTCATATTGGTATAAGGAACCACATGGCAGATTATTTCTTTCCAGTTTTTATCGCTTCCGGCTGCAATAATTTCATCAAAGACCATTTCGCAAAGTTCAAAAATATCGCCATGAACGGAAGAAATTCTTCTTACTACTTTTTCCTTGATTCTTTTTGAACTTTCCTCAACAAAATAATCAAAAGCATCGTCCTTGTTTTTAAAATACTGATAAAAACTTCCGCGCGGAATTCCCGCATCTTTTATGATCTGATTAATAGACATTTCCGGAAACGGAACGCGTTTTAATTCGTGATATATTGCAACAAATATTCTTTGCCTTTTTTCTTCGGAAAGATTTTCAAAAGTTGAACTAGGCATAACTCCTCCTGAAAAAATATGACATATTGTCATAAGAATATCACCGTTTTTTATTTCAGTCAATATTTAATATATATATTCAATAATTGTTTAATATAGAAAAAAAGCGGAGCAAAGCTCCGCCTTTTTCTCTTAAAATGGTTTCTTATTTTACGCTGTTTTCGTAAGATTCGATCATTTTTTTAACCATCTGACCGCCGATGGAACCTGCCTGACGGGAAGTAAGATCGCCGTTGTAACCCTGTTTAAGGTTTACGCCTACTTCGCTTGCTGCTTCCTGTTTAACTCTTTCGAGAGCTGCTTTTGCCTGTTTGTTAGAGCTGGACATTTTATTTTTACACTCCTTTTAAATTTTGCGTTTGCAACATTATTTTGGCTCTGTTTAAATATTATATTAAAGGTAAATTTTCCCGAAAAATTTGATTAAAAAATAAGATTTTTTTCAAAAATAGTATTGACAATCCTAAATAATCTGCTATAATCCTATTTGAAAACAGTTCTCATTTAGGAAGTGATTCATTGAAAAACACCATTCAGAAAACCGCAATTATGAACGCACTCATGGCTCTTGACCATCCCACTGCGGATGAGGTTTATGAATGTGTTCATAACGAATTCCCTTCCATAAGCAAGGCAACGGTTTACCGTATTCTGAACCGAATTTCCGAAGAAGGAGAAATTCTTCATCTTCAGATTCCCGGCGGCGCCGACAGATTCGATACCACCCTCTGTGCTCATCATCATCTCAAATGCAATAAATGCGGAAAAGTTTGCGATGTTGATGTTCCGGAACTCGATGGTATTGAAAAACGCATTAAGGAAGAAAACGGTTTTTCAATCGGCGGCTATCGCCTTGTTTTCAGCGGACTTTGTTCAGACTGTATTTTTAAAAAATCTGATTGAAAATTTTTGGAAGGAAGATTATAATGGATATTAAGGCATTATTTAAAATTTCCTATGGTCTTTATGTCGTTTCCGCAAACGAAAACGGAAAAGACAACGGATGTATCATCAACACCTTTTCTCAGGTTACTGATACTCCCCTTCGCGTAAGCGTTACAGTCAATAAACTTAACCTTACACATGATATGATTAAAAATACCGGAAAGTTCACCGTTTCCGTTCTTTCAACTTCCGTTCCCTTCGGTGTTTTCCAAAACTTCGGTTTCAGAAGCGGAAAAGATGCGGATAAGTTTGACGGTGTCAGAACCCGCCGCTGTGAAAACGGCGTTCTCCGCCTTGACGAAAACGTCAACGCTTTTGTTTCCGGAAAAGTTGTTGAAGAAGTTGATCTCGGAACCCACACAATGTTTATTGCGGACGTTACCGAGGCTGAAATTCTTTCTTCCGAAGATTCCGTAACCTACACTTATTATCAGAACCACATCAAACCCAAACCCCAGCCCCCGAAAGTTAAAAAAGGCTGGCGCTGCCCGATTTGCGGATATGTTTATGAAGGCGAAGAACTTCCCGAAGATTTTGTTTGCCCTCTCTGCAAACACGGCGCATCTGAATTTGTACCCCTTCAAAATGAAGATAATAAATCTATTGAAAAAGGAGAAAAAACTATGGAACTCAAAGGCTCTAAAACCGAACAGAATCTCATGACCGCATTCGCAGGCGAATCTCAGGCAAGAAACAAATACACCTATTTCGCAAGCAAAGCAAAAAAAGAAGGTTATGAACAGATTGCAAGACTCTTCCTCGAAACTGCTGAAAACGAGAAAGAACACGCAAAACTTTGGTTCAAATATCTTGGCGGAATCGGCACCACTGCTGAAAACCTTCTTGCAGCAGCAGAAGGCGAAAACTATGAATGGACCGATATGTATGCAACTTTTGCAAAAGAAGCACGTGAAGAAGGTTTTGAAGAAATCGCTCTTCGCTTCGAAGGCGTAGGCAAAGTTGAAGCTGAACACGAAGAAAGATATCGTGCACTTCTCGCAAACGTTGAAAACGGCCAGGTTTTCCAGAAAGGTTCCATCGTTATCTGGAAATGCGCAAACTGCGGCCATATCCATGTTGGCGAATCCGCTCCCGTTGTATGCCCCGTTTGTGCACATCCTCAGGCATACTTCGAAATCCAGGCTAAAAACTACTAATTAAATAAAAAAACCGCCGGGCCAAAAGGCCCGGCTTTTTTTATTATTTATGTGCTTTATGCGTTACGAGATAGTTAGACCAAATCTCATAAGTATCTCTTTCAAAACGGATTCCGTTTGTTGTCAATTCTTCAGGAAGCTTTCCTTCATCATCCGCAAAGGCAGAAACCATATCAAGTATCCAGATGCTGTTTTCTTCGGCAAAAGAAAAAATATATTCGTTTATTTTTCTGATAGCGTCATTTGTTACTGTGTATCCGCGTTTCGCCGCCTTTTCTTCGTTTATCGGAAGTATCGGCTGAACATAAATATGCGCTTCGGGAAAAGATTTTAATATTCCTTCAACAAAAGCGGTATATTTTTTTACAAAGGTCGGAACATCCATCCACGAAATGCTTTCGGCGGATATCATAATATAAACGGCTTCCACATCTTCAAAAGACGCTGCATAATCGGAAAGAGTAACGTAATCTTCCCCAAGCTTAAGCTCCTTTTTTGTAAGTATGGTGCTCATATCAAGGCCGGTTACATGCGCAAAGCCTGTATGTTCAAAATAGCCGAGGTTTTCCGCCTGGGCAACAAAATAATCGCCGACAAAAAGCGAATCTTTAAAATCATAAAAACCAGCATTTTCATTTTCCGGAACAATGCCGCCGCGGATTTCCGGTTCTTCCGGTTCTGTTTCAGAAGAAGTTTCTTCTGAACTTTGAGTTTCTTCAGAACCGACAATAATTATTGTGTCACCTTTTTCAGAATCATTATTTTCTTTAAGCGTTTCGGTAATATTTTCTTCCGATTCATTCTGTGTTATAAAATCATTTATCAGCCTTGCAAAATCAATAAAAGCATTCGGAAGGCTGTAATCCATTTCCGTTCCTTCCGGATATTTTTCTTCTTCATATTGCTGCCAGCCATAAGCAATTCCACCGGCAAAAAGCGCGATCGCAACGGTAATTATGGAAATTCGGATAAGCTTTCCGTATTTTCTTGTGCGAACAACCGCGTTTTTTCTTTTAAACAAAAAGCTTTCTCCTCCTTTCACAAACTATATTTCAAGATATAATAACATAAAGATACCGTTTCTGTCTACTTAAAAATTATTAATTTTAAAAAAACATAGAATAAAATCTTCTTGACTGGTGACCCAACTTCATATATAATATTAAAGTCAACTTAATATTCGGTTTGCTAGTGTAGCACAGTCGGTAGTGCAGCTGATTCGTAATCAGCAGGTCGCGTGTTCGAGTCACGTCACTAGCTCCAGTTTTAAAAATCCCTTAAACGGTCTGTTTAAGGGATTTTTTATGTGTAATGCTGTTTAGCTTTACGGATTATATTTATTAAAATTTTAAAAAACCGCTTTATTTGTTTTATTTTAGTGGTATAATTAGCCGTGAAAAATGTCGAAAGGAGAGAAAAAATGGAAGAAGAAAAAATTTCCGTTTTCAAAAAAATCAATTTTTCCGAAATTATTTCGTTTTTATATATACCTTTTACAATTATTTTTCTTGAACTCGCGCTGAGGATAAAATGCGGAATCGAAACCTTTTCCTTCTTTGTTCCGGTTTTGTTTTTCTCTTTTTCTTTCGGCTTGTTTTTAAGTTTTATTGCCCTTCTTCCGAAAAAAGCGGTCATGAGAAAAATCCTCGGTTCCGTTTTTGTTTTTGTCCTTTGCCTTTATTTCACCGTTGAAGCGTTTGTAAGCGGAAGCTATCAGGTTTTTATGACGATAGATTCCATTGCAAAAGGCACCGGCGGAGTTCTTACGGATTTTTCCGACGCGTTTTTCCAGGCAATTACCGGAGGATTTTTTGCCATTGCCGCGATGTTCCTTCCTTTTATTATTTTTATTGTTCTTGTTTGCAAAAAATTCGATTTTTCGGTTTCTGAAGATAAAAAGTTTTCCGCATCGGTTATTATGCTCATCGCAGTAATGGTTTTTTCCGTTGCAGGAGCAAAAATTGTTCGCAGCAACAGTACCACTCTCGGAATTTATCAGAACGCATATAACTTTGACAATGCGGTAAAATCTTTCGGACTTGTTACCGGAACAAGGCTTGATTTTCAGTACGGAATTTTCGGAAATCCTTCCGATGATGATTTTGTAATTGAAGAACCGGAACTTCCGGAAATCCCTGTCATTCCGGAAATGCCTTCCGAAACCGAACCGGAAACAGATGAAGAACCCGAAAAAGAATACGGTTACAACGTTCTTGATATTGATTTTGAAACCATAATCAGCGAAGAAACAAACAGTTCGCTTCTTAACGTTCACAAATACGTTTCCAGCCTTTCCGGAACAAAGCAGAACGATTATACCGGTCTTTTCAAAGGAAAAAATCTTATTCTTATTGCGGCGGAATCCTTTGCAAAAGAAGTTATCGATCCGGAACTTACTCCAACCCTTTATCGCCTTTCCGAAAACGGATTTACCTTTAACGATTATTATCAGCCAACCTGGGGCGGAAGCACTTCCACCGGTGAATTTTCTATCTTCAGCGGAATAATTCCCACTTCCGGAGTCGGAAGCATACTCCGGCTTACTGAAGGAAACACCGATTTCACCATCGGAAACAAGCTTATGGCGGAAGGTTATTTTTCTGCTTCTTACCACAACGGAACTTTTGATTATTACAGCAGAAACCTTACCCATACAAAGCTCGGTTACGAAACTTTTGAAGCTTTCGGAAACGGTCTTGAAAAGAAAATGAGCGATCTTTACTGGCCCGCAAGCGACCTTGAGCTTTTTGAGGGAACGATTTCCGATTATATCGATAAAGAACCTTTTTCCGTTTATTATATGACTGTAAGCGGACACGGTTTTTATACAGGTTTTAACCACGCAATGTCCTCAAAAAACCGTGAATTCGTTGAAGATCTCCCCTATTCCACAACCGTTCAGTCCTATATTGCCGCAAACCTTGAACTTGAGCATGCTCTTTCTTTCCTTGTTTCTGAACTTGAAAAAGCCGGCATTGCGGACGATACGGTAATCGTGCTGACAGCTGACCATTATCCTTACGCCCTTGAAAAAGGCGAAAGCTGGGGCAACGATGAAGATTATCTTGCGGAACTTTATGGTTTCACATATTCCGATAACCCTGGCCGCGACCATAACGCGCTTATAATCTGGTCCGGATGTCTTGAAAATGAATATTCCGATATGGCAATCGATATCGACGAACCCACCTATTCCCTTGATATTCTTCCGACCCTTTGCAATCTTTTCGGTGTTCCTTATGATTCAAGGCTTCTTGTGGGCAGGGACGTTTTTTCCGGTTCGGAAGCAGTTGTAATCTGGCCGGATTATAACTGGAAAACAAATTTCGGATATTATAATTTCACATCCGGAAAATTCATTCCCGCTTCGGAAGAAATTTCTGTTGACGAAAGTTATATTGAATATATAAATAACATAGTAAAAAACAAAATCGCCTATTCAAAAGCGGTTATAAACTATGATTATTTCGGGGTAATTGAGAAATTTAAATAAATTTGCAAAATTTTGAAAATAATGCTTGCATTTTATTTCGGTCTATGCTATAATAACTCCTGCTGACGTAACAGCATCTGGGTGTGGCGCAGTTGGTAGCGCGCTACCTTGGGGTGGTAGAGGCCGTGGGTTCAAGTCCCGTCACTCAGACCAAACAAAAAAAGACCGTTTAATCGCATGATTAAGCGGTTTTTTTGTCATATACAGATATTTCCAAATCGTCAAAAATCAGCGAAAAAACGGCAACTTTATTTTTCAAGTTAGAGAGAAAATGCCTTCAATTTTGCTTGAAATAGCTTTCTTCCGTGTGTTTTTCCAGTGAACATATATGTTCATCGTTGTTTCAATATCATCGTGCCGAAGCCAAATTCGTACCTCATCGACAGGCATACCCATATCAAATAAAATGCTCGCTGTGCTATGCCCTTACGGTATAATTACGACAAACCGGAAAAGCCCCGTATTTCAAGGGTTTTCGGTTATCAGGCAAGGTTTTTCATCCTTTTCCAACCCGAAAAATCAAGCCGCGAAGTAGTTATATCGTAGGAGGTGTTATATT
>JAFQBH010000022.1 GCA_017399765.1 Oscillospiraceae bacterium | reverse complement strand
GAGAAATTCTTGAAGAAACCGGCTGTTCCTGCGATTACATAAAAGAAATCGGCATAGTTGAAGAAAACCGCGCCCACTGCGATTATACGCAGGTTTCTTATTACTATTTTGTTCACACAAACGGAAAAATCGCAAATACAAATCTTACCGAAGGCGAAAAAGCCATAAAGACAGAAGTTTGCTGGCAAAGCTTTGATGAGGTTTACCGCCTTATCACAGAATTCGTCCCCAAAACGGAGCAGCAGAAGTTTCTGCGCGCAAGAGATACCGCTGTTCTGGAAAAAGTAAAAAACGCTTTTTCCGAATACTCTACGATTCTTCACGTTATGAAAAAATCCACTTGGGAAGAACGCAAAAACAAAGATTTATGGGGCAAACGCAATATCGAAGCCGAAGGGTTTATTCACTGTTCCCAGCCGGAATATTTTTGGCGCGTGGCGCCTAATTTTGAAGATTCCTCCGAAGAACTTGTTATTCTTTGCATTGACGAAAACAAGCTTTCTTCCAAGGTGCTTTATGAAGACGGCGACGGCTGCAAAAGAAGCTATCCCCACGTTTACGGAATGATAAACAGTTCCGCCGTTACGGCCGTTCTTCCCTTTTTGCGTGATGAAAACGGAAAATGGTTGAAAAATCCGGAACTTGCAAATTTTGAGAATAAATGAATTTTATTATAAATACATAGATTGCCTGTTCTTTTTTTGAATGATTATTCTCTCTTGAAGATTGACTTTTCTTATGTTATTATATATGATAGATTAATTTTGACCGGAGGATTTTTTAATGATTGGTGCAATAATCGGCGATATTGCCGGAAGCATATATGAATTCAACAATATAAAAACAACGGATTTTCCCATCATCGGCGATGATTGTTTTTTCACCGATGATACCGTTATGACTTTTGCCGTTGCGGAAGCTCTTGTTAACGGCAAACGCGACCCGGAAAAAACCGAAAAAGCCATGGTAAAAGCCATGAAGAAATACGGAAAAATGTACCCGGATGCCGGATACGGCGGAAGATTCGGCCAGTGGCTTGCTTCTGCCGACCCTAAACCTTACGGCAGTTTCGGCAACGGCAGCGCAATGCGCGTTTCTCCCGTTGCGTGGTACTTCCACAGCCTTGAAAAAGTAGAAAAATTTGCGGAAATCAGCGCAAAAGTAACCCATGACCACGAAGAAGGCATAAAAGGCGCAAAAGCCACTGCCGCCGCTATTTTTCTTGCAAGAAACGGCAGACCCAAGGATTACATAAAGCGTTATATTGAACTTAAATACAGATACGATTTCGGTAAGACCCTTGACGAGATCCGCCCCGAATATAAGTTTGACGAAACCTGCCAGGGCACCGTACCGGTGGCTCTTCAGGTGTTCTTTGAATCCGAAAGCTTTGAAGATACTCTGCGCAAGGCTATTTCTATGGGCGGCGACAGCGATACCCTTGCGGCCATCGCCTGCTCTGTTGCGGAAGGTTTTTATCCCGTTCCCGCGGAAATAAAAGAAAAAGCTTTGGCAAAACTTGATAAAAAACTTATGAGCATGCTCAAAAAATGGAACGAAGATTTAAGCGTTTCTTCCAATCCTTTCGAGCACCGCGATATTATGCTTTATACCGATTATCTTCTTACCAATCCGCATACCGAACGCAAAACCATTCATCATCCGGACAGCAACCAGGATTACGTTGTTCCGGAATATAACGAAATTATGTATAACTTTATCCGCGACGCGGTGGTTTCCGAAAGATTCCGCAGCGACTATGCTGCAATTCTTGCAAACCACAACATAAAAAGCCACCAGGATATGGTCTGTGAAGTATGCGATGCTTCCGAAGTGCTTCTTGAAGCGATGCTTACCGTTATTATCAGCGGCGAAAGAGTTAAACCCGGCAACGTTGCCTGGGCCGCAGAGGACGGAATCCTTGGCGATATTCTTTATTACATCCGCAAACGTATGAAAGAGGATGAGGAATAATGACCCTTTCTGATACCGTTATACGTCTTCTTGAGGAAGTTTATATTGCAAAAAATTTTTCCTATGCAGAAGAACATCTTCCGGAAAATTATATCTGCCATTGTTCCGAAGGGACAAAAAACAAGGCGGAAGCCATTGCGCTTGCTAAAAGATACTTAAAAAAACATAATATCAAAAAATTTTATTTGACGGTTGAAAATTCCGGCGAAGAAACGATAACTCTTAACGTTCTTCTGGAATGTGTTGAAAAAGAAAAATTCCTCGGAATTACCTTTGGAGAACACACAGCCCATCACAGACATTTGAAAACCTTTAAAGTTAAAAACGGAATCATCACCGAATCCCTGGACGAATTTTCCGAATTTGAATATGAAGAAATCATAACCACCGGCTGAGCCGGTGGTTTGCACCAGCCCTTGAAGGGCATAGTACGGCCGCGTCTTAAGACGCATCAAATTTTTCTTCTTTTGCATATTTGTGCCCGGCCGCCTGTAAACAGGCAAATTTGTTCTATCTATAACTTGCTTTTACTGTTCGTTTCGTGTATAATTCTTGTGAGATTTTTCTCAGTAAACTCCCACCTGTATTTGTGTATGGTCGCCAAACTTTTCTCATCTTCAAGTTGGGAGTTTTTTACTTG
>JAFQBH010000021.1 GCA_017399765.1 Oscillospiraceae bacterium | reverse complement strand
TGACGTAAAAGGCAAAAAATGCATTATTCTTGACGATATGGTAGATACCGCCGGAACCCTTTGCAACGCCGCAAAAGCACTTATCGAAGTCGGCGGAGCACAGTCTGTAACCGCCTGTGCAACCCACGGTCCGCTTTCCGGTCCCGCGATCCAGAGAATCAAAGACAGCGTTCTCGAAGAACTTGTTCTTCTCGATACCATTCCGATCAGCGAAGAAAAAAGAGCCGAATGCGGCAAGATCACTGTTCTTCCCGTTGCTCCCGTATTTGCAGAAGCAATCGAAAGAATCTATGGCGACCGCCCTGTTTCTCCTCTTTTCCTTTAATTTATCAAAAAGCAAATGCCGGCCATTGGCCGGCATTTTTTATAGATATTTTCAGGTGCTTGCAAAATTGCTTTGCGGAGTTTTAATAAAGCCTTCCCAGAGGGGAAGGGGGACCGCCGCTTGCGGCGGTGGATGAGGGATAACCAAGAACCCGGAGGGCAGCCTTCCCCTTGAGGGGAAGGTGTCTGCGAAGCAGACGGATGAGGTGTTTTTGCAAAAGTCGATAATTTATAAAACAATCCCTCAGTCAGCTTCGCTGACAGCTCCCTTTACACAAGGGAGCCTTTTTTGGGCGGCCACACATGGCCGCCCCTACAATGTTCCAATAAAATGCACCGGATTTTGAAAAAGAATCATCCGGCCATGCCTTTTTTTGATGGGCGTGCCTGCTTTGCTGCAGAGCGGGCAGAATGAGGAACAATACAAAATAAAATTCGCAAAACTCTTTTGTTATTGTGACAAAGTCACGGAAAAATCCTTTCGGTCGGGATATAATAGCATCAACAAAACAAAACCGGACCGAAAGGATTGAATAAAATGTCAGTTAAAGTTCTTAATAAAGAAAATTTTGAAGAAAACGTACTTAAAAACGAAAACCCCGTTGTGGTTGATTTCTGGGCGCCATGGTGCGGACCCTGCCGTATGCTTTCTCCCGTAGTGGATCAGGTTGCGGAAGAATCGGAAGGCGTTGTGTTCGGAAAAGTAAACGTAGATGAGGAAAAAGAGCTTGCAAGCCGCTATGGCATTATGAGCATTCCTGCGCTTGTGCTTTTCCGTGACGGCAAAGCTGTGGATTCCATGATTGGTTTTCGTCCAAAAGAAAGGGTAGCGGAATTTTCAAAGGGATAAATCGCGCAGGGCGCCAAAATCCAGAATTGTAACGCCGCCGCGTGAAAGTTCAACGTAACCTTCGGAAGAAAAATATTTCAGCATGCGGGAAACAACTTCTCTTGCGGAACCCATATATTTTGCGATCTGTTCATGAGTAAGTTTTATTTCCGCACTTCCGTTCTTTTCGGATTCCGAAAGAAGAAAAATTGCAAGGCGGCGGTCAAAACTCATAAAAAGAATCTGCTGCATAACCCACATAACTTCGGAAAAACGGCTGACCGTTTTTTCAAGAAGAAAGATCTTCATTTCGGGCTTGCGTTCCGCAACAAAGCGGAAAGAAGCCGGACTTAATATGCAGCAGCGGCTGTCTTCTTCCGCATCAACATGAACGTCAAAGGTGATGGAATCCAGTACGCAGGAAGCGGAAAGCACGCAGACATCGCCGGCATAAATACGGTAAAGGGTAATTTCCTTTCCTTCCTCCGAAAGGATATAGACCCTTAAACAGCCGGTTTTTACAAAAATTATGCCGGTGCATACGGTGCCGTCGTGGATATTCTGTCCCTTTTTGAATTCTGCGCAGCCTGCGCCGTTCATCAGATCAATTTTATCTTTTTCAGAAAGTTTTTCCCAAAAGGGAAAAGAGCTTTTAAAAACATTTTCGCATTTTTCACAGGGCATGGCAAAGGCTCCTTTTAAAAATTATTACAAACAAAATATATCCCAACTTTTGTTTTCTGTCAAATAAAATAAAGAAAGGAGAGGGAATATGTATATTATAATGATAAAAAGAAGGCTGCTTTCGATAATCGGCGCGCTGGTTTTGCTTTTTGTACTTTCTGCCTGCGCAATGGAAGAACAGTCTTTTGCAAATGAATATAAACAGATATCGCAGAAAGAGGCGAAAGAAATAATGGATTCCGAAAAGGAATACGTTATTCTTGACGTTCGTACCGAAGAAGAATTTGCGGAAAAGCATATTCCCGGCGCGGTGCTTATTCCCCACGATGAAATAGAAAGCAGAGCGGAAAAAGAACTTTTGGATAAAGAAAAAATTATTCTTGTTTATTGCCGCAGCGGCAACAGAAGCAAGGTTGCCTCTCAAATTCTTGCGGACCTTGGATATTCCGCGGTGTTTGAATTTGGCGGAATAAACGATTGGCCTTATGAAACCGAATAAAGCCTGTTTATCAGAAAAATAAAAAAGCCTCCGGCCGGAGGCTTTTTTTGTTTTGCAGAAATTATGGCTGCTGTGCGCCGCAGTTAAGGCAGAATTTTGCCTCGGCAGAAAGTTCTTTTCCGCAGGCGGGACAGAATTTTTTATCCGAAGCGGGTTCTTCCGCAAAAGCGGTTTCTGCGGTTTTGGGTGTTTTAAGATTTTCTATTTCCGCGCGCATTTCCGCAATATTTTTTCTTCCGGCGGCAATGCCTTCGAACATAAGCATAACTTCTTCTTCAAGAATTTCTCCGGCATCTATTTTGGCAACGTAATATTCGCCGATTTTTTGAACAATGGCGTTTATGCTGCGCTGTTCGCTTTCTGCTTTTGCAGAAAGTTTTGTGATTTCTATGGCGTTGTTGGTTTTTTCTGTTGCGGTTTTTGCAAAATCGTTTATTTTATCGAAAAATGCCAAGTGGATTCCCCCTTTTGCGAAAAATCTCTGTATTTTTATTTTACTCTATTTTAATGCCAAAGTCACCGAAAAATGATAATTTTTTGTTATGAAAAAATCAATTTTTATTTAACTTTGACTGCAAAAGCCTGTTTTTCATATTTTGATAATGGGTGGCTCTACCTAAAAACAAAAAAGGAGAGATTTTATGCGGCAGATACCGCTTTGCGATATGAAAAAAGGCGAACGCTCGGTTATAAAAGAACTGAAAATACAAGGCAGTTTAAGAAGAAGGCTGATGGATATGGGCTTTGTTGAAGGAACGGCTGTGGAATGTGCGGGAGTAAGCCCTGCGGGGGATCCAAAGGCTTTTCTCGTTAGGGGAACGGTGATTGCCCTGAGAAAAGAGGACGCGGCGCAGATTTTGGGGGTGGCGGAATGATTATCGGAAGAATTGCCCTTGCGGGCAACCCGAACGTGGGCAAAAGCACGGTTTTCAACGCCCTTACCGGTATGAAGCAGCACACGGGCAACTGGTCCGGAAAAACCGTAGGAGCGGCGGAAGGAATGTTTCGCAAAGGCAAAAAAGAAATAAGGCTTGTTGATCTTCCGGGTACATATTCGCTGATAACGGATTCCGCAGAGGAAGAAGTTACCCGGAATTTTCTTTGTTTTGAGGAATTTGACGCGGCTGTGGTTGTATGCGATGCCTGCTGTTTGCAGCGTAATCTTATTCTTGCGCTGCAAACGGCACAGCTTGTGCCAAAAGTGCTTATCTGCGTTAATATGCTTGATGATGCCCGCAAAAAAGGTATAGAAATAGATATAGCGGAGCTTGAAAAAGCCACGGGACTTCCGGCGGTGGGAATTTCCGCTTCCACCGGAGAAGGTATGCAAAACCTGAAAAACGCCATGGCAGATTTGCTGGAAGACAGAATAAAAACAGATTTTATCCCGGTAAGATATCCGAAAGATATCGAAGAAGCCGCCGAAAGGATTTTTGATCAGTTTAAAAACAGATATGATTTTAAAGGAATATATCCGGTGCTTCGGCTTTTGGAAAACGAGCACGGGTTTGTTACGGAACTGGAAAAACGCCGGGGAAAAATCCCGAAGGATTTGAAAACCGCATTGGAAAGGGAAAAATCACTGCTGCAAAACAAACATCCGGAGGACAAAATCGCCGCCTGCACCGTATTGCGCGCGGAAGAAATCTGCCTTTCTGCGGTAAAAAGAAATCCGGAGCGGGCAGCGAAAAAAGATGAAAAAATAGATTCGGTGCTCACCGGAAGATGGCTTGGCATACCGGTGATGCTCGGACTTTTCGGGTTTATATTCTGGCTTACGGTTTCCGGCGCAAACTATCCTTCGGCAATGCTTTCTGCGGCCTTTGCTAAAATCGGGGAATGGCTTTCGGAATTGTTTGCGGTGCTCAAAATCCCGCCGGTGCTCAATTCTCTTTTGCTTGAAGGAGTATGGAAGGTTTTAAGCTGGGTGGTGGCGGTTATGCTTCCGCCGATGGCGATTTTCTTTCCGCTTTTCACAATACTGGAAGATATCGGATATCTGCCAAGGGTGGCCTTTAATCTGGATAGAGGCTTTAAATCCTCCGGCGCCTGCGGAAAACAGGCCCTGACCATGTGGTCGGTTTATTTTTGGAAGAAACCGCATATATTTTTGCGGAGGTGCTTTTATGGAATATTCCGCGGCGCTTTATATGCGCCTTTCTAAAGAGGACGGAAAAAGCGAAGGAAGAAGCATAGGTTCCCAAAGGGCACTGCTTTGCGATTATGCGGAAAAAAACGGCTTTTTTATTTACGGGGAATATATAGATTCCGGATTTTCCGGAACGAATTTTGAACGTCCGGCCTTTAAAAAAATGATAGACGATATAGAATCCGGCAGGGTGAATACCGTTATAGTAAAAGATCTTTCTCGCCTTGGAAGAGATTATATCGCCACCGGGGAATATACCGAAGTTTATTTTCCAGCAAAGGGCGTGCGCTGTATTTCTGTAAGCGACGGATACGATTCTGCCGGTAATATTTCGGATATTATTCCTTTCAGGAATATTTTAAACGAAATGTATGCACGCGATACCAGCCGAAAAATAAGATCCGCATTTTATGCAAGAATGAAGCGCGGGGATTTTGTGGGTGCCTTTGCCCCATACGGATATAAACGCCCGGAAAAAGAAAAACACCGCCTTGTTGTTGATGAAGAACCGGCAAAAATCGTGCGGCGCATTTTTATGGAAAAAATCTCCGGAAAAGGCCCGAAGCAGATAGCCGAAGAACTTGACCGTGACGGAATAAAAACTCCGTTGGAATATCGCCGGGGAGAAAAGAAAACTCACAGCTGGCAAAGTGCCACGGTGATAAAAATTTTAAAAAACGAAATGTATATCGGCAATATGGTGCAGGGAAAAACAGAAAAAATATCCTTCAGAAGCAAAGCATCAAAAAATAATCCGCCGGAAGACTGGTACAGGGTGGAAAACACCCACAAAGCCATAATAAGCCGGGAACTTTTTGAAAAGGCAAACAAAAAATGAAAAAGAGCCTTCGGCGCGGCTGCCGAAGGCTCTTTTTGCAGAAGATATTCTTGTATATAAGGAGAGTGAATTTTATTTGATAACTTCTTTGCTGTGTTCTTCGTTGATTTCCTTGAAAACGGAAAGCATGGGTTCAACGTGTTTGCCTTTGATTACACGGTCAACGTAGTTTTTGGTGATTTTATAAACTACCGGGCAGAGTACGATTACGCCGATAAGGTTGGGGATCATCATAAGTCCGTTAAAGGTATCGGAAACGTCCCACGCAAGGGAAGAATGAAGCATCGGACCCACGAAAACCATGGATACGAAAATCACTTTATAAACAATGGTGGCTTTTGTTCCGAAAAGGTATTCCCATGCCTTGGTGCCGTAAACGCTCCAGCCAAGAACGGTGGAAAAAGCAAAAAGCATAATTGCAATGGCGATGAAGTATTTTCCGAAGCCGCCGAAAAGGGTTTCGAAAGAAGCGCCCACCAGTGCGGAAGCCTCTATGCCGCTTACAAGGATCTGACCGGTGGTAAGATCCACAACGCCGGAAGAAAGAACCGCAAATGCGGAAAGAGTGCATACGATAAGGGTATCGACAAATACCTCGAAAATGCCCCACATACCCTGTTTAACGGGTTCTTTTACGTTGGAGCAGGAATGTACCATAACGGAAGAACCAAGGCCGGCTTCGTTAGAGAAAACGCCGCGTTTGCAGCCCCAGGTTACAACTTCTTTCATCACAATACCAGCAAAACCGCCGGCAACTGCATCAACACCAAAGGCGTTTTTAAAAATGGAAGCAAAAACAGCGCCTGCCATATCTATGTTTGCGATAAAAATTGCGATTGTTCCGATAAGATAAAGAACGACCATGGTGGGAACGATTTTTTCGGTTACGGAAGCGATTCTTTTAAGGCCGCCGACGATAACAAGGCCCGCAATAATAACAAAAGCTGCGCCGGTGAACCAGTTGGGGATTCCAAATGCGGAATCAAGGTTTACCGCAATGGAGTTCATCTGGCTGAGGTTGCCGATACCGAAGGAAGCAAAAATGCAGAAGATGCTGAAAAGAACCGCAAGAATGGAACCTATCCATTTGCAGCCTTTTTTTGCGCCAAGGCCGTCTTTAAGGTAATACATTGCGCCGCCGCACCATTCGCCCTGTTCATTTTTGCGGCGATAGAAAATACCAAGCACGTTTTCGGAAAAGTTGGTCATCATACCAAGAATGGCGGCGACCCACATCCAAAAAATCGCTCCGGGACCGCCGAAAACGATTGCCGTTGCAGTACCGGAAATATTACCGGTACCTACCGTTGCGGAAAGAGCGGTGCAAAGGGCCTGGAACTGGGAAATATTGCGTTTATCGGATTTATCGTTTACGTTTTTATCCGTAAAAATCGAACCGATGGTTTCTTTTACCCAATGTCCAAAATGGGTAAACTGAAAAGCTTTTGTAATAACGGTACAAATAAAGCCGCTTCCCAAAAGAAGAACAATACCTATCGTTACCCAGACAAAGTTATAGACAACACTGTTGACTTCGGCAATTTTTGCAAGAATTTCTTCCATGATGTTTTCTCCTTTTCTTCTGAAAAACAAAAACAGCGAAAAAACCGAAAGACGGAATTTTCGCTGCAAAAAGACCCGATAGACAAAACAGGGCATACCTGTTTTAAAAATATCGAAAAAACTGTCCTTTGGCCTGAGAGATTCGTCCTTTAAAACAAAAGAACTTGCACCTTCGGCATCCGCGCGCAGCGAACTTCTCCAGTCTTTCATCCATTCGCAGTCCCCATTCCATACGGAACGCCTGAGAGTGTTGCTCCTTCGGCAAGCATTGCTTTTTCCTGCGAACTTCATCTGACGCTATTCATTTGAATATGGTGAGTATAGCGCATATTATCCAAAAAAGCAATAGTTTTCCGCAAAATTCGGCAAAAATATTTTTGTGCTTTAAAGCGAATGTAAAAATTATAAAAAGTGCAACATAATTCCGGCAATAGGTTACTTTATGTTTGAAGAACAAAAAAACGGAGGTTTTTATATGAAAAGGATTTTTGTTTTGATTATGGTTTTTGCCTTGCTTTGCGGGTGTGCGGCAGAAAAACCGCAGGAAAAACCGTTGGAAGAACAGCCGACGGCAGTAAATAATATTCCGGAAGAAAAAACAGAAAAGCTTGAAGCTTTGGAAGAAAAAATTCCGGAAAACAAAATTACCGAAGATAAAAACGCCCTTGAAAAACTTGAAGCAACGGATTTGGGGCAGATTCAGTTTTTAAATGATAAAACCGCGTATATATATGCCGTGAACAGAAACGATAAAACACAAGAAGGTTTTGCCACGATTGTTTCGGAATATGATACCGATACCGGTGAATCGGAAACTGTTTTTGGCGGCAGAGATTTTATGAACAACATAAACGAACTTTTGGTGAGCGAAGTGGCTTTGAGCAACCCGTGGATATATACCGGAAAAGAAATTTTCTGCAAGGGCAGAAACGGCGAAGAAGATATACTGCAAACGCTGTATAAAGATTCTTTTTTAACCGGTATAGCTTTTGATGTGCAGTCCGTTTACTGGGCGGAAGATAATAAAATAATGGCAAAATCCATAGGCCGCGGCGAAGAAAGAATGATTTATGAGTACCTTGAATGGGAAAATTCCCGCATACTTTCTCTGGATGTTTCGATCACAGGTGAACATATTGTTTTTATGGTGGATTCCGGAAGCGACAGAGCGACAAGATATCTTATGTGTGTGGATTGGGACGGAAACGTGCAGTACGCGAAGGAATTCTGCAGCGAATTTGATTATTTACACTACGAAATCTGTTGGATAAGAGCGGATAAATTTGCGGTTTTTACTTCTGAACCCGAAAATAAAACCGTCGCAAGAATTTACGGGGTTTATGACCAAACGGAAGAAACCATAGAGCTGGATTTTTCCGTATATAAAATGCAAAACGATATGACAAAAAGTTATCCCTGCGGAGTTTTCTGCGAACAGGTTGAGGATGGAGATTTTTCCTATCGCCTTTGGCGTGTGAATTTTGAGGACGGAAGCGTAAACGAACTTTATACTTCGCCGGAAGGAGGATTTATAAAAGGATTCGATCTTTCTCCAAGCGGCAAAACACTTGCGTGGACGGAAAACGACGCAGTAAAAATTATGAAACTTGAATAAAAAATTACATAACGGTGCGGACGGAATTTTTCTGTCCGCGCTTTTGTTTGCGCTGTAATAAACCAACCATGTGCATGGGAATCGGCTGCGGCGCCGTGGGCGTTACCGGAGCAAGAATAATAGATTCGCCCCGGGAGCGGATGATCGCTATAATTACAAACAGTTTTATGCCCTGCAACGGCAGGCTTCCGGCAATAATAGCGCTTATAACTATGTTTTTCACAGATTCCGCGGCCGCCGGGGCGGTACTTATGACCGGGGTACTGGTATTTTGCGTGCTTATAACGCTGCTGGTTTCCAAAATACTTTCCAAAACCGTGCTCAAAGGAACGCCTGCGGGTTTTACGCTGGAACTTCCGCCATACCGTATGCCGAAAATCGGCAGGGTAATAGTGCGCTCCGTTTTCGACAGAACCCTTAAAATTCTTGGCAGGGCGGTGCTTGTGGCGGTGCCGGCGGGCGTTATAATATGGCTGTGCTCAAATTTTTTGATTGGCGGAAAAACCGTGCTCGAAATTATGGCATCGGTGCTCGAACCCGTTGGAAGGGTGCTTGGCATGGACGGAGAGGTGCTTTCCGGCTTTATACTTTCTTTGCCGGCAAACGAAATTGCCCTGCCCATAATGGCAATGGCCTATTCCGGCGGCGAACTGGCGGAGCTTGGTTCCATGGCAGAAACAGCGGCGCTTTTTGCCGCGAACGGTTTTACAAAAACAACGGCCCTTTGCACGACGGTGTTTTTTCTGTTCCACTGGCCCTGCGCCACCACTATTATGACTATCTGGAAAGAAACGAAAAGCGCAAAATGGACCGCGCTTTCTGTTCTGGTGCCGCTTTTGACCGGCGCGCTGCTTTGCTTTGGGATAAATATGGCATCAAAACTTGTTTTACACACCGCAAAAGCCTTGATATTTATGTAAAAGATGGTATAATACAATAGAAAGGGTGGTGTTTTTTATGGCATTCGTAGAAAGAAAAAGATGGCTTTTCTTCGGACTTCCTTTTACTTTTACAAAATATACCGTTACGGAAGAACAGATTACCATCAATTCCGGTTTTTTTACCCGCGTTGAAAACGACTGTTATATGTATAAGATCCAGGATACAGTGCTTTCCGTTTCTCTTATTCAAAAGATATTCGGAATTGCGACCGTTGTTTGCAAAACCAGCGACGTTACCCATGGCCAGCTTGTGCTTAAAAACATAAAAAACGCCAAAACCATAAAGGATTTCATCGTTGAATGCTCCGAAGAACAACGTTTGAAGAGAAGAACGATCAACACGCTTAATATCGATGCCGACGTTGACGGCGATATTGATGGAGAGCTTTGATAAGAAGAAAGGAACGATTCTGAAATGACCAATTTTTCCGTTGTAAAAGGCAACATCGTCAACATGAAGGTTGACGCAATCGTAAACGCGGCAAACACCAGCCTTATGGGCGGCGACGGTGTTGACGGCGCCATCCACAGAGCAGCAGGCACAGAGCTTTTAAGCTGTTGCAGAAGAATCGGCGGCTGCAAAACCGGCGATGCCGTTATTACTCCCGGCTTTAAGCTTGACGCAAAATATATCATCCATACCGTAGGTCCCGTCTGGAACAACGGCCTTACTCACGAAGCGGAACTTCTTCGTCAGTGCTACATCAAATCTCTTGATCTTGCTGTTGAATATAACTGCAAAACCGTTGCGTTCCCTTCTATTTCCACCGGAGCATACCGCTTTCCTCTTGCAAAAGCGGCAGAAATCGCAATCAACACCATTCTGGAATATCTTGAACAGGATACCTGCCTTGAAGAAGTTTCTATGGTTTGCTTCGATTTTAACACCAAAGCAGCTTATGACAAAGTAATGCGTGCCCTTGGAAGACTTGAAGACGAAGAATAATTTTATAAAAACAAAAGCCCGGTTTTCCGGGCTTTATTTTTATATTTAAAATGTATTGAATATATTAAATGCCTTTGCTATAATATATACTGGTTAAGGAGGCGATACTATGAAAAAAATTATAAAAGCGGCGGCGGTTTTGCTTGCGCTTTTGGCGGTGCTTATGCTTTGCGGCGCGGCGGAAAACGAAAAAGCAGGCGATGAAGAACTTCCGCAGGCCTGCCCGATAGATACGATCCTCGAAAATCAGGCAAAACAGGATTACACTCATCTTCGCGCTACAAGATATAAAAACCTTTATGCAACAAAATACCCCAACCTGATGAAAACCTTTGAAGTGAAAGAGGAAGCAGAACCTTCTGCTCCGGCCCAAAGCGGCAACTGGCAGCAGCAGGTGGGTTCCGCAAGCAACCCGGGATATTCCGGTTCTGTGGGTAATTATTCTCTTAACGATAAAACCATTGCAGCACACCTTTCTGTTCAGGGAACAAGCGTTCAGAACAGAGCTGTATGGCAGGCAAAAGGAAATACCAACTATTATACCAGCGGAAGCGTTACCTGGGCGGCCGGCAGCGCAAATCTCCGCAGCGGAGAGCTTTCTCAGAACACCGTAATTTACGGTCACAACTGGGGCAACTGCTTTGTTCCGTTTAAAAAGACCGGCCCGGAATTTGAATCTCTGATGGCGTATTCCTATGAGGATTTTGTAAAGGATAACCAGTATATTTATCTTACAACCAACAGCGGCGTGCACACCTTCCAGGTTTTTGCCTGCTGCTTTACAAAAGATTTAAGCTTCTATATCAACTGCAACAACATAGATGTTTCGAGCATTGCCTCCACTGCGATGAATATGAGCCTTTTCGATTTCGGCATAAGTGTTGGCGATGATGACAAAATCATCACCCTTTCCACCTGCACCCGTTATTACAAAGGCCTTGGCGAAAACCAGCGCTTTATAATCATGGGCAAACTTATAGACTGATTTTTTTGAAAAATCATAAAAAAACTATGGACAGAAAACAAATTCTGTGCTATAATAACTTCCGCTGATGAAAGTCAGCGGAATATCCGGGGGCGTAGCTCACTTGGGAGAGCGCTTGAATGGCATTCAAGAGGTAGAGAGTTCGATCCTCTTCGTCTCCACCAAAAACAGTCCGAACATTTTGTTCGGACTGTTTTTTTGCTTAAAACAAGTTTCGCACTCCAACAGGCGTTGACCTTTTGGGTTTGTTGTGGTATTATATACTTAATTAAAAGTATGTATAAGCAAAAGTGTGTTGCTTTGGCATATATTGGTTTTTGGTTCTTAAAAAAACGAAAAATCAGGAGGAAAACGACTTTATGAACGACACCCATGAACAGATAAGAATAGTTCAGGAAACCGTTGCGGGTAAAGAAATAACCTTTGCGCACGTAATCGGCGGTCCCGCACCTATCATATATCAGAAGCTGGGTCTTAACCCCTCCATAGATTACACCTCCAACGCTATCGGAATTATGAATATGACTCCTCCGGAATCCGCAGTTATCGCTTCCGATATCGCCGTAAAAAGCGGCAATGTCTATCTTGGTTTTGCGGACCGTTTCACCGGTTCGATGATCATAACCGGTGATATTGCGGACGTTACCGCTGCTCTTAACGAGGTTTGCCAGTACTTCCGTGACGTTATGAAATACGTAGTCTGCGAAGTTACCAAACGTTAAGGAAGTGCGGTTATGGGAGTACGCATGACCAGAGAGGAATTCCTTGAAAAGGTTTTCCAAAAAAAATACGAGGAACTGAAAGATAAAGATCTTCGAATAGTCCGTATCAAAGTAAAGGGCAAGGAAATTTCACTTGCCCAGCTTATCGGTTCTTCCGAAACAAGAATCTATCAGAACCTTGCGCTCCATATCGGAACCCACTTCGGCGAAGACCACACCGGTGAATCTATCGGTCTTATCCACGTTACCCCGGAAGAAGCCGCGATAATTGTTGCAGATATCGCGATGAAAAGCGGCAACGTCGAAATCGGAACTCTCGACCGTTTCAACGGTTCTGTTGTAATTTTAGGCGACCGTTCCAATGTCCGAAGCGCCCTTGAAGGCGTTATTGAATTCTTTGAATATAAACTTAAATTCACCGTCTGTGAAATAACAGAGGTGTAAAGAGAGCATAGATGAAAAAAATGTTTTTAATGGGCAGAAGCGAGGCAGGAAAAACTTCTCTGACCCAGATTCTGCATGGTGAAGAACTTCATTATCACAAAACTCAATATACGAACACAGACGATTTTATAATCGATTCCCCTGGCGAATATTCCGAGACCAAACATTGCGGAATCGGTCTTGCCTGTTTTTCCTTCGAGGCGGACGTTCTTGCTCTTGTTATGGCGGCAGATGAACCCTTCGCGGTTTTTGAACCAAACTGCAACTGCTGGACAAACCGCCCGCTTATAGGAATCATTACAAAAACGGATTCACCTTTCGCTAACGTTCCGATGGTGCGTAACTGGATGATAAATTCCGGCTGCGAAAGGGTTTTTGAAATAAGCAACGTAACAAAAGATGGCATCGAGGAGCTTTTTGCTTACCTCGAGGCGGACCCGGTTAAAATTCCCTGGCAGGAAGCGGTCGACCGCCAATGGAGCGGGCAGCCCGAATGGATGAACAAAGAAGAATTCGAGAAATTCAAAGAATCCGGTTGGGGAACAGATAAACAGCTTGAAGAATTCATCGCAAAAAAATAAAACCTTGTCCGAAACGGACAAGGTTTTTTTATTTTAAAAATCGGATAAACCTGAGGAAACAAAAAACGATTCCCGCCGCGGCGCTCATTTCCAAAATGAGAAAGTGGGTTTAACAACTTCACGGAGTTAAAGTTTAATAAAAACAAAACCCCGTGCTCGTTTGAGCACGGGGCTTTGTTTTTATTGGAATAAATCACATAAGTCCAACAAATCCAAGTAAAATTCCGACAACGGCGCTTCCGCCGAGAACAAAAACGGGATGGGGATTCCACTTTTTGAGCACGAAATAACATGCTGCGGCGAGAAGAATTCCGGGAATGCTGATGAGGTCGAAAATTGCACCGGTTTCCTGGAAAAGCGGAATGTTGATAAGGGAAATTTTGACAACGGAAACAAGCGCTGCGCAGATAAGTGCAACGGAAACTGCGCGAAGACCATAGAAAGCGCCTTTGACGAGTTTGTTTTCGTTGAATTTTTTGAGGAATCTTGAAACTATGGTTACGATGATAATGGAAGGAATGATAAAACCAAGGGTCGCAAGTACGGAACCGAGAATACCTGCAGAGGTGAAACCGACATAGGTTGCCATATTGATTCCGATAGGGCCGGGGGTGGATTCGGAAATTGCGATCATATCGGCGAGCTGAGCATGGGTGTACCAGCCGGTTCTGTCGGAAATATCATAGAGGAAGGGAAGGGAAGCAAGTCCGCCGCCAACGGTAAAAAGACCTACTTTAAGGAATTCCCAAAAAAGCTGAAGGTAAATCATTTTGCTTTGCCCTCCTTTATACATTTAACAATAATGCCTGCAATTGCGGCGATGATTACGAAAATAATCGGGCTGATGTCAACAAATACGGTAAGAGCGAAAACGATTGCAAAAAGAACAAAGGTGAATTTATCAACGATCGCTTTTTTGAAAAGTTTTACTATTGCGGTGAAGATGAGAACGCATACCGCAACGCGGATTCCCGCAAAAGCGTTCTGAACGATTTCAAGTTCGGAAAAACTCTGGATAAAAGCGGCAATTGCAACAATTATTACGAGGGAAGGGGCAACAACGCCAAGAGAAGCGGCAATTGCACCAAGAAGACCTTTTACCTTGTTGCCCACAAAAACTGCGGTATTAACGGCAATTACGCCGGGAACGCACTGACCAACAGCATAATAATCCATAAGTTCGGCTTCGGTAGCCCATTTTTTGTTTTCAACAACTTCACGCTGGAGCATAGGAAGCATTGCATAGCCGCCGCCAAAAGTAAGGCCGCCTATACGCGCAAAAGCGAGAAAGAGTTCAACGAGTTCTTTCATTTATATATTACTCCTTATTTAATAATAGCGGCATTGCCGCAGACACAAACAATATATTACCAAAAAATGAAAATCTGTCAACTTTAAAATGAAAAAAGGATGCAGGAAAAGCGTCAAAAACGAATAATTATTTGGATTTTTGCGAGAATAATGAATAATTTTTTTAATGTTGTAGTGCAAATTGTCCTCTCTATGTGTATTTTTTTCAACAATTGTTTGTGCAATACGGAAAAATTATCGTTTTACCGCG
Organism: Oscillospiraceae bacterium; assembly: GCA_017399765.1. GTDB lineage: Bacteria > Bacillota > Clostridia > Oscillospirales > Ruminococcaceae > UMGS1668. The sequence continues at coordinate 51,633 of JAFQBH010000021.1, read as the reverse complement.
TTAAAGTATTGAAGAAAAAGGAAATGGTGATATAATAAAAGTAATTTTTTATCGGAAATTGGCGCTGCCCAATTTCTGAATTCAGATTCTTCGGAGGCATTGACCATGCGAAAATATGTTTTGAAGAGAATACTTATGATGCTGGTTCTTGTAATCGGTATGACATTCATTGTATTCGCCAGCCTTTATATTGCTCCCGGCGATCCGGCGGAACTTGTTGCGGGTGTTGGCGCAACGGAAGAAGATATCGAAAGGGTAAGGGAAAGCCTTGGTCTTAACGAAAGCTTTTTCACCCAGTATATTACATATCTTAAAAAACTTCTGAAGCTTGACCTCGGCACCAGCTTTACCACCAAGCAGCCGATACTCGGCGAAATTCTGGTCAGACTTCCCAATACTTTGAACCTTGCCTGCGCAGCAATGATTCTTTCGATAATCGTCGGAATCCCGGCGGGAATCATTTCCGCGCTCAAGAAAGATAAGCTTGTCGATAACGTTCTTACAACCGGCGCAATGGTAGGTATCTCGATCCCGAACTTCTGGCTCGGTACCATGCTTATCTATGTTTTTGCCGTTGTTCTGAAACTTCTTCCTTCCGGCGGTATGACCCATTTCTTCTGGACTCCCACCGGCTTCCAGCAGGCAATTCTTCCGGCGGTTGCTCTTTCAACTTCCACCATCGCAAGTTTCACCCGAATCGGCAGAAGCGCAATGCTCGATGTTCTCCAGTCCGATTATATAAGAACCGCAAAATCCAAAGGTCTTAAGGGAACAACCGTAATTCTTATCCACGCTCTGAGAAACGCAATGATCCCGCTTCTCACCCAGCTTGGTACAAGCTTCGGCGTTCTTCTCGGCGGTGCGATCATCACCGAACAGGTTTTCGTAATCAACGGAATCGGAACTTACCTCATCGACGCAATCAGAAAATACAACTACCCGGTAGTACAGAGCACCGTTCTTATTATCGCAACCATGTTCATTCTTGTTAACCTCATCGTTGACCTTGTTTATTGCGTGGTTGACCCCAGAATCAAATACGAATAAAGGAGGAGGAAGAAAGTGGAAAACGTAAAACGCAAAAATCCAATAAAAACGGCGTTCCAGAAGCTTTTAAAAAACAAAATGGCAACGCTTTGCTTCTTCATTCTTCTTATTGAAATCCTGATGGTAATTTTTGCTCCGGTCATCGCTCCTTATGGATATGAAGAACAGGATCCTTCAATCCGTCTTCGTCCCGGTTTCTGGGGAATCCATGAGGAAGAAGCTGCACAGATGGAAGGGGTCAACCCCCAGGATATCTATGCCGAAGGTCATATCCTCGGAACCGATAACTACGGACGCGATATTTTCTCCCGTCTTCTCTATGGCGGAAGAATTTCCCTTATGGTTGGTTTTGTTTCAACCGCTATGGGTCTTGCGGTTGGTGTAATCTGCGGACTTCTCGCAGGTTATTACAAACAGCTCGATAACCCCATAATGCGTGTTATGGATATCCTTTTCACCTTCCCGGGAATTCTTCTTGCAATGCTCATCATTGCAATGTTCGGCGTAAGTACCTTCAACGCAATGCTCGCAATCAGCATCTGGTCCATTCCGAGCTTTGCAAGAATGGTTCGAGGCAGAGTTCTTCAGCTTAAAGAAGAGGATTACATTATGGCAACACGTTCTCTCGGCGCAACCGATGCGAGAATCCTTCTTATCCATATCCTCAAAAACTGCCTTCCCACCATCATCGTTATCGCAACCATGAGAATGGCTACCTCCATCATTTCCATTTCTACCCTGAGCTACCTCGGAATGGGCGTAACTCCTCCGATGCCTGAATGGGGCGGAATGATCGCCGCCGCAAAAGAATATATGTGGCAGCGCCCCAGCATGATCTTCATTCCCGGTATTGCCGTAATGATCACCGTTATCTGCTTCAATATCCTCGGCGATAAGCTCAGAGATATTCTTGACCCCAGCCTTCGTGACTGATTTAAAACTGTTTGTTCTGCCACCTTTTGTGACACTGCAATAAATAAAACTAAAAGGAGAAATGAATCATGAAAAAACTGCTTTGCATCATGATCGCAATGGTAATGTGCCTCGGACTCCTTGCTGGATGCGACGGCACAACCACCCCCGTTGACCCCTCTACCCCTAACGTAGGCGGCGAAACCGAAGGCGGCAACCCCGAAATCGGAACTATGTTCGAAATCGCTCTTACCGCACCTTTCACCGGATTTGATCCTCTTCGTACCAACGACAGCGCTTCCACTTATGTAAACGCTCAGATCTACGAAACTCTTTACAGAATCAACCCCACCACCGGTGAATATGATCCGCTTCTTGCTGCAGAACTCCCCGAGTTCTCCGAAGACGGCATGACTGTTACCGTAAAACTTCGTGAAGGCGTTAAATTCCACGACGGCACCGACTTCAACTCCGAAGCTGTAATGCACACCTTCAGCCTCATCAAAGACCCTGAATTCGGTTCTGCCCGTGCTTCCATCGCAAACTCCATCGAAACCATGGAATGCCCCGATGAAAACACCATCGTTTTCCACCTCAATTATGAAGACGGTGTTATCCTTGCAAAATTTGCACACACCAACTCCGCAATCGTATCTCCTACCGCACAGCAGGCTCAGGACCTCATGGTCAACCCCTGCGGCACCGGCCCTTACAAATTCGTAAGCTCCATCTCCGGTTCCAACGTTGTTCTTACCGCTAACGAAGAATACTGGAACGGCGCACCCGCAATCAAAGACGTTACCATGACCATTATCGCTGAAGAATCCACCGCAATCGCACGTATGGAAACCGGCGAAGCAGACTTTATGCCCAACCTTTCCGTTGAGCAGATTTCCCGTGTTGAAGGCATCAACGGCGTAACCGTTGCAACTTCCGACGCAGCACAGATCTATTACATGGGTCTCCGCGGAACTTCTTACGTAAACCCTGTTATGGCTGAACCCGAATTCAGAAAAGCTCTTGCAATGTCCATCGATAAAGACGGCTTTGTAACCTACATGATGGAAGGTTATGCAACCACCGCTAACTCCGTTCTCGGCCCGAAGATCTTCGGTTATTCTGAAGAATGCGAAAGCGCAAACATAGCTTATGACCCGGAAGGCGCAAAAGCAATCCTTGATGCACATCCCGAATGGAAAGAAGAAGAGATCCTCTTCCTCGTTCCCACCACCCCTGTTTATCAGAAACTCGGCGAATATTTCCAGGCAAATATGCTTGCTGCCGGCTTCAACATCAAATATGAAGGCATCGACTGGTCCGCATGGCTCACCGAATCCAAAGCAGAAAACCGCTTTGACATCACCCTTGCAGCATGGTCCAACGTAACCCGTGACGGTACCGAACTTATGGAACCGAACTTCCATTCCACCAACGGTGCAGGCCGTATCAAAATCCCGGCAGAGGACGCAGCAGTTATCGATGGTTACATCGTTGCTTCCAAAACCACTTCCGATACCGCAGTACGTGTTGAAAATCTCCAGCTCTGCAACGCAGCTCTTCAGGAAAACGCATATGTACAGCCTATTTATAACGGCACCAACATCTTCTGCTTCAACTCCAACTACACCGGCGTAACCCGTGATCCGGGCGGCACGTTCTATCTCGTAGATATGGGATATGCAGAATAATTAAAAAACTTTCCGGCTTTGCCGGTTTTTGGAACACACCTTTGGGTGTGTTCCAAGCTGAGAGCTTCTTGAAACAAAAAGGAGAAATCAGCTTGAAACACACCCATGATTACTTAGGAGGATGCTTCTTATGGGAAAAGTGCTTGAAGTGAAGGACCTTGTTACAACCTTCCGAATCGATAAAAAAGAATATGAAGTTCTGCGCGGAGTTTCTTTCGATCTTAACGAAAACGAAACCCTTTGCATGGTTGGTGAATCCGGCTGCGGAAAAAGCGTTACGACCCTTTCCGTAATGGGACTTCTTCCGAACAACGGAAGAATCGTTTCCGGCAGCATCAAACTTAACGGACAGGAACTTACCACCATGAGTCCGAAGGAACTTAACACCCTTCGCGGAAAACAGATGGGAATGATTTTCCAGGAGCCTATGACCGCTCTTAATCCGCTTCTTACCATCGGCCGCCAGATGACCGAAAGCCTTATGCTCCACCGCGGAATGAGCAAAAAAGAGGCCATGGAAACCGCAAAGAACTATCTTGAAAAAGTTGGTATTGCAAATCCGGAAGAACGTCTTAAACAGTTCCCGTTCCAGCTTTCCGGCGGTCTTCGCCAGCGTATTATGATAGCAATGGTAATGTCCGTCCAGCCCAGCCTTCTTATTGCGGATGAACCCACCACTGCTCTTGACGTAACCATTCAGAAACAGGTTCTTGTTCTTCTCAACAAGCTTAAAAAAGATGTTTCCACCGGCGTTCTTTTCATCACCCATGACCTTTCCGTTGTTGCGGAAATTGCGGACAGGGTAATCGTTCTCTATTCCGGACGCAAGGTTGAGGAAGGAACCATTGAGCAGATTTTTGCAAAACCCCAGCATCCTTACACCATCGGTCTTATGAATGCGGTTCCGAACGTTGATCTGGACGAATTCGATATCCAGCCCATTCCCGGAACTTTCCCGAACATAACGGAAGATATCGGCGGATGCCGTTTCCACCCGAGATGCCCTTATGCAACCGAACGCTGCAGAAGAGAAGTTCCGGAAATGCTTGAAACCGAACCCGGTCACTTTGTATATTGCCATAAAATTGAGGAGGAACAGAGCAAATGAGCGAAGAAAGAAAAACACTGCTTGAACTGAAAAAGCTCAAAAAATATTTCCCTGTCCGCCGCGGCGTTTATATCAAAGCGATTGAGGACGTTTCCTTCTCCATCACCGAAGGCGAAAAATTCGGCGTTGTTGGCGAATCCGGCTGCGGAAAATCAACCCTTGGACGTGTTATCCTCCAGCTTTATCCCCAGACCAGCGGTGCCTGCATTTATTACGGAAGAACCTTCGACGAAATGTGCCCGAAATATTTCGGAAAAGAAATTGCAAAACTTCCGCAGTATCAGAAAAAGGCTGATGAATTTTTCAAAAAATCCCTTGAAGTCGATAAAAAAGCCGATGCTCTCCGCATTGAGATAGATGCTCTTTCCGCTCTCGGAAGCGATAAGGAAGTTAAAAAGGAAGCCCGCCTTGCGAAAAAACTCAGTACCCTTGAATTCAAATCCAAGGAACTTAAAAAAGATGCTTCCCGCCAGCTTCGTGAAGGTTCAAGAACCGTAGGTTCCCTTATCCTTTGCAAGGATCTTCCGGCTGTTCAGGAACTTTTCTCCAAGGCCCAGAAGGAGACCCTTATCTCCTCCGAAAAAATCCATAAATACCGTGATCTTGAACGCCACTATGAGGAATCCAGAGTTGCAGGAACTCCCAATGAGGCAATCAAGAAAGAAATGGACGATATCACCGTCCAGATCAAAGAACATGTTGCCGCCGCAAAAGCTTTCCGCCAGGAAGCCTGGGATACTTACCACGGCAAAGATATCCTTCCCATAACCGAAAGATGCCTTGATCCGGCATATCAGAAAAAACTTGACGGAAACTATGAAACCGGAATCAACCTCGGCAAACTTACCAAACCGGAAATGCGCGAACTCCGCCGCGAAATGCAGATGATCTTCCAGGATCCCGCCGCATCTCTTGACCCTCGCCAGTCCGTTGGTAAATCCATCGAGGAAGTTTATAAAATCAACACCGATTATTCCGCACAGCTCCGCAAGGAAAAGACTATGGATCTTCTTGAAAAAGTCGGTCTTAAACGTGAGCATTATTATTCCTATCCTCACGCACTTTCCGGCGGTCAGAAACAGCGTGTCGGAATCGCAAGAGCGATTGCTCTTGATACCAAATTCGTTGTTCTTGACGAATCTGTTTCCGCTCTCGACGTTTCCGTTCAGGCGCAGATCCTTCAGCTTCTCAACGAGCTCAGTGAGGAAAAGGAACTCACCTATTTCTTCATAACCCACGACCTTGGTGTTGTAAAACATTTCTGCGACAGAATCCTTGTTATGTATCTCGGAAACCTTTGCGAAATCGCAGATTCCAAAGTTCTTTTCCATAACACTCTCCACCCCTATACCGAATCTCTGCTTGCTTCTGTTCCGAGACTTACCCTTAACCAGGAGCATTCCACCGAATTCGTTCTCGAGGGCGACGTTCCCAGCGCAATGAATCCTCCGAAAGGCTGTCCTTTCCACACCAGATGCTCCAAATGCATGGAGATCTGCAAAAAGGAAAAACCGCCCATTGTGGAAAAAGAACCGGGACATTTTGTTGCCTGCCATCTTTACAGCCAGGAATAAGGAGAATTTTATATGGAAACCCCTTTTAATCCAACTTATCAGAAATATCCTTCCCAGAGATATCCCATATATGCAAGAGGCGGAATGGTCAATGCTTCAAGCCCCCAGGCTTCTGCCGCAGGTCTTGAAGTACTCAGAAAAGGCGGCAACGCAATGGACGCCGCGGTTGCAACCGCTTCTGCACTGACCGTTGTTGAACCCACCGCAAACGGAATCGGTTCCGACGCTTTTGCTCTTGTCTGGTCCGCAAAAGACCAGAAACTCTATGGACTTAACTCCAGCGGTCCTGCACCGATGGCGGCTTCCATAGAAACCATTCTTGCAGATAAAAAAGATAACGACGGAAAAATGCCGACCTTCGGCTGGACCGCGGTAACTGTTCCCGGCGCACCCAAAGCCTGGGCAGAGCTCAACAAACGCTTCGGAAGACTTTCCCTTTCCGAAGATCTTGCTCCGGCAGTTCGCTATGCAAGAGAAGGCTATCCCTGCTCTCCGAACCTTGCGCTTATGTGGCAAAGAGCATATAACAGATACACCAAGGCTTTTGACGGAAAACCGGAATTCAACGAATGGTTCAAAACCTTCACTCCGGAAGGAAAACCTTACGAAGCCGGCGATATAATCAAACTTCCGAACCATGCGGATACCCTTGAAGCAATCGGAAGAACCGGCGCGGACGCATTCTATTCCGGCGATATCGCAAGAAGAATCGATGCGGACAGCCGCGAATTCGGCGGTTATCTCCGTTATGAAGACCTTGCGAAATTTGAAGCAAAATGGGTCGAACCTATCAAGGTAAATTACCGCGGATACGAAGTTTGTGAAATTCCGCCCAACGGCCAGGGAATAGTCGCGCTTATGGCGCTCAATATCCTCAAGGAATTCGACTTCACCGAAAAAGACTGCGTTGAAACTTACCACAAACAGCTTGAAGCCATCAAAATGGCTTTTGCAGACGCTTTCCATTACGTAACCGACCCGGACCATATGGAAATTGATTATAACGCTCTTCTCGATCCTGCCTATGGCGCAGAAAGAGCAAAGGAAATGGGCGAAATCGCAAAAGTTTATACCCATTCAATTCCTCCCAAGAGCGGCACTGTTTATTTCTGCTGCGCCGACGGCGAAGGAAACATGGTTTCCTTCATCCAGTCCAACTATATGGGCTTCGGTTCCGGAATTGTTGTAAAAGATACCGGCGTTTCTCTCCAGAACCGCGGATGCGATTTTTCTCTTAACCCGGAAGATGCAAACTGCCTTAAACCCGGAAAACGCACCTACCACACCATTATTCCCGGCTTTATCCTTAAAGACGGAAAAGCGGTTGGTCCTTTCGGAGTAATGGGCGGTTATATGCAGCCCCAGGGACACCTTCAGGTTGCAATGAATTTCATTGATTTCCACCTTGATCCTCAGCAGGCTCTTGATGCTCCCAGATGGCAGTGGATGCGAGATAACACCGTCACTGTCGAAACCCGCTTCAACAGCGAGCTTGCCCGTTTGCTTCAGCAAAAAGGCCATGACATAAGAGTCGATTTAACAACTCCGAGTTTCGGCCGCGGCCAGATGATTGTCCGTCTTGAAAACGGAACTCTTGTCGGCGGAACCGAATCCAGAACGGACAGCAACATTGCCTGCTATTAATAATTTCTCTTTTCCTCATAAAAACTTCCTCAGCGACCATGAAGCCGCTGAGGAAGTTTTTTGTTGATATAAAATTTTGTTTAAAGTATAATTGTATCAGATTGGAGGGATTTATCTTGATAAAACCGATAGTACATGATCCCATGTTCCTTGCGCAAAAATCCGAAAAAGCCACCGCCGCGGATTTACAGATTGCAAAAGACCTTTTGGAAACGCTTTTTGCGAACCGCGAAGGCTGCGTCGGAATGGCGGCGAATATGATAGGCGTAAGAAAACGCATAATTGTTTTTGATAATAACGGAACATATATGACGATGCTGAATCCGGAAATCACACAGAAATCCGGCGAATATGAAGCGGAGGAAGGTTGCCTTTCCCTTGCGGGAATCCGAAAAACAAAGCGTTTTCAGTTTATAACGGTCAAATATTTTGATATGGATTTTAAGCCCCGAACCGGAAAATTCTTCGGATTTACTGCCCAGATAATCCAGCATGAAATTGACCACTGCAACGGAATTTTGATTTAAAAAATTACTTTTTGTCGAAAAAATAAAGATTATTACAAATGGTATTAAAAAACGCCTGCTTTGCAGGCGTTTTTTAATATCCGAATGTTCTCGAAACTTTCTGCAAAGTTTCAACAATGCTTATTTTCTGCGGACAGTTTTGCTCGCAAATTCTGCAGCGAAGGCAGTCCGAAGGTCTTGAAAAACTTCTTGTAAGATTTGAATATGCATGCTCGATTTTCCAATCTTCGCCGGGATTTCTGCAATATTCGTTATAAACTTCAAAATAACGGGGAATCGGAATTTGCAAAGGACAGTTTCCGGTGCAATAGGAACAGCCGGTGCAGGGAACGGCGGTTTTTGAACGGATGATTTTTGCAATTTCCATAAGTTCTGAAAATTCGGTTTCTGAAAGGGGAGAAAATTCTTCGGCGTTTTCATCGATCTGTTCGGGACTGTTCATTCCGCTGAGAACGGTTGTTACAGAAGGAAGACTTTCCGCAAAACGTATTGCCGCTGAAGCTTCGGAAAAACTGAATTTTTCGGAAAAAACTTCTTTTGCCTCCGGCGGAAGATTCAAAAGAGTTCCGCCCTTAACCGGTTCCATAACGATGATTTCCTTGCCGAATTTTTCGGCAACCTCGTAACATTCCCTTGCGCGGAAGGCGGGACTTTCCCAATCCAGATAGTTTATCTGAAGCTGGACGCAATCTATTTCCGGATGTTTTATAAGAATTTTTTCAAGAAGCTCCGGGCTGTCGTGAAAGGAAAAACCGGTTTTCAAAACCTTTCCCTCGGATTTCAGCTTTTCAATAAATTCAAATTCTCCGAAGGTTTCCGCGGTTATATAGTTCGTTTCGTTGAGCCAATGGAGCATATAAACGTCGAAAAAATCAACACCGCAGAGAGAAAGCTGTTTTTCAAAAATTTTTCCGCAATCGTCCTTATTTCGGATAAGCCAGCTTGGAAGTTTATCAGCAAGGATGAATTTTTCTCTCGGATATCTTTCGGAAAGGGAAAGGCGTATTGCTTCTTCCGAAGCGCCGCCGAGATATGTAAAAGCGGTGTCGAAATATCTTCCGCCTTTTTCGATGAATTTATCCACCATAAAATTGAGCACGGCGTAATCAACGCTGTGCTCATCTTTTTTATCCAAAAGCGGAAGCCGCAAAAAACCGAAACCAAGCTTTGTCATAAAGAACCTCTTTTAAGCAAAAATAAGAAAATGCATTCCGAAAGCGCAAAGGATTCCAAGAATAATGCCGCTTATTACCTGAAGAGGGGTGTGCCCGACAAATTCTTTAAGAACAACTTCCGGAAGTTCGTTTTTCGAAAATTTTTCAAAGGAATCCACAAGAATGTTAAGAAGTTTTGCGTGTTTTCCGGCTTCAAGGCGAACGCCCATGGCATCGTGACAAACGATTATCGCAAGGATGCCGCTTATTGCAAATTCAAAAGAGCCGAAACCATAGGTAAGGGCGGAAATTGCCGCAAGGGAAGAAACCGTTGCGGAATGTCCGCTTGGCATTCCGCCGTCGCCGAAAAGGCGGGAAAAATCCCAGCTTTTATTTATAATGGCATAAATAAAAACTTTCAGCACCTGGGCAACGGTCCAGGAAACAACGGCGGTTATAAAAAACTTGTTGGAAATAAAATCAAAAAACCAATCCATTAAAAAATTCCTTTGCAAAAAAAGATATAACTTATTTTACCACAAAAGTTTTTGTTTTTATATAATTTTTAAAAGAAATTAATGCGGTTTTAATAAAATTTAAAAATTTGTTGTGCCATTTGCCGAAAATGATAAAAACCACTACGAAAACGGAAAAAATGGTGTTATAATCGAAACCATAAAAGGAGGCGGTTTTATGGAAAAAATGAATTATATCAGAAAAATCGTTCTTTGCGCAATGTTCCTTGCCTGCGGAATGGTTCTTCCTTTTGTAACCGGCCAGATCCCGCAGATAGGAAGTATGCTTCTTCCGATGCATATTCCGGTGTTCCTTTGCGGATTAATCTGCGGCGGAAGATACGGCGCAGTCGTTGGCTTTATAATGCCGCTTATGCGTTCCGCAATTTTTACAATGCCGCCGATGTTTCCCGATGCTGCGGCAATGGCTTTTGAACTTGCCGCCTATGGTTTTATCGTAGGATTCATGTATGAAAATGCCCGCTGGCACTGCATAAAATCCCTCTATCGCTGTATGTTTGCGGCCATGATAGGCGGAAGAGCCGTTTGGGGGCTCGCTATGGCGGCTTTGATTGGTTTTGGAGATAACGGCCTTACATTCACAATGTTTGTTACAAGGGCGTTTATCAACGCCATACCGGGAATTATACTCCAGCTTGTTTTTATTCCGTCGCTTATGCTTGCCCTTGATAAAACCCACCTTGTCCCTTTCGGAAAAAACATTCGTATTGAGGAAAAAGCAAAGCCTGAAAAAATATAAAAAGAAAAGCCTTCGCAAAGCGAAGGCTTTTTTTAAATGAACAAACCAAAAATAAAAGCCGCGGCGGAAGCCGCAAGTGCAACAACGATAAGCGGAAGCTTGAAATAGGCAAGAGCAACGGCAACAACCGTTCCGATGACGGAAGTTGTGATGTTTCCGGTGGAATAAAAAATTGCCGGAATTGTAATTGCGCTTAAAACCGCATAGGGAATGTAATAAAGAAAGCTTCGGAAAAAGGTCGATTTTATCTTTTTCCGGAAAAGGGTGAACGGGATCATTCGAATAAGATAGGTCACCCCGGCCATAACGGCAATATAAATAATAACGCTCATTCTTCCGCCTCCTTTTCTTCCGAAACAGGGAAAAGAACGGCACAGACAGCAGCGGAAATTACCGAACAGATTATTATTGCAAATCCGCCGGAAACGGATTTGAGCACAAATTCAAAAATGGTGCTCAAAAAAGCGGCAATGAGCACAGCAACGAGCACGCCTTTTTCCTTCTTCGCCGGAGGGATTATTATTGCAAGGAACATTCCGTAAAGAACGATCCCCATTGCGCCCGAAAGGGAAGGCGGAAGAATGTTTCCTGCGGCGGCGCCGAGGAATGTTCCAGAAACCCAGCCCAGAGCGGAAATCACGGTAAGCCCGTACATATAAAAAGGCGAAACGGATTTTTGCGAAACCGCAACGGCAAAAATTTCGTCCGTGATTCCGAAGGAAGCGATCATGCGGTGCATTGTGTTAAAACTTCCGTCAAGCTTTTGGGAAAGGGAAATTCCCATAAGGGAATAGCGGATATTTATTACAAGCTGAGTAAGAGCCATTTCGATAAGGCTTCCTCCGGCGGCAATTATTCCGACCCCGGCAACCTGTCCTGCGGAAGTAAGGTTGGTAAGCGAAATTCCAACGGCGGAAAGAATTGAAAGACCGAGTCCGACGGCAAGAATTCCGAAACCGAACGAAACGGAAAGATATCCAAGACAAATCGGAATTCCGTCACGGATTCCTTTTAAAAAATCGGTTTTCAATCAATCACCGCCTTTCCGAAAAAATATAAAATTATTATATCACTTTTTCCGCCATAAAAAAACACTCTTCGCAAAAATTGCGAAGAGTGTTTTTGGTTTATTTGTTTTCTTCGGGAACCATTCTTCCGAACTGGGTATCGAAAAGCTGTTTATAAATCCCGCCCTGCTCAAGAAGCTCTTCGTGTTTTCCGCATTGGGCGATAACGCCGTCGGAAAGGGCGAGGATTTTATCCGCTTCCATAATGGTCGAAAGCCTATGTGCAATAACAATGCTTGTGCGGTCTTTCATAAGCATTTCGAGAGCGTCCTGAATAGCACTTTCGGAAATTGAGTCGAGAGCGGAAGTTGCTTCGTCAAGGATGAGAATGGTCGGGTTTTTGAGGATTACCCTTGCGATTGAAAGGCGCTGTTTTTCGCCGCCGGAAAGCTTAAGTCCGCGGTTGCCTACGGAAGTTTCGTAACCGTTTGGCTGGCTTACGATGAAATCATGGATAAAGGCGGCTTTGCAGGCATCTTCAAGTTCTTCCTGAGTTGCGTCGGGTTTTGCATAAAGCAGGTTTTCCCGAATGGTTCCGTTGAAAAGATAGGTATCCTGAGAAACCATGCCAATTTGTTCGCGCAGATATTTAAGGTCAAAATCCTGAACGTCAACTCCGCCGATGGTTACTTTTCCGCCGTCAACGTCCCAAAGCCTTGGGATAAAATTGATAACGGTGGATTTTCCGCTTCCGCTGGGACCAACTATTGCGGCCATTTCGCCGGATTTTACGGTGAAGTTTATGTCATGAAGAATTTCGGTATCTTCGGTATAGCCGAAACGGACGTGTTCAAAAACAATGTCCGCATTTTTAAGGTCGGGTCGTTTGGGATTCTTTGGAGAAGTTATTTCAACTTCTCTGTCAAAATAATCAAAGATTCTGGTAAAAAGCGCAAGGCTTCGGGTAAAATCCACCTGGATGTTGAGGAGAGATTCAACCGGTCTGTAAAGTCGGTTAACAAGAGCGACCATTGCGGTTATGGTACCGACGGTGAGAGAGGAATCGCCCATGGCGATTATAAAATATCCGCCGGCAAAATAGATAAGAAGAGGGCCAAGCTGGGTGAAAATTCCCATCATCATCCGAAAGGCTCTGCCGCTTAGCTGTTCTTTAAGTCCGAGATCGGTTACCTCTTTATTGACCTTTACAAAACGCTCGTATTCACTTTCTTCACGGGTGAAAAGTTTTGTGAGTAGGGAACCGCTTACGCTTAAAGTTTCGTTTATAAGCTGGTTCATTTCGTCATTTTTTGCCTGGCTTTCAGAAAGGAGCTTCCATCTGGTGCGTCCGGCAGAGCGGGTTGGAGCAATTAAAAGAGGGATAACAAGTATTCCGACCACAGCCATTTTAACGTCCATTCCGAAAAGAGCCACAAGAGTTGTTATAACGGTTGCAACGTTGCTGAGGATGTTGCTCAGGGTGGTGGAAATAACGGTTGAAACGCCGCTTACGTCGGTGTTCATTCGGGTTATGATATCGCCCTGATGTTCGCTTGTGAAAAACGCATGGCTCATTTTCTGAAGATGGGCATACATCTGGTTCTTCATATCAAAAACAATGTGCTGGCTTATCCAGGCGTTGAGATAATTGGTAAGAACCGTTACAAGCTGGGAAGAAATCAGCGTTGCAAGCGCAAGCAAGAGAAGATTTATGAGAAGCGCCATATCTTTTCCGACAAGAGCTTCATCAACTATGCGGCCGGTGATTATGCTTGGCAAAAGACCGAGAACCGAGGAAACAAGAATGGTCGCAAAGACAAGCAGGAATTTTGACCAATAGGGCGTAAGATATCCGAGAATTCGTTTTAAAAGCGCGGGAGTTACTTTAGGCATATTTTCTTTTTCTTCTTCGGTAAGAAATCCGCGCGGATTCACAGGCGGCATTGCGTCATCTCCTTTAAAAAATTCTGCTTCAAGTATAGCACTGCTTTGCTTTGTGTTCAATTACCTGAAAGAAAAAAGCTGATAATCCGCATGATTATCAGCTTTTTCCGTATTTTGGTGGAGACACACGGGCTCGAACCGTGGACCTCTCGCGTGTGAGGCGAACGCTCTGACCAGCTGAGCTATGCCTCCGGGCATAAATTTTGCAGAAAATATTATAACACTTAATTGAACTTCTGTCCATAATCACCGTCCAAAAAGTTTATAATTCGTTAACCATTGTAAAAAATATCCATGGTAAAATAATTATATAAAACTATAAAGGAAGATATTCATTATGATAATGCAGAAATTAAGGGAATTTATGTACGGAAGATACGGAACCGACCAGCTTTCCCTTGCGCTTGTTGCCGGCGGATTTGTTTTTTATGTTCTGTATGTTTTCACCCGTTACCGCCTTCTTTATCTGGTTTCGCTTGTTCTTTACGGAATTGCGATTTTCAGAACGCTTTCAAAAAATCACGCAAAGCGCAGAGCGGAAAACCAGAAGTTCATGACTTTTTGGTATAAAGCAAAAAATTGGTGGGTGGGTTTACGCGCGGATTTTGAGGAAAGAAAAACCTATAAGCGTTTTAAATGCCCGAAATGCGGACAAAAAATCCGTATTCCGCGAGGACGCGGAAAAGTTGAAATCCGCTGCCCGAAATGTTCCGAAAGATTTGTAAAGAAGGTATAAAAAATGCCGAAAAAGCTTTTGCTTATAATAAATCCGGTTTCCGGAATGAGGCTTGGAGCAATTTATACTCCAAAAATCGTTTCAACTCTTTCCGATGGCGGATATGACGTTTTTCTTATGATGACGACCAAAAGAGGCGACGCCAAAATTTGGGCGGAAACTTACGGAAAAGATTTTGACCTTATCGTTGCCTGCGGCGGCGACGGAACTTTTAACGAAGTTGTTTCGGGAAATCTTTCCGGCGCAAACAAGCCCCTTGGCTATATCCCCTGCGGAAGCACCAACGATTTTGCCGCAAGTATCGGGCTTTCCGGCGATATTCCAACCGCGGCGCAGAATATTGCAAAAGGAAGCGAAAGCGTTTTTGATGCTGGTTCCTTCGGCGGAAGACCTTTCACCTATGTTGCCTCCTTCGGCGCTTTTACAAGAACAAGCTATACGACTTCCCAGAGTTTCAAAAACATCGTCGGGCATCTTGCTTATATCGTTGAGGGAGGGCTCGATCTTAAAAACCTTAAGCCGGAATATGTTTCTTTTGAGGCGAACGGAGAGCTGCACGAAGGAAACTATATCTTCGGTGCGGTAAGCAATTCGACATCCCTCGGAGGAATTTTAACTATTTCGAGCGAGGTTGTTGATATGAACGACGGACGCTTTGAAGTGATGCTCATAAGATGTCCGGAAAATGCCCAGCAGCTTTCTAAAATCGTCCAGGCGGTCCTTTCAAAGCAATATTCCGAATGTGAGCTCATCGAATTTTTCTCCTGCGAAAAACTCACGGTGCTCAAAAATCCTTCCGGCGGCTGGAGCCTTGACGGCGAATTCGAGGAAGGCGCAGACGGCGTGCTCATAGAAAATAAGAATTCAGCAATCAAGCTGATAAAATAAAAAAAACACCCTCGCGGGTGTTTTTTTATTTTATCTTTTGAAAACTCTTTCGCCGCCGATATAAGTTTCGAGCACCTTTGTGCCGAGGATTTCCTCTTCCGGAATTTCAAAAAGGTTGCGGTCGAGCACGACAAAATCCGCTTCCATTCCGGCTTTGATTTTTCCGCGGATATCTTCGTCTTCGCTGACGTAAGAGCCTTCGGCGGTATAGGCATAGAGCGCATCATACATGGAAACCGCCTGCTCAGGAAGATAAGGACCGTTTCCCTTGCAGTCTTTTCTTGTGACAGCGCAATAAATTCCGCGCATGGGTTTGAAGTTTTCGACCGGGCAGTCCGTTCCGAAAGCTTCGTGAACGCCGCCGTCCATATAATCCTTCCAGGCATAGGAAGTTTCCGCAAGTTCCTTTCCGACCCTGTCATAAACGATATGCATATCGTAATCTATGAAAACCGGCTGGGTAAGGGGCATTATTCCAAGGCGGCAAAGTCTTTCCACCTGCTCTTTGCTTGTGATCTGGCAATGAACGATTGCGTGGCGCGGATTATATTCCGGATAAGCATTCTTTGCGTTTTCAATGGCGTTAAGGCACATTTCCATGGCGCCGGTTCCGATTGCATGGATAGCGGCGGGAACGTTGCGTTTCTGCGCCTCAAGAACCATATAGTTCAGTTCGTCCTGGGTATAAATCTGTATTCCTTTTGTGGTCGGGTCGTCCGCATAGGGCTCTTTTTGAAGAGCGGTCCTTGCGCCGAGGCTTCCGTCAGAAAGGATTTTAAGGCAGGTCACCTTAAAGCTTCCGTCGCGCATTTTGTAATGCTCATGACCGAACCAATCGTCAACCTCCGCTTTCGTTTGGGAAAGAGCCTGCTCCGCATAGTGAACTTTTAACCTTCCGTCAAGGGAGGCTTTTTTAAGTTCTTCGAGAAGTTCATAGGAATGTCCTTCCGGAGCATATTTTACGTCGTCGGACTGAACTGCGGTTATGCCCTGTTCAAAAAGGTCGTTCTGGCTTTCGAGCATCATCTTTACAAGAATATCGAGATTGGGGTAGGGAAGCTTCGATTTTACTTCGTCAAAATAGTTTTCCTTGATTACTCCGCTCGGGTTTCCGTTTTCGTCAACTTCGCAAAAAGCGCCGAGTTCCTTCGCTTTTTCGGAATCAAGCCCCATGAGCATCATGCCTTTTGTGTTGAGCACGCCCACATGGTAACAGGTTCTCATAACGAGCACCGGATATTCGGAAGTTATCTTATCAAGGTCGGCGGCGGTGGGAAAACGTTTTTCACCTTCGGTGAAATAGTCCTGGTTCCACCTTTCGCCAACAAGCCAGAGCCCACTTTCCCTGCCGAAATGCTCAAAGGCGGTGCTCATTCTTCCGACGATATCATCAACGGAAACGGTTCCTTCAAGATCAACGGAAAGTTTTGTTTTAACGTAGTGCAGATAGTGCATATGGGAATCGTTGAAGGAAGGGATAACAAGCTTTCCGCCGCAATCAAGAGTTTCTGCATCGGCGGAAAGGAGCTTTTCGGAATCTTCCAGAGTGCCGCAGAAAGCGAATTTTCCGTCTTTTACTATTGCGCTTTCGGCGAAGGGATTTTCCCTGTCCATTGTTGCGATTTTTGCGTTTTTGATGATATATTCCATGATGCACGCCCCTTTATTTTATCCGATAAATATAATCTAATCTTACTACTTGTAATGTCAAATATCAACCCAAAAAGAAATTTTTCACCCTCCCGTCTGCTTTGCAGCCCCCTTCCCTTTAACAAGGGAGGCATTTTTCTCTTTACTTTCCCCCTTAAAAATAGTATTATATTACTATCGTTTAAAACTCAGGAGGATATTTAATATGATCAAACTTGATATCAAAGGTTACGGCTCCATGATGATCGAACTCGATCCCGTTGCCGCACCCAAAACCGTTGCAAACTTTGAAGCACTTGTTGAAAAAGGCTTTTTCGACGGTCTTACTTTCCACCGCATTATCAAAGGCTTTATGATCCAGGGCGGTGACCCTGCCGGCAACGGAACCGGCGGCTGCAAACCCGAAATTTACGGCGAATTTGCTTCAAACGGCTGGACCCAGAACACCATTTCCCACAAAAAAGGCGTAATTTCCATGGCAAGAACTTCCGACCCCAACTCCGCTTCCTGCCAGTTCTTCATCGTTCATGAGGACAGCGAATTCCTTGACGGAAACTATGCCGCTTTCGGCCATGTAACCGAAGGTCTTGAAGTCCTTGATGCAGTAGCTTCCGTTGCAACCTATCCCAACGATATGCCCTGCAAAAAAGTTGTCATCAAAAAGATGTCCATTGTAAAATAAATGGAAAAGCTTAAATTAAAAGCCACCGCGGAAGCGGCGGCAATTCTTCTCGGATTTTTCGTTTTCGGAATTCTTATCTCGTTCCTTTTTGACGAGGTTACCGCGGAACTTTTCCGTATTGTAATTTTGGAGTGGGGCGCATTCCCGATGCTTTGCGCAATTTGCGGCGGAGTTGTTTCCATGAAAAACGGATTCATGCCGCTTTACGGAATCCTTTCCGGCGCGGTTTTTCTTCCGTTTATGTTCCTTTTCTTTGAACCGAACTGGGGGCTCGCAATAGCCTATGCGCTTTTCGGCGCTTTGGGAAGCCTTTTCGGACATTGGCTCTTCCTTAAGGAAGTCAAGCGAATCGAAGAAGGAAGACCGGAAAAACGCCGTAAATCGATTATCTTTTCGATGTTCGACAGATACGATACGAAAAAATATAAATAAAGCAAAGAAAAAAGACAGCCGCAAGGCTGTCTTTTTTTATAATACATAAAACAAAATTCCAATGGCCTGCAAAAGGGTCCCGATTACGACGAAAACGTGAAAAACCGTATGAAAAATCGGTTTCTTTTTTCCGATTCCGTAAAGGACTGCTCCTATGGTATAGGAAATTCCGCCGGACAAAATCCAGAGCATTCCGGAAACGGTGAGGACCTCGACGGTCTGCTTGAAGCAAAGAACAATGAACCAGCCCATAAGGATATAAAAAACCATCGAAAGCTTTTTATATTTGTTGTGGTCAATTGCGGTAAAAGTTGCGGCAAAAGCCGCAAGAGCCCATTCCGCGCCGAAAACGACCCAGGCAAGAACCGGATATTCCGGGCGCATTGCAACAAGAAGAATCGGGGTATAGGTTCCGGCTATGAGAAGATAAATCGTGCAATGGTCGATTACCTGCATAACTTTTTTTGCAAGGCCGGGTTTAAGCCCGTGATAGACGCTTGAAACGGTATAAAGCGCGATCATCGAGATTCCGTAGATGAAAGAACCCACAACGCCCCAGATATCCTGTTCAAAGGCGGAAATTATCACAGTGAGAAAAAGGAGAATAACCCCAAGACCGCCGCCGATTATATGGGTGGTCATGTTTGCGATTTCTTCGCCCCGGGTATAATTCGGAAGAACCCTTTCGGAAAGAGGGGTTCTTTTCATAATTTTCTCTCTCCCCAGAAGAAAAGCGCAACGGAGCCGGGACCGACATGGCAGCCGCAAACCGGTTCAAAAGGCATTACGGTGGTGTTGCCGGTAAAACCATGTTCCCGGAGTTTTTCGGTCATAAAATCAATGGCGTCCATGTTGTCGCCGTGGATCATCATAACGTCCGCGGATTTGTCGAGAACAAGTTCATCGTATTTTTTTACGATTTCGAGAATGCATTTGTTGATTCCGCGGCATTTTCCCCAGGAAACGATGTGACCTTCCTCGTCACCGCGAAGGAGGGGTTTAATGTTAAGAAGTGTTCCGATTGCGGCGGTTGCGCCGGAAATTCTTCCGCCTTTTTTAAGATAGGTAAGGTCATCAACGGTGAAGAACTGGCACATGTGGTTCTTGCGCTCTTCGGTTATGGAAACAACTTCATCGAAAGTTTTTCCGTCCGCAATAAGTTCACCCATGGCGACAACCTGCATTCCGATTCCGAGACCTGCGCCGAGAGAGTTTATAACCGCGATTTTTGCTTCGGGATATTCTTCCCGGATTTCTTCCGTAGCCATTTCCGCCGCGCGGACTGTTCCGCTTACTCCGCCGGAAAGACCGATATATACGATTTCATCGCCGTTTTTAACGGCTTCTTCAAAACGTTCGCGGAAAAGTTCGGAGTTTGCCATTGATGTTTTCATTTCTGCGCCGTTTCTCATGGCGTCATAAAAAGCCTTACCGTCAAAATCATGCTCAAGGTCATATTCCGCAGGAACACCGTCAACGGTATAGGAAAGTTCGATTATATTTACGTCATATTTTTTGTTTAACGCAACCGGAAGGTTGGAAGCGGTATCCGCAAAAAGTTTTATCATGGTGTTAATCCTCCCTTTTTTTACCCCAGAAGAAAAGCGCAACAGTTCCGGGACCGGTGTGGCTTCCAATGGTGGTTCCAATATAATTTATCATAACATTTCCGTTAAGATTTTTAAAGCGTTCTTCGACAAGTTTTGCAACTTCCTTTGCGTCATCAAGGCAGGCGGACTGGCAGATATAGCATTTTCCGGAATAGGAAAGGCCGCCTTCAGCGTTTTCTTCCATTCGCTTCACAATTTCCTGAATAACTTTTTTCTTGGAACGGATCTTTGCCCTTGCGATAAGGTGTCCTTCCTTATCAACGTTAAGGAGCGGGCAGATTCCGAGGATAGTTCCTATCGTTCCGGAAGTTTTGGAAACTCTTCCGCCCTTGATGAAAAACTTAAGGTCGGAGGAGAAGAACCAATGGTGAAGATTAAGCTTATTTTCTTCCGCCCAGTTTTCAAGTTCGTCGATATCCATTCCGCCGTCACGAAGATCCGCGAGTTTATCCATCAAAAGTCCGTAACCGGAGGAAGCGGCAAGGGAATCTATAACGTAGATTTTTCTTTCCGGAAAACGTTCCTTCGCAATTTTTGCGGCATTTATTGCGGAGTTGTATGAACCGGAAATTCCGCTTGAAAGGGTGAGATGAAGAACATCTTTTCCTTCGGAAAGAAATTTGGTGAAATATTCAAGATATTCCGTTACGTTTATCTGGGAAGTCTGGGTATCTTCGCCGGAATCCATTCTTTTATAAAATTCTTCAAAAGGAATGGACTGACCAAGGTCGTCGGGATAATCAACGCCGTTCAGCTTATAATGAAAGCAGATATATTCAATATTCCTGCTTTCAAAATGTTCTTTTGAAAGATCTGCGGTTGAACAGCAGCTTAAAATGTATTCGGACATTTTGTTTCTCCTTTTCGGATTTTTTTCAATGACGTTATCTTATCCGAAAAGGGAAGGAGAATCAACAGATTTGACTATACTCTTCAAAAACAAAAAGTAGAGTCCGGAAAAACGGACTCTACTCAGAGTGGAATGGCTTATTTATGCGATTTTTTGATGCGGAAAGAAAGAAAAACAATAAGCTCCGCCGGAATTAAAAGAAGAAGTATCTGCCAGGGGTTATAGCTTATGAAGGTAAGATATATCGTAAGAAAGACGCTTGCAACAAGTGCATGGATTATATGGCGGTTGTTTTTTCCGCTTTCCCAAACGGAATTGAGCACAAGAAGCGTTATCAGCGAAACAGGAAGCGCATAGATAAAAAGCAGCCACCAGTTCGATTCAAGAAGCCAGCCGATAACATAAATAAGGAAAGCAAAAGTCCAGATTCCGAAAAGAACAAGGGCGGTTATAACCTTGCTGTGGAAGCTGCGTTCGGCTTTTTTAAAACTTTCGGGTTTTTCCCAACTGTCATGGGAATTGAGGATATAATCGACGGTAACGCCGAAAATTTCGCTTATTTTTTTAAGGACATAAGCATCGGGAACAGCCTCGGCTCGTTCCCATTTTGAAACGCTTTTGTCGGAATAGCTTAAAAGTTCGCCGAGTTCCGCCTGGGTCATTCCCTTCGCTGTGCGAAGATTTATGATATTGCTTGCGGTTATAACTTTCAAATCGTCCATCGGCTGTTCACCTCGCTTTCTGAAATATATTATATACCATATTTTTTAAAATTTCTATCAGCCGAGGAAAAAAAGTTTTGCCGCGGCGGTCATAACAACAAGGAAGATAAGGTTTATAGCTGTGAACAAAGCGAGATATTTTTTCGTCTGTTCCGGATAAAGAATTCTGAATTCGCTGAAAGTTATAAGGCTCGCAAGAGAAGCGATAAGGGTTCCGGTTCCGCCGATGTTAACTCCGAGAAGAAGGGAATGATAATCGGAAGTGAAACGGGAAAGAAGTATCGCCGAGGGAACGTTGCTTATGAACTGGCAGGAAAGGGTTGAAACAATAAGCGCGTCTTTTGCAAGGAGAACGGAGAAAAATTCATTCACTGCGTCGATCCTCGCAAGGTTTCCGGAAAAGATGAAGAAGAAAAAGAAAGTCCCGAGAAGGGGATAGTCAACTTCATAAAGAGCGTCCTTATCAACAAAGAAAAGAACCGCCGGAATAACCGCAAGACCGAGCCAGAAGGGGATAATTCTGAAAACAATGAGAAGGGAAAAAGCAAAAAGCACCATATAGAGAACGGTCTTTTTAACGTGGAATTTTTCCGGAAAATCCTCATGGAAGGAAAGTTTTTCCGGTTTTACAAAAAAGCAGAAAACCGCAAGCATTGCTATTGCAAGAAGAAAAGGCGGAAGCATTATTGCGGTGAATTCCGCGGTCGGAATTTCAAAAAAGGAATAAAGATAAAGGTTCTGCGGGTTTCCGAAAGGGGTCAGCATTCCGCCGAGGTTTGCGGAAATGTTCTGAAGAATAAAAAGATATGCCATGAACTTATCGTTCTTCGTTACGGAAAGGGCAAAATATCCCAGAGGAAGAAAGGTGATAAGAGCCATATCGTTCGCGATTATCATTGAACCGACGAAGGTTATTACAACAAGGAGAAGAAAAAGCCTGCGCAGATTTCCGGAAAGTAGAACGAGTTTTCTTGCAAGAATGGTGAAGAATTTTACGTTACCAAGGGCGGAAACCACCGCAAGAGTAAGGAAAAGGCAGGCGAGAGTCCGGAAGTCGAAATAGGAAAGATATTCCGCATCCGGCGGAACAAAAAACGCGGTTATAAAAGCCGCCAGCGCCGCAACGCAGAAAACGGTATTTTTCTTAAAAAAACGAATTGCTTTTGACATGTTTTTCCTCTTTTAATAATTAAGATAACCTTAATATAATACATTTTTTTAAGGAGAATTGCAATAAAAACAGTAAAAAAATACCCCGCGGGAGCGGGGCGTTTTTTTACTGTTTATTCGGCTTCGGAAGAACTTTCGCTTTGGGAAGAAGCTTCTTCCTCCTCTTTTTTATCTTCCTTTTTATTTTCTTCTCCGGGGTTATCAAAATATTGTCTTGCACCGGAATGTATTGAACCGACCAGAGTTTCCGCCGCAGTTACGGCGTTGATATCCTGGCCTTTTGCGTGGCCGGCGGTAATTTCGTCGGTGTTGTTGAAAAGCGCGCTTGTAATTGCAAGAACGTCCGCCGAAGGCATATTGTTCCGGCAAATGAGCATAACGTCGATGCAGACGGTGGAAACGGAATTTTCCGTTCCGTAAACTTCGCTTGCAATCATTCCGTCGCGGAAGAACGGGCAATTACGTTTGAAAGCCGTTGACTGTGTAAGGGAAATCGGAAGAAAACGTATTTCATGGGTCTGGGCATATTCAAGGATGTTTGCGCTCGGAAGGGAAGAAACCGCAAAGGCCGCCTGGATACTTCCGGAATTGAGCCCATCCATGGCTTCGGAAAAAGTCTGATATTTAACGGTTATCATATCGTAAGTAATGCCGTAAGCTTCAAGAATCTGTCTTGCGGCGGCTTCGGTTGCGGTTCCGTATTTTCCGACCGCAACGGTTTTTCCCGCAAGTTCCGGAATTGTTTTTATGTCGCTGGAAGCGTTTACAACAAACTGGGCGTGTTCGGAATAAAGATTTGCAACAACGGAAATTCCGCGCTGGGCGTTTTCTTCATACATTTCCTTGCCCTCAAGGGCATAGTGGAGGATATCGTTTTGAACAAAAGCAAAGTCCGCGTTTTCCTTAAGAAGCATTTCGATATTCTGAACGGAACCGGAAGTTGTGGTTATGTTGGTCGTGCTCTGGGAATATTTATCCCAGACCGAAGCAAGGCAGGTTCCGAGGGAATAATAAGTTCCGCCGGCTTTTCCAGTTGCAAGCATATATTTTCCGCCGGTGGCGGCTTCGGGTGCTTTTGAGCACGAGCACAAAACGAGCATAACCGCCATGAGCACCGCGAGCATTTTTGTTTTTTTCATTTTTTTATTCTCCTTTTGTTTTAAGGAAGCTGATATAAAGCGAAGCAAAAAATTCCTTCGGAATAAAGCGGCAAAGAGTTCGGAGATCTCTGTTGGGGCTTTCGGAATCCGGAAGTTCAAGCCAGAGATTTGTGAGATAAGCGACAACGTCGCGGCTGTCGAAATTACCGATTTGCCCAAGCTTATAGTTAAGCGGTTTTGCGCTTTTGAAAAGGACCGCCATCGGGTTTTCTTCCTTTTCCTCAAAAGGTTTAAGTTCCGCAAGAATTGATTTTCCAAAGGATTCGCCGGAATAAATTTCGGTCGGGTCAACGCAGAAAATTTCCGCCGCGGTTTCCGCGCAGACAACCGCAAGTTTTTTATCCATAAGACCGATGCGCTGTTTGCGTTTTTCACAAAGTCCTTTTACCGCAAGGGATCTATGATAGCTGCTTTTTTCGCTAAGGGAAACCGCACCGCATTTAATAAGCATATCAACGCAGAATTTTTCAAATTCCGCCTGCATTTTTTCGCCTTCGCCTTTTTCAAGGGTATAACAGGTTCCGTCAAGTTTTCCGAAGCTTCTCATTGTGTCGTTATAGCCGAGAGCCATGTTGCGTTTTGCAATTTCCGGAACAAATTCCATGGTTGGACCAAGGTCGAACCAGGGGCGGATAACTCTTACGGGATAATCTGTTTCATATTTTGCTTCGATACCGCTTGCGCAAAGGTTTGCGCCAATGATATCTTCCGCGCCCATATCGAGTGCAAGGTTTACCGGAAAGTTATCGCTGTAACCGCCGTCAACATATTTTCTTCCGGCAATTTCCTTCGGTTCCATTGAAGGATATACCGTTGAGGAAGCAAGAAGATAATCGGCGAGCATTCCATAGGGAATATCCTTAAGGGTGACCGGGTGGGTCTTCATATTCGGATATTCGGAACACATTATTCCGAATTCGATTCCGCTTTCCCGAAGAAGTTTTTCATCAAGATATTTTCCGATAAGTTCGCCGAGAGGGAAAGGGTCCATTTTCACGTTGACTGCGCTTTCGCCGAGGTCGCCGAGAAAACTTTTGAGCGCGCCGGCAATTCCTTCGGTATCGATAACTTCGGAAAGGCGGCTTGGTGAAGTTTCGATTATATCCGGGGTTTTGATGTTGCTCCACATTTCAAGACCGCTTTCATAAAGTCCGCTTGCCATCATCGCGCCGTTAAGAGCGCCTACGGAAGAACCAGTTACGATCTGAAAATCAATTCCGAGTTCGCGTATGGCTTTCCAGAATCCGAAATGATAGGAACCTTTTGCGCCGCCGCCGGCAAGAACGATAGCCCTTTTCATACGGTAACCCCCTTTGTCCTGATATTACTGTCTTTATTCTATTATAAAATTATGAATATTTCAATTATTATATGAAAGTTTCGACAAAACTATGCAATATTTATTATAAAGTATTATATTTTAAAATATATAATATGGCAAAATTCGACCGAATACTACAACAAAAAGTATAATATCCGATATATTTTACGAATTGTATCGGATTTTGGCTTTACTTTCCTTTTCCGAGGTGATAAACTGGGTTTAAGAGCAGAACAAGAAAAAATCAATAGGAAAGGCGGTATCCGCGGATGGTTGTCCTTGTTTTCGGGGCTTCACATTCGGGGAAAACTTTGCTTGCGCAAAAGATCCTCGAAAAATATAGTTACCCATATCTTTCGATAGACCATCTAAAAATGGGTCTTATCCGAAGCGGAAAAACAGATCTCACTCCGGAAGATGACGAAAAGCTTACGGAATATCTTTGGCCTATTGTCCGTGAAATCATCAAAACCGCCATCGAAAATAATCAGAATCTTACGGTTGAAGGCTGCTATATTCCTTTTGACTGGGCAAAAGATTTTGATGCAAAATATCTTGAAAATATAAAAGCATATTGTCTTGTAATGACGGAAAATTATATCCGGAATAATTTTGATAATATTGTTAATTGCGCAGATACCATTGAAAAAAGGCTTTGTGATTCTGTGGATATGGAAGAACTTATCAGGGAAAACGAGCAAAATCTTTCGCTTTGCGAAGAAGGCACAAACTGCGTAGTCATTGATAAAGAATATAAGGTTGATATAAATTTATGAAAATTGAATATAAAGATATAATCCTTCGGGATATGACCGAAGCGGATATCGAGGACGATATTCGCTGGAACACCGTTGAAACCGACTGGGCAAATTGGGATGCACCATGGGAATCCCTTCCGGATCTTCTGACATTTAATCCGGAGGAATACCGGAAAAAGGAGCTTGAAAAGCTTGCGAAGCCGAAGGATAAGATCCGCTGGGGTTTCGAAATCGAAACCGCGAACGGCGAACATATCGGCGCTGTGAGTTCATATATGATGAACGAAAATTTTGAATGGATTCCGGCGAAGGATATAAAACCCGGGGATAAAGTTTTCCGCGCCGTTGGAATTTCAATTTGTGAATCTTCGTTTTGCGAAAAAGGCTTTGGAACAAAAGCCCTTGCCGCTTTCATAAATTATTATTTTGAAAACGGCGAGGAGGAAATTTTCACCCAGACCTGGAGCGGAAATATCCGGATGATAAAATGCGCCGAAAAGCTTGGTTTTGAAGAATGCCGGCGGAAAAAAGACCTGCGCCTTGTTCGCGGAGAACATTATGATGGGCTGACCTTCCGGCTCAATAAAGAAAAATTTTATAGTTATTATAACAAATAAAAAAACACCTGCCGCAAGGCAGGTGTTTTTTTTTATTTGCTGCAGTAAATTTCAATGGCCTTTGCGGAAAATTCCGCGGTACCTGTTCCGCCGGCTTTGTCGATGTTTTCCTTAAAGCGCTCGTCGCCGACATACATTTTTCCAAGACCGGAAAGAATTTCATCGGTGCAGGTGTAGTAATGATTTGTGATAAAATCCTGCAGGGTTTTAACAAGGTTTTGTGTTTCTTCGGAAGCAGGAGAAAGATTTTTTATTTCACCGAGTTTGCGGAAAATATCCATCATTTCTCCGCCGAGAAAATTGTTTTCTTCTTCGCCGCGGTTTTTGTTTTTGGTTTCGAATTCTTCAAAAGCTTCGGTTTTGCCCCATTTTTCTTTGGCTTCCGCCTTATATTTTTCAAATTCGCTGTTATCAAATGCGTTCATAATGTTTTTTCCTTTCATAGCTTCATCGATGGAAGAAATAATGCGCTCAAGGCGTTCTTTTTTGAGAAGGAGCAGTTTCCGCTGTTCTTCCAAAGATTTTTTTGCGTCGTAATCCGGTGAGGATAAAATTTTGCCGATGCTTTTCAAAGAAAAATCCAGTTCACGGTAAAAAAGGATATCCTGCATTCGGAGAACGGAGCTTTCGTCATAAAAGCGGTAGCCGGTCACTTTATCAACAAAAGCCGGTTTTAATAAGCCGATTTCATCGTAATAATGAAGCGTCCTTACGCTCACTCCCGAAATTTCGGCGAATTCTTTGATTTGCATTTTCAAAATCCATCACCTCACAAAAAGGAGTATAAACTATTACGCGGCGTAAGTGTCAAGGATTATTCCGCAAAAAATTTTTGTTTGACCATGTTTTCGATTGCTTTTTCCGGCAAAGTTTTGTCATAGGGAAGATAGAGTGCGTTTTTCTTTACAGTAAAGCCGGAAAGTTCCGATTCAAAGCTTTCAATAAGCTCTGCTCCGAGATAAAAACTGATATATGTTTTGCAGGCGGCGAAAGAAATTTTTTGTCCGTTTTTTTCGTAATAAGGCATGCTCCAGGCTATATATTCCGAAACTTCCGGAACGCATTTTTTTATAATGTTCCGAAGTTTCTCGATATGTTCTTTTGCTTTTGGAATCTGCTGTTCGGTATATTCATCAACGGTTTCGGGAGCTTTTCCGCAATAATGTCCCTGGTTTGTGTTTTTGAATTCGCGGCCGCATTTCGGGCATTTCCACATATAAATAGTCCTCTGTTTTCAGTCAGTCAAAATTATTTTCGTAGTCGGAAGAATCTATGATTATCTTTTTGCATTTGGGACAGCAATAACTTTCCACATGGTTTGGAGAGAGTACCGGAACTTCAAGATGCAAAGCAAATTTTTCCTTACCGTCGGGAAGGGTGCTTATTCTGTGTTTTCTTTCACTCCAAATTGTGTTCCCGCAATTGAGGTATCCATGTATCATTTCTGTTCCACAGAAAGGACATTCCATAAAAGATCCTCCTTTATAATTTAATATTCCGATTTTATTATAACAGAAAACCAAACTTCCGAAAACCTTTGGACTGAAAAATTTGTACCTTGTAATTATAAAGAAAAAATGTTAAAATTAATCTGTATAATTCTGACCGCTTTAAACAAGGAGGTTTTGCCCTATGAGCGAAAATTTAAGACCGCTTTCGTTTGAAAAGCTGATGGGACTTCTTATTGAAGAACATAACGCTACCGGCACGATTTTCGGTGTAAAGGATTTTTATAAGGCAGGAAGGGCAAGACTTCCGATTTTCGGAATGAGGATCGAAAACCCGGTTGGTCCTGCGGCGGGTCCCGTTACCCAGACGGCTCAGGGAATAATCGCCGCATATCTTTCCGGCGCAAGATTTTTTGAACTTAAAACAGTTTGTCCGGAAAGCGGAAAGGCCGAAAAACCAAGCGCTTCCATCGGCGACAGAACTTTTTCTTCGGAATACCCTTCCGAACTTTCTGTTGCGGAAGCTTTCGGCGAATATGTAAAAGCATGGTATGCAATAAAGCTTATCAGCACCGCTTTTGAACTTGGAGTTCCGGAAGGCTTTGTTTTCAATATGTCCGTCGGCGGAAGCCTTGAGGATCTTAAATCCGAAAAGATGAACAGTTTCATCGAAGGGCTTAAATCCGCTGAATATACTCCGGTTTGGCGCGAATGTGAAAACTGGGCAAGAGCCCACATGGACGAGCTGGATGGCGTTGACAACACCTATATTTCCGATATAAGCCCGAGGGTCTGCACTTCCGCGGTTTTTGTTCCGAAGGAAGGTCTTTCCGCTTCCGAAATTGAAGAAGCGGCGGAATATCTTATCACCGAAAAGAAACTCCATACCTTCGTAAGAATAAGCCCGGATCTTCTCGGATATTACACCGTCCGGGGAATTCTTGATATCAACGGTTATGACGATATCGAAATCAGCAAGGAAAAAATGGAAAGCGGCGCTCTTTATGATGAACTTAAACCCGCGTTCCTTCGCCTTCAGAACAAAGCGGATATGAACCGCCTTGAATTCGGCGTAAAAGTCTGCGACGGACTTTGTGTTGAAAAAGCGAAGGAAACTCCGGTAAAGGGTGGACGCCTTACCGGAAGAGCGCTTTTCCCGATTGCTTTCTCTCTTGCGGAAAAAATCGCGAACGATTTCGGCGGCGGACTTCGAATCTGTTTTGCCGGCGGTGCGGATTATTTTACCGCATCAAAACTTTTCAATGCCGGAATCTGGCCGGTAACTTTCGTTTCCGATATGGTAAGACCCGGTGGTCTTAGAAGATTCAGACAGCTTGCCGACGACGTTTCAAAATGCGATTACGCCCAGTTCTCCGGAATCCTCACTTCCGATCTTCCCGATATCGAAAAAGAGGTTTATTCCGGCGGAAGATATAAAAATATTCCCGGAGCAAAAGCTAAAAAGGCCGAAGGCCCCATTCCGCATATCAACTGCACAAAGGCACAGTGCCGCGCGGTTTGTCCCCTTGGTGCAGATATTCCGCTTGTAATGCGTCTTATCAAAAACGGAAGAAGTCTTGATGCTCTCCGCGTTATTTTTGAACGCAACCCGATGCCTTTCACGGTCGAAACCCTCTGCAGCCACCCCTGCATGGACGGCTGTTCCAGAAGGTTCTATGAATGCCCTCTTAACATCAAGGGAGAAAACTATCAGGCGGCGAAAAACGCCTGTTTCGATCTGCTTGATGAAACTGAAGTTAAATCCGGAGCCGGAGCAAAGGTTGCCGTTATCGGCTGCGGTCCTGCGGGACTTTCCACCGCCTGTTTCCTTGCAAGACAGGGAGCAAAGGTCACAATTTTCGATAAAGAATACCGTCCCGGCGGCGCAGTTACAAAATATATTCCGAAGTTCCGCATTGATGATTCTGATATCGAATGGGACGCAACCCTTATCCAGGCTCTCGGAATTGAAATGGAACTCGGCGTTGAGGTAACTTCTCTTCGGGAACTTCGCGAACAGGGCTTTGAAAAAATCGTCCTTGCAATCGGAGCGGGAAAACAGAAACATCTTAAATTCGCCTTCGGAAAAAACATTTCCGCCCTCGAATTCCTTGCGGATTATAAGCGCAAACCCGAGGAACTCGAAGAAACAATAATGGGAAACATTGTCGTAATCGGTGGCGGACATTCCGCTGTTGCGGCGGCAAGATGTGCCAAAAAACTTCCTTCCGTCGATAGGGTAACTCTTGTTTTTGATAAACCGGAAAGCGAAATGGAAGCTTCCATGGACGAAATCCTTGCCATGAAGAAGGAAGGAATCTTCCTTGTGCCGAATCTTATTCCAAGCGGTGTAAGAAGCGGCCAGCTTCTCTGCCATGTTTCCGAACTTGGCGAACCGGACGAGAAAACCGGCATAAGACCTGTTCTTGACACCGGCGCAAAGGATAAGGTTCCGGCGGATATCGCGATAAACGCCACCGGCGAGGAAGTTGACGACAGCCTTTTCGATGAAATCGACAGCGCAACCTATCTTGTTGGTAACGCGAACTTCGGAAAAACGGCGGATATCGCAAAAGTTATTGCGGATTCACAGCGTCTTTGCAAAAAAATCGCCCACAGTCATTTTGATAAATACGTTCCGGACAACGAAAACGAGGACCGCTCTTTCCTTGAAAAACGCGGAAAACTCTGTGCGGACTGCAAAAAATGCGCCGAGGGCGAACGCTGCCTTGAATGCGACAGCGTTTGCGAATTCTGCGCGGAAGTTTGTCCCAACAGAGCAAACTGGGTGATAAAACTTTCCGACGGCAGCCGCCAGATCCTCCACGTCAACGATTTCTGCGACGGATGCGGAATCTGTTCCGACAGCTGTCCCTATGACGGAAAACCCTATAAAGAAAAATTCACTCTGTTCCTCGATGAGGAGGATTTTAAAAAGAGCGAAAACGACGGTTTTTACGTAACCGGTGAAGCAAACAACTGCCGCTTCAGATATGAGGGAAAAATGTTCAAATATGACCCGATAAACGGTCCGATGGGAACAATTCCGGACGAAATCCGCGAGATGTGCGGTATTGTTATGAAGCGTTTTCCGAGACTTTTGAAAGTCTGGTAAACCGCATAAATAAGCCAAAAATTACACTTTTGGTTAACAAAAAAATCTTTAAAATCAAAAAAATTCTGTAAAAAAACGGGCAGGGCAGGGGAAACCCCTGTTCTGCCCGTTTTTGCATATATTCGTGCGACACACAGTATTTTATTTTTAAAATAAACGAAAATAGAAATAAAGTGAAATATAAATAAAATAGAAATAAAATAAAGATTTGTAAAATTATTTTAAATAAATTTTTAATTTAGTATTGACAACAATGTAACTTATACAGTATAATCCGAAGTGGATAACAAAATTAAAAATTTCGGTAAAAAAGTATCCGAAAAAAGGAAAAAATTTTTACGGAAAAATTAAAAAAAGCGAAAAACCGGGTTGTTTTTCGCTCTGTTTGCTATTCAAAAAATGGCTTAAATAAGCCAAAAAATCCGTTTTATTCGGGAGGTGGGGAAAATTGAGCGATGACGAAATCATTTCCGGTTTTGTGTCGGAACTTCGCCGCGGAACTGTCGTTCTGGGCGTACTTAACCAACTTTCCTCGCCGAAATACGGCTATTCCCTGGGTCAGGAACTGACCGAAAAGGGGGTTCCGGTGGACGGAAACACTCTCTATCCCCTCCTCAGAAGACTTGAAAGCCAGGGACTTTTAAAAAGCGAGTGGGATATGAGCGAGGGCAAACCCCGAAAATATTATGTCCGGACCGCAAAAGGCACAAAAATCAACGCCCAGCTGCGTGATTATTGGATAGAAACCGTTGTGAATATTTCCACTTTGATGAAGGAAGAATAAAATATGGATAAATATAGAGAAAAAGAAGATATCCGCGAAAACGAAGCGGATAAGGATAAAATCTGCGGAAGAAACGCGGTAATCGAAGCGATTAAATCCGGCAGGGAAATTGATAAAATAATGGTCGCAAAAGGCGCGACCAATCTGGGCAAACTTTATGCAATGGCGAAAGACGCCGGAATTCCGGTAAAAGAGGTCGCTCCGGTAAAAATTGATGAACTTGCCGCAGGTGCAAATGCCCAGGGCGTTCTTGCAATGGCGGCGGCACATAAATATGCAACCGTTGACGAAATTTTTGCCCTTGCGGAGGAAAGAGGAGAACCGCCTTTCATCATAATTGCCGACGGACTTGAAGACGGACACAACCTCGGCGCGGTCATAAGAACTGCGGAATGCTGCGGAGCCCACGGCATTATTATTCCAAAACGCAGAAGCGTCGGACTCAACTATGTTGTTGCAAAAACCTCTGTCGGCGCTGTCGAATATGTTCCCGTTGCAAGAGTTACCAATATCGCAAGAACCATCGATGAGCTCAAGGAACGCGGAGTCTGGATTTTTGGCGCGGATATGGACGGCGAAGCTCTTTGGTCCGCAGATTTAAGCGGAGCAATCGGACTTGTTGTCGGCGCAGAGGGCGAAGGCGTAAGCCGCCTTGTTAAAGAAAAATGCGATTTTGTTGTTTCGCTTCCGATGCGCGGCAAAATCGAATCCCTTAATGCTTCCGTTGCGGCTTCTGTAATGATGTACGAAGTTGCAAGACAGCGTCTTGGAATTAAAGCAAGATAATTCTTTCGTTTAAATATATCAAAAGGGAAGGGGAACGAAATGGCAGGAAACGGATATTCGGTTGATGATATTCTCGAAGAGATCAGACGAAAAAAAGAAAACGGTTCGGCAAATTCCGCCGGTTCCGAGATAAAAACTGTTTCTTCCGAACCGAAGGGCGATTTTTTTGAGATGCGACAGAAAAATACCCAGCCGGAAGAACCTAAGGAACCGGAGGTTCCGACTTACACTAAAAAGTTCAAAGATGAACCCATAACCACAAGAACCATTCAGGTTGACGATACTCTTTCGCAGTATTTCGGCGCCGCAACCTGGAAAAATGAAAAGAAATCCAAAAAACAGAAAGAAAAGGAAGAAAGCATTTCTTCCAAAGTAACAACTGTTCCGGCGCATACCGTTGATAAAGAAACAAAAGAGAAAATAAACGGCTTTGTTCCGAAGGATTTCACCATACACACTGAAGAACAGCTTAAAGGTTTTGAAAAAGCAGTTTCTGTGAAAGAAGAACCGAAACCTGCGGAAGAAAAAGTTGAAAAAAATGAAATAAAAGAAACTGAAAACAAAGCGGAAAAAGAAATTGTCGGTTTCGGCGCAGCAAAAAATTCGAAAGAAAAAACGGATCTTACAAGTTCCGATAACCATGATCTTTACAAAGAATTTGTTGAAAAACGCCACGACAAAGTTGCTGAGTTTATGAAAAACGTTGTGGAACCCACCGATCAGGAAATACATATTCCTGAAATACCCGCTTCGGAACCTGTGAAAAACAGATTTTCAGAACAGAGCAACGAAGAAGTTGCAAGAAAACTTATGCAGGATATGCACGAACCGGAAGACGATGACCCGGATGATTATGAAAATGAATCTCAGAAAGAGGCCGTTGAAAAAAATCTTTCCGCCCAGTTCACCGGTCTTGTGATCAGAAGCATAATTATCTTTATTCTTTTCCTCGGAAGCCTTGCCCTTTGTCTTTCTCCAATGCTTGGCTATCCGCTTCCGGAAGCTTTCGCTTTTAAAGAATCCGGAATTGTTTTCCCGGCGGTAAACCTTGCGATCGTCTGTATTGCGGCGCTTACCTGTCACGTTGCGGTTGGCGGCGGACTTATTTCTCTAATGAGATTCCGGGCGGGAAATGACACCTTTGCTACCTGTTCCGTAATCGGCGCGGCTGCTTTGGGTGTTGCTTTTATTGCGGACCCTTCCGCAATGAGCCCCGGCGGAGAAAACCTGTTCTTCCCGATAACCATTCTCGGACTTTTCTTCAACACTATCGGAAAGCTTCTTTCCGCCGGAAGAATTAAAAATAACTTTGAAGTTCTTACCACCGGAAAAGGCAAATCCGCTCTGCTCCCCGTAAGAAACAAAGAACTTGCAAGAGAACTTACCGGCCAGCGTGACGAAACACCGCGTTTCTGCACAAGCGCAAAGGCAAAGTTTTTTACAAGATTCCTGGAACTTTCATATCGTGATGACGCAACCGAAAGCATTGCAAGAATTGTTGCGCCCATTGTTTTCCTCTGTTCCGTTTTTGTTGGAGTAATTGCATTCCTTCTTACCGGAAGAGTTTCCGACGCTATAACAGGTTTTGCGGCAATTCTTTGTGTGGCATCGCCATTTTCCGCAACAATTGCGGGTTCGCTTCCCGTTTTCCGTTCCTGCAAAGCTCTTAATGAAGAAGGCGGAATGATGGCCGGCGGATATACCGCGGAAACTTTTGCGGAAACTGATTCTGTTCTTCTTGACATCGAACAGCTTTTCCCGGAAGGAAGCATTGTGCTTCACGGAATCAAAACTTTCGCAATGGGAAGAATTGATGAAGCGATTCTGGACGCGGCTTCTGTAATCTGCAGCACAAGAAGCACCCTCGGAAGCATTTTTGTCAACGTTGTTCAGGGGGACAAAAAACTTCTTAAACCCGTGGATACGATTATTTATGAAGACGGAATGGGCCTTTCCGCCTGGGTCGGCGGAAAACGCGTTCTTATCGGCAACCGCGAACTTATGATAAACCACGGAATAGATATTCCTTCCCACGATTATGAAAACAAATATGTGGGAAGCGGAAAAGACATTCTTTACCTTGCCAACAGCGGCGAACTTACAGCAATGTTTGTTTTAAGTTATCACGCGGACAAAGAAGTTTACCGTTCTCTTGGAATTATGGCTGAACGCGGTGTTCGTCTTGTCATCAACTGCAGTGACCCTAACATTACAACAAAGAAACTTTGCGAACTTTTCGGTTATCCTGAAAGCCAGCTTAACCTTCTTTCTTCAAAATATCAGCAAAAATGTGCTGAACTTACCGAAGAGAGGGAAAAAGCCCCTGCGGCGGCAGTTTACAGCGGAAGTCTTTATGCGCTTTCAGATCTTATAAACTGTTGCGGAATTATAAGACAGTCCTCTTTTGCGGCGGCTCTTCTTGAAATGATCGGAATCGTTCTTGGTTTTGTTCTTGTCACTCTCTTCCTTTTCACCGGCAACATCAGAAGCCTTGCAATGTATGTTCTTATGGCCTTCCAGATGTTCTGGCTTGCGGCTATAACAGTTGTTATAATGCTTCGCAAAAAAATTTGATTACATCTTTTACCTTTCATATCTTTTTCCTTTCCAAAACGATAAAGCTCCGTCCTATTAAAGGTGACGGAGCTTTATCGTTTTTTGAATAAAATATTCCGAAAGGTCATAAAATTAGTTTTATCAAAAAACTTGAAACCTGAATAAAAATAGTATATTATATATTATGAATAGATATGTATTAAAATAAAAACACGGAAATTCCGTGCAAACATAAATCAAGTTTTATTATAAGGAGGCGTTTGCTTTGATTACAGAAAAACGCGATCTCTGTATGGGATGCATGTCTGTGCTTGATGAAAGCGGAAAATGCCGCTGTGGTTTTGATGAAGATGCACCCACATATGAAAACTGCATTCCGGTAAGAACGGTTATCGGTGAAAAATATCTTATCGGAAAAATGATAAGAATGAACGGTGAATCAATAACATATATCGGTTTTGACAAAGAAAACGAGGAAAAAGTTTTTGTTCAGGAATATATGCCCGGAAAAATTGCAAAAAGAAGCGATCTTACCGGTGAGGTTGTTCCTTTTTCGGGCTGCGAAGCCCAATACAAAACCCTTATGGCGGATTATTATGATCTTTTTGATTCCCTTCGCAATTTCCGCCATACGGAATATCTTATGCCGGTTCTTAATGTTTTCCGTGAAAACAACACCGTTTATGCAGTTTATAAATATATCAAAACAATTTCTTACGGCGATTATTTAAGTCACAACGGCGGTGAATTTACCTGGCCGCAGGTGAAAAAATTGTTTATGCCGCTTTTTACTACCCTTACATATCTTCACAGCAACGGATTTGTTCACAGGGGAATTTCTCCCGAAAGCATAAGGGTGAATGCAAAGGGACAGCTTTTGCTTTGCGGATTCGGAACCGCGGCTTTGTTTTCAAAAGATTCAATTGTTGAACCGGACCTTTCCGCGGGTTATTCCGCACCGGAACAATATTTTCCGGGAAGCTGGCAGGGCGAATGGACGGACGTTTATTCCGTTGCGGCGGTTCTTTACAAATCTCTTACCGGAACAATGCCCGCGGATGCGGAATCCAGAAAGGAAATTGACCATCTTTGTTCCCCGGAAAAACTTAATTTCAACATTTCTTCCGAAGTTTCCGACGCCATAATGAACGCGATGACCCTTAACAGCGAATATCGCACACGTTCAATAGATGATTTTACCGCGGAACTTCTTGAATCCGCAAGTTCAAACACAAAACTTTTCGGTGCGGCAGAAGAAGAAATCATTAAAGAAGCGGAAGATTATTATCCCGAAGAGAAAGAGGAAAAAGCAAAAAGAAAAATCCGCCTTCCCTGGGGAGTAATTGCAACAATTATAGCTATGGCTATACTTCTGGGGCTTGTTGCTTTCCTTTTCCGTTTTACTGAAATTCTCGGATTCGGCAATAAAAAAGACCCGAACGAACCTTCTTCAAGTATTTCCGAAGAACAGGAATCTTCCGTTCAGGGATATCTTATTTCCATGCCTAATTTTGTTGGAAGAATGAAAACCGACGTTGAAAACAATTCCCAGTATGCAAGCTTCGAAATTATTTTTGAAGAAGAAAACAACAACGAATATGTTGAGGGAATGATTTTTGAACAGTCTGTAAAATACCGTACCGAAGTTGAAGAAGGAACAACTGTTGTTCTTAAGGTAAGCAAAGGACCGGAAAAAATCCCGATGCCCAATTGTGTAGGAATGACTGTTGAAGAAGTTACCGGAAAACTTTCCGAACTTAAAATTTCTTTCCAGCTTGTTCCGAACTACAGTGCTGAACATGATTATAATATTGTATATGACCAGTCTGTTGAAGCCGAAACCGAAGTTAACATCGGCGACAGAATGAGCAAAGTACTTATTTATTACGGGGCACTTGAAAGCGGCGGAAGCAGCTGGGGAGAAGATGATGATGACCAACCTTCGGGAATTGTCATAATCGACGGCCGCGGATAACAATAAAATAAAAAAGCCGTGCTCAAAAATGAGCACGGCTTTTTGTTTTGAGCACGGCTTTACTTTTCGTCTATTCCAAGGGAATCACAAATGATTTTTCTGGATTTTTCGGAAAGTTCGGCGGTAGATGAAGCGATAACTTCTTCGGAAGGTATTACTTCGCAAACACGAAGGGTTATTACGGTGCGTTTGAAAGGCGCGTTTTTGTGAACAAGGTTTGTATTATCAACAGTTGTTACAACAATGGGTGCACCGCTTTTTGTTGCAATTTTGAAAGATCCCGCATGGAAAGGAAGCATTTCGCCGCTTTTTGATCTTGTTCCTTCCGGATAGATCGCCATTGAGCAAATGTTGTTTTTAATGTTTTCGGAAGCCGCATTTATTGCTTTTACGGCGTTGCGCGGGTTTTCGCGATCGATTGGAACGCAGCAGATCCGGTGCATGAATTTGTTTATTACGGGCAGATTGGTGTTTTCCGGTTTTGTAATAAATCCGATTTCATATTTTCCGAGAAAGGCAAGGCTTACAACCGGGTCGAACATCGCTTTATGATTTTGTATAAGCAAAAAACGTTCTTTCGGGATTTTTTCTTCGCCTTCGATTTTAACCTTTACGTTGCAGGCGGAAAGGGCGATTTTTAAGGTAAGGGAAACGACCTTGTTATAAAAAACGCTGAATTTTTCGTTCGGCTTTTTTAAATCGACAAAAAGCGAAAGAATTACAATAAAAGCAACGTAGCAAAGGGCAAGAAGAAGGGTGTAATCAAAGAAATAAAAAAATCCGTCAAAAAGCATATCCGAACCGGAAATGTTCCTTATTAAAACGGTAAGTACGGAAAAAACCGCACCAAGCAAAGGGAAGATAAAAACCATAAAAAACCTCTTTATTTAAAAGAATATTCTCCGTCGCTTTCCATAACAAGAGTTTTGCCATAGAAGCAGGTGAGAGCTTTTACGTAATATTCGGTGTCTTTTGCGCCGGCGGTTTCGTAAGAAGAATGCATCGCAAGCTGGGGAAGACCGATATCAACGGTGTTGAGAGAAACCTGGGTGTTGGCAATGTTTCCAAGGGTGCTGCCGCCGGGCATATCTGCGCGGTTTGCATAACGCTGGTAAGGAACGCCGGCCTCTTCACAGACAAGAGCAAAAATCGCCGCGGAAACCGCATCGGAAGTGTAACGCTGGTTTGCATTATATTTGATAACGATGCCTTTGTTCATGTAAACAGCGTGGTTTTTGTCCTGGAATTCCGGGTGGTTCGGGTGAACCGCATGAGCGTTATCGCAGGAAAGCATAAAGCTGTTTGCAATTTTTCCGTAATGTTCGGAAGCGGAAAGCCCAAGACTTTCGCTTATGCGTTCAAGAATCGCGGCAATAAATGTGGAAGCGGCGCCCTGTTTGGTCTGGCTTCCGACTTCTTCGTTATCGAAAACGCAGTAAACGGGAATATTTTCTGCATCTTTTGCGGAAACAAAAGCTTCAAGAGCGCCGAAAGCGCACTGGAGATCATCAAGCCGCGGAGAGGAGATAAATCCGTTCCATTCTGTCCCGGGCTGGGGGTTATAAACGATAAGGTCGGTGGTGAGGATATCTTTTTCATCAACGCCGGCGGTTTTTGCGATAAGAGCTTTAAAAGAACCTTTTGCTTCGCTTTCGGCAAAGAGCGGGAGCATATCGACTGCGGCATTATATGCCATTCCTTTGTTTGCTTCGCGGTTCATATGGATAGCAACGTTGGGGATAATTGCGCAGGGTTCTTTGGTATCAACAAGGCGTACGGAAATTCCTTTTTCGGTGCGGACGGTTATCCTTCCGGCAACCGCAAGAGGTCTGTCCATCCAGGTTGAGCAAAGCATTCCGCCGTAACCTTCGGTGGAAAGGCGGACGTAATAATTATCCGCAAGTTCCGGGTTTTCCTTGATTTTGAAGCAGGGGCTGTCGCAATGGGAAGCGGTGAGCATAAAACCGGAAAAATCATTTTCCGGAACACGGAAGGCGATTACGGAAGAACCGTTCCTTGTAACAAAATAACCTTTTCCCGCTTCAAGATTCCATTTTTCGCTTTCGCAAAGTTCAAAATAGCCTTTTTCGGAAAGGGTTTCGCAAACGGTTTTTACCGCATGAAAGGGAGTCGGACTTTTTTTAATAAAATCAAAAAGTTTTTTATTCATAGGAAATATCTCCTCCTATATACAGATTTACCTTTATATTATATATGTTCATTCCGAAATAAGCAAGAAAAAAGGCACCGCTTTGCGGTGCCTTCCGTAAATTTTGTTTATCAGAGTTTTTTAACGAGGATATGGTTCATCCAGCCGCCGATAACCTGGTCTTCATAGCTTCTGCGGAGTTTGAATCCGAGGGAGTCGTAAAGTTTTCTTGCTCTGGGGTTCCAATCGTTTACAACAAGAGCGCATTCCTTAAAGCCGAGCTGGCTCATAACTTCGATATAGAAACCGAGAAGCATCTGGCCGATTCCTCTTCCGCGCATGGTATCTTTAACGCCGAGAAGAGTGAGGCAGGGAAGACCATCTACCATCGGGTCGGAAGTGCTCATTGCCATATAGCCGACAGCTTCGCCGTTGCGGTCAACCGCAACAAAAGCGCGGCCTGCTTTAAGGGCATCGGAAAGGCATTTATCAAGAAGATCGGTCTTTTTGAAATAATGGTTATAAAGAGGGCTGTTATCGAAAATGCGTTTGTAATCCTCTTTTTTTGCGGGATCGGCTTTTACAATTTCGATTTTGTTTGCCATATACTGTGCTTCGCGATGATAGCTCATTGAATTTCCTCCGTTCCGATATTAAAAAACTCTTGTTTAAACGTTGCTGTTGTGTTTGCGGGATTTTCTCATCAAAAGATAGAGATTGTGGCTGGGGTCAAGGCTTTCGGGCATCTGCATGAATTTGTGGAAGCCCATATCCTCATAAAGTCTTCTTGCAAGGGGGTTAAAATCGTTTACTGCGATAAAGCCGCGGTCGTAACCTTTGGATTCATAGCTTTCGATGAAATATTTGAGGAGCATCTGGCCGACGCCATGGGAACGATAATCCCTGCGGACGCCGAGAAGCGCAAGATAGGGCATATTTGCGTAAACGCTTTCGATCTGCATCCACATAAAGCCGACTGCCTCACCGTTGCGGTCTTCCGCGATCCAGACTTCGTCGTTTGCAAGGGCACTGCCCATCCAGTCATAGACGTTTTCGCCGTAATGCTTATAAAGTTTGGAATCATCGAAAATGCGTTTGTATTCTTCGATCTTCGCTTTTTCCGCCTTTACGATATGTACTTCATGTACTGCCAAATCCGGCACCCCCAAAAAAGACATATTTATACACATATAAAATAACACTTTTTAATGGGGAAGTCAATGTTTTTCGGCGCCCGTTGTTACATCTTCTGCGAAAGATTGCAAAGGCAAATCACCGTAATTCTGAGCAAAGCGAAGAATCCGTTTTAAATAAACCTTGCTTTTAAAGAAAAACAGACCTATAATAAAATTGGATATTTATATAGATTATCGGATTACGTACAGGAGGGAACGGATATGAAAAAAGTTTTTTCACTTGTTCTTTTTGTAATTTTGGCCGTTGCGGTTTCGGTAACCGCGTTTGCGGCAGATTCTGATATCATTGCTTCCGGTTATTGCGGCGGAGAAGGCGACGGAACGAACCTTGAATGGGTACTTACCGCAGATGGAACTCTTACCATAAGTGGTGAAGGGAAAATGATGGGTTATTATATTTCATCAAACAATAGAACAGCTGCGCCTTGGGGAGAACACAGTGGGAAAGTATATAAGATTATTATTGAAGAAGGCGTGACTACAATCGGAAATTATACCTTCTATTTCTGCAGTGTATCTTCAGGAGATATTGTAATTCCGTCAAGTGTTGTAAACATTGGGGAGGGTTCTTTTGAATATTGCGGAGTAGATAACTATATTTTCGAAGGATGTCCGAACGTAGTAGATCCAGACGGGAATCATGGTTCTTTTGATAGGTTTGATAAACTTTATTATAATTGGGAAAAAAACACTTGGAGTTTAAAGAATGGCAAATGGCAAGGTTACAGTAATATTTATATTTATGATTCTGTAGAAGGCAAAACAACTCTAAAAGGAAAAGGTTATTGCGGTGCTGAAGGCGACGGAAAAAACCTTGTCTGGGCTCTTGATAATAATGATGAACTTATCATAAGCGGTGAAGGCGCGATGGCAGATTATGAGATCTTTCCAAAAAATGGTGAAATCGCACCTTGGCGAAATATGTCAAGTGAAATAGGGGAACTTATAATTGAAGAAGGAGTAACAACAATAGGAAATGCTGCGTTTTATGACTGCTCTGGTTTTGGAAGCCTTGTTATTCCTAACAGCATGACAAGGATAGGTGGTTATTCTTTCTATAATTGTTCCGGTTTTAGAAGCCTTACCATAGGAAACAGTGTCGAATCTATAGAAACCTATGCTTTCAGAGAATGTTCCGGATTTACCGGAGATCTTGTTATTCCGGACAGTGTAACTACAATTGGATATTATGCTTTCAATGGTTGTTCCGGGTTTACCGGAAACCTTACTATAGGAAATGGTGTGACAACAATAGAAAGCGGTGCTTTCAATGGTTGTTCCGGGTTTACCGGTGACCTTGTTATTCCGGATAGCGTGACGACAATAGGTGAAAGTGCTTTCAAAAAATGTTCCGGGTTTGATGGAAATCTCATAATAGGAAACAATGTAACAGCAATTAATAATTACGTTTTTAAAAACTGTTCAGGATTCATCGGAATTACAATTGGAAACAGCGTAAAGGCTATTGGAGAAGAGGCTTTTTATGGCTGTTTTGGGTTTATCGGAGACCTTGTTATTCCGGACAGCGTGAAAAAAATATATGAAAGTGCTTTCGAGAACTGTTTTGGATTCACCGGAAACCTTATTATAGGAAACGGCGTAACAACAATAGAAAATTCTGCCTTCTCTGGTTGTTCAGGTTTTACCGGAAATCTTATTATTCCCAATAGTGTTATATCAATAGAAAGTTCAGCATTCGATGGATGTTCCGGATTTTCGGAAAGTCTTACTATTGGAAACAGTATTGAAACGATAGGAAGCTTTGCATTTAGAGGTTGTTCCGGATTCACAGGAAATCTTATTTTTCCTGAAAGTATAACAACAATATATATGAAAGCTTTTGATAAATGTGGAATATATGATTATTATTTTACCGGAGATGCACCTAAACTTGATAATAACGATATTTTGCCTGTGTTTGATTCGAATGATATAGTCTATTACCCCATTGGTAATTTAACATGGATTATCGAGGACGGAAGATGGAACGGATACAAAGCTTGGGGTTGGGGAGAACATGAATGCCGTTTTGGCGAATGGTATGAAACCAAGAAACCTACATGGGATGAAACCGGAGAAAAATATAGAAGATGTGAACTTTGCGGTGATATCGAAACGGAAATTATTCCTAAAATTGAATATATTTATGGTGATGTGGATGTTGACAGAGAAATCACAGTTAAAGATGTATATTTGACAAGATTACTGGTGGCAAAACTGATTCCATTCAGCGGAAAACAAGAATATTCTTCTGACGTTAACGGCGACGGAAAAACAACTATAATTGATGCAAACATAATTCGTAAATTTGCCGTAAACATTATTACAGTATTCCCGTGTGAAGATGGACACGAACACGATTACACTAAAGACTTAATTACAGATGCACCGACATGTAC
Source organism: Oscillospiraceae bacterium (assembly GCA_017399765.1). GTDB lineage: Bacteria > Bacillota > Clostridia > Oscillospirales > Ruminococcaceae > UMGS1668. The sequence goes on along the minus strand of JAFQBH010000021.1, from coordinate 8,749 downwards.
TGAATTCGGAACAAAAAATGTTTATTGTGCATGCGGAGAATTTATTATTGCTGAAGCAAGTCCGATGGGACACAAATACAACGGAATGATAACTACCGAAGCGACTTGCGTGAAAGAAGGAGTAAAAACTTTTACGTGTTCAGTTTGCGGCGATAGCTATACTGAAGCAGTGCCCACGAATGAAAATCATAATTATATTTCCGAAGTTACAAAAGCTGAAACATGCGCAGATTCGGGCATAAAAACTTACACTTGTTCTGATTGTCAAAAGAGTTATACAGAAGAAATTCCCGCAACAGGAAAACACGGTTATAATTCCAAAATAAAAATAGATGCAACATGTACAGAAACCGGAATAAAAACTTATACCTGCTCTGTTTGCGGCGATAGTTATGATGAGACGATTCCTATGAAAGAACATGATTGGAACAGTGCAACTTGCACGAAACCCAAGACATGTAAAGCTTGCGGAATAACTTCCGGAAGCAGTGCCGGCCATAGCTATTCCGGAAAAGTAACAACTGCAGCAACTTGTGCAAGCAATGGTGTAATGACATATACTTGCTCGGTTTGCAAAGATAGCTATACAAAAGAAATTTCCGCAACAGGAAAACATAGCTATAGTTCCAAAGTGACAACAGAAGCGACATGTACAGAAACCGGAATAAAAACTTACACTTGCTCGGTTTGCAAAGACAGTTATACCGAGTCTATTCCGGCAAACGGACATAGCTGGAACGACGCAACTTGTACTGAGGCAAAAAAATGCAGAACCTGCGGAACAACTTCCGGTTCTGCCCTTGGGCATAACTATGTTGGGGGCAACTGTACAACGGCAGGAAAATGCAGCAGATGCGGAGTCAAACAACCTAATCCGGGACACAGCTATAGTGGAGGAATTTGTACAGCTTGCGGAAAATTTGATCCGGATGCTTGGCTTACAAAAGAAGAACTTTTAGAAATAGCAGATGTATTGGACACTGGTATAAGTTATTCAATTGATGCTATGAATGATTCGGAGAGAGCTGTAGAATATTATGATAGAGGATATTACAGTTCCGCAAGGACAGCAGGTCAATACGCACAGGAAAGTGCAAGCGCAGCTCAAAATTCTATTGCAGTAGCGTATAATATGCTTGGAGATTTTAATGTGTATTATAATTTCGATGGTGTAAAATATTCTCTGCAAGATCTTTTAATTAATGCGTTTTCTTTTTATCAAAATGCTTTAGACTATGATTTAAGTGTTGCTGCAAATGTCTGTGGTGTACAGATGAATACGGGTTCCGCAGCTATTTGGCATGAAAGGGCTCAGAAAGTTATTATTGCATTGCTTGAAAATGGATATTACGTATAATAAAAGCACAAAACAGACGTTGACGGAAACGGAAGAATAAATGCAATCGATGCAAACCTTATCAGAAAATTCTGCGCAAACATCATAACAAAATTCCCGGTGGAGGGATAAAAAAAGCCCCGTGCTCAAATGAGCACGGGGCTTTTTCTTTTTGTTCAAAAATCAAACGCGTCGTGGATAACCTGAACGGCTCTTTCGGCCTTGTCGCGGTCGATGAGCACGGAAATTTTGATTTCCGAAGTTGCAATCATCTTGATGTTGATATCCGCATCCGCAAGGGCTTCGAACATCTTTGCCGCAATGCCCGGGTGGGTTTCAATTCCCGCGCCGACGATGGAAACTTTTGCAACGGCATCGTCACAGGTGATTTCTTTCGCCTTGAAAAGTTCGGCAACTTCCTGCAAAGCTTCAATGGCCTCGTCCTTCTGATCATGAGAAACGGTGAAGCTGATATCCTTGGTGTTGTTGCGTCCGATGGACTGAAGAATAATATCTACGTTTATGTTTTTCTTCGCAAGAATGCTGAAAATCTTGAAGGCAATTCCGGGAACGTCCGGTACCTCAACAAGGGAGATTCTTGCGGTGTTGTTGTCGCGGGTAACTCCGCGGATAAGCATTCTTTCCACTTTAACGACCTCTTTCAATGTAGTTCCGGGTTTGTTTTCAAAGCTGGACCGAACTTCCAGCTTTACGCTGTATTTTTTCGCCATTTCAACGCTGCGGCTGTGGAGCACGTTTGCGCCGAGGTTTGCAAGTTCAAGCATTTCGTCATAAGTTATCTCGTCGAGTTTTTTTGCGTCCTTGACGATTCTCGGGTCGGCGGTGTAAACTCCGTCAACGTCGGTATAAATCTGACAAAGATCCGCATGAAGAGCCGCCGCAAGAGCAACCGCGGAAGTATCGGAACCGCCGCGACCGAGAGTTGTGATGTCATCATAACGGTTGATACCCTGGAAGCCGGCGACGATTACAATATTCTTTTTGCCGATTTCACTTTCAAGGCGCTCCTTATCAACTCTGCGGATTTTTGAAAAACAATGGGTCGCGTCGGTCTGAAGACCGACCTGCCAGCCGGTGAGTGAAATTACCGGGAAGCCGAGTTTTTCAATTGCCATTGCAAGAAGGGACATGGAAATCTGTTCGCCGGTGGAAAGAAGAACGTCCATCTCCCTTTTGGAAGGATTGGGGCTTATTTCCGCCGCCTTCGCGATAAGATCATCAGTCGTATCGCCTTGGGCGGAAACAACGACAACAACGCTGTTGCCGGCGGCATAGGTATCCGTAATTATTTTCGCAACGCGGAAAATTTTTTCCGCATCCGCAACGGAACTTCCGCCGAATTTCTGTACTATAATACTCATTTTTCTACCTCAATATATCACAGCGCGGATGCGCCGGAATTATCTGCATTAAGGATAAAATATTTCCAGCCTTCAAAATCGCCGGAAGAAAGAATGTTTTTTGCAATTTTTTCCGCTTCTTCTTTTCCACAGTCAAAAATCGCCATCATAGTGGAACCCGCGCCGCTTATATAAGCCGCAAGAGCGCCGTTTTCATAGGATTTTTCGATAATTTCACTGCCGCCGGGAATAAGCGGAAGGCGATAGGGCTGATGAATTTTGTCTTCCGAACCGGTTTTGAGATTTTCGAATTTCCCCGAAAGGAACGAAGCGGTTATAAGGGCGGAACGGGAAAGATTAAAGACTGCATCTTTTACGGAAACTTCCTTTGGAATAACCGCTCTTGCGTCTGCGGTTTTAAGTTCAAAAGGCGGAACAAAAGCCGCGAAAAAAAGTTTTTCCGGAACTTCGGCTTTTACGTAACAGACCTTGTTTTCTTCCATTGCGTTCGCGGTGAAACCGCCGAGCAAAGCGGGAGAAACATTGTCCGGGTGTCCTTCGATTTCTGCGGCAATGTTGAGCAGCTCGTCTTTTGAGAAAGGATTTCCGAGAAGCTCGTTTGCACCGGAAACGCCGCCGACAATGCAGGCGGAACTTGAACCGAGTCCTCTTGCAAAAGGAACGTTGTTTTCCTCGATGATTTTAAGCCCGGTGAAAGGAACTTTTGCTTTTTCAAAAACCTTTTTTGCGGAAGAATAGATAAGATTATCTTCTCCGGTCGGAATTTCGCTTCCATCCGCGGAAGAAATAAAACAGCCTTCCTCCGGTTCCATTTCAACGTAATTATATAAATTCAAAGCGATTCCGAGGGAATCAAATCCGCTTCCGATGTTTGCGGTGGAAGCGGGAATTCTTATTTTTATCATGGCTTTATTTTCCTTATGATATCTTATTCAAAAAGGGGTATCTTTGACAAAAGCTTTCCGTGCTCGCTGATTTTTTCTGTGAGCACAGAAACTTCGCTTTCGGTAAGAGCGGTAGTGATATATGCGTTTTCGGCAATTTTTTCGGCACCGGGAACAACGGCGGAAACATCGAAATCGGTACGGATAAAATATTTTTCGGAAGCGGAATCTTTTCCGGCAAAAACGCTTTGAGCACCGTCTTCCCAGAAAACGGTTTTTATGTTGTCATCGGTTTTCGCACATTCGATTATATCCGCGATTACGGAAGAAGCGGTGGGCATTTTTCCCGCGCCTTTTCCGTAAAAAAGAACGTCGCCGGTGGTTTCGGCTTTTACAAGCACGGCGTTGAAAACGTCGCTTACCGAAGCGAGCGGAGAATCGTTTTTAACAAGTGCGGGGGAAACTTTTGCGAAGATTTTTCCGTTTTCAAGAAGCTTTGCCCTTGCAAGAAGCTTTATTGAAAAACCGCTTTGTTCCGCGATTTTTACATCGTCCGCAGTGATTTTGTCAATGCCTTCGGTTGGAATTTCGGAAGGCTTTAATGTTTTTCCCCAGACAAGGGAAGAAAGAATCGAAATCTTCCGGCAGGCATCCCAGCCGAGCACGTCTGCGGAAGGATCTCTTTCTGCATATCCGAGCCTTTGAGCATCGGAAAGCGCTTCGGAATAATCCGCGCCGAAACGGAACATTTTTGTAAGGATATAGTTCGTTGTTCCGTTGAGGATTCCTGCCATTTCTGTAATTCCGGCGGCGTTCATTGAAGAATAAAGCGGGCGGATAAGGGGAATTCCGCCGCCGACGGAAGCTTCAAAAAGAAAATTTACGTTATGAGCACGGGCGATGCTCAAAAGTTCTTCGCCTTTTTCCGCAACAAGTTCCTTGTTGGAGGTAACGGCGCTTTTTCCGTTTTCCAAAGCGGATTTTATATAGGAATAGGCGGGTTCAAGCCCGCCTATGCATTCCGCAACAATTCCGACTTCCGGGTCGGAAAGCACCGCGGAAAAATCTTTTGAAATTTTGTCGGAATAGGGAACGTTTCCCAAATCTTTTATATCAAGAACATAGCCAAGTTCAACCGTTTTTCCGGCGGCGGAAGAAATTTCGGAATTTCTGTTCCAGAGGATTTCGCAAACGCCGGAACCGACCGTTCCATGGCCAAGAACAGCAACTTTCATAGTTTATTTTCTCTCCTTAAGGTTGCGGCAGGTTATTACTCCGTCAATTGCGCGGATAGCTTCGCGGAGGGTGTGTCCATCGCATTTAAGATTTCCGGTGGTGAAGGAAATGGTGCAGGGAGAAGCCCCGTCTATCGGAATATTCTGGTTAAGGGTAAGGACGTTGGCACCGTATTTAGAAAGTATTGCAAGAACGTTGGAAAGAACGCCGGGCTTGTCCATAAGGGTCATATAATAGTTAACAATTTTGTCGCGGCTTTCGTCGTTATATACGGCAACTCCGTCCTTATATTTGTAAAAAGCGCTGCGGCTTATTCCGGCCATTCTTGCGGCTTCGGAAGAATTTTTTGCTTTTCCGTGAGAAAGAAGTTTTTTTGCTTCTATAACTTTTAAAAGAACTTCAGGAAGAAGGTCCGCATCAACTATGATTTTTACAGGATTTTCGTTCATAAAAGTCCGCTCCTTAAAAACGATTGTTTTTCGTACAGATACAAATATAACACCCCGAAGCAGAAAAAGCAAGAGCTTTTTTGCATTCGGGGTGAGTTTTTTGTTATTTAAATGCCTTCAAGGTCGAAAGGCGGAATAAAACTTTCGGAAACCGCGCCGCCTTCCTGAGCAAAAGCGTTTTCAATTCCAAGTTCAACGGCGTAATCTATAACGTCGTTATATTCCTCATCAGTAACGCTTCGGAAAAGTTCCGGATATCTTTCGTCGGAACAAAGAGGAGTATATTGGTTCATAATGCTTATCCAGATTTTGTCGCCGAAATTTTCAAAAAGCCAGCGAAGTACCATTTTGCTGTCGTCCGTATGTCCCGGAAGGACAAGGTGGCGAACGATAACGCCCTTTTTCATCATACCGTCATCATCAAAAACAGGTTCTCCCGTTTGTTCGACCATTTTTTTAAGCGAAGCGGAGGCGTTTTCAAAATAGTTTTTTGCGGAGGAAAATTTTTCTGCCAAAGAATTATCAAAATATTTGAAATCCGAAAGCCAGATATCCGCATAATCCTTTACTGCGGAAACGCTTTCCGGAAGTTCCCAGCCGCCGGTGTTCCAGACTATCGGAAGGTAAAGACCGTTTTTTCGTGCAATATCAAGAGCGGAAACAATCTGCGGAGCATAGTGCATCGGGGTAACAAGGTTTATGTTGTTTGCGCCTTTTTTCTGAAGCTCAAGAAAAATTTCTGAAAGCCGTTCAACGGAAATTTCCTTTCCGGCTTCGCCGCGGCTTATTTCTCTGTTCTGACAAAAAACGCAGCGCATTGTGCAGCCGGAAAAAAACACCGTTCCGGAACCTTCCTCGCCGGAAATGCAGGGTTCTTCCCAAAAATGAAGGGCGGCTCTTGCAACTTTTATTTCTTTTCCGCCGCCGCAAAAACCGCTTTTTCCGGAAAGGCGGTCTGCACCGCATCTTCTTGGACAAAGTTCACATTTTTCAGAAAGTTCCAAATTTTCGCCGCCTTTCGTTTTTCTTCTGTGATAAACTATACCACAGGGGAAAGGGCGAATCAAGAAAATTAACAAATCTTGACTTTACACGGAATGTGATTTGCTATAATATGGGATATATTGATAATTTATTATAATAAAATTTCGTTAATTTTATAACAAATTTTTATTTACAAAGAAATAAAAGTATGATATTATTATTTTAAACATTTATATTCAAAATTCAGCGCAAAGGAGAAGGAGAAACGACCTATGGACAAACTTTGGATAGTTCTTCTTTTTCTTGGCGTTTTTTTAATTTTAAGCAATCTTATAAAAAGCTTTGCGATAAAATTTCTCAACTCCGCGGAAAACCAAAGTTCCGTTTCCGCGATTGTTTCCGAAAAGGACGACCCGAAAGTTTTTTGGGAAGAAAAAGGTTTTCGAAGAGAACCGGAACAGGCGGATTATGAACTTCCTGAGGATGACTTTTTCGGGAACGAAAAAACCGAATTTTCCGAAAGTTTTGAAGATGAATTTAAAAATCTTTCTGAAGAGGAAATCGGCGAAGTTCTTAAAGAAGCCGGGCTTTTTGAAAAGGAAGGTGGAAAAGAATGAAACCGAAGGAACAGCGGGATATCATAAAAGCTTCATCTATGGTGCTCCAGGTTTCCCTTTCCGCAATCTGTCCGATACTTCTTCTGATGTCCGTTGGAATGTGGCTTGACGGAAAATACGGAAACGGCGGATATTGGTTCACCGCAATCGGAATCATATGCGGAATCTATTCCGGATATAAAGGAAGCTATCAGCTTATAAAAGACGTTTGGTTAAAGGAAGAAAAACAAAATGGCGAAATTCCTGAATCGAATGATGAATGAATATGAAAGCGAAGAAGAAAGCATTATAACACCGAAAAACGCAAGGATCGCGGCGGTTTTGCTCTGTGTTTTCTTTATTATTATCGGTCTTGCTTTCGGAGATTTTTTTAAAACCGCAAAAGGCGTTTTTCTCGGCGGAGCGGTTGCCCAGCTTCTTTTTCGTCAGCACGAGCTGACAATTGGAAAAAGCATTAAAAGCGAAAATCCCCAAAGCATGACAGTTTCAAATTATATGGTGCGCCTTATCATCAAGGGACTTACGGTTTTTGTGGCCATAAGGAACCCGGATGTTGGCATAATAGGATGTATTCTCGGATTGCTGAGCGTTCCTTACGGAATTTATGCTCTTGCTTTTACCGATTGGATAATCCACAGAAAAACCGGAAAGGAGGTATAGGATGAGTGTATCAATCCCGGAAGTAACGAGCGGTTTTTCGATTTTTGGGTTCGAAATAACGAACACAATGGTCTGGACATGGATAATTCTCGGAGCTCTTTCCGTTTTGTTCATCTGGCTTGGAAGCGGACTTAAAGTTAAACCGGAAAGCAAAAAACAAATTGTTGCGGAAACGATTTACGGGCTTGTGGGGAACCTTGTTGAATCGAACATCGGACCGAACACAAAGGCTTTTATCCCTTATTTCACCGCGCTTTTCGCTTTTATTTTAACTTCGAACCTGAGCGGTGTCTGGGGACTTGGCGTGATCCGTCCGCCGACGGCAGACATTGCAACTCCTTTTGCTCTTGCGCTGATGACCTGCGTTATCTCGCAGTATTATCACATCAAGATGAACGGAGTAAAAGAGTATTTCAAAGGCTTCCTCGGACCGGTTCCGTTTATGACCCCGATCATGCTTCCGATGAACATTATAAGCGAGATTGCAAACCCCATTTCTCTTACCCTTCGTATGTTCGGTAACCTTTTGGGCGGTCTTATAATCGGCACCCTTATCTATTCAATGCTCATCGGTTCAAACGTAATGCCGATCTGGATAGCTATCGGTTCGGTTGTTCTCTGCGCGGTGCTTCTTACAAAGCAGTACAAAAAAATCAAAAACCTTGAAAAAGGAAAGAAAAAACTCGTTATGGGGCTCGGAATTCTCTGTTGCCTTCCGCTTTTCGCAATGATTTTCGTTCACGGATATTTCGATATCTTCAGCGGATGCCTTCAGACTTACATCTTCTGTTTGCTCTCTATGATTTTCATTTCGCCGTAAGGCGAAAAAAGCCTCCCTTGCCTAAAGGTAAGGCTGTTTAAAACTTGTGTTAAATTAAATTTTATATTAAAAAGGAGAAAACACATGGAAGGACTTAACATCACTGGACAGGATCTTATTTACGCAGCAAGCGCAATCGGCGCAGGCCTCGCAGTAGGCCTTGCAGCAATCGGCCCCGGCATCGGCGAAGGTTTTGCAGCAGGTAAAGGTACCGAAGCTGTTGGCCGCCAGCCCGAAGCACAGAGCAAAATCACCACCACCATGCTTATGGGCCAGGCAGTTTCCGAAACCACCGGTCTTTACGGACTTGTTGTAGCGCTCCTCCTCATCTTCGTAAAACCCTTCTGATTTTAAAATCAAAAATACTACGGAAAGATTGGT
>JAFQBH010000020.1 GCA_017399765.1 Oscillospiraceae bacterium | reverse complement strand
TGCGCCGCCCGCACCGACTATACCGGCATTCTTTACGGTTTCGACTAAACTCATATGAATGCACCTCCCTGTAATTTTCTGCAATTTACGCTTTAATAAAATCCAGAAGAATATAAATTATAATACAAATCTATATTCTTCTGTCATAACGCACTTAATTCATTAAGGCTGAATTATTTGCCTGCCATCTGTTTGGCAACTTCGTCTGCGAAGTTTTCCTGTTTTTTCTCGATGCCTTCGCCTTTTTCCATGCGAACGAATTCAGTGATTTTAATGGAACCGCCGAGTTCTTTTGCAACTTTTTCGGTGTAGCCTTTGATATCGAGGTCAGGATCTTTTACGAATTCCTGGTTCATGAGGCAGTTTTCTTTATAGAATTTGCCGATTCTGCCGTCAACCATTTTTTCTTTAACTGCGTCGGGTTTGTTTGCAAGTTTTTCGTCGTTGCTGATCTGAGCAAAGAGGATTTCTTTCTCATGAGCAATAACTTCTGCGGGAACGCAGTGCTCGCAGATATAGGTGGGGTTTGCTGCAGCGATCTGCATTGCAACGTCTTTGCCGTATTCAGCAAAGCCTTCTTTGTCTGCAACATCGGTTGCGAATTTTACCATAACACCGATGGTGCCGCCGCCGTGAACATAAGTTGCAACATCGCCTTCGTAACGAACGAAGCGGCGAACTTTAAGGTTTTCACGGATTTTGAGCTGTCTGTCCTGAAGGTGTTCGTTAACGGTTCTGCCGTCAACAACACAAGCGAGGAGAGCTTCGACGTCTGCAGGATCGTTATCGATAACAGCCTGTCCTGCAAGTTTTACGAATTCACGGAAATCTTCGTTTTTGGAAACGAAGTCGGTTTCGGAGTTAACTTCGATAGCAACGGAAACTTTCTTTTCTGCATCGGTAAATGCAAGAACAAGACCTTCTGCTGCGATTCTGCCGGATTTTTTTGCAACGGATGCAAGACCTTTTTCACGAAGGAATTCAACTGCTTTTTCCATATCGCCATCGGTTTCGATGAGAGCTTTTTTGCAGTCGAGCATTCCGCATTCGGTCATTTCACGGAGAGTTTTAACGTCTTGAGCGGTAAAGGGCATATTATTCTGCCTCCTCTTCAGATTCTTCAGGAAGATTCTGTTCACCCTGTCTGCCTTCGATGATAGCGTCAGCGATGGTGCCTGCGATGAGTTTTACAGCGCGGATAGCGTCATCGTTGCCGGGGATAACATAGTCGACATCGTCGGGGTCACAGTTAGTGTCAACAATAGCTACGATCGGAATACCGAGTCTTTTTGCTTCTGCAACGGCAATTTTTTCTTTTCTGGAGTCAACAATGAAAAGAGCGCCGGGAAGCTCGGTCATATCTTCGATACCACCAAGGAATTTTTCAAGTTTTTCGATTTCAAGAGTAAGTTTGGTTGCTTCTTTCTTGGTAAGACGTTCGAAAGTGCCGTCTTCTTCCATTTTGCGGAGCTGCTGAAGACGAGCGATTCTTCTTCTGATGGTTTTGAAGTTGGTGAGCATACCGCCGAGCCAGCGAGCGTTTACCCAGTAAGCGCCTGCTCTTTCAGCTTCTTCACGAACGGAATCAGCTGCCTGTTTTTTGGTGCCGACGAAAAGAACGGATTTGCCTTCTGCGGAAACTTCGTTAATGAAGGAATATGCTTCCTCGATTTTTTTAACGGTTTTCTGAAGGTCGATGATGTAGATTCCGTTTCTTTCGGTGAAGATATACGGAGCCATTTTAGGGTTCCAGCGGCGGGTCTGGTGACCAAAGTGTACACCAGCTTCAAGCAGCTGTTTCATAGATACTACGGACATTAATTTTTTCCTCCTTGTTATTACCTCCACCCCAGTCATTTCCCGGCAGCAACCGGGCTTTTCCCGGTCAACGACCGACGGGATTGTGGGGTGTGTGTGCTTTTAGAAGACGCAATTATAGACTTACAGTCTTCCAGCCATTAGATTATAACACTAAAAGCAATTTATTGCAACCGTTTTTGCCATTTAATAAAAGAAAATATTAAAAATTTTTTGGAAAATATTTTCTTTTTTATTGTGAATTCTGCCATATTCCTCGGTTTTCACAAGAATTATATCTTTTCCTATGGTTTCAATTTTATCCCACATTATCGAAAGGTCTTCTTCCCTTCCGAAAACTCCGAAAAATTTTGGCTTGCCTTTCACAATAATTGCGGTTATTTTTCGTGTTTCGGTATCGAAAAGGATGTCGCCGGCAAAACCGAAAGAGCTTCCGTCCAAAGTGTTTATAATTTCTTTTTCGCAAATTTCCCCAAAAGCTGCAAGCATATTATCACTCCCCCATTGAAAAAATATATGCTGTTTTATTTGGTTTTTTGTTTGTCCGTGCTCAAAATTTTACCATTTTTTATTCCGTGCTCAAATGAATATATTCGTGCTCAAAAGTCAAAAATCAACCTTGCCAAAACATTTTTGAACGGGGAATTTTTATGTATTACGGTAAAGTAGAAATTTGCGGAATCAACACGGCAAAACTTCCGGTGCTCACAGAAAAAGAAAAGACGGAACTTTTGAAACTTGCAAAAAACGGCGATAAAAATGCAAGAGAAAAAATGATAAACGGAAATTTGCGGCTTGTTTTAAGCGTTGTTCAAAAGTTTTCCGGCCGAGGCGAACCACCCGATGACCTCTTTCAGGTGGGCTGCATAGGGCTTATTAAGGCAATCGACAACTTTGACCCAAGCCTTGACGTGCGTTTTTCCACCTATGGTGTGCCTATGATAATCGGCGAGATAAGGCGGTTTTTGCGGGATTCCGGCGCGGTTCGGGTAAGCCGTTCAATGCGCGATATAGCTTATCGGGCGATGCAGATCAAGGAAGATTTTATCAATGAGCATGGGCGCGAACCGCTTGTTGATGAAATAGCAAAAATCATGGAAATTCCAAAAAGCCAGGTTGTTGTCGCTCTTGAATCCATTGTTGAACCGGTTTCGCTTTATGAGCCGGTTTATTCCGATTCCGGCGACACGATTTTTGTTATGGACCAGCTGAGCGACAAAAATTCCGATGCCGGCTGGCTAGAAGAAATTGCGCTTAAGGAAGCGGTAAAAAGCCTTTCCAAAAGGGAAAAACGGATTCTCGCAATGCGTTTTTTTGACGGAAGGACCCAAATGGACGTTGCTTCCCAAATCGGCATAAGCCAGGCTCAGGTTTCCAGATTGGAAAAAGGTGCTTTGCAAAAAATTAAAAAACAGCTTTAAACCGTCAACGTTTTATGATAAAATATTTCCATAAATTTTTCGGCGGTGATTTTTATGAAAAAACTTCTGATAACCGGTTTTGAACCTTTCGGCGGAGAAAAAATCAATCCTTCCTGGGAAGCTGTTAAACTTCTTCCGAATGTGATAGGTGATTTTGAACTCACAAAAATTGAAATTCCCGTTGTTTTTGAAAAAGCGGCGGAAACAGTTATCAAAAAAGCGGAAGAAATAAGCCCCGACGCAATAATCTGCGTCGGTCAGGCGGGAGGAAGAACCGGTGTTACTCCGGAAATGGTCACCATAAACCTTCGCTTTGCTTCAATTCCGGATAACGAAGGAAAACAGCCGAAGGATGTTCCCTGTGTCGAAGGTGGCGAAAACGCATATTTTTCAACACTTCCGGTGAGAAAAATGACTTTTGCAATTTCCGAAGAGAATATCCCCTGCTCCGTTTCCTATTCCGCAGGAACTTACGTTTGCAACGACCTTATTTATCACGTTCTTCATCATTATAAAGGAACGGAAACAAAAGCCTGTTTTATACACGTTCCGTTCATTCCGGAACAGACAAACGATAAGCCCAGTCTTCCGCTTGAAACAATCGCGAAAGCCCTTGAAATTGCAATCGAAGCGATATAAAAAACTCCCTGCCGGAAACGGCAGGGAGTTTTTGCTATGTTTTATTTTCCCTGAACTATGAAGGGCTGGATCGCGCTTGCGACCTTATAAATCGGCATTGTCTGGAGCATAACTCTTCCGGGACCGGTTATAACGGTATCAACAAGACCTTCGCCGCCGAAAAGGGCATTTTTAACGCTTCCGACCATTCTTACGTCCATTTTGCAGCTTTCCTCCATCATTGCAACAACGCCGGTGTCGCAGACAAGTTCTTCGCCCGCCGCAAGATTATATTCCTTGCAGTAACCGTCGATTTCGAAGAAAGCAAGGCCGGGACCTGTGACCTTTTGCATAATAAAACCTTCGCCGCCGAAAAGACCCGCTCCAACTTTTTTACGGAAGAAAATTGAAAGCTGGGTACCTTCGGTTGCGCAAAGAAAAGCGCGTTTCTGGCAAATTACGCTTTCGCCCGGTGCAAGCTGGCGTGAAATTATTCTTCCCGGGAAAGAGGAAGTAAAGGCGATTTCACCCGCTCCTTTGGCTTTATAGTGGTTGAGGAAAAGACTTTCGCCGGAAAACATTCTTCCAATGCTTCCGCCAAGACCGCCGTCGGCTTTTACGTCGGTTGTGATCGGGCCTTTTATCCAAGTTCTTCCGCCGGATTCACTTACAAGACCTTCGCCGGCTTCAAGCTGGATTACCAATGCGGGAAGAGAGCCTCCTTCAATTTCATAACGCATAAAAACGCCTCCTTTTTATATTTTTCAACTAAAGTTTACCATTACCCGCAAAAACTTACAAGAAAACTTTTTGTTAACAATTTCAGCCGATTATTATTGAAGAAATAAATTCATCACAGATTTTTTCATCAATAAGCGTGTTTTCTTCGGAATCTATTCTGATATAAACACCCACATCTGCTACATATCCGTCAAACTGGAGCTGATAAAATCTTCCGTAAACCGGAACTGCATCTTCTTCATGGTCATATTTATCAAATGCCGGATAGTCAAAATGAATATAACTTCCATTTAAAAAATTCCCTTCTGCTTCATGGTAGGTATGTTCGTTTATTCCAACCCAGAGGGAATGATTTGCAAGAAACTCGTCATAAGTCTTTCCGATATCTTTATAGACAGAAAGACTTGCATAATGGTAATTATCCCAGGGCAGTTTAAAAGTTATGCCGTAAATTTCGCCTTTTTCCTCAAGGGTTCCCGGTTCCTAGCCTTCCGGAACAGACATTGAAACTTCAACAAGTTCATTTTCAAAAACATTTTCTCCTTCCGGAGAAACAGGAACCATTGGGTGTATCATTCCGGAAAGTTTTCCGTTTTCAATTTTGAGATAGCTTTCCGGAATTTTTTCAATGCTTTCCGTCTGCTCCGGTTCGGTTTCGATTTTTATATCGGATTCTGATTCGATCATTTCTTCCTCCGGAACAACAATTTCATCTTTCCCTCCGCAGGCGGAAAAAGAAAGCAACATCGCAACGGCAAGAAAAACAGAAATAATTTTTTTCATAAAATCATTCTCCTTTTTATCCTTCTGAAATAATAGTAGCATAAAAACCCGATTTTGTTGCACCAAAACAAAAAAATCCGCAGAAAATCTGCGGATTTTTTTAATAATTATTAAGCCCGAAAATGCAATCGTTTATTATTTTTATTATTTCTTCTTCCGGTTTAGCGCAATCATCTTTAATCCATTCCGTTATGATTGAATTAATTCCGTTCAGATAAAACGCCATTACATATTTTCTTTCGCCTTCCGGATATCTGAATCTGTTAAGAATCGGGTTGAAGATGTTATCATAAAGTTTTTTATAGATCTCTTCAAAACCAAAAAGCTCTCTGTTTTCAAGAAGTGTCAGAAAAATTTTTCTGTTTTCCTTAAAGTATGAAAGATACGGCATCAGATATTTTTCGGTGATAAAAAACAGTTTTTCCCTTGGAACATTATCAAAATCAATCGGCGAAATCTTTCCGTCCGGAATAAAATACAAAACAAAATCGCCGGACATTTTCTTTACCGTTTCTTCCAGAAGATCCTTTGTATTTTCGTAATGGAGATAAAAAGTTGAACGGTTGACCCCGGCTTTTTTGCAAATTTCGCTTACTGTAATAAATTCAAAAGGTTTTGTTTTTAAAATTTCTATAAGCGCCATATTCATTTTTACGGCAGTATTGAAATATTTGCTTTCGTTTTTATTCAACCGATCATTCCCTTTCAAAAAAAATTAGTCTCCGCTTATTTCTTTAGCAAGTTCAACGATTTCAAAAGCATATTTTTTCTTACCTTTTTCAAGAAGTTTTTTATATATCGGATAGTTTATTCCGCAGCAGGAAAAACCGATTATTCCGATTATAATTCCCAAAACGAGCATAGCTGTTCCCTCGCCTATTACCTGCATTGCAAGACACATTCCGAGACCTGCAACAAGTGAAGAAACTATTCCGAAGGAATAGGCAAAAACCGTTGCGGGAAGTTTTGCTTTTTTATCAAGTTTTTTAAGTGCTGTTACTTTGGAATCATCTTTTGGGGCATATTCTTTCGCAATAGCTTCCGCCCAGATTTTATCAGTGTTCATTTTTATGAACCTCCTTTTCAAAATTTACAACATCATTATAAATTCCGATTCGGTCAGAATGAACACCATGTTTTTTTAATTTTGTTGATTTTAAAAAATCCGCATATCACTGCGATATGCGGATTTCTTTTTTTATTCAACTTCAAGAGTCATAAGAATATGCGGAATTCCGTCCTCAAGAAATTCTTCCGAAACCTGCCTGAAACCAACGTTTTCATAGAATTTTCTTGCATAGACTTGGGCTTCGATTGTAATTTTATCCGCGCCGAATTTTTCCTTCGCAAGGCGGATTCCCTCTTTGAGCACGATTGTTCCAAAACCTTTTCTGCGCCTTGCGGAAATAACTCTTCCGACTGCGGCATCTTCGAAGGAAACGCCTTTATCGAGAACACGGAGATAGGCGGCAATGCCTTCCTCGTCCCGGAGCCAGATGTGATAAGCGTTCTGGTCCTTATCATCGATTTCCGGATACGGACATTCCTGTTCCACAACAAAAACGTTGACCCGGAGCTTTAAAATATCATAAAGCTCGTTTACGGTAAGTTCATCGAATTTTTTGATAACAAGTTCCATTTATTCTTCCTCTGCTTCGGAAAGCGGTTCAAGTTTTTCGACAAGGGCGGTATCCACCCTCATTCCGTCAACGGTTTCGACAGTGAATCTGTAGCCGCTGTTTTCAAAGGTATCGCCCACTTCCGGAACTTTGTTGAGTTCGTCCATGATCCAGCCGCTCAAGGTTGCATAGGGAACTTCCTCAATATCGATTTCAAGCTCTTCAAAAAGTTCTTCCGGTTCCATACTTCCGGAAACGGTATAAACGCCTTTGTTTTCGCTGATATCCTCTTCAACTTCGTCGTGTTCGTCCCAGATTTCGCCGACAAGTTCTTCAAGGATATCTTCCATTGTTACAATTCCGTAAGTGCCGCCGTATTCATCGGTTACAACAGCCATGTGGCATTTGTTTTTCTGAAGAAGTTTTAAAAGTGCGCCGATTTTCATGGTTTTAGGAACAAAAACCGGTTTTGTGAGCATTGTATCGGCGATGTTTTCCATTTCGTAATTGTTATAGAAATCGGTGCGGTGGATAATTCCGATTATGTTATCAAGGCTGTCCACATAAACCGGCAGACGGGAATATCCGGTTTCCACAAAAACTTCCGCAACTTCTTCCTTTGTCCAGTCTTTTCCTACCGCTTCGATATCAACACGGGGAGTTGCGATATCGGCGCAGTCTTTTTCGTTGAGTTCCATTGCGTTTCGGATAAGTTCGCCTTCCTGTTCTCCGATTCCGCCGCTGTGCTCGACTTCATCGACCATGGAAAGAAGTTCTTCTTCGGTAACAGCCTGTTCGTCGCCGCATTTAAAAATGATTGAAATAAGCTTTTTCCAAAGACCGAAAAGATAGTTTATGGGGGTAAGGATTACCGCAAGGAAATTGATTATCGGTGCGGAAAATCTTGCAAAAGCTTCGGGAGATTCCTTTGCAACGCTTTTCGGAGTAATTTCACCGAAAATGAGAACAACAACGGTGATTACCGCGGTGGAAAGAGTTGCGCCCGCATCGCCGACAAGTTCGATAAAGAAAACAGTTGCCATTGCGGAAAGGGCGATGTTTACTATGTTGTTTCCGACAAGGATCGTTGTAAGAAGGCGGTTATAATCTTCAACAAGCCGGAGCATAAGGATTGCTCCTTTGTCGCCTTTTTCTGCCGATATTTTTACTTTTGTAACGTTAAGACTGTTGAAAGCGGTTTCCGTTGCGGAAAAATATGCCGACATCATTACAAGAACGCCCATGGCGATTATTGTGCCGATATTGTTCATTTTTTAATTGATACAACCTTTCGAAAATTTATAGTTAACGCAAAAAAGCACAGCCCGAGGCAATTTTTGCCCAGGCTATGCTCCGAAAATCAATTTATAATAATACTTCGTATGTCTGCGTCGTCCATTTTTTGACCTTTCAAAAATATAATATGAATATTATACACAAGTGCATGGAGATTGTCAATTACCAGCTCGATGATTGTTAATCGCATTAAAAAGAATCGGCCAGAGATTCTTATATCTTTCATAACGATAATATTCGGGTGAGTCCTCATAATCGTCATTAAGATATGCATCCGTTTCAAGCTGAGAAAGTTCATCTAAAATACTCTCATAACCGGAAAAATCCGTATCAATCGAAACAACGCACGGCACTGATTCTGCAAGTCCAAGTATTTTAAGACTAATATCTTCAACCACAAGTTCAAAATGTAACTCCGGAAAAATTTCCGGGATAAGTTTTTCTATTTCTTCCCATTCTTCTTTTTTTACTGTAATTGAAATCATTTCTAAACCCTTTGTTAAAATTAACCTATGATAACTCCGCCGCCGAGGAGTTTTTCGCCGGAATAAATAACAGCGGACTGTCCCGGGGTCACCGCTCTCTGGGGTTCGTCGAACAAAATGAGCGCTCTGTCATCGCGGAAATAGGTGCTTGCAAGAGCAGGAGCGGGATTATGGGCATAGCGGATTTTGCAGGTTACCGCGACAGGCATATCCGGTGCACCGTTTATCCAATGGAAATTATCGACAATAACGCGCTTTTTGAAAAGGGATTCGTTTTCAACGAGAACAACTTTGTTTTCTTCCGGGTCGATTTTTCCGACATAAAGCGGCGCCGGAAGAGAAAGCCCGAGACCTTTTCTCTGCCCTATGGTATAGCGGCAGATGCCTTTATGTTCGCCGAGGCATTTTCCGCATTCATCTACAAATTTTCCATGGGGCATTTCGCCGATTACCCGTTCGATATAACCCTGGGTATCTCCGTCCGGAATAAAGCAGATATCCTGGGAATCCGGCTTATTAGCAACGGGGATTCCCGCTTTTTCCGCAATTGCGCGGATTTCGTCTTTGGATAAATCCGCAAGAGGAAAACGAAGATGAGGAATAAGTTCCTTATCTATGTTATACATCATATAACTCTGGTCTTTTGCAAGGTTTTTTGCCCGGAAGATATTGTTTCCGTCGGTTCTTGCATAATGACCGGTGGAAATAAGGTCATAGCCGAGTTTTTGCGCTTCCTCGAAAAAAGCCGGAAATTTAATGAATTTGTTGCATCTTACGCATGGGTTCGGGGTTCTTCCCTTTTTATATTCTTCGGTGAAATTATCGAGTACTTCCTTTTTGAAAATCTCGCGGAAATCGAAGATATAATGAGGGATTCCGAGAAAATCCGCAACGGCTTTTGCGTCCTTTGCTTTGTCCCAATCATCAAAAAGGCGGAAGGTCGCCCCAGCAACCTCGTAACCCTGTTCTTTTAAAAGATATGCTGCGGCCGCACTGTCAACTCCGCCGCTGAGCCCAACCATTACCTTCATCCGATCATCCACGCAAGGGCAAAAGCAAAGGAAGGAACTATCATTGCTATGATAAGAATAATTACCATGATTCTTACGAAAAGTTTGTTCTGCATTTTTTAACCTCCGAAATTATTCAAGCATTCCGAAATCGCTGAACGGGAAAAGAATAAATCTTGCTTTTCCCTTGATATGATCTTCATGGATATAAGGTTCATCCCAATATCTTGCGTCAAGAGAACCTTTTCTGTTATCGCCTGCAAAGAAATAGTGATTTTCCGGAACTTCAAAACTTCCTTCAAAATCCGACCAGCTGCTTACATAAGGTTCATCAAGAAGTTCTCCGTTAACATAAACGTCGCCGGTTCCGTCAAAATAAACGGAATCTCCCGGAAGACCTATGCAGCGTTTTATAAGTATGATTTCAAGTTCTTCGCTGTCGAAAACAACAATATCGCCGCGGTTTATATTCTCTTTGTTGAAAACTCTTGTCGTAACGACCTGTGCTCCGACCGGAATTGTGGTTTCCATTGAACCTGTCGGAACGCTTGCCATAAAACAGAAAGTCTGAAAAATCACAAGGGGCAGAACGCAGTAAAAAAGAAGTGTTTTTGCCCAATCAAGAATTTCTTCCTTAAGGCTTTTTTTCTTTTTTTCCGGAACGGCTTCTTCGTTTGCAGGTTCTTCGGTCACTTCATCTGTAAACAATAATTCTTCCATATATTCCTCCGTAAACGGTTTTGATTTTATTTTGTCAATTAAATTATTATAGCAAGATTCTGTTTTTTTATCAATAATAAACTGCTATTTTTAACAATTCGGTAAATAATAAATAAAAAAGGAGGGCGAAAGATGTTTGTTGTGTTTTTCCGAACCCTTATAATTTACCTGGTAATAATCGTTTGCCTTCGAATTATGGGCAAACGTCAGCTCGGCGAACTTCAGCCTTCTGAATTTGTTATCGCAATTTTGATTTCCAATATTGCCACCCTTTCCATTGAAGACACAAACATTCCCCTTTCCGGAGCGGTTGTTCCGATAATAACGCTTATGAGCGCAGAAGTTATTCTGTCTTTTATAACATTAAAAAATGAAAAAGCCCGTGTAATTGTTACGGGCAGCCCTGTTCCGATAATACGAAACGGAAACATTGACCAGGAAAGCATGCGCGAACTTCGCTTTTCCATAGAAGACCTTATGAGCCAGCTTAGGATAAACGGTTTTTTTGATATTGAAGAAGTTTCATGGGCAATTGTTGAAACGAATGGTCAGCTTACGGTTTTCCCAAAACCGGAAGCTCAGCCCCTTACTCCCAAAAATGTTTGCGGAAAAGAAAAGCCATGTCCCGCTCCGCCGATGGTGCTCATAAGTGACGGAGTCCTGTGCTCAGAAGTGCTTAAAGAATGTAACCTTACAGAAAAATGGCTTTCCGGCGTGCTCGAAAAAGAAAATCTTTCGGTGAAAGAAGTTTTTTTAATGACCTGTGACCCATTTGCAAAATATCACATTGTCAGAAAGGAAAGAAAAAAATGAAACGAATCGTTTTTGCTTCGGCACTTCTTGTTTTTTTGATTATTTTCAACTGTTTTTGTCTTGATACTATTACAAAAATCAAAAACGAAGCAACCTTAAAACTTGATGAACTATATATGCTGACCGCAAATGAGGATTTTGAAAAAACCGCATTGGAATGCGAAAAATTCACCGAATACTGGCTTTCTGAACATCACATTCTCTCACTTATTGTGCGCCACGATCTTCTTGACCAGACCACTTTTTCAGTTTCGCGGTTCGTTCCCCTTGCAAAATTCGAAGAAAAAGGCGAACTCGCTTCAGAAATCAGCCGGTGCAAAATTCTTCTTGATGAAATTTGGGATTGCGAACGGCCCCTTTTCAGGAACATTTTTTAAATTTTCCGCATAAAAAAATCCGTGCTCAATTTTGAGCACGGATTTTTTTACTTACTGCAAAACGGTTATTATTATTTCGGTCGGTTCCGAAGAACCGATGGATTCTTCTGTATTAGGATCAAAGCCTTCAAAATATGCCTTTGCTTCATAAGTTCCGACTTCGGGAATTTTATCAAGGAAATCTTCTGCAATATGCTGGTTCGGTTTAAGATAACCTGTCTGATAAATTACTTCGTCATCAACGGTGATTTTTACTTTCATAAGGCAGGTGTTTTTTCCGGAATTTTCGATTTTAAAATCGCCTTTTCCTTCATCGGCATCAACGGTAATTTCTCCCGCAATTTTATATGAAAGTTTTCCTTCTGGATTTTTTTCTCCGTCATAAAAAGTTCCGTCAAGCATTCCGCCCTTTGCCGCATGGTCGGAAGTTATCCAGGGGAAACTGTCTTCTTCGGCGGGAACCTCTCCTCCGAAAATCAAAAAACCTGCGGCAGCAAAAGCCGCAATTACAATTACAAGAATAATCGCCGCGGCAAATGATTTTATATTATTTTCACGATTATAGGTCAAATTTTTCACTCCTCTGAACATATACTTAATACAGTATAACAGATATTCCAAGTTTTTCAACAATTTTTCGTATTTCTTTTATATTGAAGATTAACAAATTATGTGTTAAAATAATGTTATTAATATACACAAGTTCTGTTTTTAAACAAAACTGAGATTGTGGAAATTAACAAACTTTTTACATAAAACAGGGGGCTTTTTTATGAGCGAACTTATCGGCGCATGTCTTATCGGACAATCCGGCGGTCCTACCGCAGTTATCAACTCCAGCGCATACGGCGTTATCAAAACGGCGCTTGGAAAAAAATGCATTACAAAAGTTCTTGCCGCACAGCACGGAATCCGCGGTGTTCTTGATGACAACATTATCGACATGGGCAAAGAAGACGCAGAAACCCTTGAACTTATGCTCACAACCCCCGCTTCTCTTATAAGAAGCTGCCGCTATAAACTCAAAGATTTCCGCGAGGACGATACCGATTACAAACGAATCCTCGAAATTTTCAAAAAATATGACATCCGTTATTTCTTCTATAACGGCGGAAACGACAGCATGGATACCTGCAACAAAATTTCCGAATATATGGCGACCCAGGATTACGAATGCCGCATAATCGGCGTTCCGAAGACCATAGATAACGACCTTGTCGGAACTGACCATTGCCCCGGTTTCGGTTCTTCCGCAAAATATATCGCTCTTTCCGTTGCCGAAGTTATAAAAGACGTTCACGTTTATGACCGTGACGCAATCGTTGTAATCGAAGTTATGGGACGCCACGCAGGCTGGCTTGCGGGTGCAGCAGCACTTTCCAAAATCTGCTGCGAAGGTCCCGCTTTTATATATCTTCCGGAAGTTCCTTTTGATATGGACCAGTTCTTCAAGGATCTTGATGAATTCCATAGACACCACAAACGAATCGTACTTGTTTTCTCCGAAGGTATCAAAGACAAACACGGAAAATTCATCAGCGAATACGGAATCAATGATCTTAACATCACCGATGAATTCGGCCATTCCCAGCTTGGCGGCCTTGCTGCGACCATGTCCAACATAATCCGTGCAAAAACCGGTTCCAAAGTCCGCGGAATCGAACTTTCCCTTCTCCAGAGATGCGCAAGCCACGCCGGTTCCAGAACCGACCGTGACGAAGCGGCAATGGCCGGTGCTTTTGCTGTTGAAGCCGCCGTTTCCGGCGAAACCGGAAAAATGGTTGCTTTCCGCCGCGACACAAAATACGGCATTTACAAATGCACACCTATCCTTGTTGATCTTAAAGAGGTTGCGAACGCAGAAAAATGTGTTCCGCGCGAATGGATCAACGAAGAAGGCAACAACGTTACCGATGAATTTATCGAATATGTTGTTCCGCTTATCCAGGGCGAAATCGAAACTCCTTATGAACACGGAATGCCCAAATACGCAAGACTCAAACGTATTCCCGCAGAACCTGTTAACGAATAAGTTGAGATAAAAAAACCTCCCGCAGAAAATCTGCGGGAGGTTTTTTTATTATATTGAAAAAACGGCGGGGGCAAAGCCCCCGCCCTACTGTAAAATTCAGTTAATCAAACCAACGCTTTTTTGATTTCCTCTTCGGTTTTTCCGTTGACGTCATTGCGGATTATGCGGTAAACGGTTGCGGCAATCGGAACGCCGATGAGCATTCCCATAACGCCCATTACTCCGCCGCCTATGGTTACAGCCGCAAGAACCCATATTGCCGGAAGACCCATTGAGGAACCGACTACCTTCGGATAGATGATATTTCCTTCAAGCTGCTGGAGAACAACAAGATATACTATGAAAATAAGCGCCTGGATGGGGTTTACCATAAGAATCATAAAAGCACCGACTGCGCCGCCGATAAATGCGCCCGCAACCGGAATAAGAGCTGTGAAAGCAACAAGCGCGCCAATCATCGTTGCATAAGGAAGACCGAGTATTCCCATTCCTATGGCGCAAAGTCCGCCGAGAATAACCGCTTCGGTACATTGGCCGACGATATATTTATGGAAGCTGTCGCTGAAAGTATAAAGCACATAGCGAAGCTTTTCATACCAGCTTTGTTTAAGATATTTTTTTGCGATTTTATCCGCCTGGTTTTCGAGTTTTTCCTTATCAAGAAGGATATAAATTGCAAAAATAAGGCTCAGGAATGCGGTTACGATTCCGCCGAGAACCGTTGAAACGGTCGAGATAACAACTCCCATTACGTTTCCGACGCCGGAAGTTACGGCTTTTATAATTTTTTCGATCTGGGAATTCCAATCGATTGAAACAAGCATATCGATGATATCCTGCGGAACATATTCGAGTTTTTCGAGCTGTTCAACGATCCAGTCAACTGCGTCAGGGATATAATCCACAACAAGCATTATTGCGGAAACAAATTGAGGCAGAACAAGCCAGACCACAATGGCAAGAACCGCAACAAGGGTTATGAAAGCGATTATCATGCAAAGCGGTCTTTTTATTTTCAGCAGTTTTTTGTTTTTTGTTTTTCCAAAAAATCTGCGTTCATAAAAGCTCATAAGTATGTTGACAACATAAGCTACTGCGGCGCCGATAAAAAGCGGTGCCGCCGCGCCGAACACCATTCCGATAAAACCGGAAACGGTTTTCCAATATGTTATTGCAAGAAAAAGCGCAAAAAGACTTATTACGATTTTAGCGCAGGTTTTCCATTCGATTTTCATTATGTTCTCCTTTCAATCCGGCTTCGTGACCAAGGAGCCATTTTTTAACTTCCGTTCCGCAGGCAAAACCGGTGAGATTTCCTCCCGCTCCGATAACTCTGTGGCAGGGAACGATTATTGCAAGCGGATTTTTGTTGCAGGAAGAACCGACGGCTCTTCCCGCTTTTGGATTTCCTATTGCGGCCGCAATTTCGCCATAGGTTTTTGTTTCCCCGAAGGGAATTTTTTCAAGTTCGCACCAGACGGATTTTTGAAAATCCGTTCCGGAAAATTCATATTCCAGTTCGAAAAATCTTCTTTTCCCGGAAAAATATTCAAAAAGCTGTTTTTCGGCTTTTAAAAGGATTTTTTCCGTTATTACGGAATCCGGTTTTTCATCTGTTTTAAGATTGATGCGGATTATTTTTTCGTTTTCGGCGAAAATCGCGATTTTTCCGATTGGTGAATCAATTACTGTTTTGTTCATTTAAGTTCAACAATGGTTACGCCGGTTTCTCCTTCGCCGTAAACGCCGAGGCGGAAAGAGCGAACCGCTTTGTTCTTTTTAAGAGCCTGGTGAACAGCGGCGCGAAGAACGCCGGTTCCCTTTCCGTGAATAATGGAAACGGTGTTGAGGTTGAGGAGCACACATTCATCAATGAATCTGTCCATTTCGAGAAGGCCCTGTTCAACGTCCATTCCGCGAAGGTCAACTTCGGAAGCGGCTTTTCTTCTTGAAGCGCTTTCGATGGTTTTTGTTACGGAACCGCCGCCGAGGGTGTTTTTCTTCGCTTTATTGTTTTCGATAAGGCGAAGTTCGGAAATATGGACTTTAGATTTAACGATTCCGGTCTGAACAAGGCAATAGCCGGCTCCGTCCGGAAGGCCAACAAGAGTTCCGTCCTTGCTCATTCCGTTTATGCGGACGGTATCGCCGCGGACAAGATTTCTCGGAAGGCGGTATCCGCTGTCTTTGGAAGCAATAGGATCGGCGATATCCTGGATTCGGGCAATTCCGGTTTTCATCTGGGCTCTTGCCCTTGCAGCCATATCGGCGGAAGCTTCCGCTTCTGCCTGTTTTTTGGTTTCGATAATTTCGTCGATGAGCTTTTGGGATTCGGCACGGACCTGTTCCACAAGACGTTTTGCGGAAAGTCTTGCGGCTTCGAGTTCTTTTTCCCTGTTGCGTTCCATTTCCTCTTTTTCTTTTGCGATTTCAAGGCGGATACGCTCTGTTTCCTTACGGTAATTTTCGGCCTTTTCGTGCTCTTTTTCAAGTTCCTGGCGGCTTTGTTCAAGCTTTTCGACAACATCCTCGAAATTTGCGTTTTCCGCGGAAACAAGTTCCCTTGCTCTGTCAACAATGCTTGTATCCATTCCAAGGCGCTCGGTTATGGCGAATGCGTTGGATTTTCCGGGAACGCCGACCAGCAGACGATAGGTCGGAGAAAGGGTTTCCACATTGAATTCACAGCAGGCGTTTTCAACCCTCGGAGTCTGGAGCGCATACATCTTGATTTCAGCATAGTGGGTTGTTGCGGCAACCTTTGCTCCATAAAGCTTAAGGCGTTCGATTATTGCAACTGCAAGAGCGGCACCCTCGATAGGGTCCGTTCCTGCGCCGAGTTCATCGAGAAGAACAAGGCTTCTGTCGTCGGTCTGTTCAAGGATTTTTATGGTGTTGTTGATATGGGAAGAGAAAGTTGAAAGGCTTTGCTCAATGCTCTGTTCATCGCCGATATCCGCAAAAACGTTTTCGAAAACGGAAACGGAGGAGCTTTCTCCCGCGGGGATCATCATTCCGCACATGGCCATAAGAGTGAGAAGTCCGATGGTTTTGAGTGCAACGGTTTTGCCGCCGGTGTTCGGACCGGTTATTACGAGAACGTCATAATCATAGCCGAGGGCAATATCTATCGGAACGATTTTGTTTTTATCGATAAGTGGGTGTCTTGCTTTTGAAAGGCGGACTTTTCCGTCGTCGGAAAGGTTTGGAACGGAAGCGTTCATTTTTGAAGCAAGCCTTGCCTTTGCAAAATAAAGGTCAAGTTCAACGATTGCGGCATAGTCTTCGATAAAGGAATCCGCATGGTTTCCGATATCGCATGAAAGCTCATAGAGTATCCTCTGGATTTCCTGCTGTTCCTTTGCTTTAAGGACACGGGTTTCGTTATTTTCGTCAACAACGCCCGCAGGCTCGATAAAAATTGTTGCGCCGGAACCGGAGGTATCGTGAACCATACCTTTTATCTCGTTGCGGTATTCCGCTTTTACGGGAACGCAGTATCTTCCGTCGCGCATTGTGACGATCGGTTCCTGGAGATATTTTGAATAGGTGTTGGAATGGATAAGGCGGTCAAGCTGCTCCTTGACTTTGCTTTGGGAATTGCGGATTTTTCTGCGGATATCCGCAAGGGTCGGGCTTGCGGTATCGCTTACTTCGTCTTCGGAAACAACAGTGAAACCGATTTTTTCCTCAAGGCGCTGGTTCGGCATAAGGCTTTCGAAAAATTCATCGAGGGAGGTTTCTTTTTCGCCTTCATAATTATTGCGGAAATCTTTCATTTCCCGAAGAGCTTTTAAAAATCTTTCGATATCAATAAATTCCGGAAGCGAAAGGGTCGCACCCATTTTTGCTCTTCGGAGAGAACCGGTAACGTTTTTAACTCCATGAAGAGAAGGCGCGCCGAATCTTGCGGAAAGCATAAAAGCGTCCGCGGTTCTGTCCATAAGGCGCTTTGCTTCCCGAAGGTTTGTTTTCGGTTCGGTTTTAAGGGCAAGGTTACGGCTGTCTTCACAGCCGGTGCAATCCGCAAGCATTGCGAGGATTTTATCAAGTTCCAATGCCCTTTGGTGTCTGTTTTCGGTCATATTTTTACCTCTGAAGTTTACTTCAAATTATAAATAATCGGAATTTTAAATGTATTCGGAATATGTCCGCCGCTTTGTGGTGGACATATTAAAAATTATAATCAGAATGAACGGATCGAGTTCAGAAATTCAAGAGTTGGGTAAACTTTGTCCATTTGTTCGATGACATATTTTTCCGCCGCATTCGAAAGTTCGATAAGCGAATTTTCGCCGACACGGAAAGAAAAAAGCTGTTCAAGCGGCGCATATACAATATGTCTTGCGGCAAGAAAAGCGGCTTTTGAAAGCAAAACTTCGCCTGCGGCGCCGTTTGGACGGCAATCGGTGCAGGTTGCGCTTCCGCTTTTTGTATCGAACCAATAAGCCCCTTTTTCAAATTCGCCGCATTCGCTGCAGGCTATTAAATCAGGCGCATAACCGATAAAACTCATAAGGCGAAGTTCAAAAATCGCCTTGAGCATTGCGGGATGGACTTTTTTGTTTTCAAGCATATGTAAAGTGTTGAGAAGAAGCCGAAGGATATCCTTCGAATCCTCCTCGGGGTTTGCGGCGCTTAAACAAAGCTCGCAAAAATAGCTTGCGTAGGCAAGGCTGTCCAAATCTTTTCGGATACCGAAAAAAAGCCTTTCGCTTTCGGCGGAATCCACCGTATATTTTTCACGGTTTTTGAAAAAAACAAATTCGCCGTAACAAAGCATTGAAGAAACGGTCGCAAGGGCGCTTTTCATTCTTCTTGCGCCGGAAGCATAGGCATATATAACCCCCCGATCCTCCGTTAAAACGGCGAGAAGTTTATCGTTTTCATTATAATCCTGTACTTTAAGGACGATGCCTTTCGTCTTGATTTGCATAACCAATACCGCCGTTCACGGAAAAATGGAGCTTTTTAAAATCCGAACTTTCTTCCGGCTTTCCGACATCGGTCGGAAGGGCGGGTTTGATTTCGCCCGCGTTTATCTTTTCATTGATAACGTTTTTGTTCGAAAGTTTATAGTTCAGATAATCGCTTATTTTTCCTGTTTTTTCAAAATCGTTCCAGCTTTTTTCGTTCATATCTTTTACCCCGCATCAAAATTTTTTCATAATCATTTTATGATTTTTGAAAAACAATATGTGAGGTAAAAATTGTTTTTAAAGAATCATTCCACCGCACCTATGCAACGATTGAATGGGAATAATCCATCCGAAAGCTGACAGGGTTGCAATCCCTCAGTCACCTTCGGTGACAGCTCCCTTTACACAAGGGAGCCTTTTATTGTTCGGTGAAACCGAAGTTGCGGAGAAGTCCGTCGCGGTTGCGCCAGTCTTCCTTGACTTTTACCCAGAGCTGAAGGTTTGCCTTGCAGCCGAGGAAGCGTTCTATGCTCATTCTGGATTCGCTGCCGATTTTTTTGAGCATTGCGCCTTTTTTGCCGATAATTATTCCTTTGTGGCTGTCGCGTTCGCAATAGATAATTGCGTCGATATCGACCATATCCTTGCCTTCGCGTTCCTTCATGGCTTCGATGGAAACGGCGATTCCGTGTGGAACTTCGTCCTCAAGGTCAACAAGCATTCTTTCGCGGATAAGTTCCGCAACGATCGCTCTTTCCGGCTGGTCGGTTATGGAATCGTCCGCAAAATAATGGGGGCCTTCTTCCGCATATTTTTCAAGCTCATCGGTAAGGATATTGATTCCGTCTTTTTTGAGCGCGGAAATCGGGATAACCTCGTCAAAATTATATTCTTTGGAAAGCATTGCGATTTTCGCAAGCATTTCCTCTTTGTTTTCAAGAGTATCGATTTTGTTGATGCAAAGGATTGCAGGAAGGCGAAGAGCCTTGAAGCGTTCGATAAGGTCACGTTCCGGCTGGGTGATTTCGCCTTTGGGTTCAACAACAAGAATTGCGATATCTACATCTGCAACAGAATCGCCCACCTGTTTTACCATGAAATCCGCAAGTTTTGTCTTCGGTTTATGAAGACCGGGGGTATCGATGAAAACAAACTGGGTAAGTCCTTTTGTAAGGATACCGGTGATACGAGTTCTGGTGGTCTGGGGTTTTGCGGAAACTGCGGCAACTTTTTCGCCGATAAGCGCGTTAAGAAGCGAGCTTTTGCCTACGTTCGGTCTTCCTACTATTGCTACGAAAGCGGATTTTGTTTCAAAATTTTTATTATTAATCATTGACATAACTTGCGTCACGCTGAAGACCAAGCTTCGCGAGGACGGTTTCCTCCCTTTCTCTCATATGTACCTGTTCCATGCCGCCGTTGACATGGTCATAACCAAGAAGATGCAGAACTGAATGGACTGTAAGATAGGCAACCTCTCTTTGAAGAGTGTGCCCGTAAAGTTCAGCCTGCTGTTCCGCTTTCTGGAGCGAAATCACAATATCTCCTAGGAGAAGCGCGCCGCTTTCAGGATTGCGGTCATAAATTCCGTTTTCTCCCAAGGGGAATGAAATTACATCGGTTACGGCATCAACGTTTCTGAATTCGGCATTGATTTCTTTTATCTCTTCGTTCGAAACAAAGCTTATGCTTATTTCGCCGGTTTCCGTAAAACCTTCGGTAAGAAGGGTCGCTTCGCAGCAGCGGCGCATAAGCATTCTTATTCCGGTCGGAATTTTAATTTCTTTCTGTCTGTTTGATATGATAACTTTTGCGATTGCCATTTTCTTTTGCTGTCCTTTCGTAATATTTTTCGTACGCCTTAATAATATTCTGGACAAGGCGATGGCGCACAACGTCTTTTTCGGTGAATTTTATAAGGGAAATATCTTCCACATCTTTAAGAACTTTTACCGCTTCAACAAGGCCGCTTTTCTTAATCGACGGAAGGTCTATCTGGGTGGCGTCGCCGTTTATTACGGCTTTGGAGTTAAAACCGAGCCTTGTGAGGAACATTTTCATCTGCTCCGGAGTTGTGTTCTGTGCTTCATCAAGAATTATGAAGGAATCATCAAGAGTTCTTCCGCGCATATAAGCAAGAGGCGCAACTTCGATGTTTCCGCGTTCAACAAAGCGCTGATAGTTTTCCGCGCCGAGCATTTCGAAAAGCGCATCATAAAGCGGGCGGAGATAGGGGTCAACTTTGTTCTGAAGGTCGCCGGGAAGAAAGCCGAGTTTTTCGCCCGCTTCAACAGCCGGTCTGGTAAGGATGATTCTGTTTACTTCCTGGTTGCGGAAAGCTTTTACGGCCATTGCGACAGCAAGATAGGTTTTACCCGTTCCTGCAGGGCCGACGCCTATGGTTATGGTGGTATTTTTAATGGCTTCGATATATGCTTTCTGACCAAGGGTTTTTGCTTTTACCGGTTTACCTTTTGAAGTTATACAGATGCAGTCGGAACTGATTTTGTTGACCTGATCTTCGTTGCCTTCGTTAACAAGATCCATAACGTAATGAATATTCTGGTCGTTAAGCTCTTCTCCTCTGCTTATAAGCGAAAGCAGGCTTTGCACAGCTTTTCCCGCAAGAGAAACTTTTTCCGGATCTCCGGAAATTTTTATCTGGGTCCCACGGCAAAGAATTCCGACTCCGTAGGCTTTTTCTATTTCTTTTATATTTTCGTCGAAGCTTCCGAAAAGGGCAACGGCGTTTTCCATTCTTTCAATATCAACTAACTGTTCCGTAACGTTTTCTCCTTTTTATGGCAAAATAAAAATAAATAAATTTTCATAAATACATAGTATATCAGAAATATTCTATAAAATAAAGGGAAAATCTGTATTTTTTATGTTTATTTTTCACCCCGAAACTATTATCCGCATAAACTGATGATATATTGAAGTTTTGGAGGAAATTTTATGCCGATAATATATCTCAGCCCTTCCACCCAGCAGGCAAACACTTACGTTACCGGAGGCAGCGAAGAATATTGGATGAACCTTCTTGCGGACGAACTTGAGCCATGGCTTATTTCAAGCGGAATACGCTTCAGCAGGAACACTCCGCAGATGACCGCAGGTTCATCAATCCGCGCTTCAAACGCCGGAAATTATGATTTTCATCTTGCGCTCCATTCAAACGCGGCGCCGGAAGGAAGATACGGCGAAGTTCAGGGCATAATTGCATTTTATGCGCCCAACAGCGTCAACGGAAAAAGAGCCGCGGTGCTGAT
The DNA here is from genome assembly GCA_017399765.1 of Oscillospiraceae bacterium. Lineage (GTDB taxonomy): Bacteria > Bacillota > Clostridia > Oscillospirales > Ruminococcaceae > UMGS1668. Next base: position 89,374 of record JAFQBH010000020.1, on the reverse strand, counting down.
TTCCGAAAACCTCGGCACGATTTATCCATATCCGGAAGGTGCCCGTGCTCAAAGCACAACTTCTCTCGGCGAGGTAACCAGAACACGAGCACCGGCGGTGCTCGTTGAAATCGCTTATCACGATAACATCGACGACGCGAACTGGATAACTTCAAATCTTGGGCAGATTGCAGAAAAGCTCGCCCTTTCCATGACGGAATATTTTGGGCTTCCGCTTGTTCCGCCGATGGCTCCGCAAACAGGAAAAGTGGCTTTATCAAGCGGAAATTTGAATATAAGAAATTTTCCGAGCACCGGAGGAAAAATCATTTCCTCCGCGCCGAACAATTCCGTGCTCACGGTGCTCGGAAACCGAAACGGCTGGTACACGGTGAACTATAACGGAACTGTCGGCTTTGCAAATGCGGATTATATCCGGCTCATCTGACCCCTTGATTAATCTTCCGGAATGATGTATTATATTGTTATATTCTTTCCGGAGGTGCAAACCCATGTCACTTGATGAACTTCGTGCTCAATGTCTGAACTGTAAAAAATGCGGGCTTTGTGAAACCCGCAACAACGTTGTTTTCGGAATCGGAAATCCGAAATCTAAAGTTCTTTTCATCGGCGAAGGTCCCGGAGAAAACGAAGATCTGCAGGGCAAGCCTTTTGTCGGAAGAGGCGGAATGCTTCTTGATAAGATGCTTGCGGTGGTCGATCTTTCCCGCGAGAAAAACATCTATATCGCAAACATGGTAAAATGCCGTCCGCCCAAAAACCGCGACCCGGAAGAAACGGAAGTTGCCGCCTGCCGTCCCTGGCTTGAGGAACAGATCCGTATCATCGACCCGAAGATAATCGTATGCCTTGGAAGAGTTTCGGCTATCCGTTTTATTGACCCGAACTTTAAAGTAACCAAAGAGCACGGTCAGTTTATTGAAAAAGACGGCCGCCTTGTTATGGGAACTTTTCACCCGGCGGCGATTCTTCGCAACCCGAACCAGAAACCCGCCGCAATGGAGGATTTCTTTGCGCTCCAGGAAAAAATCAAGGAAATCTGCCCGGAAACTTATGCATAATAAAAAACCTCCCCAACCGGGGAGGTTTTTTTATATTGTTTTTGCAAAATGAACGGTGCGCTCTATTTCCTTAAAACCGAGCGCCATATGGAAAGCATAGCTTGCTTCGTTGGTCAAAAGGCAATCGCTTCCGAATTCGGTGCAGCCTTTTTCCTTTGCCCATTGGGCGCAGAATTCAAAAAGCTTTTTTGCAATTCCTTTTCCGCGGAATTCTTCCAAAACGGCAATTCCCTCAAGATATGCCACCGGGGAAGATTTTGTTCCGGCAACATAATCGGTACGAAGTCTTATGTTCGCAAAACCGACAACCTTTCCGGAAAACTCCGCAGCTGCAACCAAATCTTTTTCAGAATCGAGAAGCTGTTCAAAATCCTCACGGAGTTCTTCCTCGTTTCCTCCCCAGACTTCCGGTAAAGACGCAAGTGAAGCAAGCGCATAAATATCTATTCTTTCCGCTTTTCTGATTTCGTCTTTCTGTTCAACAATTTCCCATTTTCCACCCGGAGCACTTCCGTCAAGTGGTGCAGGATTTATTTTTGAATAGAGATAATCTTCATCGCTGTCATCAACAACGCGATACATTCCATTATCTTCAATAGCCATATATGTTTTTCCATTGGTCAAGCTGTCAATTCCAAAAGATTCTCCTATATATTTGACTTTCATTAGGGTTTTACTTCTTTCCGCTTACAAAGAAGAAAATTATTCCTCCGATTGCAAGAACCGCAAGAACGCCCGCCCCGACCATAAGCCAAAAACCTTCGCCGCCGGTGTTGATTATTCCTTCCGGCTGTTCAAAAAGAACCGGTGCGCCGGCAAATGCGGTTACGGAAAGCATAAAACTCATCATAAAAGCGCAAAGCGCTGAAAAAACTTTTTTCATAACGGAAAACCTCTCTTCTGTTGAATTGCTATGAAATAATTTTATTCTTTTTTCTTTTGCAAGTCAATGAATATTCTGTAAAGAGTGTCTTAAGATTGCGATTCGGAATAATTTAGAGATATATGCCATAAGAAAACTCTTTTATATTTTATCATTTTATGATAGAATATAATAGATTTAGTATGTTTTGGAGGTATCGGAATGCCTTTTTTGCCCGTTAATAAAGAAGATATGAAAAAACGCGGCTGGGACGAAGTCGATTTTGTCTTCGTAACCGGCGACGCTTATGTTGACCACCCTTCCTTCGGTCCGGCAATTCTTTCCCGCCTGCTTGAAAGCAGAGGTTACAGAGTTGCGATTCTTGCCCAGCCGGATTGGAAAAGCAATTATGATTTCACCCGTTTCGGAAAACCGCGCCTTGGTTTCCTTGTTTCCGCAGGTAACATCGACTCCATGGTCGCCCATTACACCGTTGCGAAACGCAAACGCCGCGATGACGCTTATTCCCCGGGCAAAAAAGCGGGACTTCGTCCGGACAGAGCTGTTACCGTTTACAGCAAAAAGATAAAATCCATTTATCCCGATGTTCCGGTTATCATCGGCGGAATCGAAGCTTCTCTCCGCCGTTTCGCACATTATGATTATTGGGAAAACAAAGTTATGCCTTCGGTTCTTCTTGATTCCGGAGCAGATCTGCTTTCTTACGGAATGGGCGAACACCAGACCCTTGAAATTGCTGAAAGACTCAATAACGGCGAATACCCCGTTACCATGACCGATATCCGCGGAACCTGCTATCTTGTTCCGGTAAACGAATATGAACCGGGTCCTGCTGTCGAATGTCCTTCCTTCGAGAAAGTTTCCGCCGATAAAAAAGAATACGCCATAGCCACCAGAAAACAGCAGGACGAGCAGGACCATATCCGCGGCAAAAAGATAATCCAGCGCCACGGAAACATGATGCTTGTTCAAAACCCGCCTTCCGCTCCTCTTAATCAGGAAGAGCTGGACGAGGTGTTTGCTCTTCCCTATATGCGCGATTATCACCCCATGTATCAGAAAATGGGCGGCGTTCCCGCCATTGAGGAAGTTCTTTTCTCCATCAACCACAACCGCGGCTGCTTCGGCGGCTGCAACTTCTGCGCCCTTGCTTTCCATCAGGGAAGATATGTCACCAGCAGAAGCCGCGAATCCATTATGGAAGAAGCAAAGATACTTACCGCGGACCCCCGCTTTAAAGGATATATTCATGACGTGGGCGGTCCTTCCGCAAACTTCCGTAATCCCGCCTGCGAAAAGCAGAAAAAGCTCGGACTTTGCGCCGGCAAAAAATGTCTTGCGCCAACTCCCTGCCCGAATCTTATTGCAGACCACAGCGAATATCTTGAAATTCTCCGTGAGCTTCGTTCACTTCCAAGAGTTAAAGCCGTTTTTATCCGCAGCGGAATCCGCTATGATTACGTTATGGCGGACAAGGACGACAGATTCTTTAAAGACCTTGTAAGATATCACGTCAGCGGACACCTTAAAGTTGCGCCGGAACATTGCAGCGCCGGCGTTCTTGATATGATGGGCAAGCCCCATATCGACGTTTTTGAAAAATTCCAGAAGAGATTTATGGAACTTACCCGCTCCGCAGGAAAAGAACAGTATCTCGTTCCCTATCTTATGTCCTCCCATCCGGGAAGCACCATTAAAGATGCCGTTGCGGTTGCCCAGTTCCTTAAAAAACACGATATCCGTCCGGAACAGGTCCAGGATTTTTATCCCACTCCCGGAACAGTTTCCACCTGTATGTTCTACACCGGACTTGATCCTTACACCATGAAGGAAGTTTATGTTCCGACCAATTCCGAGGACAAGGCTCTTCAGCGTGCTCTTTTGCAGTATTATATCCCGGAAAACGCGGATATGGTAAGAAAAGCTCTTCGCAAGGCACACAGGGAAGAACTTATCGGAAACGGTCCGGATTGCCTTGTTAGGGAAGATTTCCGCGCAAAAAACATTGCGGAGAAAAACGGAACCAAGGTTGTTTACAGTGAAAAGAAACCCCTTGGAAAACACAAGAACCCGAAGCTTTCCGGAAAATCCAAAAAGCCGAAGAGAGTTAAATAACAGAAAGAAGATAATATATAATGAATCGTTTTGCCTGGAAAGGCCAGATTTATCATACAAACGAAAAAAGAGAACTCGAAATTTTTGAAAACAGCTGGGTCCTTTGCGAAAACGGAATCTGCAAAGGCGTTTTCAAGGAACTTCCGGAAGATTGGAAAGACGCAGAGCTCACCGATTTCGGCGACAAAATAATAATCCCCGGTTTTTCCGATCTTCATGTTCACGCCGCGCAGTATTCCTATATCGGAACCGGAATGGACGAAGAACTTCTGGGCTGGCTTGAAAAATATGCTTTTCCGGAGGAAGCAGCTTTTGCCGACCTTGAATACGCGGAAAAAGCCTATTCCTGTTTTGTCCGCGATCTTCGGAAAAGCGCAACCACCAGAGCTTCTATTTTTGCTTCAAAACACGTTCCCGCAACGGAACTTTTAATGGAAATGCTCGACAAAACCGGTCTTAAAACCTACGTTGGAAAAGTGAATATGGACCGCAACTGCCCGGATTATATCCGCGAAGAAAGCGCGGAAGTTTCCGGAAACGACACGGAAAAATGGGTTGCGGAAACCATTGATAAATTTGAGAATACAAAACCCATTCTTACCCCCCGCTTCACTCCCACCTGTTCCGACGAAGTTATGGCGAAGCTTGGAGAGATCCAGAAAAAATACGGCGTTGCCATGCAGAGCCACCTTTCCGAAAACCAGGGAGAAATTGCCTGGGTAAAAGAGCTTTGTCCGGATACCGAGTTTTACGGCGAGGCTTATGATAAATTCGGAATTTTCGGCGGAGAAAACTGCCCCACCATTATGGCACACTGCGTTTATTCTTCCGATGAGGAACTTGAACTTATCGAAAAGCGCGGAGTATGGATCTGTCTTTGTCCCCAATCCAACATGAACGTTGCAACCGGAATTGCTCCCGCAAGAAAATATCTTGAAAAAGGTCTTAAAATCGGTCTTGGAAGTGACCTTGCCGGCGGAAGCACCCTTTCGATTTTCCGTGCGATAACCGATTCCGTTGTTGCATCAAAACTCCGCTGGAGACTTGTTGACCAGAACCTTAAGCCCCTTTCCGTTGCCGAAGCTTTTTATATGGCAACCAGAGGAGGCGGAAGCTTTTTCGGAAAAGTCGGTGCGTTCGAGGAAGGTTTTGAAATGGACGCGGTTGTCATCGACGATTCCGCACTTTATACCCCGAAAAAACTTTCCATGCACGACCGTTTTGAAAGACTTTGTTATCTTTATACCGACAGCAAAATCGTCGCAAAATGCGTTGCGGGAAAGAAAATTGAAATCGACTGATTTATTGCATTTTTAGCCTTTATACAGCAGAACTATCATGGGAGTTGATGCAATGTCGAAAAAACATATTATAGGAATCATTTCTTTTGTTATTTTGTTTTTTGGCGCGATTTGCTGGTTCTCTTATATGCACATTACCGGCGCCGATATTGAATTCATTGCAAAACTTGATGAAGCAGATTATGTCAACGCAACTGTTCAGCATGAAGACGCTTTTACCGGAGAAGTTATCTCTTCCGAAACATATAAACTTGACCGCGAACAGATAAAAGAACTTCACCGCGTCCTTGTTTCTTCCGGATTTTTTCTTGATTTCGGCGACAGATTCAGCCTTTCTCCAAAAGAAATCCGCACATATATTATCATTTACGGTTCTTTTACCAACGATGAAGAAGGATATTATATTTATTGCGTCAACGGAGATTTTGTTGATGTTCGGCTTAAAAACAGCGCAATGCTTATCCCAATCAACAAAGATTTTCAAAACATGCTTCTCGGCGTCATTGAAAAATAAAAAAATCGGCGGTCAAAACTGACCGCCGATAAAATTTTATTTTCTGTAAAGAAGAATCTTTTTCATAAAGAAGTTCCAGAAAAGGACTATACCCGCCGCAAATGCTTTTGAAATCATATAATACCAGCCAAGTTTTTCGGTAAAAACCCACATAAGAAGTTCGGTAAGCCCAAGACCGAAAACGGCGATTATTGCGAAAACGGAAAATTCCTTTGCTTTTTCCGCACCGGCCGTTTTTTTACTGAAAACAAGAAATTTTGAAAGGGCATAATTTACGCAAAGACCGGCAATAAATGATATTATCCCGGAAATAAGGTAATAGACACCAAGTTCGGTTATGATATGAAGAAGAACGTAATCGGTAACAAAGCTTGCTCCGCCGACAAAAATATAGCGGAAGAACTGGAGAAAAGTATCTTCCGTCGGTTCAAGCAAAAGACCTTTAAGGTCGCCTTTTTTAAGAAGTTCAAAGAATTTTTTAAGCATTTTTTATCCTTTTTATTTTGAAATTACTTTTTATATTCTATAACTTATCGTGGCGAAAAGCAATAGATTACTGAATTGAATCTTTTTAATATACAACCCCATTTCTTTTGTAACCAAAAGAAACCGGGTTGTGCCTGAAAAGAAAAGTTTTATCCCCTACCCGCTTGCTCCCGCAAGCGACTCCCCCTTAAAATAAGGGGGAATAAACTCTCCACCAAACGAATTGAGTTTTCCATTTCCGACTGTCGCTGCCACCTTCGGAGGCAGCAACAGTTTTCATTACAATTATTTTGCCCGACCATTTTTCCCGAAAGGAGGAACGTTTTTTGGAAAGACTTGATAAAATCATTTCGAACAGAACCGGAATCTCGCGAAAGGACGCAAAGGCGGCAATTTCCGCAGGAAAAGTTACGGTTTCCGGTAAAATTATACGTTCTTCCGACTTTAAAGTTGGCGAAAACGACGAAATTTTTCTTGGCTGCAACAAAATAAGCGGAAATGCGCACATATATATTGTGCTCAATAAACCGAAAGGCTATGTTTCCGCAACGGAAGACCCGGAGCAGAAAACCGTTATTGAACTTGTTCCTCCGGAACTTTTCCGAAACGGAATTTTCCCGGCGGGAAGGCTTGATAAAGATACCACCGGACTTATGATAATTACCGATGACGGCGATTTTGCCCACCGTATCCTTGCGCCGAGAAAACACGTTCCGAAAAAATACGCCGTTACCATCGACCTTCCGGTAACGGACGAAATGGAGAAAGGTTTTTCCGAAGGAATCGAACTTTCAGACGGAATCTGCAAATCCGCAAAACTCCTGAAAACCGGTGATTTTACCTGTGAAGTCACCCTTTCGGAAGGGCGTTACCACCAGATAAAAAGAATGTTCGGCTGTTTCGGCGCAAAAGTCACGGAACTCCACCGCCTTTCCATGGGCGGTTTTTCCCTTCCGGAAGATCTTCTTCCGGGCGAATGCCGGGAACTTACCAATGAAGAATTGGCTTTGATTGAAAGCAAGGTGAACGAATGATACTTTATACCGTAATCCCCTGTTACAACGAGGAAAAAGTTTTGCCCGAAACCATTCGGGTCATGACAGAAAAATACGAAAGTCTTATCGAGCGGAAAATGATTTCCAAAAAAAGCAGAGTCCTTTTTGTTGACGATGGTTCCTTTGACGATACCTGGGAAACAATCTGCGAAGCTCATAAGAAAAACGAGATTTTCTGCGGAATAAAACTCAGCAGAAACCGCGGGCACCAGAACGCCCTTCTTGCGGGTCTTATGGAAGCAAAGGAATTTTGCGATGCGGCAATTTCCGTTGATGCGGACCTTCAGGACGATATTGATGCCATTGACGAAATGGTTGAAAAATTCGGCGAAGGCTGCGACATTGTTTACGGAGTCCGCAACAAACGCAGCACTGACCGCTTTATGAAGCGTTTTACCGCCGAAGGTTATTACCGCCTTATGGAGTTTTTTGGAACGCATATCATCTTTAACCATGCGGACTACCGCCTTATGAGCAAAAAAGCTCTTGAAGCGCTTTCGGAATTCGATGAAACCAACCTTTTCCTTCGTGGAATGGTGCCGATGCTCGGTTTTAAAACCGCAAAAGTTTATTACGAACGCAGGGAGCGTTTTGCGGGCGAAAGCAAATACAGCGTTGGAAAGATGATTGATCTTGCATGGAACGGAATCACTTCCTTCAGCGTAAAGCCCGTTGATATGATACTTTTTGCAGGCGTGCTCATCGCAGGATTTTCTGTGCTTGCGATGCTCATTCTTTTGGTGCTCGCGATTTTTGGCGTGCTCAAAGGCATAGCCGGCTGGATAGTCGCTTCGGTTTTCCTTTGCACCGGAATCAACCTCACCGCACTCGGCGTTGTTGGGCAATACGTTTGCAGAGCTTATCTTGAAGCGAAACACAGACCTAAATATATTATTGAGGAAAAGTTGTTATAAAAAAATCCCTTGGAATTTTCCAAGGGATTTTTTGTTTTTCATTTTATCGGAAGACTGTCAATCAGCTTTACGACGTATTTGCGGATAAGGTTTGCGTCGATTGCGGTGATTTTGCCGTCGAGGTCAACGTCGCCGAGAGTTGACTGCACTTCTGTTGCTGTTATGAGTTTTGCGGCAATGAGGCGGGCAAGATAGGCATCTTTGATATTGACTTCCTTGTCGCCGTTGAGGTCACCGTAATTCGACTTCTCAACAGAAATAGTTATCGGAATATCTTTTACTGCCCAAAGTTCTCCTTCCGGGGTATAAGCTTCAACAATGCTAAAACTCCAACTGTGTTTTCCAGGAGCAACATCATCACCGATTTCGAAAACAAATTCATATATAATATTGTTTTCGTTTTCACCAGAACAATTATACGAACTTTTAAGATTTATATTCTGATCATTTTCCCACTGTAAAAGATATTCTCCGAAATCAAACCCGTTTTTAAAAGAAGTTTCCACCTGAACTGTAACAGTATCGCCCGGTTTGGCTTTAATTTCTTTAGAAGATATAGTTGGGTATTCTACAGAGTTATTGCGCCAAATTGTTTTAATTTCCATATCATTCGATACATAAATCATATCGTTTTTATCAGCTAAATATGTCCTTGGACCCCATTTACCATCTTCAGTAATTCTCAGACACTCTGCAGTATAGCCTTCTCTTTCAAAATAAATATCTTTAAAAGACAAACTTGTTCCTTCTTCAAATTTATCTATATAAGCTTCCCATCCGTCATTTTGATCAAATGTTACCGTACAGATTTTTTGATTAGTAACTGTTATAGAACCATTTATAATCTTAACGATTTCTGTAAGATAATATGCAGACGAAATATTATATTCAGTAAGATTGAAAATTACAGGATAGCTGCCCGGTTCTGCATCTTCCGGAATTTTGAAATAAGCAGTCATCAAATAACCGTATTCCGGAATTTCCGAAGCGTATTCATAATTAGTTCTCGTAAATGTATCACTGGTTACGCTGAATTTAATTGTTGTATTTTCGGGTTCTTTTGCGTTATAGATATAAATAGGAACACCAACAGTATCACCCGGATTTACAAGAACATCTCCAACAACTATCTCTGGGTCCCATGCAGGAGCCCAACAAGCAACAAGTTCTTTATCTTTTGAAATCGTATATGTTTCGCCCGGTTTATACATTCCTTCATCATCAAACCAATAAAGGAAAATCCAATTTTCGCGGGTTGGAATTTCTTCGGGAATGGTAAATTCATTTCCGGTAACTGTAATATCTTCCGGACCGCCGGTTCCTTTACCCAGGTCGAAGGTTACGGTATATTCTTTTTCCGGTTCTTTGACGGTCAAAACACCTGTTTTGGTCTGAACATATTCATATATTTCGATAATGCCGTTTTCTTCAAATACCGAGAATGTCGTCGGAACGGCGCTGATTATGTAAGAATCACCGTTTTTTGCGTTTTCGGGGATTTTAACATATATTGTTCCGATATTGCCATTTACAGGAAGCCCTTGCACACCTTCAAAATCTTGATATATTGCATTTCCCGTATAAATAAGAACATATATGTTCGTATTTTCCGAATGCAAATTATTCGTGATATTAACGGGAATAACAATGGTTTCTCCCGGTGCACCGCTTGCATTTTCAACGGTTATTACCGGGGTCCATTTTGGTTTCCAGTTTGCCTGCAGATAAAAAGAACTATCTACTAACTTTACTTTTTCGCCCGGGTAATATTTTATACCGTTGTCATCGCTCCAATAAATAAACTCCCAATCTTCATCTTCCGGAGCATCCGCTATAATTATTTCATCGCCATACTCATATACTTCATCTTCAGGCAAAGCACATTCAACCGGCGAATAATAATGCACAACACAGGCAGAATGATTCATTGTGATTATTCCGTCAACAATTTTCGGTTCAACATTTCCCAAACCGTTCACCCATCTATTTACTTTGATGGTAAAAACATAATCCTTTATTTCCGCATCTTTTATTTTCAGTACAACTTTTGCGAACATACCTGAAAATGCACTGGTTTCGCCATTAACTACATCATACTTGACGTTATCGCCGTTTACCGATACAACACCATCCTCCGGGAAGAATGTTTCTATAGATTCTATTTCAAAAGCAGTTTTGTCATACACGAAATCAAAATCGAACGAAAGATTTTCCGTAGCATCATTGTTTTCGATGTAAACATTGAATCCTGTCGTACAGTTCGGAGTACATTCAAAGCTGTCAAGAGTAATGGTAGGCGATCTTTCTTTCCAAACCGCGGTTAATTTAAGATGTTTATTCTGATAATAAGAACTTCCCGGAAGATAGTTTACTCCATCAGAACCGCTCCAATAGGCAAAAACATATCCTTCCTTGGTTGGAACCGATGATGACAGAACTAAAGTTTCCCCTTTCTTTTTAAATTGCATGGTTGGTCCCCCGGTACCTCCGTTTGTATCATATTCCACTTTATAGATATCAACCCAAATACCGCAGTTTGTTGTTTTTTGACCATCTGCAGATTTTGCTGTAATTACAACATATCCCGGAGTTTTTGCTTCAACAAGTCCTGAAGTTGAAACAGTTGCAATATAAGAATTACCGCTGGACCATGTTACGTTTTTGTTTGTGGCATTTGAAGGAGTTATTGTCGCAGTTAACTGGAAAAGATCGCCGACGCTTAAATCTTTGGTTGAGTAATTCAAGGATATGCCAGTGACCGGAATTTCATTAGAATCATAATTTGTAGCGCGGGAAATTGTAACTTTTGAATAATGTTTGGAAGAATATAGCATAGTCCATTCTTGAACTTTACAATTTCCAACATTCGATCCGTTCCAATTGCAATCAAGTACTTTTATTCCACCGCTAACACATTCAAGAAAAATCACCGAATGATAATGATTTCCACTACTATCAAGAATTGCCAAAATATCACCTTTTTTAGCCTTTTTCATAGTAGTTGCATTAAAAGCCGCTTCAGAAACTATAGGATCTCCAATTTTAACAGTATCCGTACTTTTTTGAGCATAGATAAACCAATGTGCTATTGAAGCAAAAGCTCTACAAGATCGACAATCTTGAGTTGTTCTAAAATCATCATTTACATGATATTCGGGAAGACGATTTATACTATCAGGCAATATTCCAATAATATCTTTTATCCAACCTAACTTTATCAATTTTGGGGTACCACAATTACTGCAACCATGTCCAGATATGTAAGCACATGGATTTCCACTTACCGTGAAATATTTCCCTTTTAATTTCTTTAATTTTGTAATACGTTCTTCAATAACTGCATCGTTTACTTTTGCAGGTGTAGTAGCCAAAGTTTCCGCTTCTTGCTCAACTTCTTCGAAGAAAATTTCCTCCTCGGTCTCCGAAAAGTCAACGTTCTCTTCTGCATCAATGCTTTCGCTGACTTCTTCAAGTTCAAATGCTATCGCATTGATCGGCACAGCGGTTATTACCATTAAAACGGCAAGAAGTGAACAAATCATCTTTTTTAAATATTTACTAATCATTTTTACGCCCTCTTTTCAGATGATTATACATATTTATATCTTAATACTTACAATTGATTTAGTCAACCCGCTCACCTGCTTTTTACTTTATCGCTTTATTTTGCTGAATTATTTTTATATCGCTAAATTTTGTATTTTTTATATTCTGTATTTTAGTATAGTTAAAATTTAGCTTAATTAAAACAAATTTTTATATTTTATCTAAAAATAGTCTATAAAAAGTATAAAATTAATTCTGTGTTGCAGTCTATAAAACGAAGGTGTATAATATGCTCAAGTTTTTTGAAAACGGAGGGCATTCACCATGACTGACGCACAGATCAAGATGTTAATTTCAATGGTTCTTTATATGGCGGTCGTAATCGCCATCGGCGTTTATTTTTCCAAACGCGCCAACAGGAACAGCAACGAATATTTTCTCGGCGGACGCAGTCTTGGTCCATGGGTCACCGCTATGAGCGCGGAAGCTTCCGACATGAGCGGCTGGCTTTTGATGGGACTTCCGGGCGTTGCATACTGGATGGGTCTTGCAGACGCTTTCTGGACCGCTGTAGGCCTTGCGGCAGGAACTTACGTCAACTGGCTCATTGTTGCAAAGCGCCTTCGCCGTTACAGCGTTAAAATCGACGCTATCACCGTTCCGGATTATTTTTCAAAACGCTTCCACGAAGCGGACGGCAAAAAATCTCTTCTTATCATTGCTTCAATTTTTATTCTTGTTTTCTTTTCCGTATATGCGGGAAGCTGCTTTGTAGCCTGCGGAAAACTTTTTTCCACCCTTTTCGGTCTTCCCTATGTTCCGATGATGATAATCGGCGCAATTTTCGTTATTGTCTATACCTTCCTCGGCGGATTCCTTGCGGAAAGCGCTTCCGATTTTATGCAGGCAATCGTTATGATTGTTGCGCTCACCGTTATCCTTACCCTTTCGACCATTTCCGCCGGCGGAATCGGCGCTGTTATTGAAAACGCAAAGAACATTCCCGGTTTCTTCGAGCTTTTCGGAATTGCAACTCCGGTCCTCGGCGAAAACGGACTTCAGCTTGTTGAAAACGGAAAACCCGTTTTCGGCGAAGCGGGCGCTTACGGAATAATCACTGTTCTTTCAACTCTCAGCTGGGGACTCGGATATTTCGGAATGCCCCAGGTTCTTCTCCGCTTTATGGCGGCAAGAAAAACTTCCGAAATCACCATGAGTCGCCGCATCGCCACCGTTTGGGTAATAATTTCTCTTGCGGCCGCGGTTACAATCGGTATTATCGGAAGAGCATTGCTCCCCACCGAAGAAGCTCTTCTTTCCTCTTCCGGCGCGGAAAACGTATTTATCATAATCTGCGGAAAACTTCTTCCGCCTATCGTTGCCGGCGTAATCATGTCCGGAATTCTTGCGGCAACAATAAGCTCTTCCGATTCCTATCTTCTCATTGCGGCTTCCGCATTTTCGAAGAACCTTTATCAGGGAGTTTTTCATAAGAGAGCCACCGACAAACAGGTCATGCGCTGCTCAAAAATCGTTCTCGTTGCAATCGCGCTTTTCGGAATTATTGTTGCTCTTGATGAAAACAGCGTTATTTTCAACGTAGTTTCCTTTGCCTGGGCTGGCTTTGGCGCAACTTTTGGTCCGCTTATGCTCATCAGCCTTTTCTGGAAAAAAGTTACCCATTCCGCCGCCGTTGCCGGAATGCTTTCCGGCGGAGCAATGGTTTTCATCTGGGAATATGTTTTCACTCCTTTCGGCAAAACAAACGGAATAAGCGTTCTTACGGTTTATGAACTTCTTCCGGCATTCCTTGTTTCCACCGCAGTCATCTTCGCGGTTTCTAAATTCACAAAAGCTCCCGCAGAAGAAATCACCGCGGAATTCGATTCCGTTGTGGCAGTTGAATAAGATTTTTTTACTCCTTTTCTTCTTTTAGTTATTCCCTTTGCGGGAATAAAAAAGCATCTGCCCTGCAGATGCTTTTTTATTTTTTTATTCGGTTTTTGTTCCGTATTCGCTTACAAATTCATCAAGAGCATTTCCAAGCGAGCGGTTTATATAATAAAACTTCATCTCATCTTTACTGAAAAACAGTTCGTTATCTCCGATATATATCCATTCCGCAGTATTATCCGGTCTTGCTATAGCTATATCGAACCAGATATTGCCGCTGTATCGTTTGATTTTCCAGGGGAGAAGGTTTTTTGGTAAATTTACAATCTTTTCATTGCTCAAAATTTCCAGTAATTTTTCATTCAGTCCGTTTTCCGGAGTACATTCAACCGAATATCTTTCCAGATCCAAAGGACCTTTTGAAGCGGAGGTGAATTTTTTCTGGCTGATATGTATTACGCAGTTTTCATTTACCGGAGAATCAAAAGCGCTTTCTATCGGACGCGGAAAGAAATATATTGCCATAACCAGCAAAACGGCGGCAATTATTGATAAAACCGCAATTTTTCTTTTGTCAATTTTAATCCCATGCGTCTTCTGCATAGATATCTTCCCCTTTCCCTTCAAGTTTTGAAATTGTTCTTACTCCGAGATTGGGGCAATCCGCAAATGCGCCTGTGCCGACATACTTAAGGCTTTTCGGAACAACAACGGTCCTTAAATTCCTGCAGCCGTAAAATGCTTTATCGCAGATTTCCTCAAGGCCTTCCGGAAGAACGATTTTCCGAAGGCTTTCGCAGGTTGAAAAAGCTCCGTAACCGATTTTTGTAACTCCTTCGGGAATTGTTATTTCCTGAAGTTTCCAGCAGCCGATAAATGCAAGATCCTTTATTTCCGTTTCCGTAGGAAGAAGTTCGGCTTTTTTAATTGCCGATCCGCTTAAAATTCCGCTTGCTCTCGGCATATCTTTTGGAATTTCAATTTCCGAAAGCCTTTTGCAGATGCAGAAAATCCGCGGAACTTCCCCTTCGATTTTTCCGGAAATTTTTATTTTCCGGAGATTCTCACAAAGGAAAAATACTTCCTTTCCGATTTTTGTTACCGTTTCCGGAATTTCAATTTCCCGAATATCCGAACCGCGAAAAGCATCTTCACCGATTTCCTTAACGGTTTCCGGAATCGTTACAGAATCTATTTCCGCCACCTCAAAGGCGCTTTTTCCGATTTTCACAACGCCTTCCGGAATTACCGGATTCTTTGATTTTCCGTTATATTTTACAAGGACTTTTCGTTTTATTTCAAAATCTTTCGGCATTAAATCAACTCCTTTCTCCATAAGCTCCCTCTGATGAGGGAGCTGTCAGCATTGCTGACTGAGGGAGAGATTTTTCACCTCGGAATCAATATATTTACATACATCTTCGAATTTATAATAAATATCGAAATTAGAAATTCTTATTACCTTTAATCCGAATTTTTCAAGTTCTTCCGTCCTGATCAAATCCCTTGTGTATATTTCTTTTTCAAAATGTTCTTTTCCGTCTATTTCCACTATGAGTTTCGCTTTTGCACAGTAAAAATCCACTATATATTCGCCTATTGCTTTTTGCCTTTGAAAACGAATAGGATAGTTCCTTAAAAATTGATACCACAATTTCTTTTCCCACGGAGTCATATTTTTCCGTAAAGATCTGGCGGCCGGAATATTATTTTTATTATATTCTATCATATTCTCTCCCTCCGCCTCATTACATTCGGCACCTCCCTCATCAGAGGGAGGTCATTAAACTTTGATTTCCCCGGCGATTATTTTTTTGTAATCCTCAAGATTTTTAACAAGAAGTTCCGCGGCGTTGAGACCATAGGGACATTTTGTATGACATTTTCCGCAGTGGATGCAGTCTTCGATTTTTGCCATTTCCGCCTGCCATTCTTCGGAAACCCAGCCTTTTGAAGGTGCGCGGCGGATCATAAGGGACATTCTTGCGCAGTCGTTGATTTTTATTCCCGCGGGACAGGGCATGCAGTAACCGCATCCGCGGCAGAAATCTCCCGCAAGTTCCGCTCTGTCTTTTTCAATTGTTTCAAGGAGTTCGCCTTTCATTTCCGCCGGATTTTCAAAATATCCGAGGAATTCTTCAAGCTCGGTCATGCGCTGGATTCCCCAGATCGGAAGAACATTATCGAACTGCTGCATCCAGGCAAAAGCGGCGGCGGAATTGTTGATAAGTCCGCCGGCAAGAGCTTTCATTGCGATGAAGCCCATATTTTGCTCTTTGCATCTTTTTACAAGGTTAAGTTCCTGTTCGCCGGAAAGATAGCTAAGCGGGAACTGAAGAGTTTCATAAAGCCCGCTTTCAACCGCTTCTTCCGCAATTTTTATTTTATGTGCGGTTATTCCGATATGGCGAACCTTTCCCTGCGCTTTTGCTTCAAGCATAGCTTCATACATTCCGGTTCCGTCGCCGGGTTTATAGCATTGGGAAGCCTGGTGGAACTGGTAGATATCGACGTAATCGGTTTTCATAAGGCGAAGGGAAGTTTCAAGGTCTTTCCAAAAATCTTCCGGAGTTTTTGCGGCTGTTTTTGTCGCTATAAAGATTTTTTCGCGGATATCGGAAAGGGCGTTTCCGATTTTTTCTTCGCTGTCGGTATAGGCTCTTGCGGTATCGAAAAAGGTCATTCCGCCTTCGTATGCTCTGCGAAGGATTTTTACCGCGGTTTCCATATCGTCACGCTGTACCGGCAATGCACCGAAAGCGTTTTGGGGCGTTACAATTCCTGTTGAACCGAGGGTTATGGTTTTCATTTTTTCTACCTCCGAAAAACTTTGTCTGTTTTAAGAATAAGCCTAAAGGCGTTTTTTGTCAATTTAAGATTTTATTAAAAGTTGCGACAGTTTTCATCTTGACATTTTTTTAAAAATGCAACATAATATTCTATATTCGCAGGCATAGTTCATCGGTAGAACGGTCGCTTCCCAAGCCACAGAGGCGGGTTCGATTCCCGTTGCCTGCTCCAGATTTATGCCGTTTTCAGACGTGTTGTTGTATAGTGCAAAAGAGAACCGTCAAATCGGTTCTCTTTTGCTTTTCCAAAAATTTTTTAAAAGAAGGTTATTTAAAATTGTCTTCCTATATTGAATTCAAAGACGTTTATAAACGCTATCAAATGGGAGAAAGCGTTGTCAGCGCCGCAGATGGGGTCAGTTTCAACATTGAAGAAGGTGAATTTGCCGTTATCCTCGGTGCTTCCGGCGCAGGAAAAACCACCGTTTTAAATATGCTCGGCGGAATTGATACCTGCAACGAAGGAAGCATTACCGTTGCCGGAAGATCCGTTGATAAACTTTCCGAAAAAGAGCTTATCATGTACCGCAGGAACGACGTCGGTTTTGTTTTTCAGTTCTATAATCTTATTCAAAACCTTACCGCCAAAGAAAACGTTGAACTTGCCACACAGATTTGTGATAACCACATGGATGTTGACGAGGTTCTTGAACAGGTTGGGCTTAAAGACCGCAAAAACAACTTTCCCGCCCAGCTTTCCGGCGGCGAACAGCAGCGCGTTGCCATTGCAAGAGCCCTTGCAAAAAGCCCGAAACTTCTTCTTTGCGACGAACCCACCGGTGCCCTTGACTATGTAACCGGCAAAATGGTCCTTTCCCTTTTACAGGAAACTTCCCGAAAAAACAACATGACCGTTGTTCTTATTACCCACAACGGTGCTCTTGCGCCCATGGCAGACCGCGTTATACGCATGAGAAGCGGCAAAGTTGAAAGCAACGTTGTAAACCAAAACCCAATGCTTGTTGAAGACATTGAATGGTAATTAAAAAATGGAGGAAAACATGGAAAAGAAAATGATTCACACCGATAACGCACCCGCAGCAATCGGTCCTTATTCCCAGGCTATCGATCTTGGTGAAATGATTTTCACCAGCGGCCAGATTCCGGTCGCTCCGGACGGAAGCGTAAGTTCCGATATTTCCGAACAGACAAGACAGGCTCTTCTTAACCTTAAAGCAGTTGTTGAAGCAGGCGGAAGTAGTTTTGATAAAGTTATCAAAACCACCGTTTTCATCACAGATATGGCACAGTTCGGGGCTATCAACGCAGTTTATTCCGAATTTTTTAAAGAACCCTATCCCGCAAGAAGCTGTGTTCAAGTTGCGGCCCTTCCGAAAGGTGTTTCCATCGAAATCGAAGCCATTGCGCTTAAATGATATAAAAAAATCCCGTCCGGAAAGGACGGGATTTTTTTATATCATAATTTCCTGTTCTTTTTTGAAAAGAAGCTTTCCTTCAGAAGATTCTTCACAGCTTATTCTGTCGCCAAAAGAAATTTCCCCGGAAAGAAGCATTTCCGAAATCGGGTCTTCAGCCGCTTCTCGGATATATCTTTGAAGCGGTCTTGCGCCTTTATCCGGTGAAAACCCATTTTTTACGGCATTTTTAATTGCGGTTTCCGAAAAATCCGCCTTTATCCCCGCTCCCGAAAGCCGCTTTTCAAGTTTTCCGTAATATTTTTTTGCAATTTTTTCCGCCGCGGTTTTATCAAGCCTTTCGAAAACAACAGTTTCATCGATTCTGTTTATAAATTCCGGACGGAAAATTTTTTTCATTTCTCCGAAAACGGCCTTTCCGTTCAATTCATTTTTTCCGTTTTCGTCAATGAACCCAAAACCAAGGTTTTGTCCTTTTCCGATATATTCCGCACCGATGTTAGAAGTCATTATAACAACAGCATTTGTGAAATCCGCCTTTGTTCCGTGCGAATCCGTAAGAGTTCCCTCGTCCATAAGCTGTAAAAAAAGATTATAGACATTCTGATCCGCTTTTTCAATTTCATCAAAAAGGACGACCGAATAGGGTCTTCTGCGGATTGCTTCGGTAAGTTTTCCGCCGTCGTCATATCCCACATAACCCGGCGGAGAACCTATCAGTTTTGTCACCGAAGATTTATCCGAATATTCAGACATATCAAAGCGAACAAGAGCTTTTTCATCTCCGAAAAGTTCTTCGGCAAGGGCCTTTGAAAGTTCTGTTTTTCCAACCCCGGCGGGACCGGTAAAAAGAAAAATTCCTATCGGTCTGTGCGGATCCCTTATTCCGGTGCGGTTTCTTCTTATTGCTTTTGCAACGGCAGAAACCGCCTTTTCCTGACCAGCAACGCGGTTATGAAGATTTTTTTCAAGTTCAAGAAGTCTTTTGCTTTCGTCTTCACCAATTCTTCCGGCGCTTATACCTGTTATAAGAGATAGAACTTTCGCGATATCTTCTTCAGAAAGCGAAAGGCTGAAATTTTCCATTGAAGAAAGGTTTTCCATTGTTTTTCTTGAACAGGCTTCGTCAATAAGGTCTATTGCTTTATCCGGAAGGCGTTTTTCCGGAAGATACCTTACCGACAACCTTACTGCAGCTTCTATTGCGGAATCCGTTATCGATATTTTATGGAATTTTTCGTAACGGTCTTTAAGACCTTTTAAAATTTTTACTGCGGTTTCAAAATTCGGTTCTTCCACAGAAACACTTTGAAAACGTCTTTCAAGAGCAGCTTCTTTCTGAATATATTTTCTGTATTCTTCGGTCGTCGTTGCGCCGATAAGTTGAAGTTCTCCTCTTGCAAGCTGTGGTTTCAGAATGTTTGAAGCGTCTATCGCGCCTTCTGCCGCTCCCGCGCCAACAATGGTGTGCACTTCGTCTATAAACAGGATTATATTATTTGATTTTATAACTTCATCAACAATTGTCTTTATTCTTTCTTCAAAATCTCCACGGTATTTCGTACCCGCTATCATAAGAGAAAGGTCAAGAGCGCAAAGTCTTTTGTTTTTCAGGTTTTCCGGAACTTTTCCTTCCGCAATCCGCTGTGCAAGACCTTCTGCGATGGCTGTCTTTCCGACACCGGCATCTCCTATCAGACATGGGTTGTTTTTTGTTCTTCTTGAAAGAATCTGTATTACCCTTGTGATCTCTTTTTCCCTTCCGATAACCGGATCAAAAATATTATCCTTTGCAAGGCGGGTAAGGTCGCGGCTGTATTTATCAAGACCCGGCGTTTTTATTTTTTGTTTGTCTTTTGGCTGACATTCAGCCGAAACAGAAACCGAATTGGCTTCTCTGAAAAGTTCGTTAAGGTTGCACCCGAAATCAGAAAGATATTTTACCGCCGCAGATTCCGGTTCTCTCAGCATGGCCGAAACAATTATATTTATATCTGCCATTGAACAGGTCTTTTTTGCATCCGAAAGAGAATTTTCGAGTATTTTTCTGCAAAGAGGTGAAAAATCTGCCGGTGAAAGATTGGATTTTGTTCCTCTTCCAATCGTTTCCAAAAGTTTCCCAAGAACTTTTTCGCAATCTATGCCGCATTCCGCAAGGCTTTTATATCCGCCGCAATCGCCTTCCCGAAGCAATCCCCAAAGAAGATGTTCCGAACCGATAAACGAATGGCCGAGAAGGGAAGCTTCCGTCATTGCGGCATTTATGGATAAATTTGCTTTTGGCGTAAAGCCGGAAAATTTAAACATCTTGAACCTCGCTTTTCATATAACTTACACATTTTAATATTGTCGGTTAAATTTCGGTTATTCAAAAAGGGAAAATTTGCATAACAACAAAGAAGTTATTTTGAAGTTTTTTATAAATAATTGAAACTCTTTTTGTTTTTAGTGACAAATTCAGATTTTGGTGTTAACATTAGATATAAACTTTTTTTCGAGGTTTGAAATGTTCAGAAAAATTTATAAAAAACTGACCTATTCCCAATTTCTTGCGCTTGGTTTTATGGTTGTAATTCTTTCAGGAACTTTTTTGCTCTGTCTTCCTGTTTCGTCAAAAACCGGAAACTGGACAGACCCTTTGACCGCGCTTTTCACCGCAACAAGTTCCACCTGTGTAACCGGTCTTGCAGTAAAGGACACATATCTTTATTGGTCGCGCTTCGGCCAAATTGTTCTTCTTTTCCTGATACAAATCGGCGGACTTGGGTTTATGTCTATTTTCACCATTTTTTCGGTTTTTTTGAAGAAAAAAATTTCTCTCGGAGAAAGAAAAATCCTTGTTCAGATTTCCGGAAACATGAGATATCACGGCGTTGTTTCCATGATGAAAAAAATTATTTTTGGAACTTTTCTTATCGAAGGATTGGGCGCGCTTGTTCTTTCTTTTCGGTTTTGCCGCGAAATGCCCTTCGGAGAAGGACTTTTTTATTCTGTTTTCCATTCGGTTTCCGCTTTTTGCAATGCGGGTTTTGACCTTATGAGCCAATTCAGTTCTGAAACTTCTTTTTCATCATATTCCGGTGATTGGCTTGTTAACCTTACTCTTATGTCTCTGATTATAACCGGTGGAATAGGTTTTCTTGTTTGGGACGATTTTGAAAAACACCGTTTTAATTTCAGAAACTATTGTCTTCACAGCAAACTTGCTGTTCTATCGAGCGCAATTCTTCTCTCATTCGGTTTTGTTTTTTTCCTCGTTTCAGAATGGAACGCTTCTTTTTCTGAAATGTCCGTTCCGGAAAAAATTCTTGCGGCAATGTTCCAATCCACAACAACAAGAACCGCGGGTTTTTGCACCGTTCCGCAAAACGAGCTCAGCGAAGCAGGGAAGCTTTTTACTTCCGTTTTTATGTTCATCGGCGGAAGCCCTGCTTCGACCGCCGGCGGAGTTAAAACAACTACCATTCTTGTTGTAATACTTAGCTCCATCGCTTCCGCAAGAAACATTAAAAATGTCACTATTTTTAAAAAACGCATTGCCGAAAACGTTGTTCATCAAGCAACTTCCATCTCCACAATTTATCTTTGCGCCATTATTCTTTCCTGTGCAATAATGACAATTATTGAACCTTTTTCTCTTTCCGATATGCTTTATGAAACCGTTTCCGCTGTCGGAACAGTTGGGCTTTCCGTTGGAATAACGGCGGAACTTACCGTTTTTTCAAAATTGCTTTTGATTTTGCTTATGTTCTTCGGAAGAATCGGCGGGCTTTCGCTTGTTCTTGTTCTTGCGGAAAAACAAACGCCCATTTTTACGGAACGCCCTGTTGAAAATATTTTGATTGGTTAAGGAGAAAATAAAATGAAATCTATTCTTGTTCTCGGTCTTGGAAGATTTGGAAGACATCTTGCCCACAAACTTCAACAACTTGGAAACGAAGTTATGGTAATTGATAAGGACGAAGCGCTTGTTGAAAAATATTCCAACACTTTTACCGATGCGCAGATTGGCGATTGCACCGATGAAGCGGTTATCCGTTCCCTTGGGGTAAACCAGTTTGATGTTTGTTTCGTTACAATCTGTGATGATTTTCAGTCTTCCCTTGTTACCACTTCCCTTGTTAAAAAATTGGGTGCACGCCACGTTGTTGCAAAAGCAAAAAGGGATATCCAGGCGGAATTTCTTAAGAAAATCGGCGCGAACGAAGTTATTTATCCGGAAAGGGAAATTGCGGAAAGCGTTGCGATGCGTTATAATTCTGACAACATTTTCGATTATATTGAACTTACAAGCGAATATTCGATTTATGAAATTCCTATTCTTCCGGAATGGGCAGGAAAAAATATTCTTGAACTCAATATCCGGAAAGAATACCGCATAAACATCATCGCAATTAAGCACAAGGAACATCTTCAGCCCATGCCGGGACCGGATTATGAATTCCGAAAATCTGACCACGTTGTTGTGCTTGGAAAAAGCGACGATATTTTTCGCATTGCCGGAAAAGCAATTAAATAAAAAAAATACGCCTGCATTTTTATGCAGGCGTATTTTTCAGATTAAATCAAGAATTTTTGCGGTTTTCTCTTCAACAAGCGAAAAATCCATTGCTTTTATATAAAATGTTTCCAGTTCATCGTGCAGGGATTTTGCCTCCTTCATGCAGGCAACCGCTTCTTCAATAAGTTTTGCGGCTGAACGAAGGGAAAAACGGATTTTTGTTTTGCGATGGGAGTATTTCTTTGGATCATAAAATCTTGACGCATGAATGATTCTTTCCGGAACGATTTCCAGATTGTGGCGTTTGTTTATTGTAACGAATCCGAGCTTCAGCGAAGGGACAAAAACATGTTCTGTTTTTTCGTTCGGGAAAATCGGACACTTGCAGGTAATGATATCGAGCCCATGCTCAAGGGCGGATTTTTTAACCGCATTCATAAAAATCCGCGAAACGGCGCCGGCTTCGTCCTCAACCGCATAGATTTTTTTACAAAGGAGACTTGGGGTTCTGTTCATAAAAAATACGCCTTTATCCGTAACGGCGCTAAGAAATCTTTGTTTTTCACATCCCCTGCGCTGGTTTTTCTTTCCGAATTCTTTTGCGCAGATTCTTATTGCGGCTTTTTCCGCCTTTTCTTTGTGAACAGAATCCATTCCAAGCCTTGCCGCTTCATCAAGGAGGCTTGCCGCGGCGGAAATATATCTTCTTGCCTCCTCATGGAGTTTTCGGTTCCCGTCGAAAAGGGCTGCAATTTCCTTTGCGTGCTCGCGGAGAATTTCTTCATTCCAGCAATCCGAAAGCGAAACAAGTGTTTCATAAATTCCGGGATACTTCGGCTCCACAGCATGGGGCAAAGTTGCGTCAAGGGCGACAATTTTTCCGTCGGAAGTTATTACGGCATCGAGAGAATCCGTATCCGCGGAACAAAATATAAGTTCCGTGCTCAAATCTTTTTCTTCGAGCACGGATGCAATTTTTTTGAGCATTGTTGATTTCCCCGTTCCGGGACCACCTTTTAAAAGAAAGCATTTTCCTTCCGGAGAAGCAAAAAAAAGCTGGTCAAATTTTGAATAATATCCTTTCGGCGCATTCGCGCCGAGAAACCAACTTGGAATTTTAGTTAAATCGGGCATATATGTATCTCCTCCCTCCGTAATTTATTTTATTCCGAAAGGAGTTTTTAGGTTAATTTTATGTAGGCAAAGGAGAAACTTCTTCCTTCTCCCCTGCGGAAACTTTTTGCGGTTTTCAGATAGAATCAATATCAACCATATCCGCAATGTTTATGGCGTTATTAAGCCGGTGCATCTCTTCTCTTTTGGAACCAATCGTATTCATATGAGTAATGATACGTTCCTGCTGCATTGGGTTAAAAGTTCCAAACGGTCTTGCCCTTTTTGGGTCGTTTTCAAACGCCGGCCCACCCATATTTTTAAGTTTCTCTCGGTTACTGCTCATTTTCTTCACCTCGGCATTATTTTTGACCGAAGAGGCGTTTATATTCCGGAAAAATTATGGAAGCGCCTTTTTCGGAAGAAATATTTTTCCGGAGGAAATAAGTTTTTCAAAAAACGCAACAATAAAACTCAGACCGCACCAAAGAACGCTGAACAAGGGGCAAATCTGTCCGAGGATATTTCCCGGAACGGTTGAATAATCCCAAACAGACATTCCGAGCAAAAGGTTAAAAACAATTCCGAAAACAAATTCAACGGCGGTTATTACCGTTCCGCCGACAATTGCTTTAAAATAAAGCGGCGCGTTTTTAAGTTTTTTGAAAATTTTTATAAGGCATAAAAGTGAAATTCCTCCGGCGGCGGCCATTGACCAATGGCTGTGACCGCGCCAAAGAGTTTCCAGAAGAAAATAGCCCACTGCGCCGAAAACAAAAATTTTTCCGTTATTTTTAATTTTTTCCATCAAATCACCCGAAAATATTTTCCTCCGAAAAAGAAAAATAATTCAAGGTAAAAAAAGGGTTTTATTTGCCACATTAAAATGATATAATAAAATATCACTAAAAAACTTTGGAGGAAAACATGGCTAAACAAGTTTGGAAACCCGCAACTCTTCTTTCTCCTCTTCCCGCGGCTCTTGTAACCTGCGGCACCGTTGAAGAACCCAACGTTCTCACCATTGCATGGACCGGAATCATCAACTCCAGCCCGGCGATGACCTATATTTCCGTTCGTCCTGAAAGATGGAGTCACCACCTTATCGCTGAAAGCGGCGAATTTGTTATCAACGTTACCACCGATTCCCTTGTTCGCGCGGCGGATTTCTGCGGAGTGCGTTCCGGAAAAGATACCGATAAATTTGCGGAAATGAAGCTTACCGCCCTTCCGGCATCGAAAGTTTCCGCACCGATTCTTGCCCAAAGCCCCATTTCCCTTGAATGCAAGGTAACCGAAGTAAAGCATCTCGGAAGCCACGATATGTTCATTGCAGAAATCGTAGCAATTCAGGTTGACGATAAATATATCGACGAGGACGGAAGACTTGACCTTCGCAAAGCCGGAGTTATGTTCTATTCCCACGGCGAATATTTTGCACAGGGCAAAAAAATCGGCCAGATGGGATATTCCGTTAAGAAAAAACGCGCGAAGAACCCGAAACTTGCAAAGAAAAAAGAAAGCAAATAAAAAAAAACAAAAATCCCGGCCGGCGGCCGGGATTTTTTTATTTATTCATTTTTTGGGTTCTGTAAATTCCGATTCCGAAAAGAATTGCGGCGATAAAAAGAAGCGAAACAAGACAGATAAAATTAATGTTTCCGTTAATACATTCTTCCCAGTTATAAAAATCTATTTTATAACTGCTGTCCGAAGGACCAAAAAGCCATTTTGCAACAAAATTTGCAAAATACAGCATAACCGCACTCAACGCGGTGCAGATTCCGGCTTTTAAAAACGCCTCAATTTTTAAAGTACAAATATATGCGGACAAAATAACCGGCACAAAACCATAGCAGGTCATAGCTATCGCTTTCCAAAGCGGAAAAGTTTCCCAAATACGGATATTTAAAATCATCAGAACGCTCAAAACAAAAATCGAACCGAAGGCAATTAAAAATTTCCAGCGGGATAGTTTTGTTTTAGAAAGTAATATCGGTAAAAACAGCAGAGCATAACCCATTAAAGTTCCGATGCAGGCTGTTATAAACCAGGAAAAACCTTTTGTATATACCGCGCAGACAAACAAAAGCAGACATATTGAAAGATAGCTTGTTGCCGCAAAAACAAGAAGTTTTTTGGATTCAAAAAAACTTGTGAAAGTCGGTACGAATGAATAGGCGCAGATAAGCGCCGCCAGAACAACGAAAAACCAGGAGAGAGTGCGGTTCACCGCAAGATTGCAGATAAAACAAATCAGCGCCGCGGCAATATATGAAATTGTCGGAACCCAGAACCAGGTTCCGCGAATTACTCGGAATTTTTTTGCATCAAGCTTCATTTCCCTTTCAGCCGTATCCGTTGATGAAGTAATAAATTCGTGCTCGCTTATATCAAGAATCCGGCATATATCGGAAACCAACGTGATGTCGGGATAAGATATTCCCCTTTCCCATTTGCTGACGGCGCCTTCGGTCACATAAAGCATTTCCGCCAGTTCCTTTTGGGAATAGTTCTTTTCGATCCGCTTGCTTTTGATAAACGAACCGAAAGTTTTTTTGTCGGTCATTTTCTTCACCTCCTGCCCGCTATTTTAATTCAGAAACTTTTTTTCGTCAATGGACTGTTGAGCCAGTGGATTTTTTGATAAAAAACGGCGGGAGCAAGCCCCCGCCATAGGTTTTTTATTATTCAATTTTTGTAAAATCGTAGAACCTTTCGCCTTTTTCAAAAAGCTCGAGAGCTATCATAGCCTGCATGCACTGGTCGGTTGCCATAGGGTCCTTTGCCATTCCGAGAGTGTGGCAGAAAGCTCCGTCCCCGAGGTAATACTGCATGAAATAGGAACCTATCCAGCCGTCTTCTTTGATAAAGCGCTCATCTGTGCGGATATTGATTCCAATCGAGGAAAGGGCGATTATAACCTGGGCCGTGGTCTGGACGTTTTCGCCTTCCCAAGCGAAAAATCCGCCGTTTTCCTGCTGGACTTTGGAAAGATGCTCCACCGCTCTGTCAACTGCCGCGGTTATTTTTTCGTCTTTTCCGTAATAGGGAGCAAAAGCCTGGATAACCTGGGCGGTTATATCAACGTCCGGTTCTTCGCCTTTAAGCGCCCAGCCGCCGACTTCATATTCTTCCGAAAGGATATGTTCGATAAAAACATTTCTGTCAACACCGGGAATTTCATATCCTGCGGAATCGAGAGAAATCAGAGAGAAGATGCTTCCCGGAAGCCCTTGTTTTGAAACAAATTCAAAATCGGAATGATGTTCAAAAAGGTTATACCCTTCAACATTCGTCGGGTCTTTTCCGATTGCGGTAACGGTAAGAGCCGCCCTTGAATAATTGCTGTGTTTTGTGTTCGTCAAAATTCCGGAATTTTCCTCAAGAGTTGCGCAAAGATTTTTATAATAGGTTTCATCCCAGCCTTCCGGAACTTCGGCACCGTATCTTTTTGCAACCATTACCGACCATTCACCGGAAATACTGCTGTGGCCCGGATCCGGTGCGTTTTCGATTATGTTCGCCATGGTTTCTTCCATAACTTTTGAAAAATCGTAATCGGTTCCGATTTTTTCGGCGCCGCAACCGGAAAAAATCAGCATAAATATCAAAACGAAAGCCAGAAGTTTTTTCAAGAAAACATTTCCCCTTTCTAAAACAGCTCTTTTTTTCATAGATTTATGATATCACATAAAGCGCCTTACATCAAGGCGCGAATTGTTCCAAACTTGCGGAAAAGGGTTGGTGTTTTTTGACTAAAAAAAGTTTTTTAACGGCGCTTTGTGCTTTTTCTCTTTGCGTAATGCTTCTTTTTAAGAGTTCGGAACTCGGCGAAGGGATTCGCCGGGGGCTTTTTATGTGTTCCTATTATGTTATCCCGGCGCTTTTTCCCTTTATGGCGCTTTCGGTTTTTATCTGCAAAAGCAGAGCGGCGGAATTTTTTTCAAAGCTTTTCCGACCTTTTACGAAGCTTTTTAAAATTCCCGAAAGCTGCGGCGGAATTTTGCTTTCGGCAGCCATCGGCGGATATCCTTCGGCGGCAAAATGTATTAACGATTCTGTTCTTGAGGGAAAAATCGACCGAAAAACCGGAGCAAGAATGCTTTGTTTTTGCGTAAACGCCGGACCGCCTTTTCTTATTGCCGCGGTCGGAATCGGAATTTTCGGGAGCATTGAAACCGGGTTTTTGCTTTTTTCGGCGCAGATTTTTTCCGCATTTATAATTGCGGTTTTGCTTTCCGCTTTTTCAAAAAAACGCGATTTCCCGAAAATTCCTTCCGCCGGAAATTACCGAAGCAATTCTGCTTTGGTGATCGAATCTATAATTTCCGCGGCGGAAAGCTGTTTTCGGATGTGCGCTTTTATTGTAATCGCCTGCGGAATCCTTGAAATTGCTTCCGCAGGAACATTTTTTGGTTTTTCGGAAGAAAAACCTTTTGCCGCGGCAATTCTTTCGGGATTTTTCGAAGTTACCGCCGGTGTTTTTTCCTGCGCCGAAATCGGCGGTTTTTCCGCAGTTGTTGCCGCCGGAGCGATAGCTTCCTTTTCCGGAATTTCGGTGATTTTACAGGTTGCGGCGGTAACGGAAGAAAGCGAAATTCCGCTTTTTCCGTTCATTGTTTCAAGGTTCTTTCATGCGGGAATAACAGCGGCAATTTTAAGGATATTTTTTGCTTTTTCCAAAGATACTGCTGCTGTTTTTTCTGCGAATGGAGGAAGCGTTGAAGCGGTTCTTTCTGCTTCGGCGCCGGCGGCGGTAAGCCTTCTTTGCATGGCTTCGCTTTTTCTTCTTTCAATTGTTCCGCCTAAAAGCGAAAAAGAACCGTTTTTAAGTCGGATTTGGAATAAATTTAATATTTTTTGGCATAGCCAAACATAAAAATATATGATATTATAAATGTAAATAAATTTCCCGAAACGGAGGAAATTCCTTTATGTTTGATAAAAAATTCTTCGATAAAAATATTGAACCGAGATGTGAATATTGCTCCCTTGGCTATCTTTCCGCCGACGGAAAAAACGTTCTTTGCAAGAAAAAAGGCATTGTTGAAAAAGGTTTCCATTGCCGCAGTTTTGATTACGACCCGCTTTTAAGAGTTCCGCGCCCGAAGGCACCGGAACTTCCGACCTTTGACCCGGAGGAATTTAAAATTTGAAAAAGCTTGTTTCTTTAATTTTTGCAGTTGCGGCTGTTTTTCTTCTTTCGATAACAGCTTTCGGCGCCGAAGTTCCGTTTCGTCTTTTTTCCGTTGATGAAAAAGATTCTCCGGAAGAAGTTTATTCTTTCGCCATTGAAAAAGGCTTTAGCGGCGTTCTTCTCGATTTGAGAAAAACCGATTCAATGGATCTTTATTCGGATTTTATAAGCGCCGCAAACGGAATTGAATATTTTGAAATCTATACTATCGTGAACGAAAGTCATTTCAAAGGACTCAAGCCCGGAAATCATCTCGTCTTTTCCGATGAAATTTCGGAAGAAACCATTGCGGAATATTTCGCCGCTTCCGGAAGCGAACGTCTTTCGTTCCTTGTTCCTTTCGGCGACGAAAAAGCCCTTGAAAAGGCGGAATATCTTTTCGGAAAAGGTTATTTCAAAACCCTTTTTGTTGAAAACCTTCTCTCCTGCCATTCCGAAAACGGATATGAGGAATATCTTCTCGAAATTTCCGAAAAATTTTCCGGAGCGGAAATTGTTACCATAAACGATTTCGGAAGGATTCTTCTTCCGGTCACAAAAGGCGATTTTTACGGCGATATTTTTGAAATAAGCAACCAGCTTCTTGTAAACAAGCTTAACGGCTTTGGTTTTTGCGTTTCGGATTATTCCGCGCTTATCGAAAACCGCTTTGGAACCGGGGATTTTCTTCTTGAATTTTTCGACAGCAAGGTTCTTGATGAATATGCGGATTTTTCCGTCCCCACCGAACTTAAAATTACAAGACCGGTTTCCTCAAGCGTTACTGTCGAAACATATAAATATTCGATTTTCGGAACTTCCGACCCGGAAAAACCTCTTTATATGAACGGTGAGGAAGTTGAACGCATAAGTAAAGGCGGACTTTTTGCTGTAACCGTTGACGTTACAAAAAAAGCGAAAACCTTCACCTTCAGCCAGGGAAATGATTCCGATTCCGTAACCATAAAACTCGGAACAGGAAGCGGCGGTTCCGGAACCACCAAAAAACTTTCCTCCTGCGCGCCTTCCTCCGCTTCGGTAATAAATTCCGAAAGCACCGTTACAAAAATTTCCTGTATCGGACCTTCCGGCGGTTCCGTTTCCGCAAAAATCGGCGAAAAAACCGTTGTTTTAAAACAGGTTGCCTATGCCGATCCGGGCGTTCCGGCTAAATTTTCTGCGGAAATCGACCTTTCCGGAGATTATTCCGAAAACGAAGTTACCGAAATCGGAAAAGTTACCTATTATCTTTCCTATAACGGAAGCAAAACGGAATATGAAAGCGCCGCTTCCGTTTATTATATCGGCGAAAACGCAAAACTTGCCGTAAGGGCGGCAACGGAACTTTCCGGCGTTGAAAAAGAAGCCGCCGAAAACGGAAATTACGTTACAACTCTCCGCACCGGCTGTCTTGATTACGTAACCGAAATCACCGAAAACGGCTGGTATAAAGTTTCCTGCGGCGGATTTATGAAACCTTCGCACATTGAATTTATCACCGGTGACACCGATATTACGAACAGCGTTTCTTCCGCAAAGCGCGAAATCGGAAAGAATTATGAAAAACTCATTCTCGAATGTTCCAAAATTCCGGCTTTTAAGGGATCAATTAGCGGAAAAACCTTTTCCATAACCCTTTTCAACACAAACTGGAGCGATTTTTCCTCAACGGATATGGAATCGAACCTTATGTACCGCATAAATCCCGTTGATAACGGCGACGGAAGCGTTACAGTTAACTTTTATTCAAAAACCGCGCTCTGGGGCTGGGATGTTTTTACCGATCCGGAAAACGGAACTTTTTCCGTTGTTCTTAAAGGAGAACCGAGCCTTTCCGATATTCCCGGAAAGCCTCTTTCCGGAATCACTGCGGCTGTTTGTTCCGGCCATGGCGGCGGCGACCCCGGCGCTTTGAGCGTTGTCGGCGAAGAGGGCGTTTATGAATCCGAAATCAACCTTGCCAACACAATGGCAATTGCGGAAAGCCTTGAAAAGCTCGGCGCGGATATTATTCTTATTACCGCCGGGGAAGAAAAACTTGATTCTTATCAAAGAACAGATCCCGCAAGATACGGCTATGCGGACGTTTATATCTGCTGCCACGCAAACTCCGTTGCGGAAAACGCACCCGCAAACCTTTGGTGCGGAACTTACGTCTATTATCATTATGACCACAGCGCAGATTTTGCAAAGCGGCTTTGCGATTACATAAGCGCTTCCACCAACCGTGACAACGAAGGTTCCGAAGCGGGTTATTATTCCGTAACAAGAATGACAATGTGCCCCGCGGTTATGCTGGAAGTTGGTTTTGTTTCGAACCCGAAGGAACTTGAAAGCCTTATTGACCCAGTTGATATCCAGAAAACCGCCTTTGCCGTTACAAAAGCGGTTCTTGAAATTTGCGATAACTGAAAAAACCCCGCATAAATGCGGGGTTTACTTTTTCAAAGTTTTATGCAATTACTGCATAAAACCGGATATGCAGTAATTGCATAGGATATGATGATTTTCGGGTGATATCATGTATAAAAGAATCAGAGATTTAAGAGAAGACAAAGACTTCAGCCAAAAACAGCTTGCCGAAATGCTTAATATCAGTCAATCGACTTATTCCAGATACGAAAGCGGTTTTCTCGATATCCCAAGTGAAATTTTGATTTCTCTTTCAAAAATTTACGGTGTCACAACCGATTATATTCTTGGGCTTTCGGACTGAGGTGACTTTTTTGTTTTCCTTATCAAAAACTTTATATAAAATTAAACGTTTTGGAAATTCACTTTTCACTTATAACTGCATTTCCTGTAAAAAAGCAGTACGCGGAAACTGCCTTTGCCCCAGCTGTCTTTCTGAATGTATAGCTTCGGGAAATTATTTCAACGGCTTTGCCTGCGCTTTTTATTATGAGGGTCCCGCAAAGGAAACCGTTCTTCGTTTTAAATTCGGAACGGATTATGCTTTTTGTTTCGATACCCTTTGCGACTGGCTTTTGCTCGGTTACGAAAAACTTGAAGATCGCGATTTCGATGCGGTTATCCCCGTTCCGGCTTTTGAAACAAAAAGCACAAGACTTTCCGAACTTACCAAAAAGTTTTCGCTTCTTGCGGATATTCCTTTCCGACCGGATTATTTAAAGAAAATCCGCAAAACTGAAAAACAGCACAAACTTTCTGTTTCGGAAAGACGGCTTAATCTTGCGGGTGCTTTTGAATCTTCGGATTCGGTTTTCGGAAAAAAGGTTTTGCTTGTTGACGATATTTTTACAACCGGAAGCACCGTTACGGAATGTGCATCGGCTCTTTATGACAAAGGTGCTGAAAAGGTTTGCGTTCTTACGGTGCTCAAAACAAGATATCACAGCTAAAAAAGCTCTGCGGCAAAGCCGCAGAGCTTTTTTCTTTAAATTTTATAGGTAAAAATTTTATAAAGACTTTTTGCGAATTTTCCGGCGAACATTTTTTTGAAGAAAGCCCTTTCAAAACCGGAAAGTTCGTTTATTTTTTCTCCGGGAGTCATTTCGATTTCCCCGGAAAATTTTATTTTTTCCGTTTCAAAAATCAGCGCATCATCAACGCCGAAAGAAGGCAATGCTCCAACATCCTGAATCGGATTCTTGATTCTGCTCGCTTTTACCGCCTTTTTAGTATAAACGTCCATTATAATTTCCGCTTCCGGAAAATTTTCCGAAACTGCATTAAAAAGATTTTTTATTGCAGCTTCCGAAAGATACATGCTTATGCCTTCGAGAATGATTATTGCTTTTTCGGAATCCGGAATATTTTTTATCCAATCCGTTTCCGAAGCGGAAGCGCCGAGCATTTTATAATTTTCCGTTTCTGAATAATATTTTTTTCGGACTTCGATAACTTCCGGAAAATCGATATCGAACCATTTTTCAAAAGGCGCTTTTACCCTTTCGATCCTTGAATCAAGTCCGCAGCCTATATGAAGAACAACGCTTTTCGGATTTTCGGAAAGTTTTTCCGAAAGCCATTTATCAATAACCGCCGAGCGCATTCCCATAAAATAGGCAAGCCATTTTGATTTGCTTTTTCCGCCGAGCGGAAATTTTTCCTTTTCCCAGATTTCCTCGGCCTTTTTATCCCGGAGAATTATGCCTTTTTTGCTGACAAAAGATTTTCCGTAAAGCGGGATATAGAGAGTTTTACTTTCGTTTTTCATCATTTGTAATACATATAAAGCTGGCATTTTATCATGCCGTTATAAAGTTTTCTGCGTTTGTCGGCTTTTCTTCCGAAAAGGCTTTCGAATTCATCGTGGGGAGAGATGATATTGAAGCTTCTTCCCTCTTCCATTGTAAGAACTTTTCCGAGGGAGCGATAGAGTTCTTCCGCTTCCTTGATATCAAGAAGTCTTTCGCCATAAGGCGGGTTGCAGAGGACAATGAGCTTTTTCTCCGCTTCCGGGAAGACAAAATCCTTCATGTTGCGCTGTTCGAAATGGAGTTTTGAACCGACACCGGCGTTGTTCGCGTTTTCAATTGAAAGGCGGACAGCTTCCGGATCGATATCGGAACCATAGCCGACGAATGTTGTGTCGTGACGGATCTCATCAAGGCAGGCGCTTCTCTGATGCTGCCAGGTTTCGGAAGGCCAGCAGCCCCATTGTTCCGCGGCAAAATGGCGGTTAAGTCCCGGTGCGATGTTAAGAGCTTTCATAGCGGCTTCGATAAGCAAAGTTCCGGAACCGCACATCGGGTCGCAGACAACGCTGTCCGGATAGATTCTTGCAAGGTCAACAATTCCGGCGGCAATGGTTTCCTTAATAGGAGCATCAACGGAATTTTTTCTGTAGCCGCGCTTATGAAGTCCGGTGCCGGAGGTATCGAGCATAAGGCGGACCTTATCTTTGAGAATCATAAACTGGATCTGGATTGTTGCGCCGGTTTCATCAAACCAGCTTTGGTGATAAACGCCTTCAAGATGTTTGCAGATTGCTTTTTTGATGATGGACTGGCAGTCGGACATGCTGTAAAGCTGGCTTCGGACCGTTCTTCCCTTTACCGGAAAAGCGTCTTTTCTTCCGATAAATTCTTCCCAGGGAGCCGCAAGAGTTCCCTGGAAAAGTTCCTCATAGCTTCTTGCCTCAAATTCGGCAACAACTATCTGAACTCTTTCGGCAGTTCTAAGGCGAAGGTTTGCCGCGGCGGCATCTTCAAAAGTTCCTTCGAAAGAAACTCTTCCGTCTTCGGCGGTTATATTCTGTGCGCCCATGCGTTTCATTTCGCCGGCGAGCACGCTTTCAAGGCCCAGAAGGCAGGGACAGGATATTTTAAGTTTTTCCACAGATTTTCTCCTAACTGTTTAAAAATTCTGACCGGAAATTTTCCGGTCAGAAGGGTTTATAACATATTTTTTATCGCTTTTAAAAGGCTCTTTACCCCTTCGGCAAAAGTCTGGCGCTTCGGTTTTTTGCGAATCGCCGTTACCGGGCGTTTTATAATTTGCGTCTGTTTCGGCAAAGGGCTTTTTTGTTCGCCGCTTTTTTGTTTTTCCGTCGCGATTATTACCGGTTTTTGCGGCTCAACGAAAAAAGCGTTCCTTTAAGGTTTTTGCTTTTATTTCCGTTTCGGAAACAAGGGCATCATATCTCATCTGAATTTCTTTTGCTTTATCGGTTTTTTCGCCGGAAGGGATTTTTGCTTCCTCGGCGGTTTTTCCGATATAATCAAGGCGCTGGATGAGCACGGCAAGAGAATCTTCCATAAAGGATTTTGTTTTTTCAAGTTCGGCTTTAAAGCCTTCGATCTCATTATTGATATCTTCCGCAGCTTCCTGAGCATCAGTGATCATATTTTGAGCACCGACTTTTGCATAGGCGAGCATGTGTTTTGCAGACTCTTCCGCATCGTCGATTGCGGCGTTGAGTTTTCGTTCTTTAAGAACAAAAATCTCCGCTTTTCCGGCTTCTTCCTCGATTTTATCACGAAGCTGGGAATTGAGTTCTTTTTCTATCGCAAGTTCTTTTTCGGAATTTTCAAGTCTTGCGGAAAGTTTTTCGTTTTCGGCTTCGATATTATCGCTGTGCTCCTTGAGCATAAGATAATGCTGGCGGAGTTCCTCATAAGCTTCCATTATTTCATCATATTTTGCCTGGAGTTCCTCAAGGCTGTTTTCAGCTTTTGAAAGTTTTATATCTTTTTCATCAAGCTCGGTTCTGAGAGAAGAAATTTCCTCTTCCGCCTTATCGTGTTCTTCGGAATATTCCGTGTTCATTTTATCGATATATTTAAGGACTTCTTCTTTATTGAATCCGCCGAAAGTTTGACTTTTGAAAATTGCCTGTTCAGCCATGGAGATCTCTCCTTTTTATATGTATTGATAATTAATCATAACATATTTTTTAAATATTTAATATAGTTTTCAGGAAAATATTTTTAAAATATAAAAAACGGCGGGAAAATCCCGCCGTTTTTTTATTTTCCGCAAAGTTTGAGATATTTTTCCCAGATTTTCGGAAGTTTTTCTTTTATGAATTTTGCGTAAGGGTTTTCCGGATCTTCGATCATTTTATTTTTTGAAAGATAGCGGAGAATCGAGTTATCCCAAAGAAGAAGTTCCTGGCGGCTGTGCTGCTCAAAAGTATAAAGGCGGAAACGGCCCATATCCTCATTTTCCATAAGCCAGTCATAAAGGTTCTGAATTTCTTCGCAGGAAGTTACGGAAAGTTCTTTTTTCGCTTTGCAAACGGTAAGAATTTCACCGGTTTCCTCAATGTCTTCATCTTCCGCTTCAACGGAATAAAGAAAACCTTTTTTATTTTCGGTTGCTTCCTTAAAAGCGTTTTCAAAAAGCTCATGATACTGAACGGTTCCGTCGGAACCGAAATCGCAGGGGAACCAGTTATAAGGTTCTTCAAGCGGATTTGCAAGGCAGAAAGCCGAAATCATTTTGTTTTCGGTAAGTTTTGCGTTTTTTGAATCCGCAGTTTTTATATTCGGTTCGGTGCTTGTGAAATAAAAAGTCATTTCATTACCTCCGTCAGAGTTTCTGTTCAAGGATAGGTTTGAGGAACTGTCCTGTATAAGATTCCGAACAGGCCGCAACTTCTTCCGGCGTTCCTTCAACAACAAGGGTACCGCCGCCGTCGCCGCCTTCCGGACCAAGGTCGATTATATGGTCAGCAACCTTGATCACGTCAAGGTTATGCTCGATAAGGATAACCGTGTTTCCTCCGTCAACAAGCTTCTGGAGAACTTCGATAAGCTTATGAACGTCGGCGGTATGAAGTCCAGTGGTGGGTTCATCGAGGATATAAACGGTTTTTCCGGTGGGACGCTTCGCAAGTTCGGTTGCGAGTTTAACGCGCTGGGCTTCGCCTCCGGAAAGAGTTGTTGCCGCCTGACCGAGGGTTACGTAACCGAGGCCGACATCGTTGAGAACCTCGATTTTGCGTTTTATTTTCGGAACGTTATCGAAGAACAAAAGCGCTTCCTCAACGGTCATATTGAGGACGTCGCTTATATTTTTTCCTTTATAATGAACGTCGAGGGTTTCGCGGTTATAGCGTTTTCCCTTACATACTTCGCAGGGAACGAAAATGTTCGGAAGGAAATGCATTTCGATTTCGATTATTCCGTCCCCTTCACAAGCTTCGCATCTTCCGCCACGGACGTTGAAGGAATAGCGGCTTGCGTTATACCCTCTTGCCTTGGATTCTGCGGTTTCCGCAAAAAGATTTCGGATATCGGTGAAAACTCCGGTATAGGTTGCCGGGTTGGAACGGGGTGTCCTTCCAATCGGCGACTGGTCGATGCAGATTACTTTATCGAGGAATTCCTCGCCTTCGATTCCTTCGCAATGACCGGGAATATGCTTTGCTTTGTTGAGGTCACGGGCAAGGGTTTTATAGAGGATTTCGTTTACGAGGGAGCTTTTTCCGGAACCGGAAACGCCCGTTACAACAACGAATTTTCCGAGAGGGAATTCAACGTCGATATGCTTGAGGTTATTTTCATAAGCGCCACGGACAAGAAGTTTTTTCCCGTTGCCTTCCCTTCTTTTTTCCGGAATTTCGATTTTTTTCCTTCCGGAAAGATAGGCGCCGGTTATGGATTCGGGACAGTTCATAATATCCTGAACCGTTCCGGAACAGACGATGTTTCCGCCGTGGATACCCGCTCCGGGACCGATATCAACAATGTGGTCCGCGGCAAGCATTGTATCGGTATCGTGCTCAACGACTATGACGGTGTTTCCGAGATCCCGAAGATGCTGGAGAGTTCCGATAAGTTTTTCGTTGTCCCGCTGGTGAAGACCTATGCTCGGTTCATCGAGAATATAGAGAACGCCCATAAGGGAGGAACCTATCTGGGTGGCAAGGCGGATTCGCTGGGCTTCGCCGCCGGAAAGAGTTGTTGCGCTTCGGGAAAGAGTGAGATATTCGAGTCCGACGTTTTTAAGGAAGCCGAGCCTTGCTTTTATTTCCTTGATGATGAGGTAGGAAATCATCTGTTCACGCTCGGTAAGCTGCATATTTTCGACGAAATCGAGCGCTTCCTTAACGGACATCTTTGTGAAATCGCTGATGTTTTTTCCGCATACAGTTACGCCGAGGGAAATCGGTTTAAGTCTTTCGCCGTGGCAGTCCGGACAGTCAACGGCGCGCATCTGGAGGGCAATTTCTTCCTTCATCCATTCGCTGTTCGTTTCGCGGAAGCGGCGTTCCATATTGTTGATAATGCCTTCGAATTCGCTTTCAAAATAGCCGTGCATGCTGTTGCTTTCGCGTTTTACCTTGATTTTTCTGCCTTTGCTTCCGTAAAGAAGAATATCTATCGCCTCTTTCGGAAGGTCTTTTACCGGAACATCGAGGGAGAAATTATATTCCTTCGCAAGGGCTTCGTAATAATTGGTGGCGATTCCGCCTTCATAATAATACCAGCCGGAAGCGTGGATTGCGCCTTCGCGGATCGAAAGATTTTTGTTCGGAAGAACAAGATCCGGATCCACCTGCATAAAAACGCCGAGACCGGTGCATTTTTCACAGGCACCGAACGGGTTGTTGAAAGAGAACATTCTCGGGGAAAGTTCATCGATTGCGGCGCCGTGATCCGGGCAGGCATAGTTTTGTGAAAACATAAGGTCCTCACCGCCGATTATATTGACAACCGCAAGGCCGCCGCTTTGCTGCATTACGGTTTCGAGAGAATCCGAAAGACGGGAACGGACTTCCGGCTTTACAACAAGGCGGTCAACAATTATTTCAATGGTGTGTTTTTTGTTTTTGTCGAGTTTTATTTCCTCTGAAAGGTCATAAACGCTTCCGTCGATTCTTACGCGGACAAATCCGCTTTTTCTTGCGGCGTCAAGTTCTTTTACATATTCGCCTTTTCTTCCGCGGACTATCGGAGCCATAAGCTGGATTTTCGTTCCTTCCGGAAGAGCAAGAACCTGGTCAACAACCTGGTCGATGGTCTGCTGTTTGATTTCTCTTCCGCAGACCGGACAATGAGGAACGCCGATTCTTGCATAGAGCAGACGGAGATAGTCATAGATCTCCGTAACGGTTCCGACGGTGGAACGGGGGTTTTTGCTTGTGTTTTTCTGGTCAATGGAAATTGCCGGAGAAAGACCGTCGATGGAATCCACGTCCGGTTTTTCCATCATTCCGAGGAACATTCTTGCATAGGAAGAAAGGCTTTCCATATAGCGGCGCTGACCGTCCGCATAGATTGTATCAAAGGCAAGGGAACTTTTTCCCGAACCGGAAAGACCGGTCAGGACAACAAGTTTATCGCGCGGGATCTCAACGTCGATATTTTTGAGGTTATGTTCCCTTGCTCCCTTTATGACGATGGAACTTTGATTCATACTGTACATCCTCCAACTGTTCACGGAGTTTTTTGATTCTGTCGCGGAGATATGCCGCGTGCTCAAATTCAAGGATCTTTGAAGCGGCCTTCATTTCGTTTGTAAGGCGCTTGATCTCCTCTTCGGTTTCTTTATAGCTAAGGCGGCGTTTGCCGACTTTTTCATCATCTTTATGACTGGAAATTTCGATGATATCGCGGACGTCCTTTTTGATGGTTTTCGGAACGATTCCGTGTTCCTTGTTATAAGCGTCCTGGATTTTTCTTCTGCGTTCCGTTTCGGTAATAGCTTTTTCCATGCTTTCCGTAACAGTGTCCGCATACATGATGACCTTGCCTTCGGCGTTTCTTGCCGCACGGCCTATGGTCTGGATAAGGGAAGTTTCGCTTCGGAGGAAGCCTTCCTTATCCGCATCGAGTATTGCAACAAGGCTTACTTCCGGAATATCCAAACCTTCACGCAGAAGGTTTATTCCGCAGAGAACGTCAAATTCTCCGAGACGCAAATCCCGGATTATTTCCATTCGCTCGATGGTATCTATATCGTGGTGCATATAGCGGACTTTCACGCCCATCTGGATAAGATAATCCGTAAGGTTTTCCGCCATTTTTTTCGTAAGGGTTGTGATAAGGGTTCTTTCACCCTTTTCGACCCTCATATTTATTTCGGAAAGAAGGTCTTCGATTTGTCCTTCAACCGGCCGGACGCTTATTTCCGGATCGAGAAGTCCCGTCGGACGTATCACCTGTTCAACTTTCTGGGTGCTCCGGTCCTTTTCATACTGACCGGGAGTTGCGCTGACATAAATTATCTGGTTGAGTTTTCCGTCGAATTCATCAAAGGTGAGCGGACGGTTATCAATTGCGGAAGGAAGGCGGAAACCATATTCGATAAGGTTTTCCTTTCTTGAACGGTCACCGCCGGACATTGCTCTTACCTGCGGAAGAGTTACGTGGCTTTCGTCGATGAAAAGGACAAAATCTTCCGGGAAATAGTCAAGAAGAGTTGTCGGGCAGGAACCGGGGGCTCTTCCGGAAAGGACCCTTGAATAGTTTTCGATTCCTTTGCAGAAGCCGACTTCCGTCAGCATTTCCATATCGTAATTGGTGCGCTCTTCGATTCTCTGGGCTTCGATGAGCTTTCCTTTTTCCTTGAAATATTTTACTCTTTCTTCACATTCTTCCCGAATTTCATCAACAGCCTTGAGCATTTTATCTTTCGGAACAATGTAATGTGAAGCGGGATATATCGAAACATGGTTAAGAACTCCCTTAACTTCTCCGGTCACTGCCTGGATCTCCGTAATGCGGTCAACTTCGTCGCCGAAAAATTCTATACGGAAGATTTTTTCATCCGAATATGCGGGGCAGATTTCGATAACGTCGCCGCGAACACGGAATTTGTTGCGGATAAGGTTCATGTCGTTGCGCTCATACTGCATATTGACGAGCTGGGTTATGACTTCGTCACGGTCTTTCACCATTCCCGGACGGAGCGAAAGCACCATTGTGCGGTAATCTATCGGGTCGCCGAGGGTATAGATGCAGGAAACGGAAGCGACGATTATTACGTCGCGCCTTTCGGAAAGAGCGGCTGTTGCGGAATGGCGGAGTTTTTCGATTTCATCGTTGATGTCGCTTGTTTTTTCGATATAGGTATCGCTGGAGGCGATATATGCTTCCGGCTGATAATAATCGTAATAAGATACGAAATATTCAACGCTGTTTTCCGGAAAAAACTCCTTGAATTCGCTGCAAAGCTGGGCCGCAAGGGTTTTGTTATGGGAAAGAACGATTGTGGGGCGGTTTATTTTTTCGATTACCGAAGCCATTGTGAAGGTTTTACCGGAACCGGTTATTCCGAGAAGGGTCTGTTCCCTGTCGCCGCGGTTTATTCCTTCAACAAGTTTTTCAATTGCCTGGGGCTGGTCGCCGGTGGCCTTGAAAGGTGAAACAAGCTTGAAATCCAAATTTTCCGCCTCCTTTTTGAT
Organism: Oscillospiraceae bacterium; assembly: GCA_017399765.1. Taxonomy (GTDB): domain Bacteria; phylum Bacillota; class Clostridia; order Oscillospirales; family Ruminococcaceae; genus UMGS1668. Next base: position 48,767 of record JAFQBH010000020.1, on the reverse strand, counting down.
GAACATTTGTTCGTTTATCGTATCCTTTATTATACAATATTATGGCAAAATAGTCAACCGGCTATACCCCTTTACGGATAAAAGAAAAGACGCCGAAAGGCGTCTTTTCACGGTTATTTATATGCTTCCGAGGATAAAATCAAGAATGCCCGGTTCCGGTTTTGTATCATCGTTAAGAATGGATTCCATAAAACCTTCGCGGACGCCTACGGAATAGATTTTCATTCCTTCGCAGCCGGCTTTTTCCATAACCCCCGCAAGGACCGCAAGTCCAGGAACAAGAGTACGAACACGCTTTGGCGCAAATTCGGCAATCAGTTCCTTTGCTTCCGCCGGAGCCTCTGTAAGGAGCTTCAGCATTATGTTGACGTTTTTAAGAGAAAATATGTCGCTTTTTTCGATAACGGCGTTATAGAGCTTTTCAATGGCTTTTGCGGTGCCGCCCATTGCAAAAAGAATTCCGGAAGCGGGTTCGATTCCCGTTGCCTGCAAAGATTCGGCAACGCAGTTTTTTATTGCGGAAATTTCCTCCAAAGTCGGAATATCACCTTTTACAAAATTCTTTGCGGTCCTGCTGCTTCCGAGAGGATAGCTTGCGCTTTTTCGGGGACCGTTTTCGTCAAAAGTGAAAACCTGGAGCGAACCGCCGCCGAGGTCGCATCCGATTCCGGAAGGTTCGTCCACAACGCTTTTGAGTGCAAGATAATCGTATTCTGCTTCCTCATCTCCGGAAATCATTTTTATTTTGATTCCGGTGCGGAATTCCACCTGTTCAAGAACGTCTTCCGCGTTGTCGATATAGCGGAGAGATGCGGTTGAAAAACATTCCACTCTGTCACAGCGATAGTGGCGGCAGGCCTGCTGATGTTCTTCGATTGCCTGGATAACGTGTTCTATTCCGTCCTGGGAAAGGGACGTTCCGACGGTGTTTTCAACAATTTTTGAGTAAATTGCAAAATCGTAGATACTGCAGTATTCCCTTTCCTCCGTTTCAAAAATATTGAGACGAAGGGTGTTTGTTCCAAAGTCAATTATTCCGATTCTCATAAAATCTCCTCCGGAAAAGTTTTTCTTTAATTATTTTAGCACAAAACCGCCTTTTGCTCAAATAAAATATATTATTCCGGAAAGTTTTGTGATATAATATTTGTGTATCTTCGGAAAAAGGAGAAATAATATGAAAGATATTATCATAATCGGCGCCGGTACAGCCGGACTTACCGCCGCAATATATGGACAAAGAGCAGGTCTTTCCTGCACTGTTTTTGAAAAATATGCTCCGGGCGGACAAATTGTCAATTCCCCTTCCATCGAAAATTATCCCGGAATGTTCGGAGTTTCCGGATATGATTATTCAATGGCGCTTTTTGAACAGGCGCAGAAACTCGGCGCGGAAGTTCAGTTTGCGGAAGTTCAGGGCGTTGATTTTTCCGGAAAGACAAAAAAAGTTGTTACCTCCGCCGGCGATTTTGAGGCAAAGGCCGTTATTATCGCAAACGGCGCCGCAAGAAGAAAAATCGGATGCAAGGGCGAAACCGAATTTGAAGGCCGGGGAGTTTCCTATTGCGCAACCTGCGACGGAAACTTTTTCCGTGGAAAAACCGTTGCCGTTGTCGGCGGCGGCGAAAGCGCTTTTGAGGAAACGGAATATCTTTCCGAAATCTGCGACAAAGTTTATCTTATCCACAGAAGAGATATTTTTACCGCCGCAAAAACCGCCGTTGATTCCGTGCTCAAAAAGAAAAACGTCACCGTGCTCAAAAATTCCGTGATCGATGAAATCAAAGGCGAAAACGCGGTTTCCTCCATTATCCTCAAAAACAGAGCAAACGGAAGCACCGCCGAAATTCCTCTTTCCGCCGTTTTTGTTGCCATCGGTCTTGTTCCCGATAACAAAATTTACGAAGGCGTGCTCAAACTTGACGAAAGCGGATATTTTGATTACGGCGAAGACTGTCTTACCGATTGCGAAGGCGTTTTTGTTGCCGGCGACAGCAGAAAAAAAGTTCTCCGCCAGCTTGTAACAGCGGCTTCCGACGGTGCAACCGCCGCAAACGCTGCCGCGAATTATATCAGAAAGAATTTTTGATTTTAAGAGGTGCTCATAATGCGCGATTATAAAATTGAAACCGAAAAAAGAGTTGAGTTCATTAAGAAAAAAATGGCTGAAGCTTACGCAGAAGGCCTTGTTTTCGGAAACAGCGGCGGAAAGGACAGCGCCCTTGTGGGGATCCTTTGCAAAATGGCAACGGACAACGTGCTCGCGGTCGCAATGCCCTGCCATTCAAAACGCAACTACGGCGAGGATATGGACGATGCAGTTGCCCTTGCAAAGGCTTTTGATATCCCGATGATCACCGTTGACCTTACAGAAACAAGAACCGTGCTCACCGAAGCCATTGATAAGGAACTTACTCCTGCGGCTCTTTCCAACATTGCGCCGCGCCTCAGAATGACCACTCTTTATGCTCTTGGTCAGACCAGAAACGCTCTTGTTGTCGGAACCGGCAACAGAAGTGAACGCTATATGGGTTACTTTACAAAATGGGGCGACGGAGCTTTTGACCTTAACCCGATAGCAGATCTTACCGCAACGGAAATTTTTGAATTTTTGCGCTATCTCAACGCACCGCTTAATATAATTACAAAAGCGCCCTCCGCCGGACTTTTTGAAGGACAGACCGACGAGCAGGAAATGGGCGTAACTTATAAAGCAATCGACGAATATATTACCACCGGCGAAACCGACCCGAAATCTAAAGCCATTATCGACCAATATCACAAGGTTTCGGAACACAAGCGCAGAATGCCCACGGTTTACGGAGAATAATTTGGAGGAAATATGGGAGCAAAACAGGAATTTATCGAGATTTTTCAGGAAAATGTAAAACGTCCCGGTTCGGAAAAGCTTCTTGAATGGCTTTCCCAAAGCGACTTTTTCATCGCGCCGGCTTCCACAAAATATCATTCCGCTTTTGAGGGCGGTCTTGTTCAGCACAGCCTTAATGTCTATAAGCTTCTTAAAAAACGCTGTGCCGAATATGGAATCACCGACGGCGAAAGCGTTGCAATCTGCGGACTTCTTCATGATATCTGCAAGGCTAATTTTTACACCATAAGCTACCGCAACGCAAAAAACGAACGCGGTCAATGGGAAAAAGTTCCCTATTACACCGTTGATGATCAGTTCCCCTTCGGTCACGGCGAAAAATCCGTTTTTGTAATCGAGCGCTTTATGCGTCTTCGTGAAAACGAGGCTATCGCTATCCGCTGGCACATGGGCGGTTTTGATGAGGCGGCAAAATCCGGCGGCTTCAGCATAAGCCACGCTTATGAAAAATATCCTCTTGCGGTCCTTCTTCATATGGCGGATCTTGAGGCAACCTATCTTTCCGAACAGGGTCCTGCGGAAAGCATTATCTGATTACATAAAGGAGATTTTTATATGAACCAGGCACTTTCTCCGGAAGATTTCTGGGAAGCTTTTTGCGACCACAACATGGATCTTAACAAAGACGAACTTTATTATGACGTCTGGCAGTTCCTTGACGGAAAACGCGGTTGCGACAGGCTTGCTTCCCTTTGTCTTGCGGGAATAAAAACCGCGACTTCAAGCGTTTACAAAACTTTTGAACTCGACGAGATGAAAGTTCCGGAAGAGGGAGATTATTCCATTATCCTCGACAGCGACGAAGTTCCGCTTTTCATCATCAAAGATACAAAGGTGGAAATCAAAAAATTTGCCGAAATCGAAGCCGAATTTGCCGAAAAGGAAGGCGAAGGCGACCAGAGTCTTGAGGGGTGGAAGAAAATCCACCAAAAGGAATTTGAGAAAAAATGTGAGGAATACGGAATCGAATTCAGCGAAGATACGTTAATTCTTTGTGAAGAATTCGAGGTTGTTTTTCAGTAAATAATTTATAAAAAAATCCGGGCGGCATTTTTGCCGCCCGTTTTTTTGTAAAAAAAACGGTGAACCTTTCGGTTCACCGGATTTCAAGCTGTTAGAATTGCTCGGAAACTAACATCTTTTGCTCTTTTTGCTCTGGTTATATAATACCGTTCTTTTGTGATGACTTTGTGATGAAGTTTTTCCAGTTTGGTTACAATCCAAAACCAGTTTGGTAAAACTTTCAGTAAAAGCTGTTACAAAGCGGTTTTTTCAAGCTTTTTTGCTTCTTATTTTTGCCGCAGCCCTTCTTATAATCCAAACGATACCTGCAAAAACAGCAATTCTTATGGCTATCACACCGGAATTGGTTACAAGCAGCGGAAGGATATCTTCGGCGGAAATTCCGTTCCAAAGACCGAGAACGTCTTTATTTTGCCACATAATGGCAATAACGATAACGGACAGAATTGCAACCGCAATTCTGCGGGGTTTTCTTTCAACACTTTTCATTTTTATAACTCCATCAATATTTTTTCCGCAGGAAAAGGAATGCAATCCAATAAAGAACAAGCACAAGGCAGACGGAATATGCGCAATATTGGGAAAGCAAATCGTTTCCGGCAATTTTGAAAGCGATGGTACCGACGGCGTTCAGCATTACAAAACCGTAACCTGCCCAGGCCCAGGCCCTTCCTCCGATGAATTTGTTGCGTTCGTCGTTTCTTTCAATTTCCATTTTTTCGCGGTATTCGGGATTTTTCTGGATTTTTATAAACTGGATAAGACGTATAATTCCGACACCGATAAGGGCGCCGCCCATTCCGCTCCAGAAACTGTCAACAATATCAAAAATTCCGCAGGCAACGAGGACAAGACCGATTATGATCCAGAAAATGTTTATATACATTCTTTTTTCAATTTTCATATATTTTTCCTCCGTTCAGATTTCTTCTTCATCGAAGATGAAAACTTCCTCGATGGTCATTTCAAAATATTTTGCGATTTTATAAGCAAGGAAAATCGAAGGGTTATATTTTCCGGTTTCGAGGGAACTTATGGTCTGGCGCGAAACGCCCATAAGCTTTGCGAATTCTTCCTGGCGGATTCCCCGCTCCTTTCTTATTTCCTCAATTTTGTTCTTCAAGGGAAAGATACCTCCTTCACGGATTTTTTGTCAAGTTAACTTTACAAAAATAATATAGCACAGATATAAGCTCATGTCAAGCAAACTTTACAAAATATTTTATAAAAACAGGGCGGAAAATTTTCCGCCCTGTTTTTAAATTGCGTTGAAAAGTCTTGCGACTGAATTCCATGTTTTTTGGGTCAAAGCGCCGTCGCAGCTTTCACCTTCCTCACATTTATGGATATATTTTATCGCATTACGGGTCGCTTCATCGTTTTTTCCGTTAAGTTCAACCCCGTCCGTTCCGGAATATTTTTCACCGATTGTTATAAGCATTGCCTGCAGAAACCAGATTGCTTTTCCTTCCTCTTCCGGCAAAACGGAACTTTCCTCATCGCTTACGTAAGGAAAAATCGGAAATGGCTCGGCGTTTTTCCGTATATATTCGTTTGTGCTTTCCATAAGAAGCACCCAGGTTTCGTAATCCACAATTCCGCTTTCCGGAAGGTTGTTTTGTTTTTGAAAGGCAAGAATCGCCCGCTCTGTTTCTTCACCGAAAATTCCGTCTTCAAAAACAATCGGTATATCCTCACCGTTTTTATGCAAAATTCGCAGAGCGCGCTGTATCTGTCTTATATTGAATTCATGTTCCTCGTTCAAAAAATCAGCTCCTTTGATAGTTGAAACCGGGATATTGACCCACGTTCGGAACGTTTACGGTATCGTTGAAAAATTTTTGCGGAACCGAGCGCAAAATTCCGAGATAGGCGTCATAAAGCGCATCCCATGTTCCGATTCCGACAATTCCGTCCTGCGAAAGACCGAACACCCGCTGAAAATTCAGCACCTGTTCCCGCGTTTCTTCGCCGAAAACACCGTCTTCGCTCACCTCGGAAATTTCTTCATAAAACGCCGCAAGAACGTTTATGTAATACTGCAAAAGCCGGACACGTTCGCCTCTGTCGCCTATTTCAAGCGGTTCCACAAACTGGGTCGGAACTTCCGAAAGGCCGACGTTTTCGCCGTAAAGTTCCGAAAGCCTTCGGACGGAAGTATAGATGAACGAAATTTTATACCAGGTTGCGGAACCGACAATTCCGTCCGGATTAAGGTTAAAAACCTTTTGGAAGGTTTTGACCGCGTTTTCCGTTTGTTCTCCGAAAACTCCGTCAACGGGATTTATCTTCGGAATCGCCGGAAAATTCCGGGCAATTCGGTTCAGCCTTTGCTGAATCAGGCGCACCTCATAATCCCGGCTTCCGAGGCGAAGCGGTTCGCCCGGATAGGACTCTACATAAGGCAGGATCGGCGCGGTTTTTATATCGATATCGTTTCCGTAATAATACTGCAAAATCTCGTATGGAGTCATTCCGCGCCTTGCAAGGTCAACCGTTCCCCATTGGGAAAGTCCGCTGCAGGTGACCGTTGTTCCGTTGCAGTATTCGGTAAAATAAGGGTTCTGATTCCCCTGTTTTACAACGTAGCGGTTAAAAATTTCGTCAACGATTTCGCTTATATTTTCAAAAATATTGCGGTTTTTTATAAACTTCTGGTCATAGCTTGTGGAAGAGGTTATATCAAAAGGATATCCCCTGCTCCGGTACCATTCGGTATAAATTCTGTTAAGGGCAAATGTCACCTGGGCATAGATATTTGCCCGAAGGGCATTTTCCGGCCAGGTTGGATAAATTTCGCTTGATGCAACGTTTTTTATATATTCCGGAAAGGAAACGGTAACGTTTTCCGCCGGGGAATCCGGCGCTCCGAGGTGGACTGTTATAAATTCCGGAACGGCAACATAGGTTTTAACCATTTGCTCCACCTCCGTAAAGTTTTTCCGGCTTTGGAACAAGATCGATTTTCAGTATAGAAACCTCGTTTGCAAAAACGTCCACCGGACGGTTTTTTACCGGTTCAAAATCCTTTTCGAAAGCGGTTACATAAAAGGTTGAAAAAGGTTCCGAACTTCCCGGTTCAAGGGAAAGTTCCCTGCTCACCGTTTTAACCGGAACGGGCTTTGTTCTTCCGCTTTGGTCCGTTGTTTTTACTGCAACAAGTTCTTTTCTTCCCCTTGGATCATCAATATCCAGCCGGTCAATGACAACATCAACGCCCGAAAGCGGAACTGCGCCCCTTCCGGTGGTAACTTCAACGATTATGTTGCCTATACCTTCGGGAACTGTTTTATCTTCCGGCGGAAGTGCTTTTTCGTTTTCATCCTTTTCCGGAATTATCTCTATTGGAGCAAAGGATTCCTTCGCCTTTTCGGAAAAGCCGGTTTCTTTTTGTTTTTCTGCAAAAAGTTTTCTCATTTCCTGTTCATAGCGTTCTATCATGCTGTTAAAATCGGAAAATCTTTCGGTAGGAATAAAAAACACCCTCTTTCTCATGGAATTTTATGAGAAAAGGTGACGAAATATTCAATTATATTATGTTACAACCCCATTTCTTTTGTAACCAAAAGAAACCGCCATCGTTCAAGCCGACGGCGGTTTTCATTCTAATCGGTTGTCCCTGCTGAATTTAAACCCAAATATTACCTGCAATTTTTATATTTAATTACGTTTTTTAAAAACAAAAAAGCCTTTCCGAAAAACGGAAAGGCTTTTTTTATTAATTTTATTGATTATTTTTTGCCGAAAAGAGCCATAAGGTCATCATCAAGGAAAGTTTCGCTTGCGGGAGCAGGTTCTTCATCACCGAAACCGGCCATAAATGCGGGAATTGATGCGGAAGAAGATTTTTTGACTCCATTATCATCAAAACCGGTTGCGATTACGGTGATAGCCATTTCGTCCTGCATATTTTCATCGAATGCAACACCGAAGATGAGGTTTACGTCATCTGCGCAGGCTTCGCTTACCATGGTGGTTGCCTTGTCGATATCATCAAGGCTTACATCGGGAGAAGCAAGAATGTTGACGATCGCTCTGTGTGCACCTTCGATGGAAGTTTCAAGAAGCGGGCTGGAAATTGCGGCTTTGGTTGCTTTTTCGGCTTTATCTTCACCGGAAGCACGGCCAACGCCCATGTGGGCAACGCCAGCATCTCTCATGATGGTGCAAACGTCCGCAAAGTCGAGGTTGATGAAACCTTCGATATTGATAAGGTCGCTGATGCTCTGAACGCCGTGGCGAAGAACGTCATCGGCCTGTGCAAAAGCGTTCATAAGTGTGATCTTGGTTTCGGAAACTTCTTTAAGTCTTTCGTTGGGGATTACGATAAGTGCATCAACATGGTCGCGAAGAGCAAGGATTCCGCTTTCGGCCTGTTCCATTCTGCGTTTTCCTTCAAAAGCGAAAGGTTTTGTTACAACGCCAACGGTAAGAGCACCCATTTCACGGGAAACTTCCGCAACGATTGCTGCGGAACCGGTTCCGGTGCCGCCGCCCATACCTGCGGTTACAAAAACCATCTGTGCGCCTTTGAGGGCCGCCATGATTTCGTCGCGGCTTTCTTCGCCTGCTCTCTGGCCAACGTCGGGGTTGCCGCCGGCGCCGCCGCCTTTGCAGGTTTTTTCGCCGATTACGGTTTTAACGGTTGCTTTGGATTTCATAAGTGCCTGTCTGTCGGTGTTGAGGGAAATAAATTCAACGCCCTGGACTTCGCTTACTACCATGTGGTTAACTGCGTTACCGCCGCCGCCGCCGACACCGACAACTTTTATATTGATAACACGACCGGTTTCATTATCCATGTCAAAATTCATCTGCATATCTAATTATCCTCCGTTTTAACTTCCTCGAATGGATAGAATAATCCTATATACAATAGTATCAGTTTTTATGTTTTTTTTCAAGCTATATTATATTATTTTTCATATTATTTTATTAAAAATTTTCGACAAAAATAAAAGGCGGAAATTTCTTCCGCCTTTTAATACTATTTTTTGTCGTCCATATTTCCAAGCCAGAGTTTTATTGAAAAATAAACCAAAGAAAATACCGAACCGAGCATAACGATAATAAAAACAGCAAAAAGAAAATTTGGAATTTCAATATCGAATATGTTCATGCAGGAAGTTGCTATATTGCATACCGACATAACAATAAGACTTATAAAAAAATATCTTTTGTTCTTTTCCATAAAATATTTCCTCTTTTATTCCTCATCTTCGTCCGCATAGCCGGTTCCGGAAACCCTTCCAAGGGAATCCCAGGGCGAAACTGTCATTTCCTTGGTCATAATTTCTCCGGGAACGGAAGCATCAACAAGCTGATACCCCGTTTTCGGAAGTTTTTCGGTTATAACGTTATCCGCAAACTGAAGTTTATAATCCATTTCAAGTTCGTTTCCAAGGTTTACCTTTACTCTGTTGTCATAAATCATCGTAATTTCAAGGGTGTCACTTAAATCGAGAAAATTATAATTCGACATTTCAAGCTTTTGCATCGTCCCAATGATTTTTTTCATAAGCTCCATTCGCTTAACATCATCTTCGGTGCTCGTTATGGTGCTCAGACCGCGAACCGAAAGCATTCCCCTCGGAACTTCCTCAAGACCGCGTTCCAAAACTTTTCCTCCGGCACTTACCAAAGTGTAACCGTCCGCTTCTTCAATTACGGAAAAAGGGGTTGCTTCGGTTATTTTAATGGTAACCGCGTTTGGGAAAGCACGTTTTACCTCAACTTCCTCAATATAGCTGTAAACCGAATAAAGCTTATTTTCCGCGAAAGCCGTATCCACTTCAAAAAGGTTCTCACCTTTTTCAATTCCGGAAGTTTCGATAAGATCCAGTTCCTCATAAAGGGTGTTGCCCTCGATATTTATGCGGTCAACGTTAAAAAGCATCGTAAGGCAAAGATAAACAGCGGCGGCAAAAATAAAAACGGACACAACAATTAAAAACGGCGTGATTTTGCGGCGTTTTCCCGCTTTGCGCTGCTTTTTCTTTGCACTATCCACAAACCTTTTTTCGGTTTGTTTTTTATCCGTTTTTTTGATTTTAAACTTCATTTTTGTCCGTTTATCTTTCGTAAAGAGAAATTATTTCTTTTCTGATGCGTTCGTTTGCATCGGTAACCGCAAGCGCTTTTGCGTTTTCGGAAAGTTTTTTGAGTTTTTCCGGATTTTCGGTAAGTTCCTTTACAGTTTTGCAAAGAAGTTCACCGGTAAGGTCTTTTTCTTCGATAACAACTCCGGCTTCGTGGTTTGCGAGCACCATTGCGTTATGATACTGGTGGTTTTCCGCAACGTTCGGCGAAGGAATGAGCACCGAAGCTCTTCCCGCAGCCTTTAATTCCGCAAGAGTCATGGCTCCGCAGCGGCAGATTACGATATCCGCGGCCGCGAGGCAGCGGGGCATATCGTTGATATACTCCCTTATTATAAGATTGTCGTGCTCATGAGCATTGATTCCCTTTTCCTTGAGCATATCAAAATAATAGGAAGGTCCGTAATAGGAACCCGAGCCGTGGATATGTACAAAATCCTTTTCGGAAAGATGCCATGCCATAAGGTCGGAAACCGCTTCGTTAAGCCTTTGAGCACCGAGGCTTCCGCCGAAAGAAAGAATACAGAGGCGCTCGCCGATTCCGTAAAACTCCCTTGCGGCTTTTCTGTCCTCGGTAAAAATTTCCTGGCGAACCGGGTTTCCGGTAACGACATATTTTTTTCCCGCCGGAAGAAATTTTTTGCTTTCTTCAACGTCAAGAAGAATTTTATCGACATATTTTGCAAGAAGCTTTGTTGTCATTCCGGGGAAGGCATTGCTTTCCATTGCTATGGTTTTATATCCCATCAAAGCGGCTTTTCTGACAACCGGACCGCTTACGTAACCGCCTGTTCCGATTACGATATCCGGTTTGAAACCGTTTATTATTTCCTTTGCTCTTGCGCTGCTTCCCGCAAGATACCAAAGGGCTTTTATATTGTTTTTGATGTTCCTCATCGAAATTCTGCGCTGGATACCAAGAACTTTTATCGGCGCAAAATCATATCCCGCATTGGGAACGATCCTTGCTTCCATTCCGTTCGGGTTTCCCGCGAAAAGGATTTCGGTTTCCGGATCGTTTTCTTTCATATAGTTTGCAACGGCAATTGCCGGGTTTATGTGTCCGGCGGTTCCGCCGCAGGCAAAAAGTAATTTCATAGTTTTCTCCGCTCAGCTTTTTTTAATGGAAGATTTTTTTGAAACAGAAAGCACAACGCCCATTTCACCAAGGGTCATCAGAAGCGCCGTTCCGCCGTAAGAGAAGAACGGAAGCGAAATTCCCGTGTTGGGTATTGTGTTTGTAACAACGGCAATGTTAAGAAGAACCTGAAGTCCGATATGGGTAACGCATCCGGAAGCCAGAAGAGCACCAAATTTATCCGGGCAGCGCATTGCGATTATATATCCCCTTGCAACAAGAAGCGCAAAAAGAACGACTATAACGGAAGCGCCGATAAATCCAAGTTCCTCGCAGACGACGGGAAAAATAAAGTCGTTCTGCGGTTCCGGAATATAGAGATATTTCTGACGGGAATTTCCAAGTCCTGCGCCCCAAAGTCCGCCGGAACCGATTGCTATAAGGGACTGTATGGTCTGGAATCCGCCTTCGTGATAGTAGGAATAAGGATCGAGCCAGACCTGAACGCGGTCACCGGTATATGCCATAAACTGGGGGAAGATGATGATAAGCGCAACGCCGGCGGCACCGGCACCAAGCAAAGCGCCGAAATAGCGGAATTTTGTTCCGCCGAACCACATCATCGCAATTCCGAGAGCGCCGATGATGATAGTACCGGAAAGGTGGCGGCTCAAAATAACGAGCAGCGCCACAATTCCAAGGCAAACCCCGAAGGGAGCAACGCCATATTTGAAAGTCTGCATTTTGTCTGCGTTGGTTGCGGCAAAATGGGAAAAAAGAACGATTATCGCGAATTTTGCAACTTCGGAAGGCTGGAAGGAAAAGCTTCCGATATAGATCCATCTTGCGAAACCATATTGGTCGCGCATAAAAATATCCGCAATCAGAAGAAGCGCAACCGCGCCGGCAAAAAGAAGAAGCGAATATTTCTGGAGTATTTTATAGTTTACCTGGGAAACGAAAAGCATTGCCGCAACGCCGACAACGGCAAAGAAAAGCTGACGCTCGATATAATAAAAGCTGTTGCCTTCGTTATAAAAAGCATAGGCGTGGCTTGCGGAAAAAAGCATTACCAAACCAACCGTAAGCAAAACGAGAACGAGAACAAGAAACGTTACGTCAATTTTGCCCCGTTTGTGCTTCGGTTCAAAAAGCGGTGCTTTCGCCGCGGCAACCGGTATGAAGCTGTTCAGATCAATGGTGATAGCTTTCATTTTCTGCCTTTCCTAAAAAACTTAAACTGGTGGATTTTTTAAAGCATTGTTACCGCAAGAACGGAAATTACGGCGCCGACTACGCCCACAAGACAAAACACGATAACAATTTTCCATTCGCTCCAGCCGCTCATTTCAAAATGGTGGTGAATAGGAGCCATTTTAAAAACGCGCTTTTTGCGGAGCTTATAAACTCCGATCTGTATAATATCGGAAAGAGTTTCGAGAACATAGACAATTCCGGCAAAAACGAGTATCATCGGAATGTTAAGACCGAAAGCAAGGGCGCAGACCATTCCGCCGAGGAAGAGAGAACCGGTATCGCCCATAAAAACTCTTGCCGGGTGGCAGTTCCAAAGGAAATATCCTGCGCATCCGCCGGCAACCGCAGCAGCCATAAAGCCCATGGCGGTGTTTTGGAGAATTGCCGCCATAACGATGAAACCGCAGGCGCAGACAAAAGTTACGGAAGAGCAAAGTCCGTCAATTCCGTCGGTAAGGTTAACCGCATTGGAAGCGCCGACAATAATAAATACCGCAAGTGGATAATAAAGGAATCCGATATCAAGCTGTCCGATGAACGGAATGATAAGGGTGGTGGAAAGAGTTCCGGAAATCTGAAGACCCACAAGGAACATTATTGCAAGAAGAATCTGACCGATAAGTTTTTGTTTTGCGGTGAGTCCTTCGTTCTGTTTTCTTGCAATTTTGGTATAGTCGTCGATAAAACCGAGAAGTCCATAGCCAAGAGCCATTACAAGGCCGCTTCCGTATCTTATTTTTTCCGTTGCGGGAGCATCCGCAAGGAAGAAAAAGGCAAGACAGCTTGCGGCAAGAATTCCGATTATGAACATAATTCCGCCCATAGTCGGAGTGCCTTCCTTGTTTTTATGCCAGTTCGGACCGATTTCAAGAATGCTCTGTCCGAAATGGAGCTTCCTCAGAGCAGGGATAAGCCAGTGTCCGGAAAGGGCTGCTATTACAAACGCAACAAATGCAACTATTGCAATCTGCATGATAATTCCTCCGTTTTATGTTTCTTCGTAAAATGCTTCCGCTATGTCTTCAAAACGCATTCCCCGACTTGCTTTAAGCCAGATTATATCCCCGGGTTTTGCGGTTTTCCGAAGTTTTTCCGAAAGTTCTTCCTTTGTTTCAAAATGGAAGGCCGTTTCTCTCATTCCGTTTCTCCAGGCACCTGCGGCAATAAGTCTTGAAAGTTCGCCGAAGCAGAAAAGCAGATCCGCATTTTCCGCGGCAAGTTTTCCTGTTTCGTAATGGGAACTTTCCGCAACGGTTCCAAGTTCGAGCATATCGCCGAGCACGGCGATTTTTCGGGCACCTTCCGGAAGCTTTTGAGCACCAAGGGTGCTCAGGGCGGCTTTCATTGAATCCGGGTTTGCGTTATAGCAATCTTCAACAACCTTTATTCCGCGGCAGATCTGCACTTTCTGGCGCATTCCGGTGTTTTTGAAGTTTGCAAGAGCCGAAGCACACTGCTCCGGTTCAATTCCTGCGGCAACACCCGCTCCGAAACCGGCAAGAGCGTTGAGCACGTTATGCTCACCCATTGCGGGAATATGCGCGGGATATTCTTTTCCTTCGAAAAGAATTATAAAATCCGTTTCGCCGTCGCGCTCAACTATATCTTTTGCCCGGATATCTGCGGAAGCATCTCCAACAGCATAGTATATCACATTATAGTCCGGAAGACAAATATCTTTCATCATGTCGTTGTCTTTATTAAGGAGGAGGGTTCCGCCTTTTTTAAGACCTTCGACAATTTCAAATTTAGCTTTTTTTATGTTTTCCCGTGAACCAAGGTTTTCGATATGGCAGGTTCCTATGCAGGTTATTACCGCAATATCCGGTTTTGCCGGAAGGGTAAGTTCTCTTATTTCGCCGAGATTCACCATTCCAAACTCGAGGACCATTGCTTCGATGCTTTCGTCAAGCTCGAGAATCGTTTTCGGAACGCCCACTTCGTTATTAAGATTATTTTCGGTTTTAAGTGTCTTATACCTGCTTTTTATAACGGAAGCTATCATTTCCCTTGTTGTGGTTTTTCCGACGGAACCGGTTACGGCAATAACTTTCGGGCTGAATTTGCTGCGGTAAAGACCGGCAATATCAAGAAAAGCCTGGCGGGTGGTATTTACAAAAAGGAGCTTATCGGTTCCGTAATCCCCTTCTTTTTGAACGACAGCCCAGAGCGCGCCGTTTTCCATTGCGGTTTTTACAAAGGCGTGACCGTCAAATTTTTCTCCGCAAAGGGCAACAAAAATGCTTCCCGGTTTAACGTCCCTTGAATCTGTACAGATATTTGTAATTTCGATATCGGGAATTTCTGTTTTTGCTTTTGCGCCGATCGCATCTGCAATTTCTTTAAGTTTTAACGGAAGCAAGTTTTATTCCCCTTTCGTTTTTATTTATGCATTTCCTCAATGAAGTTTTTTACAATTACTTTTTCGTCAAAATAAACGGTTCCGAAATCAAGAACCTGATAATCTTCATGGCCTTTTCCCGCAAGAAGAAGAACGTCTCCGCTTTCACAATGTTCCAAAGCCCATTTTATTGCCTTATAGCGGTCCGGTTCATAGTGATATGGAACTCCGCAGTCTTCCATTGCCGGAAGAGTATCTTTTGCAATTTCCTCAACAGCTTCGTGGCGGGGATTATCGCTTGTGAGTATCATAAAATCGGATTTTGCCGCTACGGCATTTACCATTTTCGGGCGCTTTGTTTTATCCCGGTTTCCGGCGCATCCGAAAAGGGTGATTATTCTGCCCTTTGCACATTCCTTAATGGAATCCAGCACTTTTTCAAGGGCGTCGGGACCATGGGCAAAATCGCGGATTACGGTGAAATCGCCTTTGTAGATAACTTCCACCCTGCCTTTAACTCCCGGGCAGGTGTTAAGTCCTTCAACCGCTTCCTCGAAAGAAAGTCCGCAGTTCATTGCGGCGGCGGCCGCAAGCATTGCGTTGGAAGCGGAAAACTTTCCGGGCATTGAAAAATGAACTCTTCCGATATTTCCGGTTCCGACCATTGCGAATTTACAGCCGTCGGAATAGTTTTTAACGTCGTGGGCGGTATAATCCGCGGAAATATCACCAATGGAAACAGTTGAAACCGGAACGGAAAGTTCGTCGAGAAGACGTTTTCCGTAATCATCGTCGATGCAGATAACGGCTTTTTCGCAGTTGCGGAAAAGTTCTTTCTTCGCGTCAAAATAATTTTCCATTGTTCCGTGGTAATCAAGATGATCCTGGGTTAGGTTTGTGAAAACCGCGGTTTCGAACTTACAGCCTTCAACGCGCTTCTGGTCAAGAGCCTGGGAAGAAACTTCCATTACAACGTATTCACAGCCGGCATTAGCCATTCTTGAAAAAATAACGTGGAGTTCCGCCGCATCGGGAGTAGTATATTTTGCCGGAAGAGAAATATCGCCGATGAGGTTCTGGATAGTTCCGATAAGTCCGACCTTTTTCCCTGCGGATTCAAGAATATGCTTGATGAGATAGGTTATGGTGGTTTTTCCGTTGGTTCCGGTAACGCCGATAAGTTTCATCTTTTTGGCAGGATTTCCGTTAAGGTTCGCGCACATTCTTGCATAAGCCGCGCGGCTGTTCTTAACTATAATCTGCTCCTCAATTCCGGTATCCCTTTCGGCAACGATCCAGGAAGCGCCGTTTCGCTTTGCGGCAGCGGCATATTCGTGACCGTCGATGTTTCCGCCTTTTATGCAGACAAAAACGCTGCCCGGTTCAACCCTTCTGGAATCTCCCGTAACGTCTTTTATTTCAATATCTTTGATTTTTCCGGTATATTCAACGTCCCTTAAAAGTTCGGTTAAAAGCAAGGGATCACCTCCGATTGAATATTTTTGTTTAAAATCAGCCTTCGCCTTCTTCCGGCTCGCCGGAATCGATCGTGAAGCTGACTTCGATTATTGTGCCCGGCATTACCATTTCGCCTGCGGCCGGGGTCTGGCTGTAAGCCACCTGGTCCGTTGCCGATTCTGAAACGCCGATGAGTTTAAGTTTAAGTCCCGCTCCGATTATTGCGTTGTTTACTTCGGTAACGCTCATTCCGGCAACATCCGGAACTTCGATTTCTTTCGGGATAAGGCTTTCATCAGTATAAAGAGTTATCGTTCCGCCGGCAGAAAGAACGGCTTTTGCTTCCGGCGACTGGGCAACAACTGTCGAACCTTCGCCGACTATGGTTACGGAATAACCCTGAAGGCGAAGAACGGTCATCGCATCGTGAACGAGCTGACCGGTAACGTCTTTTACTTTTCCGGTCATCGCTTCCATTTCCGCTTCGGTGTAGTTAGGCTCAATTCCCATATAAGGAAGAATATCGCCGAGCATTGCGCCAACTACCGGTGCCGCAACAACGGAACCGTAAGGGTTTTCCATCTGCGCTTCATCAAGAAGAAGAAGGATAACGATCTGCGGATCATCCGCAGGGGCAACAGCAAGGAAAGAAGAAACATAGGCTTCAACTTCGCCTTCCTCTGTAAGCTGGTCAAGTTTTTCGGAAGTTCCCGTTTTACCGCCGATTTTATAACCCGGAACCGCCGCAGTTCGGCCGGAACCATCGCTTACAACGGTTTCAAGAATATCTCGAACGGTTTCAGAAGTCTGTTCCGAAATAACCTGGCGCACAAGTGTCGGTTCATATTCTTCAACAACGCTTCCGTCGGTGGAAACAACTTTCTGAACAAGATATGGGCGGTAAAGATTTCCTCCGTTTACCGCCGCCGAAACAGCGGTTACAAGCTGTATCGGTGTTACCTTGAAAGTCTGGCCGAAAGAGCTTGAAGCAAGGTTCATTTCGGTCATTTTGGTATGATAGATACTTGCGGCTTCACCCGGAAGATCTATGCTTGTTTTTTCAGTAAGACCAAAGGCTTCAAAATAGTTTTGGAAATTTGCAATTCCCATATTCATTCCAATCTGAATAAAGGCGGGGTTGCAGGAATTCTGGACCGCGTCAGCAAGGGTCTGTTCACCATGTCCACGGCTTTGCCAGCAGGAAATTTTTCTGTCCGCAACGTTCGCGTAACCTATGCAGGTAAAATGATCGCCGAGGGTGGTTGTGTTGCTGTCCAATGCCGCCGCGAGAGTTATTATCTTAAAAACAGAACCGGGCTCATAAGGGTCGGAAATGGCTTTGTTTCGCCACATATCATACTGTGCCTGGGTAGTTGCGGCACCCTGTTCATCTTCCGGAAGTCTTTCAATTTCCTCTTTTACCGAATCCGGAAGAGTTGTATAACTGTTTGGGTCAAAATCCCCTTTTGTTGCCATTGCAAGAATTTTTCCGGTGTTCGGGTCCATTGCAATGCATGCAGCGCGTTTCTTAACGCTGTGTTCTTTTACCGCAAGCTCAAGGTGTTTTTCAACAAAATACTGGATACCTTCGTCAATGGTGGTAATAATGCTGTTTCCGTCTTCAGAAGAATAAAGCTCGTCATATTCAAAGGGCATTTTCTGTCCCCAGGAATCCTGTGCGGAAATAAGTTTCCCGGGGGTTCCGCTTAAAATTTCATCATAAAAGGATTCAAGTCCATATGAACCCACATATTCCGAGTTTACAAAGCCTATTACCGAAGCCGCAAAATTTTCATAAGGATATTTTCTTGAAACGTCTTCTTCAACAAAAATGCATCTTGAAACTCCATTATTTACCGCAAAAGCCGTAACTTCTTCGACAATTTCTTTGTCAACTCTTGCCTTTACCGCGGCATAGAGGGTATCGCGTTCGCATTTTTCCCGAAGATAACTTTCACTTACGCCAAGAATTTCCGAAAGGCCGGAAATAATAAGTTCTTTGTCTGTATCGTTTTCTATATAGTTAGGAGCAATGCATATAGTCCAGGCTGTTGTGCTCATGGCAAGCTTGTTGCCGTTTGAATCATAAATTGCTCCGCGGTTTGCCGCAATCTGCGTTACAGCAAGCTGGGTTTCCGCCGCCTGACGCTGATATTCCTCAGACTCCACTATCTGTATGTAAAAAAGGCGTCCTATAAGAACCGCAAAGCTCAAAAGCGCAACCGCACAGGCCAAAAGTATTCTCATTTTTATAATTGCACTCGGTGATTTACTCATTTTTTCGCACAATTTTCTCCTTTCACCAAGTTTTCTTCTTTTTTCGGGCACTTCCCCAATTATGAAGACAGCGCCGCCTGACAAAAATTTCAGCGGCGCTACATAAATATACTATTATTTCAGAACGGCAAGTATTCCGCAATGAATTCAACAAAATTATCCCAATACTGTTTTACAAGATATTTTCCGCCTGTATGGGCGACCGAAATTTCATCGGTTCCGGTAAGGTTGACATACTCGACCTGGCTGGAATCGATTTTGGTAAGCCCAAGTTTTGTTTCCGCCGCTTCTTCAAGTGTTTTTATTGAAGTGGTTGCTTCAAGTTCGCCCTGAAGTCTTACATATTCGGTATTAAGTTCCACAAGCTGGTTTTCATAAAAGCTTACTTCACTGGTAAGTTCGGTAAGAACAACCTGGCTGTAAATCATAATAACGGAAATTACAATTGCCATTGCGCTTGCAAGAATGATTTTAACCGGTGCAATAACTTTGGCTTTGCGGCGGTTTTTTATTATGCGCAGAGAGCGGGTTTTAAGTTCTTTGTCATGCTGTTCCGCTGTTTTTGCCGCAAAATTTTCAAGATTGTAAGCAACCTCTACCAAAAAACTTTCTCCCCTTTCTCTCAAAATCAAATTTTTTCGATTACCCGAAGTTTTGCGCTTCGGCTTCTGTGGTTATATTCAAGCTCCTCTTTCGTAGCTTCAATCGGTTTTCTTGTTGTAAGTTTTCCCCGCGGAGTCTTTCCGCATACGCAAACCGGAAATTCCGGAGGGCAGGTGCAGCCTTTTGTATATTCCGCAAAGGCTCTTTTTACCATTCTGTCCTCAAGGGAATGGAAAGTGATTATCGCGAATCTTCCGCCCGGTGCAAGCCTGTCGAACACTCTGTCAAGGGCTTCCGCAAGGCGATCAAGTTCACCATTTACGGATATTCTCAGAGCTTGAAAACTCTGGCGCGCCGGGTGTCCGCCGTTTCTTCTTGCTGCGGCGGGATAGGCATTTTTAATGATTTCAGCAAGTTCGGTTGTTGTTTCAATGGGCTTGACCGCTCTTGCGTCAAGAATCGCATTTACGATCCTCGGGGTGAATTTTTCTTCACCGTAATCGTAAAGGATCTTCGCAAGCTGTGCTCCGCTGAAAGTATTAACTATATCATAAGCGGAAGTTCCTTCCTGGCTCATTCGCATATCAAGAGGCGCTTCGTTATGATAGCTGAAGCCTCTTTCTGCTGCGTCAAGCTGGTGGGAGCTTACGCCGAGGTCCAGCAGGACTCCGTCTACTTTCTCAATTCCAAGCCTGTCGAGAACTGCGGGAATCTCGGCAAAATCGGAACGGATGACCTCGGCGCAAGGGTATTTTGCAAGGCGTTCGCTTGCGGTTTTTATTGCATCCGGATCCTTATCCAGCGCGATAAGTTTTCCGGTTGTAAGGCGTTTTGCAATTTCGGAAGAATGTCCGGCTCCGCCGGCAGTTCCGTCGATATAAATTCCGTCGGGTTTTATATTAAGCTGTTCAATACATTCGTTGAGCATTACGGAAATATGTTTAAATTCAAGTTCGCTCATATTTCCCACCTCAGAATCCAAGCTCGTCCATTGCGGAAGCAATTTCGTCGGAATCCATTTCAGCATTAAGTCTGACCCATGTTTCTTTATCCCAAAGTTCAACATGGTCGGAAGCACCGATCACCGCAATATCTTTGGTTATACCGGCAAATTCCCGAAGATTCAGCGCAACAAGAACTCTTCCCTGTTTATCCGGGTTTACCACAGTTGCGGAAGAAAACATGAAACGTTTTAAATTTCTTGCTTTTGCCTGCGGAAGACCTTCGACAATTTTGCTGATATGTTCCCATTTTTCCATTGAATAGGCGGAAAGACAACCATCAAGACCTTTTGTTATCACGAACTGTTCGCCAAGTTCTTCGCGAAGTTTTGCCGGAAAATTAACGCGGCCTTTTTCGTCCAAACTGTGGTAAAATTCGCCGATGAACATTTGTCTTTCCTCCCTTCTTTTTAATTGAATTTTGGGTAAGTTTAGCCACCTTTCCCCACAATTCACCACTTTGATTATATTATACCGCAAATTTCCGAAAAATCAATAGTATTTTAAAAAATTAATAATTTAATTTTTTGGCATAACTATGCGAAAAAACGAAGTTTTTAATAGTTTTGGTGAAAAGTGGAAACAAAAAAGTCCGTTTTTATAAAAACGGACTTTTTTGTGGCGGTTTTCTTCGATTTTTCTCGGTTTTTAAAACATTTGTGGTGGCAAGTGGGTTCAAAACAAATTATAAAAAAACGCCGCAAAGCGGCGTTTTTGCTTTTATTTCTGCTGGGGCTGAACCGCTGCCTGGGCAACTTTCTGCTGCTGGTTGAAAGCGCTTCTGGTGCCTTTGACTTCGGTAAGGGAAGCAGCAAGGGTCTCCTCGGTGTTCTTGAGGATTCCGTCAACAAAATCCTTTGCGGACTGGCGCATTTCGCGGCTCTGCTGCTGTGCCTGCTGGGTGATTTCAGCGGCTTTGTTTTTGCTCTGGCGGACAATTTCCTGTTCATCAACAAGTGCTGCTGCACGTTTTTCCGCTCTTGCAACAATGGCTTCAGCCTCTTTTTTTGCCTCTTCAACAATGGCGGTGCGGTCCGCAACAATGGACTGTGCCTGGCGGATTTCGGTAGGAAGGTTAAGGCGAACGTCATCAAGAAGTTCGCGTACTTTATCCGCATCCACAACACAGCGTCCGCCGGTGAGTGGAAGGGACCAGGAACGGTCGATAAGTTCATCAAGCTGATCAAGAATTTCTTCAATAGGCATAGTTTTATGTCCTCCCCTTGTTTATTTAAGTCTTTTTTCAATTTCCTCTACTATGTTTTTCGGAACAAAATCCGAAACGTCTCCGCCAAAACAGGCGATCTGCCTGATAAGGCTGGAACTTACGTACATATTCTGCGGGTCCGCGGTTATAAAAACCGTTTCAGCATTTGGTGCAAGGCTTCTGTTGGCAAGTGCCATCTGGAATTCATATTCAAAATCCGAAGAAGAGCGTATTCCTTTAACAATTGCGTTTATGTCGTTTTGTTTAACGTAATCCGCAAGAAGTCCGCTGAAAGAATCCACTTTTACCGTTTCGATGCCTTCTGTTGCTTTTTCAATAAGAGCACAGCGTTCCTCCGGAGAAAAAGCACATTTTTTATCCGGATTGGTCACAACAAGAACAGTAACTTCATCAAAAAGCTCCGCCGCCCTTTTTATAATATCTATATGCCCGTTTGTTATGGGGTCAAAGCTCCCCGGGCAAACTGCTTTTTTCATTTTTTCAATCCTCACCGCGTTTATACATAAGCACCTTTGTGCTTCCGTAGCGGTATTCCTTTGCTTTAACAAGTTTTCCGGCTTCTTCCGGAAGGTCGATGCTTTTTGCAGTTTCGCAGAGAACGATTCCGCCGGGACGCATTACTTTTGAAACAGCGGGCAGAACCACCGGAAGCTGTTCCGCGGCATAGGGCGGATCGAGAAAAGCAATATCAAATTTTTCAAATGCGCTTGCAAGATACATAAGCGCATCTCCGGTTTTAAGTTTTGCAACATCAGTAAAACCGCAGTTTTTAAGGTTTTCTGTGATGCATTTCTGCGCAACTTTTGCACTGTCTACAAAAACGCAGGATCTTGCACCGCGGGAAAGAGCTTCGATTCCAAGCTGGCCGCTTCCGGCAAACAAATCGAGTACATCCGCTTCTTCTATAAAAAACTGAATGGAAGAAAAAATTCCCTCTTTAACTTTTTCGCCGGTGGGGCGGGTAACGTCCCTTCCCTCCGGAGTTACAAGGCGTTTTCCCTTCGCTGTTCCGGTAATAACTCTCATAATTTTACCTCCGTTTGAGATAGTTCTATTATCCTATTTTTTGATAAAAAAGTCAATGTTATTCTTCGCTGTCGAGGAATTCCCGAAGGGATTTTGCGGCGGAAATTGTCATTCCCGGCGCTTTTGAAAGTTCCTCTTCTGTCGCGGCTTTTATTGCCTTCATGGTCTTAAAATGCTTCAAAAGGGCGGCGGCGCGTTTTGGTCCAATTCCTTCCGCTTTTGTTATAAGCATTTCAAAATTGGTTTTGGCGTGCTTTTGGCGGCTGTAACCTATCGTAAAACGGTGGACTTCGTCCTGGACCGCCGTTACGAAGTTAAAAACGGAACGCACCGGCGAAATTGCGATTTCGCCGCCGTTTTTTGCGATGGCTCTTGTTCTGTGGCGGTCGTCTTTTACCATTCCGAAAAGCGGGATATCGATTCCCATTCGGTCAAAAAGCTCCTGAACAGCCGCAACGTGGCCTTTTCCGCCGTCCAGAAGGATAAGATCGGGTTTTCTTCCAAAGGAAGACCCGCTTCCCTGCTCTTCAAAATAATGGTTAAAGCGGCGTTCAAGCATTTCGCACATGCAGGCATAGTCGTCGGTTCCGACAACGGTTTTTATAGAGAATTTTTTATAATCGCTCCTCTTCGGCCTTGCGTTTTCATAAACCACCATTCCGCCAACCACGGTTTCCGAACCGAAGTTCGAAATATCGTAAGCCTCGATGATTTCCGGCGCTTTTTCCATTCCGAGTATCCTTCCAAGTTCATCAAGAACCGCAACTTCCTTGCTTGTTCTTGCCTTTTCGTGGGAAAGACTTTCCGCCGCGTTGTTATAGGCCATATCCGTGACCTGTTTTCTTTCGCCTTTTTGCGGAACGGTTATATTAACCTTTTTTCCGGCTTTTTCGGAAAGCCAGCGTTCCAGAAGTTCCGTTTCCTCACATTTTTCATGGAGGGCAATTTCCTTCGGGATATCTGTGCGCTCGGAATAAAAACTTTGGAGAAATTCCGTTACGAAAGAAGGCTCGGTTCCGAAATCTTTAAGGAAATATTCATCCTTGTCAACAAGCCTTCCGCCGCGGAAGCTCAGAACAACGGCACAGCAGTTTTCGCCGCTTTTAGCAATCGCCACAACGTCCTGTTCCTTGACTTTTGAAAAAACGACTTTCTGGCGGCTGGCAATGCCTTCTATTGCTTTTATCCTGTCACGGAGAACCGCGGCCCTTTCAAAATCTTCCGCTTCCGCCGCTTCGAACATTCTTTCGGTTAGTTTTTCAACCGAAGCGCTGCTTCCGCCCTTTATAAAATCTATCGCTTCGTTAAGGGTTTCGTTATATTCCCGCTCGGAGATTCTGCCGCGGCAAACGCCCATGCAGTTTTTGATGTAGTAGTTAAGACAGGGTCTTCCCTTTCCGAATTCCTGAGGAAACTTCCGGTTGCAGGTGGGAAGCATAAAAGCTTTGTTTGCTTCCGCAACGGTCTGGCGGACCACGTAGGAACTTATATACGGGCCGAGATATTCCGCGCCGTCGTCGTTTTTCTGCAAAACACCGGAAAGACGGCTGTAAGGTCCGGGTGATATACGGACATAGCTGTAGCCTTTGTCATCTTTGAGCAGAATGTTATACTTCGGCGCATATTGCTTAATAAGACTGCATTCAAGAATAAGCGCTTCAAATTCGCTGTCGGTGACGATATATTCAAAATCGTGGACATGTTCCACCATTTTATAAACTTTCGGAAGATGTTTTTCAACGTTGCGGAAATAGCTTGTTACCCGGTTCTTGAGTTTTTTTGCCTTTCCGACATAGATAACTTTTCCGCTTTTATCGTGCATTATATAGACGCCGGGTTCCATCGGAAGACTCAGCGTTTTTTCATGAAGATATGGAAGTCTTGGGTTATCCAATTTTCCGGCCTCCTTTCAATAAAAGCTCCTCAGAGGAGGAGCTGTCTGCGAAGCAGACTGAGGAGGGATAATCTCCGACAAATCTCTGTCTGCGCTCCGCGTTCTTAAAGAATCCCTCTTCCGTCATTTCCTTCGGAAATGACACCTTCCCCTCTGGGAAGGCTTTTCTCTATTGTAACAAAAAACGCCGCAAATATCAATTTGCGGCGTAAAAATTCAAATTTTTATTGATCAGTCTGCAAAACCGGATTCAACAAGTTTTACAAGGGAATTTACGGCTTCTTCTTCGTCAACACCGTCAGCGATGATGGTGATTTCGGTTCCGCCGACAATTCCGAGAGAAAGAACGCCAAGAAGGCTTTTTGCGTTAACTCTTCTTTCGTCTTTTTCTACCCAAATGGAAGATTTGAACTCGTTGGATTTCTGAATAAAGAAAGTTGCAGGACGTGCATGAAGACCAACCTGGTTCTGAACTTTAACAGCGTTAGAATACATATTATAAATCTCCTCAATAACAACTTTTTATTGTGTTTTCATTATAACAGTTTATTTTTTCCAATTCAACGAAATTCGTTGAATTTCTATAAAAACTCCATATCAAGGTTAAATCTATTCGGCTTATTTGTATAAAATCACCACAAGTTTTCAACCAACTTAAGCAGGTTATACAGCACCGGAACAAGCATTGCCGGAAGAAGGTTCGCGGTTTTGATTTTTTGCCCTGCAATAAAGTTTATTCCGATGCACATAATTATGGCATATCCGACCATTGAAAACTGAATCATCATATCCGGATAGTTTTCGATTATCGGTTTTATGAACGAAGCAAAAAGCGAAATCGATCCCTGGTAAACAAAAAGCGGAACGCAGGCGAAGATTACGCCGATTCCCATTGTTGAAGCAAGCACCATCGCTGTAATAAAATCAAGGGTGCTTTTAACGATAAGAACGCTCGAATCGCCGGAAAGGCCGTCGTTTATCGAACCGATTATGCTCATTGAACCGACGCAGAAAATTATAAAAGCGGAAACAAAGCCTTTGGAAAAACCGTTGGATTTAATTCGTTTTTCAACCCAACCGCCAAGTCCGTTTATCCTGTCATCAAGTTTTATGATTTCGCCGACGAAAGCACCGAGGGCAAGGCTTATCAGAAGAACAAGTCCGCCGTTTTCAACTATTTTTCCGCCTTCGCCGACCGAAAGCATATTGGTAAGAACGCCGTTCATTCCGATTATAAGAACAGCAACTCCCTCTGCTTTCATAACGTTATCCATAATTTCGCTTTTTATTCCTTTTTTAAGCAAAAGACCAAGCATACCGCCCAGAATTACGGTTATAACATTAATTATTGTTCCGAGCATTGTTTTATTCCTCTTTTTTAAGCATATCCGGGCGTTTTTCCATGGTGCGTTTTACCGCCTGCTCATGGCGCCAATCGGAAATGAGTTTGTGATTTCCGGAAAGCAAAACTTCCGGAACTCCCCTTCCGTGCCAGACCTGGGGACGGGTATATTGCGGATATTCCAGCAGACCGGAATAATGGCTTTCGTCCTCGAAGCAAACATCTTCGGAAAGAACGCCGTCGCAAAGTCTTCCCACAGCATCCGTGAGCACCAATGCTCCAAGTTCGCCGCCGGTGAGAACATAGTCGCCTATTGAAACTTCCATGTCAACTATTTCTTCGATGATTCGTTCATCGATTCCCTCATAGTGTCCGCAGATGAGAAACAGATGCTCATAATTTTCCGCAAAATCCACGGCCAGTTTCTGGTTGAGCACCGCGCCTTGAGGCGACATATAGATTACGAAGGGTTTTGAGCACGATTCTTCACAGACGTGCTCATAGCATTTAAAAATCGGGTCTGCCTGCATAAGCATTCCGTTTCCGCCGCCATAAGGCGCAGCATCGACCCTTTGGTGCTTATCTTCGGAAAAATCGCGGATATTATGACAATAAACTTCGATAAAACCTGCTTTTCTCGCTCTTCCGATTATGCTGGTGCCAAGCACCGATTCGCACATTTCCGGAAAAAGGGTCGCAATATCAATCCTCATCGTCAAAAAGTCCTTTCATCGGAGTTATTTCAAGAATTCCTCCGTCAACATCTACCTTGCTGATAACCTGCGGAATTGCAGGGATCCAGGTTTCTTTTCCGTCCGCGCCGCAAACACAATAGATATCGTTGGCACCGGTGGGCGCAACGTCGGAAACTTCACCGTAAACGGTTTCGTTTTCGGCATCAACTACCTTAAGACCGATTATATCCTGGATAAAATAATCTCCCGCTTTCATCGGAATATCGTTGCGGTTCATATAAAGAACTTTTCCAATGAATTTTCTTGCGTCATCGGGGTTATCAACGCCTTTGAGCTTGACGAGATAAACATTTTTATGCGGTTTTGCGTAAGAAACGCGATATTCCTGCTCGCCTTTTTCATCAAGATACATTCTTGCGCTACGCTCGATATCGCCCGGATCGCACCAGGGATAAAGACGCAAATCGCCGCGAAGCCCATGTATTGCAACAACTTCGCCAACTTCAAGAAACTGCTTTTTCATAATAAAACCTCTTATAATTTTATAATTCCCCCGTCAAATTTCTTTGACGAGGGAATTTGTTTTTCGAAAATTATTCGATCGTGACAGCAACTTTCTTGCCGGCACGGTTAGCGGCTGTGCGCATAAGGGTGCGGATCGCGCGGGCAATTTTTCCCTGGCGTCCGATAACTCTTCCCATATCGGATGCGGCAACGTGAAGATGGTAAACAACCGTACCCTCTTCATCGGGCTCATCAACGGTTACGGAAACAGCTTCCTTATTCTCAACAAGACCGCGTGCGATTACAGCAAGCAGTTCTTCCATGTTGAAACCCTCCGGCATTAGAGAACGCCTTCGATTTTAAGAAGTGCTTTAACGGTATCGGTGGGCTGTGCGCCGGAAGCGATCCATTTTTCAACTTTCTCTTTGTCAACTTTGATTACGGAAGGTTCTTTGGTAGGATCATAGTAGCCAACTTCTTCGATGAAACGGCCATCTCTGGGATAACGGGAATCTGCTACTACGATTCTGTAAAAGGGAGCTTTTTTAGCGCCCATGCGGCGCAGTCTGATTTTAACGGACATTGTTTTTTCCTCCTATGAAATAAATAAAATATAAAACTTGTTTTATCATTTGGCTTTTCGCCTAAAGACCATTAATTAAAAGGGCATTCCGCTTCCGAAGCCGCCGCGGTTTTCCATCTGGCTGAGCATCTGGCGCATTTTTCTGCCCTGCTTTCCGTTGCCGGAAAGCTGTTTCATCATCTTCTGCATCTGTTCAAACTGCTTGAGAAGGCGGTTTACGTCGGAAACTTCCGTTCCGGAACCTGCCGCAATTCTTTTCTTGCGTTTTGCGTCGATGATGGAGGGTTTTGCCCTCTCCTTCTTTGTCATCGAATTGATGATAGCTTCGGTTCTGCGAAGCTGTTTTTCGCCCTCCGCTTCCTGTTCATCGGTAAGCTTTGTTTTAGCACCGGGAAGCATGGAAACGATGGAACTGAGTGAACCCATCTTTTTGACCTGCTTCATCTGATCAAGCAAATCGTTGAGGTCAAAGCTGTTTTCGCCCATTTTTTTAGCCATTTCCTCAGCCTGTTTTGCGTCGAACTGTTCTTCCGCCCTTTCGATAAGGGTGAGAACGTCGCCCATTCCGAGGATTCTGGAAGCCATTCGATCCGGGTGGAAAGCTTCAAGATCGGTGAGTTTTTCGCCGGTACCGATGAATTTGATTGGTGCTCCGGTAACTGCTCTTACGGAAAGAGCCGCACCGCCACGGGTATCGCCGTCCAGTTTGGTAAGGATAGTACCGGTGATGCCGAGTTTCTGGTTGAATGCATCGGCAACGTTTACTGCGTCCTGACCGGTCATGGAGTCGATTACAAGCAGGATTTCTTCCGGCTTAAATTCATCTTTAAGGCCCTGAAGCTCATCCATAAGTTCGGTATCAACATGAAGACGGCCAGCCGTATCCAGAATTACGATATCGTTGCCGTAGTCCTTTGCGTGAGCAACCGCTTTTTTCGCAATGGTGAGAGGTTCAATCTGTCCCATTTCGAAAACAGGAACATCAATCTGGCTTCCCACAACTTTAAGCTGGTCGATTGCCGCAGGACGATAGACGTCGCAGGCAACGAGAAGCGGTCTTCTTCCCATTTTTTTGAAATGGAGAGCAAGTTTTCCCGAATGGGTGGTTTTACCGGAACCCTGGAGACCGACCATCATAATGATCGTCGGAATTTTGGTGGAAAACTGAATCCTTGCGTTGGATTCGCCCATCAAAGCGGTGAGTTCCTCATTAACTATTTTAATAACGTGCTGGGCAGGAGTTAAGCTTTCAAGAACTTCCGCGCCAACAGCTCTTTCGCTTACTTTTGCGACAAAATCCTTTGCAACTTTATAGTTGACGTCCGCTTCAAGAAGAGCAAGACGGACTTCGCGCATGGCGGCTTTTACGTCGCTTTCGGTAAGCTTACCTTTGTTTCTGAGCTTTTTAAAAACAGAGGAAAGCTTATCGGATAATCCTTCAAATGCCATTTTGTTCCTCCGTTAATCGTTGAGATGCGCCGCAACTTCCACAATTTTCATTGTGTGCTGGGTAATATCTCTTATGGTGGCTCCGCGGATGCTGTCGTCTTCGATAGCGTGGGCTTCGGAAATGATAGTATCAAGTCCGCGCTGGATCTCGCGGAAGCGTTTTGCAAGGCCGAGCTTTTCTTCCATTTCAAGAAGGGTTGCTTCCGCCCTTTTTATGGAATCGCGAACACCCTGCCTTGTTATTCCGAGGTGCTCGGAAATTTCCGCAAGAGAAAGGTCATCGTTATAATAATAATCGATAACGTCCTGCTGTTTTTCGGTTAAGATCTCGCCATAGAAATCGAAAAGAAGCGAAATATTCATATCCTTCGGCATTGTGTTCACCTCCTTCTTTTTTGTAAAGTAATTTGCTTTACAATTACCATATTATTATAAAGGAAAAACGCCCAACTGTCAAGCATTTTTGGGCGTTTTTTATAATTTTTTCTATGAAATTTTAGGCAAAAAACAGAAAATAATTTATACTTCAATCGGGAACTTAATGATGTTTTTAAGAATAAATTTTCTGATTATATTTGCGTCGATTGCGCTGATTTTTCCGTCTCCATCAACATCGCCAAGAGAAAGCTGTGCTTCATTGCTAACAACAAGTTTTGCAGCAATAAGGCGTGCAAGGTAAACATCTTTTATATTAACTGTAAAGTCCATATTAAGATCACCGTAACCGTTATAGCTCTTTACCTCATAACCGTTCCAAAGACCGTTTTCGTCAAAATTCCAAAGGTCTTCCGTACCGGAAGGATAATAAAAATTGATTATTGCATTATTTTGCAATTCCGTTATTCCTTTTGAAGAAATATCATTGGGAGCACCATTCATAAAATAAACAGACGTAACATCATCTGTGCTTCCCCGAAAAGCGAATGCTCCTATATAATCCAATCGGCTCATTACTGTTATTTTTCCGTTGAAACAATAAAATGCATAATCATTTATCGTGCTTACGGTTTCGGGAACTATAATTCCTTCAAGATCCCCCTGATCGTACAAATAGGAATCCAAAATTTCGACATGATCAGGAACAGTAAATACGCCGTCTATTCCACAAGGAATAAGAACAAGAGCTTTTTTATCTTTACTGTAAACAATTCCATCTACTGAACAGAAATTCGGGTTGCTTTCGGAAACGTTGACTTTCACAACTTCTCTTCCACTGAACGCTTGAAATTCGAATTTATTAAGCGTGGAAGGCACTTTTACAGAAGTAAATTGGTTCCAGGCAAAAGCACTGTGCCCTACATACTCAACACCCTCCGGAACAACAAGTTCTCCACTGTATTTACAATACAAAAATGCGCTTTTACCAATGTCGGTAAGAGTTGAAGGAAGATTAAGAGTTCCGCTTAAATTATTCATATCATAAAAAGCGTAATCTCCTATAAAGGTAACACCTTCTTCAATAACGAGTGTTTTGATAATATTATTATAAATTATCCATGGCGCCGTTGACACACGATTTCCGTTTTCATCATAAACATCTTCATAGCTTTCCATGGGACCATTGCCTTTTATGGTAAGAACACCGTTTTTATTAATCATCCACGCAAGATTTTTTCCTCCCATATAAATAGGAGCACCACAATATCCTGACGCAACATAATCACCCGGATTAAACTGCACCTCGTCATCTTCATCAAAATCATCCGGATAATAAACATAGTCACTTGCATCCATAGGATACTGTTCATGGAATTCAGCGGTGTCATATTCTTCGTCTCTGAAATGATTTATAAAGTTTTCTTCGCATCTAAGGAAATATGAATAGCTATGAGCTCCGGAACCTGCATCCCAAGTTGCATCAACGTTATAGTAGTAATCGCCAATTTTAACAATATTCCATGCATGGCCGCCGCCACTTGTCATTCCTGAAACAAGTCTTGCGTCAATGCCCTCTTCAAGAGCAAGGCGGTAGAAAAGGTTTGCGTAACCCTGGCAAACAGAGGTTTTATCGATAAGCGCCGCATACGCGGAATATTTCAGCTTATAATTGTCATCGTTAAGATTTGTGTAATCATAAGTTGTATTGTCACAAATATATTTATAAATTGCAGAAACTTTTTGATAATCGTCTTTTCCCTCAAGATCAAGAGAATCCAGAAGATTATCAACCGCGGTATTCAGAGTTTCTTCCTGCTGAGCGGTTGTGAAATAAACCATATAATAAATTAAAGTTAAATATATTTTTTCGTCTTTATATTCAGCTTCTATATCTCCGTCCAAACCCGCAAATTGCTTACTGATATAATCGCCCTCTGTAGGTTTTCCGGTATGTCTGAGCGCTTCGTCAAAAATTTCGCTAAAATAATCAATTTCATCATCGATATCTGCTTTA
Source organism: Oscillospiraceae bacterium (assembly GCA_017399765.1). Classification (GTDB taxonomy): domain Bacteria; phylum Bacillota; class Clostridia; order Oscillospirales; family Ruminococcaceae; genus UMGS1668. Next base: position 17,628 of record JAFQBH010000020.1, on the reverse strand, counting down.
AAATAAACTGTTGCAACCGGAGCTCTTGAAACCAATTGTCTTCTAAGAACTTCTCCTGCTTCTTCTATCGTTTCACAATATTCAGGATTCAAATCTGCATAAAGAACCGGAGCTTTTTCTTCAATGTTTTCTCTGATATATTCTTCATCAACAACATCAGAATAAAGCGGGTTAACATATATTATGTCATCATAGAAACCTTCATCAGGTTCGGCCGCTAAACAACAAATGGAAAAAACAAGAACCAAAGATATACATAATACTATTGATAAAAACTTTTTCACTTCTTCGCCCCCTAAAACATATTATAATACATTATTATCATACTCTCTAATCTTGCATTAGTCAATCAAAAAAGCACCTCGGCAAAGCCGCGGTGCTTTTTATTATCACAAATTTTACAATTCATGCATACTTAAATAAATTTTAAGTTTTCGCGTGATTCCACAATGCCTATCTGGAAGGCAGGAATACTTATAGTACAAACAGCATAAATGGTTTCATCTTCTGCAACCATATGATTATTTTTATTTATCGTTTTTATTTCAGAAACTTCCTTCGCGGTCATTCCGACAATAGCATTTTCAAATGCGGTCATCTGTTCATACCATTCTTTTCCAATGGGAGAAGCAACAATCATTCCGAAATCGTCTTTCATTTCTTTTCTGGTTCTAAAATCTGTCGGAACAGATGTAATTGCGCCTTCAGTATCAAAACCGACTTTCAGCCAGCTGTTATCAATAAGGCATGCAAGAATCTTATCTTCAGAATCATAAACAGCACCGGTAAAAACGGTATTGAAAGATGCAATTCCTTCGCTGTAAGAAGTTGCCTCCGTTGTGCCTTCAAGAGTTGTAAAATTACCAATTCCAAGGCTGAGATCCGAAGCGCTAAACTCTTTAGCATATTCATCGTTGCAAGCTTTTATTATTGCTTCCTGAAAAGAAGTTATATCTATGGTGCAGCCCGCATAAATAGTTTCATCATCGGCAACCATATGCCCGTTATTATTGACAAGCGGAATATTTTCTATATCTTCTGCGGTCATACCGACAATTGCCTTTTCAAAAGCATCCGCCTGCTCAAACCATTCTTTTCCCAGGGGCGAAGCAACAATCATTCCAAAATCGTCTTTCTTTTGATATTTTGAACGGAGATCGACATCATTTAAATTCTGAAGCACTCCGCCGGGAAAGTTTATTCTTGTCTGAACAGTGTCAAGCTGCGCAGAAACAATTTTTCCCTCATCATCAAGAACAACAACAGCTGCAGTTACGTCGGCTTGTGCCCTTCCGTCAGATGTTGAGATAATAGGTGCAATTCCCATTCCAAGAGTGTATGTTCCACTTTCAGAAACTTCGACCGGGAACTTGTCTATGATTTTCAGCACATATTTTCTGATAAGGTTTGCGTCGATTACGTTGATTTTTCCGTCACCGTTGACATCTGCGGAAACAAATTCAAGCTCGGTGGGAGCAAAAAGTTTTGCCGCAAAAAGTCTTGCGTAATAAACGTCTTTAACGTTAACTTCAAAGTCGCCGTTAACGTCGCCAAATCCATACTGAGCATTGACTTTATAACCGTTCCAACGTCCGCCTCTGTCAAGTTCCCAGCTGCCGTCATCGACGTAATAAATAGTTACGTTTTCGTTGAAAGAAGGGTTCTCGTAATTTGCAGGAACAACTTCTTTCGGTGCACCGCCAAGGAAATAAACTTTTCCGTCAACACCGTAGAAAATGTTTCCTTCGATGGTTTCCGGTGCTCCTTCAAAAACAACTTCCGCTTTACCTTTCTGGAATATGCTTGAACCTACAGTTTTAACATTTTCAGGAATGATAACTTTGCTGAGGTCTGTGGTGGAGAAGCAGTTTGTTGCAAGTTTGGTAACGGTTTCCGGTACGGTATAGGTTCCGGTTCTTGCGGAAGGATAGCCGATAAGAACCGTTTTGTCTTTGCTGAAAAGAATGCCGTCTTCACTGCAGTAATTTTCGTTGCCGCTTGCAACGGAATAGCTTGCAAGATTTTCGCAATAGAAGAATGCAGGCGATTCAATATTTTCCACCGTAGAAGGAATACTGATAGAAGTTACCGCAAGATTCCTGAACGCCATTTGTTTAACAATTCTTACGCCTTCGGGAATTACAAGAGCACCCTTGATTCCGGTGCATTCATAAAATGCTCCCACTCCAATAGTTCTGAGAGTCGAAGGAAGAGTAAGGGTTCCGTTAAAAGGAGTTCTGTTGAAAGCGTTTGTTTTTATTACGGTAACGCCTTCCGGAATAATGCAGTTGCCGCCAACATTTGTAAGTTCATAGAAAGCATAGCTTCCTATGGAGGTTATTCCTTTTTCAATTGTAATTGCTTTGATTTTATCTGCATATTCGACCCATGGCGCAGTTGATTTCCAAACGCCGTTACCGTCTTCGACCTGCTCAAAATCCGCCATATTTCCTTTACCTCTTATGGTAAGGGTTCCGCTGTAATTTATGAACCAAACAAGGTTTTTGCCGCCATTGAGTTCATCGCCGCAATAACCTTTCGCAATATATGCGCCGGTAGGAAGTTTTTGTTCATAAACAATCATTTCCTCAAGGCTGTAACCGTTCCAAAGACCGTTTTCGTCAAATTCCCAGCTGCCGTCATCGACGTAATAAAGAGCAACATCTTCACTGAACGAAGGATAACTGTCGGTTGCGGGAACAACATTTTTCGGTGCGCCACCCATGAAATAAATGCTGCCGCTGCCATATGCCAAAACATCGTTTCCGAAAGTTTCCGGAGCGCCGTTGAAAACAATTTTTATATCATCAATTCCAAAACCGAAACCTTCAATGTTTTTAACGTTTGCAGGAACAATTATCTCATCCAGTTCGGTTCTGCAGAAAGCGTTAGCTCTGATTGTAACAACAGATTCCAAAACGGTATATTTTCCTGTGATTGACTGCGGGAATTCGATAAGTTCGGTTTTGTCTTTGTTATAAAGAACACCGTTTACACTGCAGTAATAAGGGTTATTTTCATCAACAGTTATGACTTCAAGATTTTGATTAAAAATAAAGGGAACACCGTCAATATTGTTTACACTTGCGGGGATTATAACTTCTGTATAACCGGCATCGCGGAAAGCCGATCTACCTATATTTTCCATTCCTTCCGGAATAACAAGGGTTCCGGTATAGTATCCGCCGTGCTCAAAAGCAGCTTGTTCAACGGTTTTAAGAGTTGAAGGAAGAACAAGTTCTCCGCCGAGTTTGGAACATCCTCTGAAAGCAAAATGACCGATCCTGGTAAGTCCTTCCGGAAGGTTAAGAGTTCCTTCAAGGTTTACCATTTCTCTGAAAGCATTGCTTCCGATTTCGGTTATACCTTCTTCAAGAACAAGAGTTGTTACAATGTCTGCATATTCACGCCAAGGTGTATTGGCCGCCACAGTATAATCTTTGATAGCTCCCTCGCCGCTTATGGTAAGGGTTCCGTCATCGGTGATCATCCAGCTGAGATTTTCCTCTTCACCTTTAGCGCCGCAATAACCGGAATCGATCACTTTGATCTCGGTCAGTTCATAACCGTTCCAAAGGCCGTTTGCATCAAATTCCCAGCTGCCGTCATCGACGTAATAAAGTGTTATTTCACATTCGCTGTCAGCAGTGAAAGAAGGATAATCATCTGCCGGAGAAACATATTCAGGTGCTCCGCCCATGAAATAAACGGAAATAATGTCGCCATATTCGCCGAAAGCTCCGCCTTCAATGGTATCAAGCTTTCCTTTTACAGTTACCTTACCGTCAAAATGTGCAAATGCTTTTTCTTCAATTACTTTGACGCTTTCCGGAAGAGTTACAGAATCAACATTTGCGTGGTAAAACGCCATTCTGCCAATGGTTTCCGTTCCGGGGTTAATGCTGTAGGCTCCGGTTTTCTGTCCAGGATAATAAAGCAAGGTTTTACCGTCTTTGGTATAAAGTGCATCATCAATGGAAGCAAAATACTGGTTTCCACTTGCGACTTCAACCTCTTCAAATCCAAAACAGTTGCCGAAAGCTATAGCTCCGATTTTTGTAAGACTATTTGGAAGAACAAGTTTTCCGCCAAGGTTGAAACAATTAAGGAAGGCATGATTGCCAATACTTTTTACACCTTCAGGAATAACAAGGTCACCGGTAAAATTACGGCAATTGCGGAAAGCATTTCCGCCAATGCTTGTTACAGTGCTTGGAATTACAAGGTTTCCTGTAAGGTTTCTGAAATCGTTAAAGGCATTTGCCCCTATTTTGGTTATGCCTTCTTCTATTACAAGAGCGGTTATCTGGTCTTTATATTCTCCCCAAGGGGCGGAAGTAACCCCATTTCCGTACTCGTCATAAACCATTTCGTAATCCGGAATTGCTCCTTCGCCGCTTATGGTAAGAATGCCATCTTCGCTGATATTCCATTCAATTCTGTCTTCTTTTTCTATAACAGTGGAATAAGGTTCAATGTCAACGCGGAGATACTCTTTTCCGATAAGGTTTCCGTTTGCATCGTACCACCACATGGTCATTACATCAAAGAAGCCTTCGTATGCCAAAGAATAAAGAGTTTTATTTCCGAAATTATAGGCATTAAGTCCCCTGTCGCCGTTAAAATATACGCCGTAATTTGTGCTGTATCTCCAATATTCTTCCCATGTTCTGTCATTGGTTGAAATAATCCAACCATATTTGTCACCACGGGAAGAGTTGTTGTCACCACATTCGACAGCATTTTTCGGGGGAACAATTTCCACTTCGAATACTTCGGTGATGTTTGCTCCTTCGGCAAGGGCGGCGGCAAGGTCCGCATCTTTATCGAAAGTAAGTTCAAAATGACCGTGTGTTTCGTCATAAGTAACGTTTATTCCGTGTTTTGCGAGAATATCAACGTTTTCGGTGTCGAAAATAAGTCTTGATAACGGAACGGGGGTAAGGCCCTGTTCGTCCATTGTGGTAATACCGTAATCGATTTCAACAAGAAGAGTTTCTTTAATCTGTTTTCCGTTTCCGGAAGCACTTACCCAGTTTATAGTATATTCGCTACCGCTGCTGTAAGAATAAGTTTCAATAATAGCTTCTGTTTCTCCTGTTCCTTTAAGGACATAGCCCGAAGGTGCAGTTACAGTTGTTCTGATATAACGGGAATTATTATAAATTTCGTTTCTGGCTTCTTCGATTGTTGTTTCGCTTCCGGTATAGGTATATGTAATGCGTCCGGAAACGGGCATATAATCCAGTTCGCCGTTTTTGTATGCAGTAACAGCTCCGTTTTGAGTATCCGGAATGATTCTGGATTCATCAACTGCAGAAGCGCTTTCAACAGTTCCTTCCGGAAGAAGAATTCCGGATTCATCACAGTCGATATATACCTTGATTCTTAAATAATCATATACCACTCCATTAGGGGTATCATAGGCAAGGCAGGTATAATGGTCGTTATAATGTGTTATAAAAGAAATTGCAACCGCGCCGGAACTTGTTACAGTATTTTCGCTGAATTCAATGCCTCTTCTGTTGCCGCCGGTATTGATCCATTCAAAAGAATCCACTGTGGGAAATCTGCTTTCGAAACCAAGTATCCAATCCTGACCGTTTGTGTTTTGCTGGAAACCACCTGTTGCACCTTCCGGCATGTCAATATCGCAGCTTATCCAGTTATAAGGGACTGTGCCTGCTGCTGCAACGATTTTCTTCCAGCTTTCTTCGTCGGCGGATTTTACCCTTACAATTGCGCAGCCGGATGCTTCGTCGTATCTGACTTCAACTGCGCCGGTTTCATCAAAGACTTCGTCATATGCAAAGCTGATTCTGTCTGCCGGAATTTTATCCTGGGTTTTCCACCAATCTTCAAAAGTCTGGCTATATCTTCCGCCAAGCTTTTCAGCTTCCTGCTCGGCAAAATCTTCTTCATAATAAACCGGTTCGGTAATTTCTTCCACCGGTTCTTCCACAACCACTTCGTCAAGTTCAATTGCCAAAGCGTTAAGCGGCAAAAGCGTTGCCACCATAATAAAACTCAAAAACAAGGATACGATTCTTTTCATATCAAAGCCTCCGGTTACATATTTATACATATTAATAATATACCCAAAATTTGCTTTAGTCAATTTATAACACCAAAAAGATGTTATAAACATAAAAAAAGCACCGCGGCTTTTGCCGCGGTGCTTTCAGTTTTTTAATTATGCTTCAATTGGAAATCTGTTTATTTTCTGAAGCGCAAATTTTCTTATAAGGTTTGCGTCGATTACGTTGATTCTTCCGTTTCCGTCAACGTCGCCGAGTTCAAGTTCTTCCGCGGTCGGAACAGTAAGTTTCGCCGCAAAAATTCTTGCCATGTAAACATCTCTTACGTCAACTTTTCCGTCTTTGTTGATATCACCGTAAACAAATCCGCTTTCGCTCAATCTGTTTACTTTGTATCCGTTCCAAAGACCGTTTGCGTCAAATTCCCAACTGCCATCGTCAATGTAATAAATGTTTGAAATGTTGTTTCCTTCACCGAACGCGCCCTCTTCACATTCAACCGGTGCTCCGCCCATAAAATAGACATTGGTCATTTTATTCATAGAGCCGAAAGCAACTGTTTCGACAAATTCAAGCTGGCCTTCAACATAGAAATTTCCGCTTTTTCCGAAGAAACCAATATTTCCTATGCTTTCAACGCTTGCAGGAATCGTAACATCTTTTACAGCGGTCCAGCCATAGAATGCGGAATCGCCGATGTGGGTAACGCCTTCCTCTATAACGATTGCCTTGATATCGTCAACAAGAAGTCCCCAGGGAGCGGAAGAATACATTCCTTCGTTTACAAAAATCTGTCTGTAATCCGCCATTGCGCCTTCGCCGCTTATGGTAAGGGTTCCCTCTTTGTCAAGATTCCAAACAAGGTTCATGCCAAGATATTCATCGCCGCAGAAGCCCTGTGCAACATATTTTTCGGAATCGAATTTCGGGCCGCCGGTAATTTCAAATGGATAAACATCGTATCCGTTCCAAAGGCCGTTTTCATCAAAATCCCAAAGGATTTCGGTGCCTTTAAGATAACAAAGATTTACCATCCCGTTTGTATCGAAAGCATATTCTCCGATGTCGTAAGGTGCGCCGGCCATGAAGAAGATGTTAATATCTTCATAATCATTCCAGAAAGCCCAAGGTTCAATCTTTTCTATTCTTCCTTCAACAAAAATATCTCCGCTAAAATTACCAAATGCAGAATTTTCTACTATTTCCAAACTCTTCGGAAGAACAAGCTGACCGATTTTTTTATTAAGGAAAGCATCTTCACAGATTACTTTTGTACCTTCCGGAACAACAAATTTTTCTCTCGCGCCACCAAGGTATCCAATAAGTTCCTTTTCGGATTTGCCATAAAGAGCATTGTCAACGATTCCATAAAACTCATTGTCTTCGTCGATGGTAAGATTGAACTCAAAAAATCTGAAAGCTGCTGGTTCAATAAGTTTTACGCTTGCAGGAATATAAAGATCTATAAAAGAGAAAGCAGAAAAAGCATTTTCTCTTATAATTTCTGTTCCTTCCGGAATGGAATATTCGTCAGCATCTCCACAGGGGTAATAAACAAGTTCTTTTTTGTCTTTGGTGAAAATAACACCGTCAATGTCACAGAAAGCGGGATTCTTTTCAGAAACTTCAAATCTTTCAAGATCCCAGTGATTCCAGAAAACTCTGTATTCCATTTCAGTAAGAGTGGAAGGAATATAAACATAGGTGAATTCGTTGTTTATAAGGGCATAACTTTCGAGTTTTTTAAGTCCTTCCGGAAGAACAAGTTCACCGACAAAATTGCTGTCCCAGAATGCAGAATTGCCGATTACTTTTACGGTGCTCGGAATAACAAGTTCGCACTGGGCGTTATAAAGTTGGCAGAAAGAATAGGAACCTATGCGGGTGATTCCTTCGCCAAGAACAAGCTTTTTGATCTGGTCTTTATATGCTTCCCAAGGTCTGTTGAGTACATAATCCTGGGCTTCTTCGGACCATTCGTTGAAATAATCAGCCATTGCACCGGTTCCGCTTATGGTAAGGGTTCCGTCTTCGGAAAGTACCCATTCAAGGTTTGTTCCGTCGCCTTCGCCGCCGCAATAACCGGAAGCAATTATTTCTTCGTCAATTGCAGGAACTTCGACAACAAGTTTGTATTCGCCGAGAGGTTCGTTTTCTCCGCGAAGTCCGATTTGAACTATCTCTTCAGTATCTGCAAGAGTGTAATCAACTTTGATCTGTTTAAGAATATTATTATCCTTGTCAACAAGATAGTAACTTACAACATCTGCCATGCTGAGGCCGAAAATATCGCGAAGTTCGCCATAGCTCAAGGGAAGGAATGTTCTGATTTCGTATTCGCCTTTGATAATCTGGTCACCATAGAATCCAAACTCAAGTGCTAAAAGATCTTCATCCATATCCCAGTCAAAGTCATTGTCCTTATCATCAAAATTAACATTAAAATAATTTGAGAAGTTTACTCCCTGCTGACCTGCGGCAATTTGCTTAAGAACAACAGCCATAAATTCATTGGCATAAATTTCAAGGTTTTTGCCTTCAATTGCGCGGAAAGCGGTGGTGGAAACAACCGTTGCGCCTTCGACCATTACATATTCGTCAAACCAACCAAAATAATCGGAATAGCCGTCTCCTCCAACCATAAGGATTCCATCGTTTTTGGCGGCCCAATTAACTTCCTCATATTCAAATACCACAACGTCGGAAATAAAGGTCAAAGCCGTTGCATATTCTTGGCCATTAATAGTTGCAGATATTTTCAGCATGCCCTCTTTCCACACACTGCTGTAGTTTTCGCCAACAGTTATTTCAACGATATTGACAGCATTTTCCGGAACAACAGAATAATTTGCCGATTGCTTTGCAATTCCTTTTGCTTCAAAATAAGAAACACCTGTTATAACATCTTTTCTTTTGGCGCTGTCCCAAACTTTATAGGTAACAAATTTATTATCTTCGTCGTCACCTAAATAATCCACCATTGTTTCCGGGTCATAATCAACAAGTTTTGCACTTACATTTCCGTTACTTGTAATTATAATATTTCTAAGTTCCTCGGAACCTGAAAGTCTAACTTTATCAAAGTCCAAAGAATACAAAGAAATATAAAACTTTGCTCCGCGTGAATCAACAAAGAAAGTATCTTCATCAGTCAAATCAATTGTCGGAAAATGTTTCAAATCTTTATTTTCAGGATAGCTCGGAATCGGATCTTCCGGCTCTGTAAAATCATCCGGATCATAAACGTAATCGCTTGTGCCCATGGGGTATTCCGCATGGAAAGCAGTGCTGTCATGGTCGAAATCTCTTACATGATCACCGAAATTTTTCTCGCATCTGAGGAAATACTCATAATCTTCAGGATCACTGCCTGCGTCCCAGGTCGCGTCAAGGTTATAGTAATAATCTCCCATCTGGACGATATTCCAACCGTGGGCACCGCCGTCACCCCAACCCGAAATAAGCCTTGCGTCAATACCTTCCTCAAGGGCAAGACGGTAGAAAAGGTTCGCATAACCCTGGCAAACAGAAGTTTTGTTGATAAGAGCCGCATAGGCAGAATATTTTAAAGTGTATTCATCTTTATGAAGATTATCATAGTCATAAGTTACGTTGTCACAAATATAATCATAAATTGCGCATATTTTCTGATAATCGTCCTTGCCGTCAAGGTCAAGAGAATCCAACAGACTTTCGATTGCAACATCAAGTTCTGCTTCCTGCTGGGCAGTGGTGTAATATACCATGTTATATTTGAAAGTCATATAATATTTATCGCCGGGACGGTATGAAACACCGCCTTCCCAACCGCCGTATTGCCACAAAAGATAGTCACCCTCGGTCGGTTCGCCTGTGTGCTTTACCGCTTCATTAAAAATATTGTTAAAATAAATGTCATCATATTCGTCAGCAACAAAATAAACAGTTATAACCGGTGCTCTGTTTAAAAGCTGTTCACGCATAACGGCGCCGGCTTCTTCAATGGTTTCACAATATTCCTGACTCTGTCCGGCCATAAGAACCGGCGCATGGTTACCAATGTTTTCTTCAATGAAAGTTTCATCTATAACATCGGAATAAAGCGGATTTATGTGTGTCTTGCTGTCATAAAAAACTTCTGTGGTTTCTGCCGCAAAACAGCATACAGAAAACTGAAGAAGCAAAGCCAAACATAAAATTACCGCAATAATTTTTTTCATCTAATCACCCTGCTTTTTCTTACATAAAGTTCAAACCTGCCTTTTGGAAAAGGCAGGTTTGAACCAATAAAACATTATTATTTCAATAAATCAGTGTCTTTTTTTGAAGGAAACAGCTGCAGCGGCAACAACAATTGCGGGAATGATTCCCATAAGAGGTGCACCGGTATTGGGGTTGCTTTCTTCTTTATCAAGACCGTCGATAATGGTTATACCTTCACCGGAGGAAGAACCGGGTCTGGAAGGTCTGTTAGGTCTGTTCGGCCAGTTGGGGAAGTTCGGCCAGTTGTTATTGTCATTTTCAACGTAAGCAATTGCGAAAGTTGCGGAACCGTCAACTTCAACTTCGATACCATCTTCAGTTACAGTGGGTTTGTTAGCAAGTCTTGTAATATTACCATTTGCATCAATTACATAAACTTCAAAGTCATCATTGCTGTCGGCGCCTTCGGGGAATCCGATTGTAACGGTTGCCTTAACCTTTTCAAATTCACCCGCATCATTATATTCACCGATAATTACGCCAACAAAGGAAACTTTAACTTTATCCTTACCAAGGTCAGTTTCATCTTTTATTTCTTTCGGAACCTCATCGGTATTTTCAGGATCTATTACCTGTTCTCCGACGTAATACTCTTTATCGTCAACTACAACTTTATCCATCTCTTCCTGCTTGGGCATTTCAAGTGCAGGAATTTCTTTGGTTTGTACGTGTGTATCGTCATTTACGCAAACACGAGCTTCTTCACCGGCTTCACCGTAAGTAGGATATTCGGTTACTTTCCATGCGCCCCAATCATGAGCATCGGGATTTACTGCAACGTCGGTACGAACAGTGTACTGGGTTTCTGCCCAATCAACATCAAAGGTTGCGGTGTACTGGGTATCACCGGGCAAAGTGCAGGTAGGTTCTTTTGTTACAATACCGTTTACTTCTGCATCTGCGGTTTCGTTATGAGTTGCGTCGTTTGCGCAAACGTGGGTTGCGGTGCAAGCAAGACCATCTTCAGACCAATTGTAGGAAACGGACCAGTCATGTGCATCATCATCAACAGGGATTGCAATATCTTTGGTCTGGGTTTCTGCCCAATCAACACCAAATGTTGCGGTATAACGAGTGTTACCTTCTTCAGCACAGGTGGGTTCTTTTGTTACAATACCGTTTACTTCTGCATCTGCGGTTTCAACTTTGCCGCCGGCAACATTGCAGTTTGCGCGTACACACTGGCGTTTTGCTTCGCAGGAAGAACCGTCTTCTGCCCAGTCATAATCGGTTTCACCGAAATCATGGCCAAGTTTGTCTCCGGTAACGAGTTCTTTGCTCTGGGTTTCTGCCCAATCTATATTGCTGAAATATGCGGTATAAGTGGTTACTTCTTCAGTTTCGCAGGTTGCGCCTTTAATTTTGGTTGTAAGAGTTACTTTTTCAATTTCAGCTTTTCCGCCGTCAACATCGCAGCATTCATTCTGGCAATAACGGATTGCTTCGCAAGCAGTATATCCGGTTACTTTATCGCCGTCTTTGGTTTCGGTCCATTTATAGGAAACAGGTGCATTTTCATAGTTATGCTCTACTGCGGGAACATCTTCTACTTCGTGGGTCTTGGTTTCTGCCCAAACGACATCAAAGGTTGCGGTATAGGTGGTTTTACCCATTTTTTCGCAGGTAGGTTCGGTGGTAACTTCAGGAGCTACGTTTGCGGTTGCAGTTACGATATGGCCTTCGATTGCTTCGTTGCAGGATTCACGCTGGCATTCTGCAGTTGCAGTAAGTTCCCAACCATCTACGCCTTTTGTCCATTCGCCGTAAGTTACTTTGTAATCATGTTCAAGGGGTTCGCCATTAGTAAAGGTTTTTGTAAGATCATTAGAAGATTTGCCGCAAACGGAACAGGATTTATAATAGGTTGCAGGAGAACCGCAGGTTGCTTCGCCTACAATATATTCATTTGCAACTTTTTCAGCGGTAAAATCATGATCAAGCATTTCGCCGTCCTCAAAGGTATCTTCGCCGGCTTTTTCGCAAACGCAGGAATAATAATAAGTTGCTTTTGCGGTGCAGGTTGCATCGGTGGCTTTATAAGCTTCAGTTGCTACTTTTTTGTCATAAACATGAGGAAGAAGATCGCCGTATTCTTTTCCACAAACAGAACATACTGCTTTTGCGGTGCAGGTTGCAGTGCCGCCGGAGCAGGCTTCTCTGTGAAGCTTGGTTCCGCATTCGTTTTCGCAAACATGGTAATGGTACTGTACGTTTTCTACAGTTTCATTGCTCCAATCAACTGCGGGTTTATGTTTATCGGAATCTACTGCACCTTCGAAAGTCGCAGTTTCATCAATGCCTTTTGCGGAAATTTCGCAAACAGAGCAGGATTTGTAATAAACAGCTTTGGAATTGCAGTTAGGTTCATCTTTAAGATATTCTGCAGTTGCTTTTTCTACAGTGAAGTCATGGGGAGCAAATTCACCGTTGGTATCTACGAAAGTTTCGCTGCCTTTTGCGCCGCATTTGCTACAGCTTTTAAAATAAGTGGGCTGTACTTCGCAAGTTGCAGGGTGCTCAGTATCAAGATATTTATCATCTACGATAGACTGGAAATCGTGGTCAGTGCAAACAACGGTTACGCCGCCGGGAACAACGGTGAAAAGTACTTCTTCATACACAGAATTATACATAGAACCGCTTATAGAAACTTCTTTTTTGCCAACTGTAACAGTATCTTTTACTTCAAATTTCAAAGTAAAAAGCACATCATTGGTTACAACATCAGCCAAACCTGTTACAGAAATAAGTCCTTCTGCAGGGTTGGGAGCTACCAACATTCCAGTCAATGCAGAACCATTTACAAATTCCTTCAGAACGAACTGGCTGTCATCATAATCAACAATTAAATCGAATGCCGCAAAACCGGGGTTTCCATCGATTGAAACTGTAATTTCTTTAATTTTTTCATCACTGTCAAGGACATATTCAGCAGAAGAAACTGTAATTACTGCAGGATCTGCAGCAAAACCTGTAACAGTAAATGTGTTAATCATAACAATTGCAAGTAATAAAGCAATAAATCTTTTCATGTTTTCCTCCTAATCAATCAAGATGCGCTGCTTTACGAAGTGTCTTCATTGCATCCAAACTATTTACAATTCCATTTCCATCAAAGTCCGCTACTTCTGGATATGCAAGGTCTTCGAGTTTAAGGATTTTTGCGCTACATTGTAAAATTCTCATTGCATCCAAACTGTTAATAATTCCGTTGCCATCAACATCGCCAGGCTCAACAGAAACAACTTTAACTGAACCGTTTTCAAAAACAACATTAACTGTTTCTGATGACGAATTATAAACATTACCGCTTATAGAAATTGGATACGAACCATCCGGTGCAGTATCTTTTATTTCGAATTCTAAAACATACATTTCACCGTCACCTTTAATATTATCAAGTGCCATAAAAGATATAATGCCATCTTTAGCATTCGGTGCACTCATTCCTGAAGACATCAAAGCGGAAACCTTAATATTTTTAAGTTCCATTATATTTTTGTTATAGGAAATCGTAATATCACCCGAAGCCACTCCCGGGTTGTTCTCGATGCTTACCGGAACTTCAACGGTTTCTCCCGCTCTGCCTTTAACTTCTCCTACAACAATCTTCGGAGTTTTCACCCAAACCGCGAAAAGGTTAATGTCTTTTGTTATATCATAAGTTTCGCCGCGTTCATACTCTGCTTCAGTTGCGTTCGAAGTGGTCGCCCAACCAAGGAAAACATGTCCTTCATAAACAGGAGTAACGTCCGGAATCGTTACCTTGCCGTCAATGGTTTTTACCGCCGCAGGTGCTCCCGTTCCTTTTCCCGCATTGAAAGAAACGGTGTATTTGGTTTCAACCATCGGTTCTTCTTCAACACCGCCGATTATATCTTCGGTGGGAACTTTGTCCTGAGAATCTTCTTTGAAGATGAATTCGTCTTCAGGATCCTGGCTTAAGGAAACGCCGGCCCTGCCGATTTCGTCTTCAAGAGCCTGGAAGGTAAGGTAAGCGATAATACCATCGCCGTTGATCTGGTTTTCAGATTCCCAAATAATAGAAACCTTTCCTGCTTCCGGCTGAGAAATCTGTGCCTTAGCATGAGAAACCTGAGAATCAACACCATCCAGGATTGTTCCTTCTTCTGCTCCTGTTACAATGTTGACCTCTTTTCCGGCAATTACTGTCGGCGTAACATTCTGCAGTTCAAGTTTTGTACTGTCGTACTCAACAACAAACTGGATAACAGAAAGCATTCCCGCATCTTTGATTTCAACAGGAATTGTTTTTGTCTCTCCCGCTTCAAGGAAAACTTCGCTTCCGAGAATAAGTCTTCCCGAAGCAACATCTTCCGCATAAAGCGGTACTGCAAAGCTTAAGAGTAAAACCAAAGCCAACAGTATTGCGACCGTTCTTTTCATTTGAACGCCTCCCACTTATATACCTTTTTCTTTTCCAATATTTTAAGTTCCGTCCGGAACAAATCTAACGTTATTTATTTTTTACTTTTTTGATAATCATCACAACAACCACGGCAATCGCTGCAATCATAACTGCAATTACAGCCCAAACCCAACCCGGCATAACATCTTCCTTTTCGCTATAAAGGACTTCAACTTCGCCGGATTCGGCATAGTCGGTTTTTATGCCGTCATCGGTTACCGTTACCACACAAGTTGCTTCTTTGTCGCCTTCTTCGGTTGTAACGGTAACGGTTGCCGTTCCCGGAGCAACCGGAACGATTTCTCCGTTTTCATCAACTTTGACAACGTTTTCGTTGCTGCTGTACCAAATAACATTTTCGTCTTTGGCATCTTCAAGTTCCACTTTTACCTCTTCGCCAACGCCAACGGAAACTTCATTCTTATCAATGGTGATTCCGTTGTTGCTTCCGGAAGGCGGCTTGGGCTGAGAAGACGAGGAAGACGAACTTTCATCTTTCGGTTTTTCATTTGACACCGCTTCTATCTCCGCTTTTCCGTTAACGGTTCCGATATCGTTAAACGAAGAATCCGCCACAACAAAAGATTCGCTCTGGTCTATCCAAACCTCGGTTTTTTCTTCATTTTTCGGAGCGAATTCAATCTGAAGCATTGTTCCGCCGTCATCAAGCGGGGTAAAAGAATCCCAAATGAAATAAATTTTTCCGTCTGTCTGATTGATTACCGGTGAAGAATTTCCGGAAAAAGCATCGCCGGTTGTAACCGAAACAACGTCGAGCGCAGAACTGTCGTAAGCAACGCAGTATTGAAGCATGACCGGATTTCCGTCTTCTGAAATGTTTATATCAACACAAACGTTGCCTTTGTTTTCAGAAGAATATGTATCAAATGAAATTTCTGCGTTTTCGTCGGCAAAAGCTGTTACAGAAAAACATGCCAAAAGAAACACACAGAAAACAACAGATAACAACCTTTTCATTTTCTTCTCCCAGACATATTAATACATATTAAAATACATTATTATTATAGACCCGTTTATTATGTTTGTCAATTGAATTTATCAATTAACATATATTATATAAAAGAAACAAAAAAGGAAAAACGCAAAACCAAACGGTTTTGCGTTTTTTATCTGTGTTTAAAGTCCGTAAGCCTTTGCAAAATTATCATAAAGAATCATTCTGTTCTGTTCTTCCGAAAGACCAAGACTGAAGAAAAGTTCCAGTTCCTCTTTATGATCCCACATGGGGAAATCCGTTCCCCAAAAGAAATTTTCGATTCCGAAGCGGTCAAAAAACTTAAAAACAAGCTCCTTGCTCATAAAATGGAGCGAGCTGGAAATATCAAAATAAAGGGTACCGGGTTTATAAACGTCAAGAGCGGATTCCCATCTGCGGTATCCGCCGAAATGGGCACCGATAAGCTTAAGTCCCGGAACTTCATCAAGAACTTTTGCCATTCTTTCCGGCTGGGAATATTCAAATCTGTCGTCACCGAGATGAACGATAAGCCACATATCGTTATCGCGAATCGTCTTGAACATAGGCAAAGCTTCAGGATCATCTATATAAAACTTCTGGAAATCCGGGTGCAGTTTCACTCCGGTAAGTCCCATTTCCTTCATTCTTTTTAATTCTGCATCGCAATCTTCAAAACCCGGGTGCAAAGTTCCAAATCCGATGAATTCCGGATGATTTTCGCATTCCGACGCAATAAAGTTATTTATTATCTGGACCTGCGCCGGAGTTGTTGCCGCGGAACAAACCACAAATTTTTCAATTCCTGCCCTCTTCCCTGCCGCAACAAGCTCATCACCCGTTCCAAGATGCTGCATATTGATATCGTAAAAATCGCCGATAGCGTCCGTTGCCTTGCTCACAATTTTTTCCGGATAGATATGGTTATGTACGTCGATTATTTTATAATCAGGCATTTTTTCGCCTCGCTTCATTAAAAATCCATGTATATTTTATCACAAAACGAATTTTATAACAACCGAAAAGCAAAAATCGGACACAAAAAAAAACACCGCCAAAGCGGTGTTTTTTAAATCAATAATAAATTACTGATTTGCCCAGTCTGCAGGGTAGGTTACGTAAATGAATCTTACGTAATCGGGGGTGGAGAAATGAATGCTGGTGCCTTTAGGGATATAGGTCATATCGCCTGCATGTGCAGTTACGTTGCCAGCTTCGGATTTGAGTACGATGGTACCGTCGATGATGTATTCAACTTCATCATAGTTAAGGGTCCAGGGGAACTCTGCTCCTGCTTTCATTTCCATTACGCCAGCGCCAAGACGAGGAGATTCTTCAAGAGAAAGAACGTCGGTTGCAAAAGTTTTGTCCTGTGCATCGCCGATTTCGAAGGGGAAAGGCTCGCACTCAACAGTTGCAGTTTTAATGCTCATCATGCCGTTGGAGAGAACGTTTCTTTCAAAAGGAACGCTATCTGCTTCGTTCATATTTGCGCAGACTTTGGCGACAATCTCCTTAATCAGTTCTTCACTGATGTTCATTGATATGCGCCTCCTTCTGTATAAGAATAAGGGCTCGAAGGAGCCTTGTTTAAAAAATCTTTAAGAGGAGCGCCTATCGCGGCAATAGGCGCTCCCAAAAGGTAGCATTGAAAAACAACTAATGTTTAAATTAATTATTTGTCAGCGCCGGGGATTTTTGCGAGAAGTGCGGGAGCCATGAACTGGCCGAGAACTACTGCAAGGATACCAGCAACAAGTTTACCAACGATCATCGGGCCGATCATTTCAGCGTTGTTACCAGCGCAGAAGCCGAGGTGGTCGCCGAATACGAATGCTGCGGATACTGCGAATGCGCAGTTGAGGAGTTTTGCTTTCGGGTTCATGTCTTTGAGGATGTTGAACATTGCGATGTTGTTAGCAAGGGTTGCAACAAGACCTGCA
>JAFQBH010000019.1 GCA_017399765.1 Oscillospiraceae bacterium | reverse complement strand
CGGAGCCGGATGAAGGACAGGGACAAGTGGTATATCATCCCCGACCACCACCCGGCAATCGTTGAGAAAACAGTATTTGAAAAGGTGCAGACCAGCCAGCTCCGGTTTTCCCAGCCTAACAAAAAGAAGCGGAACTATCCGCTGAAAGGCAAGGCGTTTTGCGGATGCTGCGGTCATGCGTTGTCCCGCACGATGCAGAAAACATCGTATTACTACTGCCGCCATTCCGAAGCTGACGAGGAAAGCCGCTGCCACAAAATGAGGATCAATGCGGTGGAGCTGGAAAAGGCAGTATTTATCACGCTGAAAAAGCAGATGGAAGCTGCCGCATCCCTTAACCCCGATGGCACTGTCCGTCTGGAAGCTGCCGCCCCGGAACGGTCTGAATATGAGCAGCAGATCGAAGAACTCCAGGATGGCAAGCGGTTACTGTATGAACGGTATCTCTTGGGAGAAATCGACCTTGATACCTATAAGGCAGAAAAAGCGGCGTGTGATGAACTGCTTTTGAAAACAAAAAATGCCTATGCCGTAGTATTGGCACAGGCGAAGCAGAAGCAGGAAGAACAGGTACGGCATGACAACCGACAGGAAGCCGCAAGAGCGGTTTTCAATTCCGAAGATCTGACTGTCGAACTGACCGATCTTCTCATTGACAGGGTGCTTGTGTACCCCGATAACCGCATTGAAATCGCGTATAAGATCAAAGACATTTTCGATTGAGGTATTGACAATGAAGATAGCTTTTTATTGCAGGATCGGAGGAAAGGGTTATGGCTTCCTCCTTCCCGAAGATGCAGAAAAGCTCCACGAGTTTTTCGCAGAGCATCAGGAACCGGCTGCGCTTGAAAAAACTTCAAGCGCAAGCTAAAAATTTTTGTCGTGTGCTTGACATACGGGTGTCGCAAATCGTGAAAGCGCATTTTTTTAAAGCCCATTTTTACTAATCTTCTTTCAAATCCTCTTGTCATACAGTCTGGACGCATTACTTTATCTTTTTTACTGTTGAGGAAAAGATATTCAGAGCCTTGCGGATTCCGAGCCTTTAATGCAAGAAGCATTTCCCGAATATCGGGGAACATATCATATACACAATGGCTTGAAAATGTTTTTGTGCTGTCGCTTGCTTCAATAGTAAGGCTTTTAACAACTGTGTGCTCAATTCTGATTTCATTCTTTGAAAAATCTATTGCCGACCATTTAAGCCCTAAAACCTCTGAACGGCGCAAACCATAATAGAGAGCAAGTGCAACAGCTTCATATAGATAATGCCCTTTAAAGGCTTCTATAAGCTTCTGTGCTTCTTCCGTGCTCAACATAACAGTTCTTTTTGTATATATGGATTTTGCACGCTTTAAGCGGACGCACGCAGCAGGATTTGCGGATAGATATTCAAATATCACAGCTTTATTCAATGCCTGTTTTATGATGCTCAAATGCTTGCTCACCGAAGCACGAGAAAGACCACCGCTCTTGCCGTCGAGCCTTCCGCTTTTCAATTTGTAGTTTACATAATTTTGAACATCACGAGCCTTGATATTTTCCAGTATCGGAGCATTTACAGAAAACCACGGTATAATATGGCTGTTTATATAATTGGTCATAGCTTCGTATGTAGAAAGCTTCAATTCTGCTTTTTCATCTGCAAGCCATTCAGTAAAAAAATCTGCTGTTTTCATTTCAACACCTTAAAATATAGCACCCTTAACCAGTTCTTCATTTTCTTTTGAGTAGTCGAGCCAAGCTATAGAACAATAATCATTTTGAAAAGATGGCTCAAAATCAACAAGCGGAAAACCCCTTTTTATTATTTCAGCTTTTTTTAATCCAAGTGAGTGAAAATAAGTATTTTTATTAAGTTCAGTAACACCCGAACTCATACTTTTTGTTATGTACTTTGTGATATATTTTGAAACCGCCTCGTGATTTTTAATAGGTTCCAAATCACAAAAACCAAACTTATTATAATAATCAAGCCAGTTATAAACGACTTCACCTTTTTTTACCTTTTCAGCTATCTTTTTACCCATAACATCACCGATTTTAAATTGATGTAACAATTCAACTGGCAGACCGTGAATTAAACCGTGCATATGCCAATTTTCATTATCTTCGTGATGTTCCGGTATCAGCAGATAAGCCAAATCTTTTAAGCCGTATTTTTTACGCATATACTTGAAAAAATCTTTAATTTCTTTTCTAAACTTGTCCAAGTCGGAGCGATTTTTTATAACTTTATTTTCATCTAATGTTGCTGTGAAAAATAGTTCCCAAGGATTACAAAAAGCGAGTTCGAAAACTGTGTTTTTACTTCTTATAATACTTTCCTCTATTTTTTCATCATTTACAGTTCCGCGTATTGCTTTAACTTCGCTATCATCTTCGATACCTGCGGTTCTCAAACAACGCATTGTTGTAATTTTTATTTTTTTATAATCACCATATCCAAACAGTTTTACAACAGCTTGATTATATTTATATTTAGTATCGACTAAAGGCATAAGAAAGCACCTCACAATATACAGAGAGAGAGGCGTAAGCCATAAGAGAAGATATTTATTTCCCAGATGTGTTAGTTAGTCAAGTATGGAGCAACCACCCCTGCGCGGTATTTATCCGCGCATAGGGCGGTTATAATATGGAAGGTTATGGCGTAACGGATAGCTCACAAACAGTTCTATCAATTTCCGTAAACTGTACTGGAACATATTGGTAAAGGTCATAATTGATAGCTTCTTCCGGAAGGTTCGCAAAACATCTCGAAAAATTATCTATGAACTCTGCTTTATCGGAAGCATAGAAGCCTGAGAAACCTACTCCCTCTGGAAGTTCATAATAAACAAGAAAATGCGTATTTTCCTCTACTTTACAAGGAAGTGTGACTTTGACATTGTACATAAAATAACCCCTTTCAAAGAATATTTTTTGCTTCTGTTACAATGTAGGTATATACAAACTCTCTGCACATATTAAGCGCAGGATTTGAATAACAAAATCTGTTATGTATGCGGACAGCAAACCCACCTTTAATTGAACATATTGAAATAACATCACCATCTATTGTGTAGTATTCATCAATTAACAGATAACAGTTTTTCATGAAATCAGCTCCAATTTACACGATTTGTAGAATAGTTCTACATTTTGTAACATAATAATATCATTAAATTTGCTATATTTCAAGTGAAATTCTACAATTTGTGGATATTCTGCAAATTTCAGCATTATAAACAAATTTTGTTGCATTTCTTGTCAAAATAGTATATACTTGTGCATAGGGAGTGATAAAATGGAAAAGCAGAACAGTATAATCGAAGCATTTAAAGAAACCTATAATAAAAGTTTAGAAACCGGGTTAGAATACAACAAAGAATTTAAAGAGCGCAAAAAAATGATTGCTGATAGACTTAAAGAATTAAGAACCGAAAAAGATTTCACACAAGAAGACGTGGCTAAAAAAATAAAAATAAATCGCACAACTTATGCAGGATACGAAGCAGAAAGAACAGAGCCTAATGCAGAAGTATTAACAAGACTTGCCATTTTGTATGATGTTTCTATGGATTATATTTGCAAATTAACCGATAATCGTTTTGGAAGATATTCAAGCGAGAAACCAAAAGAGGAAACAACCGAAAGCAACAGAGAAGATATCAAAGCAAAAGTGGATAATATGCAAAATCAATTAAATGAAATAAAAAAAGAAATAGAAAACCTCTAATAAAAAAACGGCAGCAGAACCTCTCATGCTTCGAGGATCTGTGCCGTTTTCTATAACAGACTGCGTCTAACTATATTTGGGTGCTAACCTATCGTGGTGCATTGCTAATAAGGCGAATTATGCCGTTCCGGTACTTTTCGCAAACCGCTCGACCATATCACAAGGCGGTCAGCATTAGCGGTGCTACTGCTGAATAAAGGGGGCAAGCCCCCTTTACCCCCTTGCAATATGTTGTGTTTTGGAGCAAATGTTGCAAAACTAATCATTTTGGGGTGGTAGAGGCCGTGGGTTCAAGTCCCGTCACTCAGACCAAAATCGGATAGTCCTTTGGGCTATCCGATTTTTTTATGTGTTTTTTATAATCTTTACAGTCATCTTTATATATGTTATTCTTTATTCAGCAAGTTTTGAAAGGATGAAACGCCATGCGCTCTGCTCTTCCTGAAAAATAATATAAAGGAGAGTTTTTATGACAAAAACAGCATATCTTTTTGGCGAGATCCACGGCTGTGAAGCCGTTTGTTTAAAAGAATTTGAAATCTGGAAGGATTTTTATGATCGCGGCTTACGCCATCTTTTTCTTGAAATCCCATATTTTTACGCGCAGTTTCTGAATCTTTGGATAAATTCCGAAGACGATTTAATTCTTGATGAACTTTGGACCGATAACGAAGAAACCGCAGGAAACTCGGTTTTTGACAAGGAATTTTTTATTAAAACAAAATTATTTTGCCCAAAAACCGTTTTTCACGGAACGGATATCGGCCACTCTTATGATACTACCGGAAAAAGATATCTGGAAACCGTTTCTCCGGATTCCGAAGAATATCGTCTTGTTTCCGAAAACATTGAACAGGGCAGAAAATACTATGAAAAATGGCAGGAAAAATGCGGAGAAAGTTACTTTGAAGGTTCCCGCGAAAAAGCAATGGCGGAAAATTTTATCCGTGAATTTGATAAAACCGACTGTGACATCGTTGGTTTTTACGGCGAAGCCCATATTTTTCCGGAATATGGAGCAAACCTCGGAATTTTCGAAAATATGTGTTCCCTGCTAAAAAAGCATTATGGCGAAGGAATAAAAATTGTTCCGGAACTTCTGAAAAATCTTATAAATCCTCTTTCCCGCACCGAAATCGAAATTAAATCAAAAAAATATGCGGCCGATTATTTCGGAAAAATATATACGCCTTATGACGAAACCTGCGAATATATTGAAATTTTTCGACTTAAAAATTTCGGAAACGATTTTGAAAGATTTTCAAAAAAGGAAAATTTTATTCCGGAAATGATTTATCCCTGCAACATAAACGACAACGACGTTTTTGTTATCGATTCATTGAAAAACGGAAAATCTGTTATGATACAGATTTTTATATGCGACAGCTTTTCCGAAGATTACGGAAAAATTACGACAGAAATTGTTTTGGAGGAAAAATGAAAAAAGAAATTTTTGCTGATTTATATACAGAGGAAAGCGAAAACCTTCCCGAAATACCCTGGAACTCCTATCCCCGCCCGCAGATGAAAAGAGATTCTTTTTTCTGCCTTAACGGAGAATGGGAATTTTGCACTGCAAAAAACAGCGTTATTCCCGGTTTTTTCGGCGAAAAAATAACCGTTCCCTTTCCTCCCCAATCGCTTCTTTCCGGTTTGCACAGAGAAATTCCTGAAAGCGATTATCTGTTTTACAGAAAAACTTTCAGCCTTCCGGAAAATTTCAATCACGGAAAGGTAATTCTCCATTTCGGCGCAGTTGACCAATTGGCCGAAGTATGGCTCAACGGAAAAATAATCGGCGAGCACAGGGGCGGATATGAGCATTTTTCTTTTGATATAACTTCCGTGCTCAAGGAAGAAAACATGCTCATTGTCAAAGCAAAAGATAATATGAGTTCCTTTGTTCTCCCATATGGAAAACAAAGCGCAAACCGCGGCGGAATGTGGTACACTCCCGTTTCCGGAATCTGGCAGACGGTATGGATCGAATCTGTTCCGGAAGAATACATAACTTCGGTCAATATCAAAACCGGAAAAGATTTTGCCGAATTTTCAATCGAAGGAATTTCCGAAGGAACAATTTCCATAAAAACATCGAAAAAGACCATCAAAGAGAATTTTTCCGAAGGAAAAGCAAGAATTGAAATCAAAAACCCAAAAATCTGGTCGCCAAAACACCCGTATCTTTATGAATGTGAAATTTCCGCCGGTGAAGATAAAATCGAAACGTATTTTGCTCTCCGCACCCTTTCCATCGAAGATTTCGGCGGAATAAAACGGCTTTGTCTTAACGGAAAACCTTATTTTTTCCATGGACTTCTTGACCAAGGCTACTGGAGCGACGGAATTTTTACTCCCGCCTCCCCAGAATGTTATGAAAAAGATATTCTTGCGGCAAAATCCCTTGGTTTCAACACCCTCAGAAAACATATCAAAATCGAGCCGGAACAGTTTTATTATGACTGCGACAGGCTTGGAATGATCGTATTCCAGGATATGGTCAACAACGGTGATTACAGCTTTTTCCGTGATACCGCTCTTCCGACAGTTGGCTTCAAGCATAGAAACGACAAAAAACTCCACCGTGACAGAAAAACAAGGAAAGCCTTCCTTGAAGCCATGGAACAGACAGTTGAGCAGCTTAAAAATCACCCCTGCATCTGTTACTGGACGATTTTTAACGAAGGCTGGGGACAATTTTGCAGCACCGAAGCTTACCGCAGAATGAAGGAACTTGATGACAGCAGATTCATCGGTTCAACCTCCGGCTGGTTCAAAGGCGGAGAAAGCGACGTTTCAAGCGAACATTGCTATTTCAAACCTTTTAATATCAAAAGCTGTAAACTGCCCGTTGTCCTGACTGAATTCGGTGGTTATGCCTTTGCTCCGGAAGACCACCGTTTTAACGTCGGAAACGAATACGGATACAAGAAATTCAAAACCCGCGAAGAACTTGTTTTTGCCGTTTCGGAACTTTATGAACGCGATATAATTCCGGCGGTCAAAAACGGACTTTGCGCCGCAATTTATACCCAGGTTTCGGACGTTGAGGACGAAACAAACGGAATTTTGAGCTATGACAGAAAAGTTCTTAAAATAAAACCGGAAGAATTTCTCCCGGTTTCCGAAAAAATTTATGAAGAAATAAAAAACGCAGGTCAATGACCTGCGTTTTTTATGTTTTGATTCAATTATTTTTTGCCACCGGCCATTTTTGCATTTCTGAATGCACCGATAGCCATAACTGCGGAACCGCCCATTGTGATACCCGCTGCAACAACTCCCCAGAACTCTTCATCAAAGTTGCTGAACTGGAGCATAAACGCAACGGCGATTACAAAAGCACAGATTGCTTTTACAACTATGCTCCTTGCTTTGCTGGGGTGGTTGCGGTGGTTGATTCCGTCAACGGCAACAAGGAACGCAACTGCGACCATGAGGCAGGTTACAATTGCGGAACCGAAAACGTCGCCAACCTGTGCCGCGCCGAGATAAGTTCCGACTACAAATACCCAGGAGAAA
This sequence comes from Oscillospiraceae bacterium, assembly GCA_017399765.1. Classification (GTDB taxonomy): domain Bacteria; phylum Bacillota; class Clostridia; order Oscillospirales; family Ruminococcaceae; genus UMGS1668. The sequence continues at coordinate 30,921 of JAFQBH010000019.1, read as the reverse complement.
AATGCATTTATTCCTCCGGCAATCATAAGAAGGATTGCGCCGTAGAAAATCATTTTTGCACCGGGAAGTCTTGGATCAAAAAGTGGTTTTTTTGCTTTCTTTTTCATTGGACCTTTGCCTTTCTATTATTTTGCGGCAAAAGCTTTTTTTGCCGCTTCGATAACGTCTTTTTCGGTCATTTCAAATTTTTCGGCAAGTTCGCCGAGTTTTCCTACTTCGCCGAAAACATCTTTTACGCCGACGGGAATGATAGTTGCAGGGCAATTCTGGACCGCAACTTCGGAAACCGCGGAGAAAAGACCGCCGATTATGTTGTGGTTTTCCGCAACAACGGCGCATTTTGTCTTTTTAAGGGATTCGATTACAGTTTCAGCATCAATGGGTTTGATGGTATGTACGTTGATAACTTCGGCATCGATTCCCTCCGCTTTAAGTTTTTCCGCGGCATCAAGGGAAGTTTTTACCATAATTCCGGAAGCGAAAATGGTAAGGTCTTTTCCCTCTTTGATTTTGTCCGCTTTGAAAAGATCGAATTTATAATCTTTTCCGAAAACTTCGGGACATTCTTTTCTGAACATACGGATATAAACGGGACCGTTGTAATCAACAATCTGGGGCAGAGCCTGGATCATCTGTTCGTTATCGACGGGTTCAAAAATAACCATTGTCGGAATGGAACGAAGAACGCCGATATCTTCCATGCTCATATGGGTTCCGCCGTTAAGCTGTGCGGAAATTCCCGGGTCGGAACCGACGATTTTTACGTTCTGTTTTGCGTAAGCAATGGAAATTGCGATCTGGTCGCAGATTCTTCTTGTTGCAAAAGGAGTGAAAGAAGAAATAAAAGGAATGAAACCATAGGAAGAAAGTCCCGCGGCAACCGAAGCCATGTTCTGTTCGGCAATGCCGACGTCGAAGGCTCTTTCCGGAAATTCGTTGCGAAGAGCGGTTGTTCCGTTGCAGTTTGCAAGGTCGGCATCAAGAACGCAGATGCGTTCATCTTTTCTCATAAGTTCAGCGATAGTGCTTCCGAAAGCTTCTCTCATCATCATAACAAAATCCGCCTCCCTTTCACTGAAGTTCCGCAAGTGCGGCTTCTACGTTTTCTTTATTCATGGTCATGCTGTGGGATTTATAACCGGCGGCTTCAACAAAGCTGATGCCCTTGCCCTTGACAGTTTTGAGGATTATCATGGAGGGCTGACCTTTTTTAGCTTTTGCGCGGTCGATTGCGGCGGAAATTGCATCGCAATCGTGACCGTCGATTTCCTGGGTGTACCAGCCAAATGCTTTCCATTTGGATTTGAGGTTCCCGAGAGAGTTGATATCCTCTACGTTACCGTCGAGCTGCATTCCGTTATAATCGGTAAAACCGATAAGGTTATCGACTTTTTTGCTTGCGGCAAGCATTGCTGCTTCCCAAATCTGTCCTTCCTGGGATTCGCCGTCGCCGATTACGGTATAAATGGTTGCGCCGTCTTTTTTTATTTTTGAACCTATTGCGATACCAACAGCACAGGAAAAGCCCTGGCCGAGGGAACCGGCGGTCATATCAACGCCGGGAGTTTTGTTCATATCGCAATGGCTCGGAAGATTGGTTCCGAATTTGTTGAGGGTATAGAGCCATTCCTTAGGGAAAAAACCTTTGAGTGCAAGGGTTGCATAAACAACCGGGCCTGCATGGCCTTTTGATACAACAAGTCTGTCGCGGCCTTCCATTTTCGGGTTAGAAGGATCAACATTCATCTTGTCAAAATAGAGCACCTTCATAAGTTCGGCAATAGACATGGAACCGCCGATATGGCCGCTTCCGATGCTTCCGATACATTCAACTGTCATTCTGCGAATTTGTTTGCAGATTTCGTCCATTCTTTTCACTCCTTCCAGTTATATACAACTAGACGAATATATTATAGCACAAAATCCGCTTATGTGACATATTTTTTTATAATTATTTATATTTTTATAAAAAAGGGCTTCGTTTTACAAAAAACGAAGCCCTTTTTCAGAGTTTGTTTTCCTCGACCCATTTTTTTGCCATTTCAACGGCATCTTCAAGAGTTTTTTCTGTTCCTTTTTCGCCTTTTGCAATGGGATTTGTTTCAAAAAGCGGAACTATTATTTTGTTTTTCTCCTTTTTCTTCCGAAACATTAAAAATCTCCTTCCATGTATAAACCTTCCCGATTATCCGTATAATTTTTCCGGAGGTGTTTTTTATGTTTAAAAAATTTGTTCCGTATATTTTTTCGGTTGCCCTTGCTTTGGGAATCGGCGGAATTTCGGCTTTTCTTACAAAAGACAGTATGCCCATTTATTCGGCGATAAATCGCCCGCCCCTTTCTCCTCCGGGAGAACTTTTTCCAATAGTATGGAGCGTTCTCTTCGTGCTCATGGGAATTTCCGCGGGAATCGTTTGGTGCTCAAACGGAAGAAAACTTGATTCCGCGCTTTTGTTTTACGGCGCACAGCTTGTTTTTAATTTCTGCTGGACGCTTATCTTTTTCAACTTCCGGGAATATTTTGCGGCATTTATCTGGCTTCTTATTTTGCTGGTGCTCATAGGCATCACTATGATAAAATTTTTCAGAATCAAAAAAATTGCCGGTTGGCTTTTGCTTCCGTATTTCGCATGGGTCTGCTTTGCGGGATACCTTAACTTCATGATCTGGAGGCTTAATTGATTTAAAACATTGCCGTTTTTTCAAGTTCTTTTTTAAGCTTTCCAATAATTTTCTTTTCAAGCCGGGAAATATATGACTGACTTATGCCAATCATATCTGCAACTTCCTTTTGGGTGTGCTCCTTTTCGCCTTTAAGACCGAAACGGAGCACCATTATTTTATGTTCTCTTGCTCCAAGGCGGTCAACAGCTTCGTTGAGCACCATTCTTTCCGCATCCTGTTCGATTCCGCGGTTGACAACGTCATTTTCCGTTCCGAGAACATCCGAAAGCAAAAGTTCGTTTCCGTCCCAATCCACGTTAAGCGGTTCATCTATTGAAACTTCGCTTTTAAGCGGCTGAGTTTTGCGGATAAACATAAGGATTTCGTTTTCAATGCATCTTGAAGCGTATGTGGCAAGTTTAATGCCTTTACATGGTGAAAAAGTGTTGACTGCTTTTATCAGACCTATTGTGCCTATCGAAACAAGGTCTTCTATCCCGATACCGGTGGATTCAAATTTTTTTGCAATATATACCACAAGCCGGAGATTATGCTCGATGAGCATATTTTTTGCCTTTGGGTCGCCTTTTTCCAAAAGCAAAAACGCTTCTTCCTCCTCTTCTTTTGAAAGGGGCGGCGGAAGATTATCCGGACCATTTATATAGAATATTGGTTTTGAAAAATATTTTAGCAGAAATTTTTCAAAAAATGTTTTCATTTTTGCGGATATATTCATTTATCATACCTCCGAAAAGAATTTTTTTGCTTCGCTTAATATTAAATTTTTGCCTATGATGAGAGTGTTTTCCGGCGCATTTTCCGAAACGGCAACCATAATTTCTTCCGCCTCATATTCCCCGTTTTCATTTTTCAGAACCAGTTTATCCGGACGGAACGCCGGAACGAGCACCGAACCGGAAATTGTTTTGCATGGGATCAACCGGAATTTATATTCCGTGCTCAAGTCCTCTTTCATCATTGCCGCAAGCATTTCTTCCGGTAAAATTTTTTCAACGGATTTCGGAGAAGCCACAGCCACGGGCGTTCCGCTTATGGGATCACAGAGCGAATTTCCGGTATCGGTAAAACATTTGAGCACCGCGGATTTTCCGTTAAAGAAAACCCTTGCGATAAAAAGTCCTTCCGGTTCTCCTCTTCTGAAAATCCTCTTCAAAATTTCCGTAACAATAAAGGCTGCCGCCGCGGAAACGACAATTCCAACTGCGGAAAATTCGAAATATACTATTCCGCCCTTTATAAAAAACGAATCTGTTTTTATTAATGAATTTATGAGCATCATAAATCCCGAAAACAAAAAACCGCATATGTAAAAAAGCGCCAGCAGGCGAAAAAAATCTTTCGGTTTTTGTTTTCCGAAAGTTATGAACACCATAATCACCGAAACCGTAAACTTAGTTGCCGCAAACAGCATTTTCGGCAAATCAGCAAAAATCAGCAGAGAATAAACCGCCCCGATAATTGCTCCGAAAAGACCTTTTAACCTTATAAATCTTGCTCCGTAAAGTCTTGCCGTTCCGAAAAGCACAAGATAATCCACCGCAAGATTTATTACAAGGAGAATATCAACATAAACAACCGTCAATGCTTTTCCCCCTTCCGCAAAAAATTATATAATTTTCGGCGGGATTTTTCGGTCGAAACATATACCTTCTGAAAAATATGTGATAGAATGTAAATATCGTTTCAGGAGGTGTCATCAATGGTATATATAAGAGAATTTTCAAAAGACGACGCAAAGGAAGCCGCCGCTATCTGGAACCGGGTTGTCGAGGACGGGGTTGCCTTTCCCCAGCTTGAAACTCTTTCCTCGAAAGAGGCGGAAAAATTTTTTATGGCACAGGATTTTACCGGAATCGCCTTTGATACGGAAACCGGAGAAATGGTCGGGCTCTATATCCTTCATCCGAATAACATCGGAAGATGCGGACACATTGCCAACGCAAGTTATGCTGTAAAATTTGATTGCAGAGGAAAACATTTCGGCGAAGCGCTTGTCAGCCATTCTCTTAAAAAAGCTTCTGAACTTGGTTTCCGCCTTATGCAGTTCAACGCCGTTGTTGCCGCAAATCACCCGGCGCTTCATCTTTATGAAAAACTCGGTTTTGTGCGCCTTGGAACAATTCCCGGCGGGTTCCGAATGAAGGACGGGCATTTTGAAGACATTGTTCTTTTCTATCATACATTATAAATTTACGCATTGCTGACAAATTCTCTTTTGTTTTCATAAAATATCACGGAGGTGTTTTTTATGAAAAACTTGAAGCAATTTCGTTTTTCCGACGAAATATACGGAAAGGAGACGGAAGATTACATAGGTGAATTCAGCCCCCACAGGCTTTCGTTTCTTCGTTTTGAAGAAGAATCCGAACAGATTTTTGATGCGGACGAAGAAAAAACTGTTTTTAAACCGTGATGGTTCTGTGATTTTGTTTCCATTATTTTGCACAAAAGCCCGGCTTTTTTAAGCTTGGGCTTTGTTTTTTAAGCCAAATCGGCATTTTTTTGAAAAAATTACGTTTTGCACAAAAGAAATATTTTGTTTTTATGCAATTGGACATGTTAGCTGGTAAACAGGCATAAAAATAAATGTGAATTTTTATGAAATTTTTACTAAATTGTCTTGAAAAAAATATAATTATCCTTTAAAATATGTAATGGACATTTTTTATTATATGTTCTATTGAAAGAGGGGTACTAATGTCAAACAGATTATTTCAAGGTATAATACACCAGATGCATGACAGTATCGGTCGTACTGTCGGCGTTGTTGATGATTGCGCATCTGTCGTTGCCTGTAGCGACCTTGCGCGTACCGGCGAACGAAACGATTTTCTTGTAACCGATTACGGTTCCACCGAAGATTGCCATATTCGCGACGGTTTTACATACAAAACTTTTGGTTCCGACGAAAAACCCGAATTTGCGGTTTTTGTTGCCGGAACAGATGAACTTGCCGCGCAGTTCTGTTCCCTTATGGCCGTTTCTCTTGCCGGAATCAAACAATATTATGATGAAAAATATGACCGTGCAAACTTCATCAAAAACGTAATTCTTGATAACATCCTTCCCGGCGATATTTATATCAAAGCAAGGGAACTTCGTTTCCCCACCGATGTTTCAAGAGTCGTTCTTTTTATCCGCGTTCTTACCGTAAACGATATTTCCGTTTTCGATATTGTTCAGAACCTTTTCCCGGATAAATCCAAGGATTTTGTTTTCAGCGTAAGCGAATCCGACGTTGTTCTTGTCAAAGAGATAAGACCCGGCATTGAAAGTTCCGATCTTGAAAAACTTGCCCGCTCCATTGTTGATACTCTTGGCAGCGAATTCTTTACCAGAGTAAACGTAGGCATCGGAACCGCCGCAACCGGAATCAAAGACCTTGCAAAAAGTTTTAAAGAAGCACAGGTTGCTCTTGAAGTCGGAAAAGTTTTCGATACTGACAAATCCATTGTAAGCTATGATAATCTTGGAATCGCAAGACTTATTTATCAGCTTCCCACAACCGTAAGTGAAATGTTCCTTAAAGAAGTTTTCAAAAGAGGTTCTATCGAAAGTCTTGATCAGGAAACCCTTTTCACCATCCAGAAATTCTTTGAAAACAACCTTAACGTTTCCGAAACCAGCCGTAAACTTTTTGTTCACAGAAACACCCTTGTTTACCGTCTTGAAAAAATCAAAAAGCTTACCGGCCTTGACCTCCGCGAATTTGACCACGCAATTATTTTCAAGGTTGCTCTTATGGTCAAAAAATATCTTTCTGCAAATCCCGTAAAATATTAAATTAAAATTCCGTTTTACAGCGAGGTACAGCATTGATAGAATTTCAGAATGTTACCAAAAAATATCACAACGGAACCGTTGCACTTGATAATGTAAATCTTAGGATTGATGACGGCGAATTTGTTTTCATCGTCGGTTCTTCCGGCGCAGGAAAATCCACCCTTATCAAACTTATGCTTCGCGAAGAAACCGCAAACTCCGGTATTGTTAAAGTAAACGGTAAAAACCTTGGTAAAATGGCAAGATACAAAATCCCGAAATTCCGCCGTTCCATCGGTATTGTTTTCCAGGATTTCCGCCTTATACCTAACATGACCGCTTATGACAACGTTGCTTTTGCGCTCCGCGTTACAAACGTACGTCCTAAAGAAATCAAACGAAAAGTTCCTTATATGCTCAATCTTGTCGGACTTGCTTCCAAAATGAAATGCAAACCCGAAGAACTTTCCGGCGGTGAACAGCAGCGTGTTGCTCTTGCGCGCGCCCTTGTAAACTCCCCTTCTCTTATAATTGCGGACGAACCCACCGGAAACATCGACCCGGAACTTTCCTTTGAAATTGTCGATCTTCTCAATGAAATCAACAAGCTTGGCGTAACCATTGTGATGGTAACCCACGAACACGATCTGGTCGAAAAATTCAACCACCGTGTTATCACCATAAACAAAGGCGAAGTTATCCGCGATACAAAAGAAACGGAGGCGAACTTATGCTGAACAGTTTCTTCTATCTTGTCAAACAGGGCTTTAAAAACCTTTGGAACAACCGTCTTATGTCACTTGCTTCCGTTGGTGTTCTCATTTCCTGCATGCTTCTTATCGGAGCTGCAGCTCTTCTTTCGGTGAATGTTTCAAGCATTGTGGATGCAGTTGAAGACCAAAGCGAAGCCATTGTCTATCTTGAGGACGGACTTGATGACGCTGCCGTTGAAGAAGTTCGCGACGGTCTTATAGCCACCGGAAAAATTGCGACCATTGAATTCATCTCTAAGGAAGATGCTCTTCTCGATATGATGGAATCTATGGGAGATGACGGTATGCTTTTTGATGCTTACGCAAAAGAAAACAACCTTCCCGATTCTTTCCGCGTTACCTTTGATGATGTTTCTGACCTTGAAAACACGGTTTTGCATATTGAAGCACTTCTTGGAGTAGATTCAGTTTCCGCTCTTACAGAAGTTGCCGAAGTTATAACCGGTGTCAAAAACATGGCTTATGTCGGCGGCACAATCATAATTGGCCTTCTTATTTCCGTTTCACTTATGATTATCGGAAACACCATTAAAATTACCGTTTTCAGCAGAAGACGCGAAGTAAACATAATGAAATATGTCGGCGCAACAAACGGTTTCATCCGTCTTCCCTTTATTGTTGAAGGAGTTACCCTTGGCGTTCTTTCCGGCGCTCTTTCTTATGGAATCATTTACTTCGCCTATGACTATCTTGTAAAGTGGGTATCTTCCCAAACCGCCACATGGTTCGGACAGATTATTTCCGAACTTGTTCCCTTTTCTGTCGTTTCCCAATATCTTCTTATAGGATTTATCGGCGGCGGCGCATTCATCGGTCTTTTCGGTTGTGTTGCCTTTATCGGCAAGCATCTTAAAGTTTGATAAGGAGGACATTATGACTGAAAAAAGTTTCAAACGTTTTCTTGTTTCCGTGCTTTGTTTCTGTCTTTGCGGTTTAATGATAATCACCGCTCCCCTCGTTTTTGCCGACGAAACTGACGGCGATCCTGAAGTTCTTCCCGTTCCGGAAACGGATTCTTCCGAAGAGGAATACCGCAACCAGATTTCCGATCTTCAGGACGAGCAGATAAAAATTCAGCAGGAAATGCAGGATTATAACAATAAAATTTCCAGCATTAAAGATGACAAAAAGAAACAGCAGGCCATTGCCAACAGCATTGATGAAAAAATAAGCATCACTCAGAAAGCAATTGAAGTCGGTCTTCAGAAAATTCAGCTTACCAACAAATATATTTTCGACAAAAAACAGGAAATTGCAGGAAAAGAAAAGGATATTGAAGACACCCTTCAGCTTTTCCGAGACAGAGTAAAAGCGATTTATATGACCGGCGGATATTCCGACAGCGCAAATTCCCTTATCATGCTTCTTTCTTCCCGAAGCGTTTCCGAATTTCTTACCAGAAGCGAATATCTTGAAAGAATTGCCGAACATGACAAGGAAATTGTTTCTGAACTTCGCGACGAACTTGTAAAACTTGAAGAGGAAAAACTTGTTCTCGAAGCTGAAAAAGCAGCTCTTGAAGAAGAAAAAGCCGCCCTTGAAAAAGAACAGGAAGAACTTGAAAATCAGCTTAAAGAAGCCAAAAACTCTATTCAGGATCTTTCCGCTATGCAAAAGGAATATGAAGCAAACTACGAAGAACTTTCCGCAATGCAAAAACAGATCCAGGCGGAACTTCTTGATATTTATAAAAACCTCAACACTTCAAACGAAGCTTATGTCGGCGGCGAAATGATGTGGCCCGTTCCCGGATATTCCAAAATATCCAGCTATTACGGCTGGCGTTTTAACAATACCGACTTTCACACCGGAATCGATATAACCGGTTCCGGCGTTCACGGTGCACCTGTTGTTGCCGCAAACACAGGAACCGTTGTACACACCAAAACCTGCCCTTACAACGGTTATTCCTATGGTTACGGAACTTACATAATCGTTGACCACGGCGGCGGAATTACAACTCTTTACGCCCACCTCAGCGCCATTGACGTAAAAGTCGGCGACATTGTTGTTATGGGCGAACAAATCGGAAGAGTCGGAAACACCGGTTGGAGCACCGGCGCACATCTTCATTTTGAAGTGCGCATTGACGGAGAAGCGGTTAACCCGATTTCTTACGTTACCTAATTCTTTACCAAGGAGAAAATTATGGGTAAAAAAATCAGTTTAGGTACTGCCGTTACACTTGTTCTTATTGCCGTTGCAATAACCTTTACTTTTACAATGGTTCTTGCTCTCAATAATTTCAATGAAAAAGTAAGCAGCATTACCGAACGTGAAAACATGTATGCAAAATTTACGGAAATAGATAACTATGTTCGTTACAACCATCATGAACACATTGATGAGCCTGCCCTTATGGACGCTGTTGCAAAAGGTTATCTTTCCGGAATCAACGACCCTTATGCAAAATATATGAACCCCGCGGAATACGCCGCATTTTTGGAAGCTTCCGGAAAAACAGTTTCCGGCGTTGGAATTTCTGTTTCCATGGACAGCGACGGTTATATGCTTGTCGAAAACGTTTATGAAACTTCCACCGCAGCTTCCGCAGGCATTGTTCCCGGAGATCTTATCATTAAAGTTGATGATATAAACCTTACTTCCGAAACTTATGCACAGGGCGAAGCTCTTCTTACCGGCGAAGCGGGAACAAAAGTTACGCTTACCGTTCGCCGCGACAGCGAAGACACCGAAATGGAAATTACAAGACGTGTTCTTGTTCCCACAACAGTTTACTCAACTGTCTTTGAAAACTATCATTATTTAAGAATAAACGATTTTTCCGAAGGAACTCCGGACCAGTTCAGCAAAGAGGTTGAAAAAGCAATTTCCGCCGGGGCTTCCGCGCTTATCTTTGACGTTCGTTCCGTAAACACCGGTCTTGTTTCCGCCGCCGCTGAAATGATCGACAAATTTGCCGGTTCCGGCGATATTCTTTATATTGAATACAGCGACGGTTCGAACGAGGTTCTTTATACCTCAAATTCCCGTGACACGGTAATTCCCGTTGTTGTTCTTGTAAATGAAATCACTTCCGGAGCTGCGGAATTTTTTGCTGCCGGCCTTCGCGATTTCGGAATTGCAAACATTGTCGGTTCTCAAACCGACGGTTTCGGTTCCCTTCAGGAAATTTACAGACTTGACGATGGTTCCGCAATTCAGCTTACGGTCGGAAAATATTATCTTGCAAATTCCAAAACCGCCTGGGAAGGTCTTGGCGTAACGCCTGACCATGTTGTTGCGTTCGATTACACAACTTTGAATTTTACAGATCTTTCCCTTCTTGACCCGGCAATGGATTCCCAGCTTTCAAAAGCAATCGAAATTGCTGCTTCTTCCGTTGCACCCACAACCGGAACCGAAACGGATTCTTCCGAAGAATCTTCTTCAGAAGGTTGATTTGCGACATTATTTTCTTGACTTTTTCGTTTTACACGAATATAATTGAAATATTGTATTCCCTTAAGGAGGGTATTTTTAAATGGATAAAAAAGTTGTTGTAACCGCAAGCGGTCTTAAAGCCCTTGAGGAAGAGCTTGAAATGCTCAAAACCGTTCGCAGAAAAGAAGTTTCCGAAAAAATCCGCATTGCACGCGGTTATGGTGACCTTTCCGAAAACAGCGAATATGACGAAGCAAAAAACGAACAGGCAATTGTTGAAGCAAGAATTGCAGACCTTGAAGTTATGCTTAAAAACGTTGTAATTCTTGATGAAACCGAGCTTGTTACAGACGCTGTTTCTCTTGGTTCTTTCGTAAAAGTTTATGACGAAGAATTTGAAGAGGAGCTTGAATACACCATTGTCGGTTCCACCGAAGCAGACCTTGACCTTGGCAAAATTTCTGACGAATCTCCTGTTGGAAAAGCGCTTCTCGGCAAAAAGGTCGGTGAAATTGCCGAAGCCGTTCTTCCCGGCGGCGACACCGCAAAATTCAGAGTAATCAGCATCGGCTGATAAAAAGAAAAAGATTAAAAGGCCCGCATCTGCGGGCTTTTTTATTTATTTTATTAAAATTTGCAACAAAAAGGCTTTTTTGTGTTACTATTATATTGAAAGAGGTGATTCTATGAAAATTTCCAAGAAAACGAAAAAATTAGTTATTATTGCCGCTGTAATTCTGTTTTTAGGAATAATTTATCATTTTATTGATGCATATGAACTCCTCGGAAACCCCATATCCAGTCTGCGGCTTGGAATAAATCTTTATGATTATTCCGGAAGTTATGATTATGATGAACTTAACGGAAATTCAAAAAACGTTTTTGTCACTGCTGCAGATAATCGAGTTTTTCCTGCGGAACACCATTCCGTTTCACCCGAAATCTCTGATAAAATTGAAAAACTTCTTTCCGAATACAGTTTCACCATGGAACATTTTGATTCCGAAGGAAAAGGAAACATTTCCATGCCGGAAAATTCTATAATTGTTTTTCGTTCGAAAGAACTTTCTGTTCCGGAATTTACAAGTCTTGGAAACGGAGTTTATTCTTTTGGAATAGGATCTGTCGCTGTTCTTGAGGATAAAGTTATCGTAAATAAATATCATACAAAAGAACACTGGTTCGTTAAAACCGGACCTTCCGATGAAGATATTATCGTTAATACTACCATCACAGTTTCCTATTCCTGTAAGGACCCGGAACTTGTTGAAAAAACCCATCTTATTCTTTCCGATATTGTAAAAATATATTGATATAAAAAAGCCCGTTTTTGCGGGCTTTTTCTTTGTTTTAACTGTTGTCATTTCAGTTTAAATATGTTAAAATAAGATGTTCTATTATGTAATAAAATAACCTTTTGAAAGGAAGATAAAATAAATGGCTGAACAGATTCAGGAACAGGAGCAGCAGGAACTTTCCGCGGAACAGCTTTCCGAACTTCTCCAGATTCGCCGCGATAAACTCACCGCTCTTCGCGAAGCAGGCAAAGACCCTTTTACCATCACCAAATTTAACGTAACCGGTTATTCCGGCACTATCAAAGAAACTTTTGTTGACCCCGCAGAGGGCGAAGAAAGCACCATGACCGTTTCTCTTGCAGGTCGTATTATGAGCAAGCGCGGAATGGGTAAAGCTTCCTTTGCTGACCTTCAGGATAAAGAAGGCAGAATCCAGCTTTATATCCGTAAAGATATGGTCGGCGAAGAGGATTACGCAGATTTCAAAAAATGGGATATCGGCGATATCATCGGCGTTGAAGGTATTGTTTTCCGCACCCATATGGGCGAAATTTCCATAAAGGCAACCAAAATCGTTCTTCTTTCCAAATCTCTTCTTCCCCTTCCGGAAAAATTCCATGGCCTTAAAGACCAGGAACTCCGTTACAGACAGAGATACGTTGACCTTATCATCAACCCCGAAGTAAAAGATACTTTTATCAAACGCAGCCAGATCATGCGTGAGCTCCGTTCCTTCCTTGACGGACGCGGCTTCCTTGAGGTTGAAACCCCTATTCTTACTCCTTTTGAAATCGGCGCTTCCGCAAGACCTTTTCTTACTCATCACAACACCCTTGATATGGATATGGTTCTCAGAATTGAAACCGAACTTTACCTCAAACGCCTTATCGTCGGCGGTCTTGACAGAGTTTATGAAGTAGGCCGTATTTTCCGTAACGAAGGTATGGATACCAAACATAACCCGGAATTCACCTCCATCGAACTTTACCAGGCTTTTACCGATTTCCGCGGAATGATGGACCTTGTTGAAGATATGATGAAAACCGTTGCAATGAACGTTTGCGGAACCCTTAAAATAAATTATCAGGGCACCGAAATCGATCTTGGTCATTGGGAAAGACTTACCATGATCGAAGCGGTCAAAAAATATTCCGGCGTTGATTTTGCCGAAGTTGCTTCCGACGAAGAAGCAATTGAGCTTGCTAAAAAACATAACGTTGAACTTCCGGAAGTTCCCACCAAAGGCGCTATCCTTGCTGAATTCTTCGATGCATTCGTTGAAGAAAACCTTATCCAGCCTACTTTCATCTACGATTACCCCGTAGAAATCAGCCCCCTTGCAAAACGCAAACCGGAAGATCCCGCATTCACCGAGCGTTTTGAATATTTCATCAACGCAACCGAATTCGGCAACGCATTCAGCGAACTTAACGATCCTATCGACCAGAAAGGCCGTTTTGAACGCCAGGTTGCGGAACGTCTTGAACTTGACCCCACAAGCAAAGCGCAGGTTGACTATGACTACGTAACCGCTCTTGAATACGGCATGGCTCCTACCGGCGGACTTGGCTTCGGTGTTGACAGACTTGTAATGCTTCTTACCGACAGTGCTTCCATCCGCGACGTTCTTCTCTTCCCCACCATGAAACCCACCGATAAATAATTAATTTTTAAAAAATGGGCAGTCCCGAAGCGGGATTGCCCATTTAGCATAAAGGAATGATCATTAATGGAATTAGGCGAAAAACTTCAGGAATTGCGCAGGCAAAAAGGACTTACCCAGGAAGAACTTGCCGGAATTTTATATGTTTCCCGAACCGCCGTTTCGAAGTGGGAATCCGGAAGAGGCATCCCGAACATTGAATCTCTTAAAGCTATTTCGAAATATTTTTCCGTTTCAATCGACGAACTTCTTTCCGGGGAACAGCTTCTTGCGGCAGCCGATGAGGATTTAAGGCAAAGGGAAAAACACCTTCGCGATATCGTTTTCGGCCTTTTGGACTGCAGCATGATAATGTTCCTCTTTCTTCCTTTTTTCGGCGAAAAAGGCGGAGAAATCATAAAGGAAGTTTCTCTTCTCTCCCTTTCGGGAATTTCGGAATATATCCGAAGCGTATATTTTATCATTGTTTTCGGAATTATTTTTACCGGAATCCTGATTCTTGCTTTTCAAAACTGTGATTGCAATTTCTGGATAAAAAACAAACATTTTGTTTCTTTGATATTAAGCGCTGCCGGAACAGTTTGTTTTATGATGACTCTTCAGCCATACGCCGCTTTTTTCTGTTTTGTTTTTCTTGTAATAAAAGCAATTATGCTTATAAAACGCCGCTGACACGAAAGGTATCGTCCATGTGACGGTACTTTTCTTTATATTTCACTTTCTTCGACTTATGCTGTTATTAAAAAATTACAGCAAAGGACGGAGAAAAATGAAAAATAAAAAAATATCAATTACCGGAATAGCAATCATCTGTGCATTTGTTATATGGACATTTCTTGTTAAAAACATAGATGTTAAAGCAATCGGGCCGAAAGATTCTTATGTTGGTTTCGCTTTGCTTAACGGATTTTTTCATAACCTTATCGGTGTAAACATGGATTTATACGTTTTGACGGATTGGCTTGGACTTGTTCCTGTTTGTTTTATGTTCGGTTTTGCCATGCTTGGATTCTTTCAGCTTCTTAAAAGAAAAAATCTATTCAAAGTTGATAAAGATATATTGATGCTTGGAGGATTTTATATTATTATAGCGGCGGTTTATTTATTTTTTGAAAATTTTATTATAAACTATCGCCCGGTTTTAATTGATGGAATTCTCGAAGCATCCTACCCTTCCTCAACAACGCTTCTTATTATGTGCATTATGCCGACCTCGGCGATTCAGTTTAAGCGAAGGATTAAAAACGTCCGCTTAAAAAAAACATCCCTTTGGCTGATAAGCATTTTTACCGTTTTTATGGTTACTGCAAGACTGATTTCCGGAGTGCATTGGCTTACAGATATCATCGGCGGTTTGCTTTTAAGTATCGGCCTTGTTTCGATTTATTACAGTATTATAAATTTGAAAAGATAAAAGCACCGCCGCGGTGCTTTTCTTTTTTTGCGTTTGGGTGTATAATGTAGAAAAAATTCCCCCTGCGAGGTATTTTAAAAATGGTACTTAATCTTATAAATTTTATCCAGGTTGCAATAGTCTGGATACTTATAATTCCGGAGCTTCTTTTTGCTATCCATAAAGAAAAAAGAGAAAACAAAAAGCCGGATGCCGCTTCCGTCACCGAACAGTTCGGAAGATATGCTTCAATGCTCCTTATGGTTCTTCCGCTCGGAATATGGGAATTTGGTTTCGCTTCTTCCGAAGAAATGATAATCTATTTTGCCGGAAACGGAATTCTTCTTGCGGTTTATATCCTTCTTTGGGTACTTTTCTTTAAAAAACAAAGCTTCGGAAAAGCAATGGCTCTTGCGATTATAAATATTGCAGTTTTCCTTCTTTGCGGAATCCTTCTCCGCCATTGGTTCCTTGTTGTTTTCGCCGTTATTTTCGCAATCGGACACATTGCCGTAACCGTTAAGAAATTTAAGGAGGCGTAAAATGACCGATTATTCCCTTCTTTGCCAAAATCTTTCTGCAATAACCGACGGCGTTCCTTACGAAACCGCAAATCTCGCGAACGCTTCTGCCCTTCTTTGGGAACATCTTCCGGATCTTAACTGGGCGGGATTTTATAAAATGACGGACGGAAAACTTGTTCTCGGTCCTTTCCAGGGAAAAACCGCCTGCATTGAAATTGAAATCGGCCGCGGAGTTTGCGGAACCGCGGTTTTTGAAGACAAAACCCAGCTTGTTTATGACGTACATCAGTTCCCGGGACATATCGCCTGCGACTGCGCTTCAAATTCCGAAATCGTTGTTCCGATCCATGTTGACGGAAAAATCTGGGGCGTGCTCGATATTGACAGCCCGGTTATCGGAAGATTTTTCGAAAAGGACAAAACCGGTCTTGAAGAATTTGTAAAAGTTCTTGAAAAAGTTTTATAAAAAAAGAAAAACGCCGCAGAAACGCGGCGTTTTTTTCCTTTTGGCTCCGATTTTTTACCGAAGATTCAAATTTTATGATTTTTGTTTTTCAATATGATATATTTTTCTCACAGGAGGTGTAACGATGAAATTCAATCTTATCATCGATAAATCCAAGGAAGAGGAAATTACTGCGACAGTGCACGATCGCTCTTCCCTTACCGAAAGAATCGAAGCTCTTGTGATGCAATACAGCAGAAACGACCGTATTCCTGTTTTTTCCGAAGATGAAATGAAGCTTCTTTCATTTTCGGAAATTGAATCTGTTTTTTCTGAAGAGGGAAAAACCTTTGTTACCGATTCTTCCGGAAACAGATTCCGGATAAAAATGCGGCTTTATGAAATCGAGGAGATCCTTCCTTCATATTTTATCCGAATCAACAAATCCGCCCTTGCGAACGAAAAACGGATCGAACGTTTTTCTGCAAATTTCAGCGGCGCTGTTGATGCGGTTTTTAAAAGCGGCAATAAAGAATATGTTTCAAGACGCTGTTTTGCGGAAATTAAAAGGAGGTATTTTGGAAAATGAAATCTTTTTTCAAAGAATTTTTTAAGAGAGGTTTTATCAGCGCCTGGGGCGGACCCTTTATTCTTGCGATAATCTATTATATAGTCGGAAGAACAGAAAACATTGAAAACATTCCGATAAACGAAGTTTCTCTCGGAATTCTTTCGATCACTCTTATGGCATTTATTGCCGGCGGCATTACTGCAATTTACCAAAGCGAAAAGCTTCCCATCGCTTCTTCAATAATGATCCACGCGGCGGTTCTTTATCTGGATTATCTAATTATGTATCTTCTTAACGATTGGATTCCGAGAAACGAAATAGGAGTTTTCACCGCAATTTTTGCCGCAGGATTCGCCCTGATATGGCTTTTTATTTACATTTTTACACGCAGAAAAACCGATAGCATCAACAGGCTCCGCAAAGAAAATAATTAATATTTGCCTTCATATTTTTCCCAAACGAACGGAAATTTTTCACGGACAAATTTTGCGTAGGAGCAATCCGGAGTTTTTATCATTTCCTTTTCGGTAATATATTCGAAAATTTTATTATAATACCAATTCAGTTCTTTTTCCGATTTTTCTTCAAATTTTCCTACAATAAGCCTGCCCTCTTTTATGTAATTCATAAATAAATCATAGGCATCCGGAACCTCGATACATTCAAGAACCTTTTCCGGCTTTGTTCCAAGCCTTGCACAGGGTATATTTTTAAAAGGAAGCAGATTTTCTTCCGGTGTTTCAGCTGTATAGATATATCCCTTTACACCTCTTGAAACTTCTTCCAATGCATTTGGATACAGTTCATCATAAACCGGAACTCCACTTTTCGAAAATCCATAAGGAAACCAATAATACGGACGCTCCACCGCGTTGCAAAGATAAAACGCCGCAACAACTTCGATTGTTGAAAAATAGATATACGGTCTTTCGTGGTCCGCAAGGCGCGGTTCAAGGATTTCTATTCCGCCGGTTCGGCTTCCATGATAAAGCAGCATAAAATCACCCCTTTTGAAAAAAATTATATACTTCGCCTTTGGCTAATACAAGACTTGTTTAAAAGCAGAAAATGTGGTATAATAATAACGCAGAAAAAGATGTCCGGCGAATATTTCCGGACATCTTTTTTATATTTTTTCAAAAATTTTTCATTTTTCTATAGACAAATCTAAAAATATAGTATATAATACAGACATAAACTAATTGATAATAGTTCTCAATTAGGAATTAACTAATTTAAATAAAAGGAGATTTTAAAAATGAAAGAAAGAATCCTTGAAGTCCTTAAAAACGCAGAAAAACCCCTTCGTCCCGGCGAAATCGCAGCTGCTCTCGGCGAAAACAAAGACGCAGTTTCCAAAGCAATCAAAGAACTTAAAGCAGAAGAAAAAATCTATTCTCCCGTTCGCTGCTGCTACGCTGTTGTTGAATAAGATATAAAAAAATTGCCCTTCGCGAAAGCGAAGGGCTTTATTTTTATTTATCAAAAAATACAAATATTACCGCTGCAACTATTCCTATAAAGGTAAGCACCGCAAGGGCAGTGGAAATATAAAGCAGCATATAGCTTGATTTTTTCTTTGCCCGTTTGGCAAGTAAAGAACCAACCGCACCGCAGATAAAAGAAGCAACAAGTATGATTATTTCTGTTTCTTTCATGAAAGTTCCTCCGAAAGTTCCGCCCATTCGTCCATAAGGTCGTTCTGGCGGTTTTTAAGTTCTTCCATTTCCGCGCAAAGGGCGGCCATTTTTTCATAATCAGCGCAAGTTTCCGGATCTGCCATTTCCTTTTCGATTTCGGCAAGGCGCTCGTCCGCATCGGAAATTTCCTGTTCAACCGCTTTAAGGCGGTTGCGGCGTTTTGCGTCTTCGCTTTTCTGCTGTTTTGAACGGTAATAGACCGTTTCGTTTGCGGAAGGTTTCTTTTCTTCCTTAACCGGGGCGGAAATTTCCTCTTTAAGACGCATATAGTCATCGTATCCGCCTTCATAGCAGGAAAGATGGTCCGGGAACATTTCGATTATTTTGGTCGGGACCCGGTTAAGAAAATAGCGGTCGTGGCTGACCATTATAATCGTTCCGGTATATTCCCGAAGCGCTTCATCAAGAGCTTCCTTACAGGCAATATCCATGTGGTTGGTCGGCTCGTCCAAAAGAAGAACGTTTGCATCTTTAAGGGTAAGCGCCGCAAAGCTGAGCCTTGCTTTTTCGCCGCCGGAAAGAACTTCGATTTTTTTGAAGACGTTTTCGCCGGTGAGTCTTGCTCTTCCAAGAGCGGTGCGCAAAGTCAGTTCATCGGAACGTGGGAACATATCCCACATTTCGTCAAGCATTGTTTTTGCGGGATTGAGATAGCTGTTATGCTGGTCGTAATAACCGGTACGGACGTTTCTTCCCCATTCGATGATTCCGCCGTTATGCGGCAAAATTCCGAGAAGGGTTTTTATAAAAGTGCTTTTTCCGACTCCGTTCATTCCGACAAGAGCGATTTTTTCACCTCTGCGGACTTCCAGATCAACGGAAGGATTAAGGATTTTTCGTTCAAAACCTTCGCCCACTTCGAGCGGAAGATTTTTTACGAAAAGGACATCTTTAACCGGTTCGCGTTCATATCCGAAACGGAATTTCGGAGGTTTCGGCGGCGGAACGGGACGTTCCTTTATCTCCATATGTTCAATTTCTTTTTCGCGTGCCTGGGCGCGTTTTGTTGTTGAAGCACGGACTTTGTTCCTTGCGATAAAATCTTCGAGTTCGGCAATTTCACGCATCTGGCGGTCATATTCTTTCTGCATTCTTGCAAGCCTTGCGGCCTTTAAATCGAGGTATTTTGTATATCCGGCGTTATATCTTACAAGAGTTTTGTTTTCAACTTCGCAGACTATATTAACAATTTTGTCAAGGAAATATCGGTCATGGGAAACGGTAAGAATTGCGCCTTTATATGACATAAGATAATCTTCGAGCCATGTAAGAGTTTTGAAATCAAGGTGGTTTGTCGGTTCGTCAAGCATAAGAAGATCCGGACCTTCGAGCAGGAGTTTTGCAAGGGCAAGCCTTGTCCTTTCGCCTCCGGAAAGTCTGTCAACCGGGGTTTCCGGATCAAAACTGCTGAAACCCATACCGGTAAGAATCGTATTTATCTTTACGGAAACGTTGTAACCGTCGTTTGCCTCAAAAAAGTTCTTCTCGTGCTCATATTCCGCGAGAAGATTATGATATTCCTCTGTTCCGTGCTCAAGAACAGCCATTCGGTGCTCAAGTTCACTTATGCGTTTTTCTGCTTTGAGCACGGGCTCAAAAACCGAGCGCATTTCGGAAATAATCGTTCCGCCGAGAGCAAGGCCGCTGTCCTGGCGGAGAAAACCGATTTTTTTGCCGGTTCCTTTTGCAAAAGTTCCGGTATCATATTCAAGATCGCCTATAATAATATTCAAAAGAGTGGATTTTCCTGCTCCGTTTTCGCCTATAAGACCGATTCTGTCGTGGTCTTCAATTTTCAGATCGAGATTTGTGAGAACGGTTTTTGCGCCGAAGCTTTTTGAAATTCCGTTCATATCGATTATCACGGAAAAATCCCCCTTTCAAAAATAATTCAATATATTATATCTTAAATCCACCTTTTTTTCAATAGCGCAATTTTATAATATAACCTATTAATATAAAATAAGTTATTTTATCGAAAAATGTTGCTTTTTCTTTCGGTTAATGATATAAATATATAGATACTTTTGTGATTTTTCAGGCAAAAGATTTTAGGGGGATTATTATAATATGAAAAAAGACCAACTCAGACTTAAAGGTACCCTTCCGATAATCGTCGGAATGTGCCTTATGCTTGCTCCGCTCGACCTCATCTGGCACGAAGTCGGAACTCTTCTTGATTTCTTCGGCTTCCTTCTTATCACCGCGGGACTTTATCTTCTCCATAGAGAAACCGGCGGTTTCACCCTTTCCATTATGACTGCAATGGTTTGCACCACCGCTTCTTTCATTATGCTCTGGGGCGAACTTGACCACATTGTTGCGCTTCTTCCCAAAGCCGCATTCTGCGTGCTCCTTTACCTTATGTGCACCAACTATGCAAAATATGCAAACGAAGCCAGTGACCACCACATGTCCCACCATTTTATCACCCACATGTGGATCGATATTATCGCAACTTCCATTGAACTTACCGGTCACGCAATGGGAATCCACGGAATTCCTTCCTTCATCTTCCTTGCAATCGACCTTTACTGCGAAGCAATGCTCATGCTTCATATGTGGAGATTCTATAAGAAATATAATGGTTTCCACCTTGACAAACCCGTTTACGCAGAATAATTCAGAAAAAAATAAAAACAGCCTGCTTTTGCAGGCTGTTTTTTTATAATTCAATCCAATATCTTCTGTTCTTTTCGCCGTTTATATTTATTGTATCCTGCAGTTTTCCTCCTGCTTTTTCACACACTTTTATGGAAGCAACGTTGTTTTCGTTTATGTTGAGAAGGACTTTTTTCATTCCCTTTTCTCTTGCAATTTCAAGACCGAGACGAAGGATTTCCGTACCGTATCCTTTTCCCCATTCGCTGACTCTTACCGCATAACCGATGCTTCCGATATCGTTAAGCACCTTTTCGGTAAATTCTGTCCGAAGCTGAAATTCCCCGATAAATTTTCCGTCATCTATTGCCCAATAATGAAAACTTACCGGCTGGCCTTCTATAAGGCCTTTTTCTTTTTTATCATACCAATCTTTTGTCCGTAAAAACCAATTCTCATCAATGCTTTTTGGATTCGTAGGACGGAAATATAAAAGTGCAGCCGGATCATCGTATATCTCTTTACAATAATCTCTGTACCCCGAAACATATTCCGGACATCTTTTTATCAGCTGAAGCATATTCTTTCCTCCTTTTAAATTCATTTTTTATAAAAACAGGCACAGCAGAACAAACTGCCGTGCCTGTTGTTTTTAATGATTATTCAAGGCTTCCTTCTCCGCCCATCATTTTGGTGAGTTCTTCGATTCTTTCAATCGGGAAAGGCGGATTTGCAAGAGGCTTCATTGCGATGGACATAAGTTTCATGGGGTTATCGTCACCGGCAATTCTGTTGGAGCTCATTGCGCCGCAGATTCTGCAGCGATGGATTATTGCCCATTCGCCGTTTTTGCGTACCCAGACGGCAATAGGTTCCATAAGACCGCCGCAATCCGCTTCGCGGTCGCCGGGTTCATTATCAAGATGAACGCTGCAAAGGCAGTTCGGGCAATGGTTGCGGTGGTCGCTTCCCGCTCCTTCGGGAATAACTTCTCTTCCGCAGTTTTTGCAGACAAAAACCTCGTTGCAGGCATGGGTTTTATAATAACCTTTTTCAAAAGATTTTCTCTTATTTTCTCTGTTCATAAGAGTCCTCCTGTAAATTCATTATAGATATAAAATATATCATTATTGCTTTTGTGTCAATTGAAATTTTGATTTTGTGGTTCAAAAACACTTTTTAAGGCAATTTTTCTTTTTCCGGAATAGAATGGACTGCATACCTTAAAAGGAGGTGTTTTGTTGAACAGATATAATTGTTCAGAAAATCAATCTTTTGATTTCCAATGCGGTTTCAACCGCTATCGCCCATATCCCCAGCCTTATCCGGTAGGATGCTGCTGCAATACCGGTGAATCCTATCCCGTTCCGGGTCCCCAGGGACAAATCGGTCCGAGAGGACCCCAGGGTATTCCCGGTGCGGTAGGTCCGGAAGGCCCTCAGGGAATTGCCGGTCTTCAGGGACCGGTTGGTCCGGCGGGTCCCCAGGGTCCTGCCGGTGAACAGGGCCCTAAGGGACCCATTGGTCTTACAGGTCCTGCCGGTCCTCAGGGACCTATCGGATTAACCGGACCTGCGGGTCCTCAGGGTCCTGCAGGCGAACAAGGTCCTCAGGGTCCCGTTGGTTTGACCGGACCTGCCGGTCCGCAAGGTCTTACCGGTCCTGCGGGAGCAACCGGCGCCACTGGTGCAACCGGTGCAACCGGGCCTCAGGGTCCTATCGGTCCGACCGGACCACAGGGACCCGCCGGAACTGTTCTTGGCTTTGCCGATTTTTATGCTCTCATGCCTCCGGATAATACCGCAACAATCGGTGCCGGAGAAGATATTTCCTTCCCTTCGGAAACCGCTATTGGCGGAACCGGAATTTCAAGAGCTTCCGATTCTTCTTTTTTCCTTTCCGAAGTCGGCGTTTACCAGGTGTTTTTCCAGGTAAGCGTTACCGAAGCGGGTCAGCTTGTTCTTACTCTTAACGGAACCGAACTTCCTTATACCGTTACCGGAAGAGCAACCGGAACTTCCCAGATTATCGGAATGGCGCTTGTTGAAAACAACATTGCGAACTCCGTTCTCACCGTTCGCAACCCGGAAGGAACCGCCACCGCTCTTACAATTACTCCTTCCGCCGGCGGAATCGAACCCGTTTCCGCCCATCTTGTTATCACAAGGCTTCAGTAAATCATTTTTGGTGAAAAAATTATCATTTTTGGGTTGACAATATTTAATTAAAGTGCTAAAGTAATTCCTATATTGTAAAAGGCGTTGACGAAGACGGTCGGAACGGAAAACGCGCAGAGAGCCGGTGGTTGGTGTAAACCGGCAGTTTCCGAACCAAGGACTTATCCCTTCTGAGCCGGGAACCCGAAAGGTTTTTTCCCAGTAGATGTTCCCCGTTTGTCCGCGTTAAGGAATAGGGCTTGTTGGAGCCTGAAGGCGGCAGTATTACTGCAATTTGAGTGGTACCGCGGATAAAAAGATTTTTTTACCCGTCTCAAGATTTTATTCTTGGGACGGGTTTTTATTTTATAAAAAAAGACCCTTTATGCGGTCGGAAAGGATATTGGATCTTATGAAAAAACAGACAGAAACCTCTCTTATGGAGATTGCCCAGCGAATTCGTGAGATGCGTGAGATTGTGGGATTTTCTCCTGCACAGCTTGCGGAACGCACCGAAGTTTCGGAGGAACAATATCGAATTTATGAGAGCGGAAAAGTCGATCTCCCCTTCTCTTTTCTTCATAAATGCTCCCTTGCGTTCGGTCTTGAACTTACCGAACTTCTTGAAGGACATGCTTCCAATCTTTCTCATTATACCGTAACCAGAAAAGGCGAAGGTCTTGTTACCGCTGAAGAGGACGGAATCTGCATTCAGAACCTTGCTCCGATGTTTCAGAGAAAACTCGGTGCGCCTTATTGGGTAACTTATAAATTTTCCGAAGAACTTCAGGACAAGCCCATTCATACCGCAACCCACGCCGGACAGGAATTCGACCTTGTCATAAAAGGTTCTCTCAAAGTTCAGGTTGGCGACCATACCGAAATTCTTAATGAGGGCGACTCCATTTTCTATAAATCCTCCACTCCTCACGGAATGATTGCCGTCGGCGGAAGCGACTGCACCTTCCTTGCAATGGTAATGGCGGACAAAAAACCGGAAAAAGCTGATTATATCATTCCTAAAAAGCCGACCCACGAAAACGATCTTATCAGCAACTCTTTTGTAAAAGCAGACACCGACGAAAACGGTTATCCGGTAAAACTTCATTTTTCCAATACCGACCAGTTCAACTTTGCATTTGATATTGTTGACGAACTCGGCCGCCAGCAGCCGGACAAAGTTGCAATGGTCCATGTTTCCAACGACCTTACCGAAAATATCTACACTTTCCGTGATATGAAGGAACGTTCCGCCCAGGCGGCAAACTATTTCACTTCCCTCGGAATCAAAAAAGGCGATACAGTTATGCTTGTTCTCAAGCGCCACGCCGAATTCTGGTTTGCTATCCTCGGTCTTCACAAAATCGGCGCGATCGCAATTCCCGCAACGGATCAGCTTCTTCAGCACGACTTTGAATATCGCTATAAAGCGGCGGACGTAAAAGCAATCGTCTGCACTTCTGTCGGTGATGCTGCGCATCAGGCTGAACTTGCGGCGGAAAATTACGATAAACCTATCACAAAAATCATCGTTGGCGAACCGAGAGAAGGCTGGCACGATTTCCGCGGCGAATATGAGCTTTTCAGCCGCCGCCTTCACAGAAACGAAGATACTCCCTGCGGCGATGACCCCATGCTTATGTTCTTCACTTCCGGAACCACCGGATATCCCAAAATTGCGACCCACAGCTATAAATATGTTCTCGGTCATTATGTCACCGCGAAATACTGGCACTGGGTACGCCGTGACGGACTTCATTTCACAATTTCCGATACCGGCTGGGGAAAAGCTCTTTGGGGAAAACTTTACGGCCAATGGCTCTGCGAAAGCGCAGTCTTTACCTATGACTTTGACAGATTTGATGCTTCGAAGATTCTTCCGATGTTCGCGAAATATCATATCACCACCTTCTGCGCACCGCCTACCATGTACCGCATGCTCATAAAGCAGGATCTTTCCAAATATGACCTTTCCTCCATTGAGCATGCAACCACCGCCGGCGAAGCCCTTAACCCGGAAGTTTTCTATCAGTTTGAAAAAGCAACCGGACTTCGCATTGCGGAAGGTTTCGGCCAGACCGAAACCACCCTTACCCTCGCTAACCTTACCGGCGGACTTCTCAAACCCGGTTCCATGGGAAGACCGACCCCCGGTTATAATATCGATATTGTTGACAGCGAAGGAAATTCCGTTCCCACCGGTGAAAACGGCGAAATCGTCGTAAGGACCGACGAATCCGTTCCCTGCGGACTTTTCCTCGGTTATCACAAAGACCAGGAAAAAACCGACGCCGCATGGCACGACGGAATGTACCACACCGGCGACGTTGCCTGGCGTGATGAGGATGGTTATTTCTGGTATGTCGGCAGAGCGGACGACGTCATCAAGTCTTCCGGTTACCGCATCGGACCGTTCGAAATCGAAAACGTTATTATGGAGCTCCCCTATGTTCTTGAATGCGGAGTTTGCGCCGCGCCGGACGAAGTTCGCGGACAGGTTGTAAAAGCCTGCATCGTTCTTGTTAAGGGTGTTGAGGGCACCGACGAACTCAAGAAAGAGATCCAGGATTACGTTAAAACCCATACGGCTCCTTATAAATATCCGAGAATTGTTGAATTCCGCGAAGAACTTCCGAAAACTATAAGCGGAAAAATTCAGAGAAACAAGCTTTGATTTAAGGTGCCTTTGAAGAAGGATATACCTGATTAAACGCTCCGTGTTCTTTTGTAATCCCTCATCCGTCATTTGCTTCGCAAATGCCACCTTCCCCTCCGGGAAGGCTTGATCGGAATATTTATTCAAAATTTTGAATTTAGCTTGACAATTAAATAATCAAGTGATATGATTCTTTTTAATATAAAGGCTTTGACGGAGAGTGCGGAAAACGTTTCCTGCCTCAAGAGAGTCGGCGGCTGATGAAAAGCCGATGACGGGTGTTTTTTGCTGTAGCTCCCGAGCCGAAGAGAAGAAAGCGTTTTTCGCAAGTAGAACTCTTCCGCGTCAGCTGCGTAAGTGCTTAGGGTTTGTTTGAACCCGATGAGCGGTGTTTTGCAATAGCAAACGCAATTTGAGTGGTACCGCGGGTATGTTTTTTTTAAACAGCTCGTCTCAAAGAATCATTTCTTTGGGACGGGCTTTTTTGTTTCTTCCCAAAAGGAACGGAGGAAAAACAGTATGGAAAAACAGCTTACGGGACTTGAATATAAGATTCAGGAGATGGCGGAACGTATCCGCGCTCTTCGCGAAATAACCGGACTTTCCACCGCAGAAATGGCGCAGAGAACCGGCGTTTCCGAAGAAGAATATATTGAATGTGAATCCGGCCAGCGCGACCTCAACTTTGCTTTCCTTTACCGCTGTTCTTTAAGCCTTGGCGTCGATATCACCGATATTATCGAAGGCCAGAGCCCCAAGCTTCGCGGATATACCGTTACAAGAGCCGGACAGGGTCAGAAAATTGAACAGGCTCACGGAATGATTTATTACAACATGGCTTCCGACTTCCGCAACAGGATTTCCGAACCGCTTTTTGTTGTAAATAAATACAGCGAAGAAGCCGAGCACAGCCCCATTGCCCTCACTTCCCATGAAGGCCAGGAATTCGACCTTATCATCGAAGGAAGCCTTAAAATCCAGATTGGCGAACATACCGAAACCCTCAACAAAGGCGACTGCATTTATTTCGACAGCTCCACTCCTCACGGAATGGTCGCTGTCGGTGGTGCGGACTGCATTTTCTATGCGATAGTTCTTACTCCGCAGAAGGAAACTTCCACCCACAAAGCCGCGATTCTTCCCAACGCACCCCATCGTTCCGACGATACCGAGCGTGTTTATAACAAATTTATCACCACTGAAAAAGACAAAAACGGTCTTTGCACCAAAATTTCTTTCAGAAACGAAGAAAACTTCAACTTTGCCTATGACGTTGTTGATGCCCTTGGAAGAGAACAGCCGGATAAGCTCGCAATGCTCCATATTTCCAATGACGGAACCGAACGCCGTTTTACTTTCCGTGATATAAAAAAGGAATCCGGCAGAGCGGCAAACTATTTCAAATCCCTCGGAATCAAAAAGGGCGACAGAGTTATGCTCGTTCTCAAACGCCATTACCAGTTCTGGTTTGCAATTCTTGCGCTCCACAAAATCGGTGCAATTGCAATTCCCGCAACGAACCAGCTTCTTGAGCACGATTTTGAATATCGTTTCAATTCCGCCGGAATCAGTGCGATCATCTGCACCGCAGACGGCGAAACCGCAGATGCTGTTGACAAAGCCGCAGCCAACAGCCCTTCCCTTACAACTAAAATCATAGTTAACGGAAGCCGCGAAGGTTGGTTCAACTTCAATGAAGATTACACCATGTTCTCGAGTTCCTTCCGCAGAAACGAAGAAACCGCCTGCGGAAACGACCCGATGCTCATGTTCTTCACTTCCGGAACTTCCGGTTATCCGAAGATTGCCGCACACAATTATAAATATCCTCTCGGACATTTCATCACCGCAAAATATTGGCACTGCGTTGATCCGGAAGGACTTCATCTTACAATTTCCGACACCGGCTGGGCAAAATCCCTTTGGGGAAAACTTTACGGTCAATGGCTTTGCGAAGCTCCGATTTTTGTCTATGACTTCGACCGCTTTGATGCCGAAAAAATCCTTCCGATGTTCGCAAAATACCATATCACCACTTTCTGCGCACCGCCTACCATGTACCGTATGCTTATCAAACAGGACCTGAGCCGATTTGACCTTTCCTCAATCAAGCATGCTTCAATCGCCGGCGAAGCGCTTAACCCGGAAGTTTTCCGCCAGTTTGAAAACGCAACCGGACTTCAGATTATGGAAGGTTTCGGACAGAGCGAATCCACCCTTATCATCGGCAACCTTTCCGGCGGAAGCCACAAGATCGGTTCCATGGGAAAACCTTCTCCCCTTTATGATGTTCATCTTCTTGATGCGGACGGAAACGAAGTTGCCGCAGGTGACACCGGCGAGATCTGCATCAATATCAGCAAAGGTCTTCCCTGCGGACTCAGCTATCAGTATTATGCAAGTCCCGAAAAAACCGCAGAAACCTGGCGCGACGGATTTTATCACACCGGCGACCTTGCATGGAAAGACGAGGACGGATTTTTCTGGTACGTCGGAAGAGCCGACGACCTTATCAAATCTTCCGGTTACAGAATCGGACCGTTTGAAATCGAAAACGTCATCATGGAACTTCCCTATGTTCTGGAATGCGGCGTTTGCGCGGCTCCGGACGAAGTTCGCGGACAGGTTGTAAAAGCCTGCATAGTCCTTACCAAAGGCATGGAACCCACCGATGAACTTAAAAAGGAAATTCAGAATTACGTTAAAACCCATACAGCTCCTTATAAATATCCGAGAATCGTTGAGTTCCGCACCGAACTTCCGAAAACGACCAGCGGAAAGATTATAAGAAGCAAACTTTGATATTTTTTCCGGCTCCTCGGAGGAGGAGCTGTCACCGAAGGTGACTGAGGAGGGATATCCCTGATAAATTACTATGAACGCTCCGCGTTACCTGATAATCCCTCATCCGTCATTTGCTTCGCAAGTGCCACCTTCCCCTCTGGGAAGGCTAAATTACTAAAACGGAGGTGATTTCCTCTGGAATTCAAAAGACTTACGCTTTTTGCCGGCCATTACGGAAGCGGAAAAACCAATATCGCCGTAAACTATGCCTTGCTTCTACGTGAGCACGGATTTCCGGTAACGGTTGCGGATCTCGATATCGTAAACCCATATTTCCGCACCCTTGACAGCGAAGAAGTTTTCCGTGAGCACGGAATAAAACTTATATGCTCAAAGTTCGCCAACAGCAACGTTGATGCTCCGGCAATGCCGAAGGAAGTTTATGAACTTATCGACAGCCGAAGCGAATACGGCGTTCTTGATATCGGCGGCGATGACCGCGGCGCACTTGCTCTCGGAAGATACGTTCCTTCGATAATCGAGGAAAACGATTACGAGATGCTTCTTGTTGTCAACAAAGCCCGTCCGCTCACAAGAACCGTTCCGGATACTCTTGAAGTTGTTGAAGAAATGGTTGCTGCATGCAAGCTTCCTTTCACCGGAATTGTCAACAACACAAACCTCGGTCCGGAAACAACCGCGGAAGATGTTCTTTCCAGCATGGCTTATGCCGAAGATGTTTCAAAAGCTCTCGGAATTCCGGTAAAAATGACCTGCTGTGACGAAAAAATTTATGAAGAACTGAAAAATAAGGTGGAAAACCTTTTTCCCCTTTCGCTTCAGAAACTATATTATCATCTTAACAAATAAAACGGAGGTGCAACGATTTTGGCAAAACTTACTTTTAAAGAAGAACTTTGCAAGGGCTGCGGTCTTTGCGTAAATGCCTGCCCGAAAAATCTTCTCCAGCTTTCGAGAGAAAGACTTAACCAAAAAGGTCATTCTCCCGTTGAGATCACTGAACCCGAAAAATGCATCGGATGCGCTTTCTGTGCAACAATGTGCCCGGACTGCGTAATCACTGTTGAAAAATAAAGGAGGCGGAAATATGCAGGAAAAAGTTCTTATGAAGGGCAACGAAGCCCTTGCGGAAGCGGCTATCCTTGCCGGATGCCGCCATTATTTCGGATATCCTATCACTCCCCAGACCGAAGTTGCGGCATATATGTCCAAAAAAATGCCGAAAATCGGCGGAGTTTTCCTTCAGGCGGAAAGCGAAATCGCCGCAATCAACATGGTCTATGGCGTTGCCGCAACCGGAAAACGCGCAATGACCTCTTCCTCCAGCCCGGGTATTGCTCTTAAATGTGAAGGAATTTCCTATCTTGCCGGTTCCGACCTTCCCGCTCTTATCGTTAACGTACAGCGCGGCGGTCCCGGTCTTGGCGGAATCCAGCCTTCCCAGTCCGACTATTTCCTTGCAACCCGCGGACCCGGCCACGGCGACTTTCACGTAATCGTTCTTGCTCCGGCTTCCGTTCAGGAAATGGCTGATATGACCCTTAAAGGTTTTGAACTTGCCGATAAATACCGCATGCCCTGCATGCTTCTTGCAGACGGCACCATGGGGCAGATGATGGAACCCGTTGTTCTTCCGGACCCTGTTGAAATCGATAACACCCCCAAGGACTGGGCCGTTACCGGTACCGAATGCAAACGCGAACACCACATTGTAAACTCCCTTTATCTTTCTCCGAAAAAGCTTGAAGATATCAACCTTGAGCGTTACGAAAGATATAAGAAAATCGAAGAAGAGGAATGCCTTTGGGAAGAATTCATGATGGAAGATGCGGAAATCTGCATTGTTTCCTGCGGAATCACCGCCCGTGTTTCCAGAAACGCAATTCTTGAAGCCAGAAAACAGGGCATCAAAGTCGGTATGATAAGACCCATTACACTTTGGCCCTTCCCGAAAAAGCCCCTTCTTGTCGCTGCGGACAAAGTAAAATCCTTCATATCCGTTGAACTTAACATGGGACAGATGAAAGAGGATATCGAACTTGCTATCCGCTGCAAAAAGCCCGTTTACGGCTGCACCAGAGTCGGCGGCATGATAACTACCGTTGACGATATTCTTGCTTCCATTAAAGAAGCAGAGAAAGGAGAGGAATAATCATGGCAGTTGTTTTTGAAAAACCGAAGGCACTCACCGATGCCGTTCTTCATTATTGCCCCGGCTGCACCCACGGAATTGTTCACCGCCTTGTTGCGGAAGTTATTGACGAACTTGGAATTGAAGGCAGAACCATCGGTATTGCTCCCGTTGGCTGTTCCGTTATGGCTTACGATTACTTCACCGTTGATATGGTCGAAGCCGCACACGGAAGAGCTCCGGCTGTTGCAACCGGCGTTAAACGTTCCGACCCCAGCAAAATCGTATTCACTTACCAGGGCGACGGTGACCTTGCTTCCATCGGTATGTGCGAAACCGTTCATTCCGCCGCAAGAGGCGAAAACATCACCATT